>NZ_JBKBQX010000008.1:0-88582 GCF_046292505.1 Tepidimonas sp. | reverse complement strand
ACTACCGCAACCTGCGCCAGAAGTTCGTCGAGACCGTCCTCGACAAGCTGGTCAACTGGGACTTCGCGCAGGCCAACTACGCCTGACGGCACGACGCCCTGGCCCGTTCGAATGGAGGGGCTGCGCTTTCGAGGGGGTGGCTTGACCGCCCCCTCGTCGTTTCCGGCTGGGTAGCGGACAAAGAGGGTGGCCTCCGTCAGCGTCCGCCAAACGGCCCGCCCGCCAGCCGAAAGCCGGCGCCGATGCCCCGTTTGGCAAACCAGCCCTGCGCGACCTCGAGCACATAGCGCACGGGCTCGCGCGAGCAGTGGCTGGTCTCGTCGAGCGGGCGCATGTCCGCAAGGTTGACGATGCGGCCATCGTCCGCGACGAAGGCGGCCGTCAGCGGCACATAGGTGTTGCGCATCCAAAAGCACTGCACCGCCGGCGCCTCGAAGACGAACAGCATCCCTTCGTTGGCGGCCAGCTCCCGCCGCCACATCAGGCCGATCGAGCGCTGCTCGTGTGTCAGCGCCACCTGCGCATCGATCAGGTGCATCCCGGCGCGCAGCGACACGCGCGGCAGGTCCATCTGGGCAGTCTGAGCCCGCTCGGCGGCAGGGGGCTGCGCCGCCGCCGCGGGTGTCGCGCACAGCCCCACGGCCAGGGCCAGCGCCGCCCAGGCCCCCGCGGCTACCGGGTGCCGATCGCGTTGCCACCGGCGGTACCGAGGGCGACGGTGAAGGGCGGCCGGCGGACGGAGCGGGGCAGGCATGGCGTCAGGTCCACGGAGGTTTTGTCGATAGAATCGATTCTAGAGCCCAGCGCCCACCCGGTGCTGCGGCGCGTTACGCCCTACGGAGACCCCGCACATGTATCAGCACATCCAAGTGCCCGCTGAAGGCCAGAAGATCACCGTCAACGCCGACATGTCGCTCAACGTGCCGGACAACCCGATCATCCCGTACATCGAGGGGGACGGGACCGGCTTCGACATCACCCCGGTCATGATCAAGGTGGTGGATGCGGCGGTGGCCAAGGCCTATGGCGGCAAGCGCAAGATCCACTGGATGGAGGTCTATGCGGGCGAGAAGTCCACCAAAGTCTACGGACCCGACGTCTGGCTGCCGGAGGAAACCCTGCATGCCCTCAAGGAGTACGTGGTATCCATCAAAGGCCCGCTGACCACCCCGGTTGGCGGCGGCATCCGCTCGCTCAACGTCGCGCTGCGCCAGGAGCTCGACCTCTACGTCTGCCTGCGCCCGGTGCGCTACTTCAAGGGCGTGCCCAGCCCGCTGAAGGAGCCGGAAAAGACCGACATGGTCATTTTCCGCGAGAACTCCGAAGACATCTACGCTGGCATCGAATACCCGGCGCAGAGCGACAAAGCCAAGAAGCTGATCAAGTTTCTCATCGAAGAGATGGGCGTGACCAAGATCCGCTTCCCGGAGACCTCGGGCATCGGCATCAAGCCGGTCTCGATCGAGGGGACCGAGCGCCTGGTGCGCAAGGCGATCCAGTACGCGATCGACAACGACAAGCCCTCGGTCACCCTGGTGCACAAAGGCAACATCATGAAGTACACGGAAGGCGGCTTCCGTGACTGGGGCTATGCGCTGGCGCAGCGGGAGTTCGGTGCCGAGCCGATCGACGGTGGCCCGTGGTGCAAGTTCAAGAACCCCAAGACGGGCAAGGACATCGTCGTCAAGGACTCGATCGCCGACGCCTTCCTACAGCAGATCCTGCTGCGCCCGGCCGAATACTCGGTGATCGCCACGCTCAACCTCAACGGCGACTACATCTCCGACGCGCTGGCGGCGCAGGTGGGCGGCATTGGCATCGCCCCGGGTGCCAACCTGTCCGACAGCGTGGCCTGTTTCGAGGCCACGCACGGCACGGCGCCCAAGTACGCCGGCAAGGACTACGTCAACCCGGGCTCGGAGATTCTCTCGGCCGAGATGATGCTGCGCCACATGGGCTGGAAAGAGGCCGCCGACCTCATCATCAGCAGCATGGAAAAGGCCATTCAGAGCAAGAAGGTCACCTACGACTTCGCGCGCCTGATGGAAGGCGCCACGCAGGTGTCGTGCTCGGGCTTCGGTCAGGTCATGATCGACCACATGTGACCGCCGCGCGGGCCGCGTCGCCCGCGCCGTCCGCCGTCCCGGTCGGGCGAAATCCCGTGCCACCCACGCTGCCGCCGCCCCCAGGGGCGGCGGCGTTTTTTGGGCGACGGACGGCCAAGCCGCGCCCCATGTGGGGGTGCCGAATTTATTGCAGAATGATCGCCATGGCCACGACACCAAAACAACCCGATCTGACCCCGAGCGTGCCCGGCGGCGGCGATGCGGTGGTGTTGGAGCGTCGCCGCCAGCGCGTGCAGCCGCCCAAGATGTACCAGGTCGTCCTGCTCAACGACGACTTCACACCGATGGAGTTCGTCGTGCGCGTGCTGCAGGAGTTTTTCAACAAGGACCGCGAGACGGCCACGCAAATCATGCTCAAGATCCACGTGCACGGGCGCGGCGTGTGCGGCGTCTATACCCGCGATGTCGCCGCCACCAAGGTCGAACAGGTCACCCAGGCCGCACGGGCGGCGGGGCATCCGCTGCAGTGCGTGGCGGAACCCGTTGAATAACGAGGGCGCCGCCCCACATACCCGAGTGTGCCGGTGGATGCATCGCGCTACAGTTGAACCCCGAAGTGAAGGAAGTGCCCCATGATTGCCCAGGAACTTGAAGTCAGCTTGCACATGGCCTTTGTCGAGGCCCGGCAGCAGCGGCACGAATTCATCACGGTCGAGCATCTGCTGCTGGCGCTGCTGGACAATCCCAGCGCCGCCGAGGTGCTGCGCGCCTGCAACGCCAACATCGACGATCTGCGCAAGTCGCTGACCACCTTCATCAAGGACAACACGCCCACCGTGGCGGGGACGGACGAGGTGGACACGCAACCGACGCTGGGTTTCCAGCGCGTGATTCAGCGCGCCATCATGCATGTGCAGTCCACCGGCAACGGCAAAAAAGAGGTCACGGGCGCCAATGTGCTGGTGGCCATCTTCGGCGAGAAGGACTCGCACGCGGTGTATTACCTGCACCAGCAGGGCATCACCCGGCTGGACGTGGTCAACTACATCGCGCACGGCATCCGCAAGGGCGAGTCGCCCGAGCCTGCCAAGTCCAGCGAGGGCAGCGCCGCCGAAAACGAAGAGGCCAGCGAGGCCAAGGGCAACGAGAAGGCGTCCGTGCTGGAGCAGTTCACCCAGAACCTCAACCAATCGGCCAGGGACGGCAAGATCGACCCGCTGATCGGACGGGATTACGAGGTCGAGCGGGTCATCCAGATTCTGTGCCGCCGGCGCAAGAACAACCCGCTGCTCGTGGGCGAGGCCGGTGTGGGCAAGACCGCCATTGCCGAAGGGCTGGCTTGGCGCATCGTGCAAAAAGACGTGCCCGATGTGCTGGCCGATGCGACGGTGTATTCCCTGGACATGGGGGCGCTGCTGGCCGGTACCAAATATCGCGGCGATTTCGAACAGCGCCTGAAAGGCGTGCTCAAGGCGCTCAAGGACAAGCCCAACGCCATCCTCTTCATTGACGAAATCCACACCCTGATCGGGGCGGGGGCAGCCTCGGGCGGCACGCTAGACGCCTCCAACCTGCTCAAGCCGGCGCTGTCCAGTGGCCAGCTCAAGTGCATCGGTGCGACCACCTTCACCGAGTACCGCGGCATCTTCGAGAAAGACGCGGCGCTGTCGCGGCGCTTCCAAAAGGTGGACGTGGTCGAGCCCACGGTGGAGCAGACGATCGAGATCCTCAAGGGTCTGAAGTCGCGCTTCGAGGAGCACCACAGCGTCAAGTACGCCGCCGCCGCGCTGCAGGCCGCGGCCGAGCTGTCGGCCAAGTACATCAACGACCGCCACTTGCCCGACAAGGCCATCGACGTCATCGACGAGGCCGGGGCGGCGCAGCGCATCGTCGCGCCGTCCAAGCGCAAAAAGACCATCGGCAAGGCCGAGATCGAGGAGATCGTGGCCAAGATCGCGCGCATCCCGCCCGCCAGCGTCTCAAGCGACGACCGCGGCAAGCTGCAGAACCTGGAGCGCGACCTCAAGGCCGTCGTGTTCGGCCAGGACAAGGCCCTGGAGGCCTTGGCCTCGTCCGTCAAGATGGCGCGCTCGGGCCTGGGCAAGCCGGACAAGCCGATTGGGGCGTTTCTGTTCAGCGGTCCCACGGGTGTCGGCAAAACCGAGGCGGCCAAGCAGCTCGCCTACATTCTGGGCATCGAGCTGATCCGCTTCGATATGTCGGAGTACATGGAGCGCCATGCGGTCAGCCGCCTGATCGGCGCGCCGCCGGGCTACGTCGGCTTCGACCAGGGCGGGCTGCTGACCGAGGCCATCACCAAGAAGCCGCACTGCGTGCTGCTGCTCGACGAGATCGAGAAGGCACACCCGGACATTTTCAACGTGCTGCTGCAGGTGATGGACCACGGCACGCTGACCGACAACAACGGGCGCAAGGCCGACTTCCGCAACGTCATCATCATCATGACGACCAACGCCGGCGCCGAGACGATGAACAAGTCCACCATCGGCTTCACGACGCAGCGCCAGGCCGGCGACGAGATGGCCGACATCAAGCGCCTGTTCACGCCGGAGTTCCGCAACCGGCTGGATGCCATCGTCAGCTTCAAGCCGCTGGACGAGCAGGTCATCCTGCGCGTGGTGGACAAGTTCCTGCTGCAGCTGGAGCAGCAGCTGGCCGAGAAGAAGGTCGAGGTCACCTTCACCGACGCGCTGCGCAGGCACTTGGCGAAGAAGGGCTTCGATCCGCTGATGGGCGCGCGCCCGATGCAACGCCTGATCCAGGACACGATCCGGCGCGCGCTGGCGGACGAGCTGCTGTTCGGCCGGCTGGTCGACGGTGGGCGCCTGACGGTGGACGTCGAGACGCCCGAGGGTGGCGGCGAGCCGCAGGTCAAGCTCGACATCCAGCCGTTGCCGAAGAAAGACCGCAAGGCCGAACCGGCCGAACCGGAAGAGGCCACGGCCGACTGACCTCGGTCGCCCCGGGCCAGCCCCGGGGCCTGGGTGGGGTCAGGCGCGTGGCTGTGCGCCCTCGCGCAGCAGCAGTGCGCGTTTGCGTTCGAGCCCCCAGCGGTAGCCCGTCAGACGGCCGTCGCTGGCGATCACCCGGTGGCAGGGAATCACCACCGCCAGCGGGTTGGCGCCGCAGGCCTGCGCGACAGCCCGCGTGGCGCGCGGGGCGTCCAGACGACGGGCCACCTCGCCGTAGGACAGGGTCTGGCCTGCGGGAATGGTGCGCAGCACCGCCCAGACGCGCTGCTGGAAGGCGGTCCCGCGGATGTCCAGCGGCAGGGCGAAATCGCGCCCGGGGGTTTCGATGAGCGCGGCGACCGCGTCCGCCCACGCCCGGTGCGTGCCCTGGCCGTCTGCGAGGGTCGTGCGCGGAAAACGCCGGCGCAGATCGGCCCGCCAGGCGTCGTCCGTGGTGCCCAGCGAGACGGCGCACAGGCCAGCCGCGCTGATGGCGACCCGCACGTCCCCCAGGGGACAGGGGACGACGGCGGTGTGGAGGGTGGCTGATGCGGCGACGGCAAGCGACATGGCCCCACTGTACGCCAAACCACGCTCCCGTGGGCCCATGTGCCCCGACCTGACCAGCGCCGCGCACCGGTTAGGATGCCGGGGTGACCCAGACCGCCCACACCTTTTTTTGGCACGATTACGAGACCTTTGGCGCCGACGCCCGACGGGATCGGCCCGCCCAGTTTGCCGGCCTGCGCACCGATGCCCAGCTCAACCCGATCGGTGAGCCCGTCATCTGGTACTGCCGGCCGGGGCCGGACTATCTGCCCGATCCGGAAAGCTGCCTGATCACCGGCATCACGCCCCAGATCTGCTTGGAGCGCGGCGTCACCGAGCGAGCTTTTGCCGAATCCATCCTGGCCGAGCTGGAGCGTCCCGGCACCGTCGGCGTGGGCTACAACTCCATCCGCTTCGACGACGAGTTCACGCGCCACCTGTTGTGGCGCAATCTGCTCGATCCCTATGGCCGGGAGTGGCGCAACGGCTGCGGCCGCTGGGATCTGCTGGACGTGGTGCGCATGACCTGGGCGCTGCGCCCGCAAGGCATCGAGTGGCCGCGCCACCCCGACGGGCGGCCGAGTTTTCGCCTCGAGGATCTGACGGCGGCCAACGGCCTGGCCCATGCTCAGGCGCACGACGCCCTGTCGGATGTGCTGGCCACGGTGGCGGTGGCGCGCCTGATCCGCGAGCGCCAGCCTCGGCTGTTCGACTACGCCTTCGGGTTGCGCCGGCGCGATCGCGTGATGCAGGTGCTGGGCCTGCCCGCGCTGGCGGGCCAGGCGCGCCCGTTCGTGCATGTGTCGGGCCAGTTTTCCCCCGAGCGGGGCTGCCTGGCGGTGATGTGGCCACTGGCCAGCCATCCGTTCAACCGCAACGAGGTACTGGCCTGGGATCTGGCCCACGACCCGCGCGAGCTGATCGATTTGCGGCCGGAGGATGCCCGCTTGCGCCTGTTCACGCGCCAGTCGGATTTGCCCGAGGGGGTGCGGCGGCTGCCGCTCAAGAGCATCCACCTCAACCGCTCGCCCATGGTGGTCAGCAATCCGGCGGTGCTGAAAGAGGGGGCCGCCGAGCGTTTCGGGCTGGATCTGGGGCTCATCGAGCGGCATGCGGCCTATGCCGCCGGCCTGCCCGATCTGGGTGCGCTGTGGACCGCGTTGTTTGGGCGTGAATCGCCGTCCGGGCCGGCCGATGTGGACGGGGCGCTGTACGACGGTTTCGTCGGTGACGAGGACCGCCGGCGACTGGCGCGGCTGCGCCGGCTCGATCCCGGTGATCCGGCGTGGCAGCGGGCGGGGTTCGATGACCCCCGGTTGCCGGAACTGGTGTTTCGCTTCCGCGCTCGCAATCACCCGGAGTCGCTGAGCGACGATGAGCGCTTGCGCTGGCGCGCCTACTGTCGGGCCCGGTTGGTGGACGGCACGGGTGGCCTCACGCCATTGTCGGCCTATCTGGAGCGGCTGGATGCCTTGGCCGAAGGGGCCGTCGAGCGTGATGACGAGCGGGCGCAGGCGATCCTGGCCGATTTGATGGACTACGCCACCTCGCTGGCGCCGGACGGTTGAGCGTTGGCCTGCCACAGCGCCAGATGCTCGCCGCGCGCCACGCGCTGCAGATGGGCACCGACCTGCAGGGCCGGCATGGGCCGACCCAGTCCGAAGCCCTGCACCGCGTCGCAGCCGATTTGGCGCAGCGCGTGCAGTTGCGCGGCCGTCTCCACGCCTTCGGCCACGGTCTCGCGCCCCAGGCGGTGCGCCAGGGCCACGGCCGCGGTGACGATGGCGGCATCGTCTGGATCGTCGGCCAC
This sequence comes from Tepidimonas sp., assembly GCF_046292505.1. Classification (GTDB taxonomy): domain Bacteria; phylum Pseudomonadota; class Gammaproteobacteria; order Burkholderiales; family Burkholderiaceae_C; genus Tepidimonas. The sequence continues at coordinate 81,185 of NZ_JBKBQX010000008.1, read as the reverse complement.
ATCCCGCACGAAGGTGCGGTCGATTTTGAGCCGGTCGATCGGCAGGTGCTTGAGGTAGGCCAAGGACGAGTACCCCGTGCCAAAGTCGTCGATCGCGATGCGCGCGCCCAGTTCGCGCAGGCGCGACAGCTCGGCTTCGGCGCGCCGCGGGTCGCGCATCATGGCGCCCTCGGTGATTTCGAATTCGATGCCGAGCAGGGGCAGCGCGGCCGCAGCGCTTTCGGGGTCGGCCGCGGCGAAGGCCTCGCGGATGCGCTCGGCCAGCCCCTCGCGGTCGAACTGGCGCGCCGACAGGTTGATGCTGAGCAGCAGGGGCCACTGCGGGTACAGGTGCTGCCAACGCTGCCGCTGGTGAGCGACCGCCGTGCACACCCAGCGGCCCAGCGCCTCGATGAGGTCGGCCGACTGCTCGGCCATCGGCACGAAGGCGGCCGGCGACAGCACCTCGCCATCCGCCTGCGGCCAGCGCAGCAGGGCCTCGAACCCGATCAGCGGCATCCCGTCACGCAGCGCATGGATCGGCTGGTAGTACAGCTCGAGGGCGTCGCCGGCGATCGCCTCACGCAGGCGCGCCTCCAGGTCGATGCGCTGCAGGACCTGTTCGTTCATGGCCGGGGTGTAGTAGCGCCACCCCGCGCCGCCTTCGCCCTTGGCGTGGTACATCGCGATGTCGGCCAGCCGCAGCAGCTCTGCAGCACGGCGCCCGTCCCGCGGGAAGCAGGCGATCCCGATCGAGGGCGTGACGTAGGCGCGCAGCACCCCATGGGCCCCGTTGTCGACGGTGAAGGGCTCCGACATGGCTTGCACGATCTGCAGCGCGACCCGCGCGGCGTCGGCCTCGTCCTGCATGCCGGTCAGGGCCACGACGAATTCGTCGCCACCGATGCGCGCGACGATGTCGCTGGCCCGCAGGCGGGAGCGCAGCCGCTGCGCCGCCTCCACCAGCACCTGGTCGCCGGCTTCGTGGCCCAGAGAGTCGTTGATGGCCTTGAAGCGGTCCAGGTCGATGAACAGCACGCCCAGCGGGCGCCCGTCGCGCTCGGCCGCGGCCAGCGCCTGGTCCAGCGCGACCGGCAACGCGTGGCGGTTGGTCAGGCCGGTGAGGGCGTCGGTGCGCGCCAGCCGCTCGATGGTGTCCTGCGCGGCGCGACGTTCGGTGACGTCGGTGTACACGGTGACGAAGCCGCCTGTGGCCAGCGGTTGGCCCCGCACGTGCAGCACCCGGCCATTCGGGCGGACGCGCTCGAACTCGTGCGGCTCGAAACGCAGGGCGCGTTCGCGCATCTCGGCCAGCAGGCCCTCGGGATCGGCTTGGGGACCATACTCACCGCGCTCGATGTTGTAGCGCAACAAATCCAACAACGTGACATCGGGCTGGTCGAACAGCGGCCGGGGCAGGTCCAGCAACTCCAGCAGGCGATCATTCCAGACCTGCACGCGCAGCGCCCGATCGACCATCGACACACCGGCGGGGATGTTGTCCACCAGCGTGCGCAAGATGTCGCGTGCCTGTGCCAGCCGCTCGCGCTCTTGCTTCTGCTCGGTGATGTCGGTGTAGGTGGTGACGAAGCCCGCCACCTCGCCATCGCGCAGGATCGGCTCGCCAATCACCAGGTGCGTGCGGCCGTTGGGGCGGGTGCGCTCCAGCCGGTGGGCGCGAAACTGCAGCGCCAACTGGCGGCGCTCCGCCACTGCTTGCTCGGGGTCTACCGCTCCATACTCGCCGCGCTGGGCCGGCACCCGGATCAGGTCGTCGAAGTCCACCCCGTCGTGGAGCAGCTCTTGCGGCAAGTCGAGCACGCGCCCGAATTCCGCATTCCAGACCCGCAGCTTGAGCTGGCGGTCGAACACGCTCAGGCCCATCGGCAGGTTTTGCACGATGGCTTCCAGATACGCGGTCCGCTCGCGCAGAACCGCCTCGAGCCGGACTCGCTCGCTGATGTCCAGGTTGACGCCAAAGGCGATGCGCTGCCCCGTGGCCGGCTCGCGCGTGACGACGGTGCGCAACAAGTGGTGGGTGATGCGGCCGTCTGGCTGCTGGATCCGGTAGCCCGCCTCTCCGCTGCCGCGCGCGTAAGACTCTTCCAGCACGCGATTCACCCGCTCGCGGTCCTCCGGCACCAACTGGCGCAGCGAGCGCTCGCGCTCGGCCGGTTCGTCCAGTACGATGCCGTGCATGCGCCGGAACACGTCCGACCATCACAGGGTCTGCGTATCCAGGTTGCGCCGCCAGTGCGCGATGTTCAGCCGGTCGAACAGCTCCGAGATCCAGCGTTGCTCGTCTTGCAACAAGACGCCAGCCCGCTGGCGCTCCTGTCGCTCACGCCACCAACCGACTCCCAGCGCGATGGCCAGGGCCCACCCAACGACGGCCAGCCAGGTGGTCATTCCGAGTGTCTCCTGCAGTGCCGATGCATGGGCGCCCAGTGTAGGCCGGCGCCGTGCCCGACGGGGAGGGCACAAACCCGGGGGCGGCGGCTCATGCGACTCAGCGCCGCCGGGTGCTGCCGCCGACCAGGCCGCCCAGCAGCCCGCGCACGAGCTGGCGGCCCAGGTTGGCGCCAATCTCGCGCACTGCGGTCTTGACGACCGCCTGGACCAGCCCGTCGTGTTGCCCGCCGCGCGGGCCGGTGCGGCCAAACAGGACTTCGCCCACGCGGGCGCCCAGGCCGGTGGAATCGGCTGATGCCGACTGGGGCGTGGCGGCCGTCGAGCCGGTGGTGACCGCACCGTCGCGCGGCGGCTGAGCGCCCTGGTGGCTGGCGCGCAGCCGCTCGTAGGCGCTTTCGCGGTCCACCGCCTGGTCATACACGCCCGCGACCAGCGAGCCGCGCAGCAGCGCTTGGCGCTCCTGCGGCGTTACCGGCCCCAGGCGGCTGCCTGGGGGCATGACCCAGACCCGTTCGGTTTCGCTGGGGCGGCCCTTGGCGTCGAGCAGGCTGACCAGAGCCTCGCCCACGGCCAATTCGGTGATCGCGGCCTCGATGTCCAGCCCGGCCTTGGGCCGCATCGTCTGTGCGGTGGCTTTGACGGCCTTCTGGTCGCGCGGGGTAAAGGCCCGCAGCGCGTGCTGAATGCGGTTGCCCAACTGGCCCAGCACGCTGTCCGGGATGTCGAGCGGATTCTGAGTGACGAAGTACACGCCCACACCCTTGGAGCGCACCAGTCGCACCACCAGTTCGATGCGCTCCACCAGCACCTTGGGGGCGTCTTCGAACAGCAGGTGCGCCTCGTCAAAGAAAAACACCAGCTTGGGCTTGTCCAGGTCGCCCACCTCGGGCAGCGCCTCGAACAGCTCCGACAGCAGCCACAGCAAAAAGGTGCCGTACAAGCGCGGCGCGTTGAGCAGCTTGTCGGCGGCCAGAATGTTGACCACGCCACGGCCGTCCACGGTCTGCATCAGGTCGGCGATGTCGAGCATCGGCTCGCCAAAAAAACGGTCCGCCCCCTGCTGCTCCAACGCCAGCAGCCCGCGCTGGATGGCACCGATGCTGGCCGCGCTGATGTTGCCGTACTCGGTGGTGTACTGCCGGGCGTTGTCGCCGACGTGCTGCAGCATCGCGCGCAGGTCCTTCAGGTCCAGCAGGAGCAGGCCCTGGTCGTCGGCGATCTTGAACACCAGGTTGAGCACACCCGCCTGGGTGTCGTTGAGGCCGAGCATGCGCGCCAGCAGCAGCGGTCCCATGTCGCTGATCGTGGCGCGCACCGGGTGGCCCAGCTCGCCGAACACGTCCCACAGCGTCACCGGGCAGGCGGTGGGCGGCGGCGGCGCGATGCCGCGGTCCGCCAGCACCTGCGCCAGCTTGCCCTCGATGCGCCCCGGCTGGCTGATGCCGGTCAGGTCGCCCTTGACGTCGGCCATGAACACCGGCACACCCAGGCGCGAGAAACCCTCGGCCAGCGTCTGCAGGGTGACGGTCTTGCCGGTGCCGGTGGCGCCGGTGATGAGGCCGTGGCGGTTGGCCTTGTCGGGCAGCAGCAGGCATTCGACGGCGTCGCGGCGGGCGATCAGGATCGGCTCGGTCATGGCAGGGTGTCCGGGTCGTCAGGGTAGGAAAGGCGTCACGCGCGGCTGACCGCCGGCAGGCGCAGCAGGGGGCCGCGTAGAATAACGGGTTACCCCAACGGTCAGCCTGACCCGATTATCGCGACGGAATCGACGAGGTTTGCATGGCAGGACACTCCAAGTGGGCCAACATTCAGCACCGCAAGGCGCGCCAGGACGAGAAGCGCCAGCGCATCTGGACGCGCGTGGTGCGAGAGATCATGATCGCGGCGCGCCAGGGCGGCGGTGACCCGGCCGCCAACCCGCGCCTGCGACTGGCCATCGACAAGGCCAAGGCCGCCAACATGCCGGCCGACACCATCAAGCGCAACATCGACAAGGCCACTGGCAACCTCGAAGGCGTCAACTACGAAGAGGTGCGCTACGAGGGCTACGGCATCGGCGGCGCAGCGGTGATCGTCGACTGCATGACCGACAACCGCGTGCGCACGGTGGCCGAGGTGCGTCACGTCTTCAGCAAGCACGGCGGCAACCTGGGCACCGAGGGGTCGGTGGCGTTCCAGTTCCAGCACTGCGGGCAGATCGTCTTCGAGCCCGGCACCAGCGAGGACAAGGTGATGGAAATCGCCTTGGAGGCCGGCGCCGACGATGTGATCACGCAGGAGGACGGCTCGATCGAGGTGCTGACCGCGCCGGCGCAGTTCGAGGCGGTGCGCGACGCGCTGCAGGCCGCAGGGCTGACGCCTGCGATGGCCGACATCACGTGGCGGCCCTCCAACACCGTGGTGCTGGAGGGCGAGGACGCGCAGCGCATGCAAAAGCTGCTCGACGCCATCGAAGACCTGGATGACGTGCAAGACGTCTTCCACAACGCGGAACTGCCGGAATGAGCGAACGCATTCGGGTGCTGGTCGTCGGCGGCGGCGGCCGCGAACACGCGCTGGCGTGGAAGCTCAAACAATCCCCGCGCGCGGAACGGGTGTTTGTCGCGCCCGGCAATGGTGGCACCGCGCGCGATCCGGATTTGGTCAATGTCCCGATCACCGACGTCGAGGCCTTGCGCGATTGGGCGTTGGCCAATCGCATCGGCCTGACGGTGGTGGGGCCGGAAGCCCCGCTGGCCGCCGGCATCGTGGATGTGTTTCGGGCCGCGGGCCTGCGCATCTTCGGCCCGACGCGGGCGGCCGCCCAGCTCGAAAGCTCCAAGGCTTTTGCCAAGGCGTTCATGCAGCGCCATGGCATCCCCACGGCGGCGCACGAGACCTTCTCCGACCCCGCAGCGGCGCACGCTTACGTGGACCGGGTGGGCGCCCCCATCGTCGTCAAGGCCGATGGCCTGGCGGCGGGCAAGGGCGTGGTGGTGGCCATGACCGCCGCCGAGGCGCACGAGGCGATCGACTTCATGCTGGTGGACAACCGCCTGGGCGTGCAGCACAACGTGGACGGCGCGCGCGTGGTCATCGAGTCCTACCTGCAGGGCGAGGAAGCCAGCTTCATCGTGCTGGTGGATGGCACCCACGTGCTGCCGCTGGCCACCAGCCAGGACCACAAGCGGTTGCTGGACGGCGACGCCGGGCCCAACACCGGCGGGATGGGCGCCTATTCACCCGCTCCCGTCGTCACGCCCGCGGTGCATGCGCGTGCCCTGCGCGAGGTGATCGAGCCGACCGTGCGCGCCATGGCGGCCGAGGGTATGCCGTACACGGGCTTTTTGTATGCGGGATTGATGGTGGCGCCGGATGGCAGCATCCAGACGCTGGAGTTCAACTGCCGCATGGGCGACCCCGAGACGCAGCCCATCCTGATGCGCCTGCGCAGCGATTGGGTGGAGGTGTTGCTGGCGGCGACCGACGGGCGGCTGGACACCATCTCCCTGGAGTGGGACCCGCGCGTCGCTCTGGGTGTGGTGGTGGCGGCGGCCGGCTACCCGCTCACCCCCCGCAAGGGGGATGCCATCACCGCGCTGCCGGTGGATGCGGCGGATGCTGTCGTCTTCCACGCGGGCACCGCGCTGCAGCAGGGGCAGTTGGTGACCAGTGGCGGGCGCGTGCTGTGCGCCACCGCGCTGGGGACCGACGTTGCCGCGGCCCGCGACCGCGCGTATGCGCTGGTGCGCGGCATCGACTTCGACGGCATGCAGTATCGACACGACATCGGCCACCGCGCGCTGGCGCGCCAGGCCGGCTGAACGCACCTGCGCCCACGGCCGGGCAGGCTGGCCGTCCGCAGCGTTCCCGAGGAGGCAACCATGGCCCACGAGCCCGTGACCCAGATGCGCGAATACCTGTTGGGTTTGCAGCAACGCATCGCCAGTGCCATTTCCGAAATCGACGGCCGCTCCTTCCTGTCCGACGCCTGGGAGAAGGCGCCGGGGGAGGCGCTGCAGGGCAGCGGCGTGACGCAGATCCTGGAGGGTGGCGAGGTGTTCGAGCGCGCCGGCTGCGGGTTTTCGCACGTCAGCGGCCCGAAGCTGCCTCCGTCGGCCACGCAGCACCGGCCCGAGTTGGCTGGTGCGCCGTTCGAGGCCTTGGGGGTGTCGCTGGTGTTTCACCCGCGCAACCCCTATGTGCCCACCGTGCACATGAATGTGCGCATGATCACGGCACGCCCGGCCCGCGGTGGCGAGGCGGTGAGTTGGTTTGGCGGCGGCATGGACCTCACGCCCTACTACGGTTTCGAGGAGGATGCGGTGCATTTCCACCGCACCTGCGCGCAGGCGCTGGCGCCGTTTGGTGCCGACAAGTACCCGCGCTTCAAGGCCTGGTGTGACGATTACTTCTGTCTGCGCCACCGCGGCGAGCAGCGCGGCATCGGCGGGATTTTTTACGACGACTTTTCGGAGCTGGGCTTCGAGGGCGGTTTTGCGATGACGCGCGCCGTGGGCGACGCCTTTTTGCACGCCTACCTGCCCATCGTGCAGCGCCGCGTCGGCACGCCCTACGGCGAGCGCGAACGCCAGTTTCAGCTCTACCGTCGCGGCCGCTATGTCGAGTTCAACCTGGTCTGGGACCGGGGGACGCACTTCGGGTTGCAGTCGGGCGGGCGCACCGAGTCCATTCTGCTGTCCATGCCGCCGCTGGTGCGCTGGGCGTATGACGAGCGGCCCCAGCCCGGCACGCCCGAGCATCGGCTGGTGACCGAATTTCTGGTGCGCCGCGACTGGCTGTGACCGGTGCTGCCACCGTGTGCGCCCCTGCTGCGCGCCGCATTGGTGTGTACGGCGGCGCATTCGACCCGCCCCACCGCGCGCACCGGGCCCTGGCCGAGGCGGCGCTGCGGCAACTCGCGCTCGACATCCTGCTGATCCTGCCCACCGGGCAGGCCTGGCACAAGGCCCGTCCCCTGACCGACGCGCGGCACCGACTGGCGATGTGCCGCCTGGCTTTTGCCGGCTTGCCCGGGGTGGTGGTGGATGGGCGTGAGATTGCCCGTGACGGCCCCACGTACACCGTGGACACCCTGGCCGAACTGCGCACCGAGTATCCCGGTGCGGCGCTGTTCGTGGTCATGGGGGCTGATCAGTGGCTGGCCTTTCGCACCTGGCGGCGCTGGGAGGATATCCTGCGCTGGGCGACGGTGGCCGTGGCCAACCGGCCGCTGGCCGGGAATGGTGCGCCGCTGTCCGATCTGGCCCAGGTGGGGCTGCCTTTCGTCGCGCTCGATCTGCCCCCGACAGATCTGAGCGCCACGGCCGTGCGCGACCGGTGGCGCCAGGCATGCCCGCCACCCGGTTCGAGCGACGCGGCGCCTGCCCCGGATGTGACGGCGCTGGTGTCGCCTGCCGTCGCGCGGTATATTTCCGATCATCGGCTCTATGCGGCGACGCAGGGGCCGGCCGCTTGACACACTGATTCCATGACCGACACCGCCGCCCAACGCCAGATCCAGAAACTCCAGCGCGCCATCGTCGACGGCCTCGAGGACGTCAAGGCCCAGGACATTCAAGTCTTCAACACCGAGGCGATTACGCCGCTGTTCGAGCGGGTCATCATCGCCAGCGGCACCTCCAACCGCCAGGCCAAGGCACTGGCCGCCAGCGTGCGCGACAAAGTGGCCGAGGCCGGGTTTGCCAAACCGCGGGTCGAGGGGGAGGACAACGGCGAGTGGATCATCGTGGACTGCGGCTCTGCCGTCGTGCATGTGATGCAGCCCGCCATCCGCCAGTACTACCGGCTGGAAGAGATCTGGGGCGGCAAGCCGGTGCGCCTGCGCCGGGCGTCCCCGCGTGCCGCCACCCCATCGGCTGGCGCGGCCGCCGCCCCGCGGGCGTCCGCGTCGCGGCCCCGCCGACCGGCGGCCGACGACGCCGCATGAAGTGGCATTTGCTGGCCGTGGGCCAGCGCATGCCCGACTGGGCCGAGGCGGCTTACGAGGATTACGCCAAGCGCTTTCCGCCCGAGGCGCGGGTGCATTTGCGCACCGTCAAGGCGGAGCCGCGCACCAGCGGCAAACCTGCCGAAGCGCTGATGGCCGCCGAGCGCCAGCGCCTGGAGGCCGCCTGCCCAAAAGGCGCCCGCCTGGTCGTGCTGGACGAGCGCGGCGACCGCTGCACCACCGTGGAGCTGGCGCAGCGCCTGCGGCAGTGGCAGCTCGACGGCGTCGATATCGCTTTCGTGATTGGCGGACCGGATGGGCTGGATCCTGCGCTGCGCCAGGCCGCCCAGCACCGGCTGCGCCTGTCCGACCTGACCTTGCCGCACGCCCTGGCGCGTGTGCTGCTCATCGAACAACTCTACCGGGCGTGGTCCATCAACACGGGCCACCCCTATCACCGCGAATGACCAAGGCCCAACCCGACTTGCCCACCGATGATCGCCCATGGGTGTACCTGGCGTCGCAAAGCCCGCGCCGCCGTCAGTTGCTGGAGCAGTGGGGTGTGACCGCCGTGCCGCTGCTGCCGGATGCCCATGAGGACCCCGAGGCGCTGGAGTGCGTGCAGCCCGGGGAGGCGCCGCTGGCCTATGTGCGGCGCGTCACCCGCCTCAAGCTGCGGGCGGCGGAGGCCCGGCGCCAACGCCGGGGCTGGCCGGCCGGTTTGGTTCTGTGTGCCGACACCACTGTGGCGGACGGGGGCGACATCCTCGGCAAGCCGGTGGACGCCGCAGACGCGGCCCGCATGCTGCAGCGCCTGTCGGGCCGGCGCCACCAGGTGCTCACCGCGGTGGCGGTCGCGCGCGGGCGACGTGAGTGGCTGGCGGTCAACCGTTCCACGGTCACCTTCAAGCCCCTGATGGCGGAGGACATTGCGGCCTACATCGCCACCGGCGAGCCGTTCGGCAAGGCGGGCGCCTACGGCATTCAGGGCCGCGCCGGCCTGTGGGCGCGGCGCATCACCGGCAGCTACACCGGCATCATGGGCCTGCCGGCATACGAGACGGCCGAGCTGCTGCGTCGCGCCGGTCTGTCTCTGCGGTAAGCTGTCGGCCACCATGGCCCAGCACGACATCCTCATCAACTGGTCCCCGCAGGAGTCCCGCGTCGCTCTCATCGAACAGGGCGCGGTGCAGGAGGTGCTGCTGGAGCGCGCGCTGGAGCGCGGTCTGGTGGGCAACATCTATGTGGGGCGGGTGCAGCGGGTGCTGCCTGGCATGCAGTCCGCGTTCATCGACATTGGGCTGGAGCGCACGGCGTTTTTGCACGTGGCCGATCTGTTGCCGCAGATCAACGCCCGCCATGCCCCGGTGCGCGCGGGCGAGCCCGAGGCCCCCAACGTGCCCCCCATCGAGCGCCAGGTGTTCGAAGGGCAGTCGATCCTGGTGCAGGTGCTCAAGGACCCGATCGGCACCAAGGGCGCGCGGCTGACCGCGCAGATCAGCATCGCGGGGCGGCTGCTGGTGTTTCTGCCTCAGGATGGGCATGTCGGCGTGTCGCAGAAGATTCCGCCGGCCCAGCGCGAGGCGCTGCGCCAACGCCTGCTCGCCCTGGTCGGCGACGGCGGGGGCGGCTTCATCCTGCGTACGAACGCCGAGGACGCCAGCGACGAGGAACTGGCCGAGGACATCGCCTACCTGCGCAAGACCTGGGCCCGCATCCGCGAGCGGGCGGTGCAGGTGGCGCCCCCTGCGCTGCTGCACGAGGATCTGACCCTGGTGCAGCGGGTGCTGCGCGATCTGGCCGGGCCGCAAACGCGCTCCATCCAGGTGGATTCGCGCGAACAGTTTGCGGCCCTGCAGACGTTTGCCCAGGAGTACACGCCGCAGGTGGCGGACCGGCTGGTCCTCTACCGCGGCGAGCGGCCCATTTTCGACCAATACCATGTGGACGAGGAGATCGAGCGCGCGCTGGGGCGCCGCGTCGATCTCAAATCGGGCGGCTACCTGGTGTTCGACCAGACCGAGGCGCTGACGACGATCGATGTCAACACCGGCGGCTTCGTCGGGGCGCGCAACTTCGACGACACGGTCTTTCGCACCAACCTGGAGGCGGCCCAGGCGATCGCGCGCCAGTTGCGGCTGCGCAACCTGGGGGGCATCGTCATCATCGATTTCATCGACATGGTGCGCGACGACCATCGCGACGCCGTGCTGGCCGAGCTGCGCAAGCAGCTCGCACGCGACCGCGTCAAGACGATGATCGGCGGCTTTTCGCAGCTGGGGCTGGTGGAGATGACGCGCAAGCGCACGCGCGAATCGCTGGCACAGATGCTGACCGAAACCTGTCCGGCCTGCGACGGCCGCGGCCGAGTGCGCACCACGCGCACCGTTTGCTACGACATCCTGCGCGAGATTCTGCGCGAGGCGCGCGCCTTCAACCCGCGCGAGTTCCGCATCATCGCCGCGCCGCAGGTGGTCGAGCGCTTCCTGGACGAGGAAAGCCAACACCTCGCGGGGCTGTCGGACTTCATCGGCAAGCCCATTTCGCTGCAGAGCGAAAGCACCATGACGCAGGAGCAGTACGACATCGTGCTGATGTGAGCGGGTCGGCCACGGCTCAGGCCGCGTCGTCGGCGGCGGCGATCGGGCTTTCGCCATCGTCCAGCCAGCCCCCGCTGCCTTGGGCATAGAGCCGGGCATACAGCCCGCCGGCGGCCAGCAGTTCGCTGTGGCGGCCTTGCTCGATCACCCGACCGGCTTCCAGCACGACGATGCGGTCGGCATGCGCGATGGTCGAGAGGCGGTGCGCGATCACGAGCGTGGTGCGGCCGACCATCAGTCGGCCCAGGGCCTCCTGCACCAGCCGCTCGGATTCGTTGTCCAGGGCGGAGGTGGCTTCGTCCAGGATCAGCACCGGCGCGTCCTTGTAGATGGCGCGCGCGATGGCGAGTCGCTGGCGCTGACCGCCGGACAACTGGGCCGCGTTGTGGCCGACGACGGTCTGCAGGCCTTGGGGCAGCGTCGGCCACCAGTCGCCCAGGTTGGCTGCCTCGAGCGCGGCGCGCACGCGCGCCTCGTCGGGATGGTCGTCGCCCAGCGCCACGTTGGTCAGCACCGTGTCGTTGAGCATCACCACATCCTGGCTGACGATCGCAAACTGCCGCCGCAGGGCCCGCAAGTCCCACTCGCGCACATCCACGCCGTCGAGCCGGACGGTGCCGTGGCTGGGGGCGACGAAGCGCGGCAGCAGGTTGATCAGCGTCGTTTTGCCCGATCCGGACGGACCGACGAACGCCACCACGTCGCCTGGCGCAATCTCCAGCGACACGCCGCGCACGGCCGCGCCCGGCTGACCCGCATAACGCACCCACACGTCCTGCAGGCTGATGCGCCCCTGCGCCCGCCCGCCGTCGTGCTGCCCGCCGCTTTGCACCGGCGTGTCCTCGATCAGCGACACACCGCGCTCCAGCGCAGCCAGCCCGCGCGTGATCGGGGTGGCGATGTCCGCAAGCTGGCGAATCGGGGTCACGAGCATCAACATCGCCGTCACGAAGCCGACGAAGCTGCCGACCGACACCCCGCCGGACGCCTGGTGCAGCGCCACCATGATGACGGCCGACAAGGCCGTGGCCGCCAGGATCTGCGACAGCGGCGTCATGGCCGCGGCCGCGACCGTGCTCTTGAGTGCCAGGCCGCGCAGCGCGGCGTTGAGGGCCGCAAACCGCCGCTTTTGTTGCGCCTGGGCGCCGTGCAGCCGCACCAGCCGGTGGGCCAGCACGTTTTCCTCGACCACATAGGCCAGTGCGTCGGTGGCGGTCTGGCTGCGTCGGGTGACGCTGTACAGGCGGCGCGACAGCGCCTTCATGCCCCAGGACAGCGGCGGGAACATGGCCATCACGATCAGCGTGAGCTGCCAGTTCAGCCACAGCAGATAGCCCAGCAGCGCGGCGATCGTGAGGACGGTGCGCACCAGGGTCAGCAGCGCGCCGACGAGCTGCCCAGCACCGTTTTGCACTTCGTACACCAGGGTATTCGACAAACGGCTGGCGCTTTGTTCGGCGAACAGATGCAGGTCCGCCTCGCCCAGTCGCTCGAACATGGCGCGTCGCAGCGCCACCATGCCCCCATTGGTGGTATAGGCCAACCCGTACTGAGCGATGAAGGTGGCCACCCCGCGCAGCGCGAACAGACCGATCAGCGCCACGGGGACCGTCCACAGGGGAAGACCGCCCGCGATGAACCCCTCGTCGAGCAGCAGCTCGAGCAGGGCGGGAATCGCCGGCTCGGTCAGCGCCGCCAACAGGGCCCCCAAGGCGGCAATGCCCACCCCCGCCCGTGCGGGGCGAAAGTACGGCCACAGGCGCCGCAGCCGGTCGCGCACACGCGCGCCGGCTTCAGCCCTGGCGGGGCCAGGGGTGGACGGGGAGGGTTCGGGCGCTGCGGTCGACAAGGCGGGCGGTGGAGCGGAGCCGTTGCGGCGGGAACTTCCTTGGGGGTGGTCGACACCCAGGGCCACGGATAAGGTTCCGGTATTATCCGCCGTACCACACATTGCCCATGCAGGTTTTCCACACACGCGGCGCGCGATGTGCAGCCGTGTTTCTGTCATTGCCCGACCGCTTATCACCGTTTCGATGACGCTCCTCGATCGCCTCGGCCTCCCCATGTCCGGTCTGGAACGCGGCACCGCGCCGTCGCTGTTGTCCACGCCACTGTCCCGCCGCGGATTGCTCGCGTCGGGTGTGGCCGGGGCCTTGGCCGCCTGGTCGGCGCCAGCAGCCGCCCAGTTCCGGGTCGAGGTGACTGGCGTTGGGGTGCAGCAGATTCCGTTCGCGATCGCGCCGTTTCGGGTGCCCTCCGGCCTGCCGCAGGACGTGGCGGCGATCGTCGCAGCCGATTTGGTGCGCAGTGGCCAGCTCCGCCAGATTGCAGGCGGTCCCTCGGGACTGGACGAGGCCTCGCGCCCGGACCTCGGGCCCTGGCGCACGCAGGGGGCGGATGCGCTGATCACCGGCAGCGTGCGCGGGCTGGCGGACGGCCGTTTCGACGTTCGGTTCCGCCTGTGGGACGTGGTGCGCGGCACCGACCTGGGGGGACTGAGTTACCCGGTGAGTGCGGCCGACCTGCGGCTGGCAGCGCACCGCATCGCGGATTACGTCTACGAAAAGCTCACCGGCGAGCGGGGTGTGTTTTCCACGCGCATCGCCTATGTCACCAAAAGCGGTGATCGCCACCAGCTCTGGGTGGCCGATGCCGATGGCGAGAATGCTCAGCCCGCCCTGACCAGCCGTGAGCCCATCATCTCCCCCGCATGGTCGCCCAACGGCACGCAGCTCGCGTATGTGTCGTTCGAATCGCTCAAACCCGTCATTTATGCGCACGACATCGCCACCGGCCGGCGGCGGCTGCTGGCCAGCTTTCGCGGCTCCAACAGCGCGCCGGCGTGGTCGCCCGACGGCCGGCGGCTGTATGCCACGCTGACCCTGGCGGGCAGCTCGCAGATTTACGCGCTCGACCTGGACGGCGGTCAGCCGCAGCGCATCACCCAAACCGGCGGCATCGACACCGAGCCTGCCTTTGCCCCCGACGGCAAGGCGGTCTATTTCGTCAGCGACCGAGGCGGATCGCCGCAGATCTACCGCATGACCCCGGATGGGCGTGAGGTCACGCGCGTCACCTTCGAGGGGGGCTACAACATCTCCCCGGCGGTCAGCCCCGATGGCCGGCAACTGGCCTTCGTCTCCCGCCTCGGCGATGCATACCGCCTGCGCTTGATGGATCTGGCCAGCGGAACCGTCACGTCGCTGACCGATACCCACGCCGACGAAAGCCCGAGCTTTGCGCCCAACGGCCGCCTGATCATTTATGCCACGCGCGTGCAAGGCCGCGAGTCGCTGATGACCACCACCCTGGACGGACGCATCAAGACGCGGCTGGCGGCGACCGGTAGCGTGCGCGAGCCCGACTGGGGGCCGTTTTTGACCTGATGGCACGGCCGCGCTTTTCGGCAACGTTTTCTTTCTCACTTTCACTTTTGCATTCCACCATGAAAACCCCTGTTCGTCATTTCTGGCAACGTCACGCGATCCGCGCGGGTGTGGCACTGCTGGCGGCCTCCGTGCTGGCTGGCTGCTCCAGCGTCAAGCTGGACGAGAGCGCCCCCGTCAGCGACCGGTCGGCCACCCCGGTCGGCGCGGCGGGTGCGGGGGGCGGAGCCGGTGGCGCGGGCAGCGGTGCGGTGGATAGCCGCACCGTGGTGCCCGTGCAAACGCAGCAGCCCGGGGTGGGGCAACCGCCGGCCAATGTCGCGCGCATCATCTACTTCGACTTCGACTCCTACACCGTCAAGCCCGAGTTCGTGGCCACGCTAGAGGCGCACGCGCGTTTCCTGAATGCCGACCGCCAGCGCCGCGTGGTCCTGGAAGGCCACACCGACGAGCGCGGCGGGCGCGAGTACAACCTGGCGCTGGGGCAAAAGCGTGCCGACGCCGTGCGCCGTGCCCTGGCCTTGATGGGCGTGCAGGACACGCAGATGGAGGCGGTCAGCTTTGGCAAGGAAAAGCCGGCGGTGCAGGGCAGCGGCGAAGAGGCGTGGAGCCAGAACCGCCGTGTCGAGCTGGCCTACCGCTGATTCCGCACCATGAGCCATACCCGCTTCGCCCGGTCCGTCGCCGCAGGGCGTTTGCCGGTGCGCCGCTGGCAGACGGCATTGGTCGCCTGGGTGGGCGGCGCCGTGCTCGCCGCGGCGGCCCTGCCCGCGCATGCGCTGTTCAGCGACGACGAGGCGCGCCGCGCCATCCTGGATTTGCGCAGCCGCGTGGAGGCGCAACGCCAGGCCCTCGAAGCCGCCGAGCGCCAGTTGCAGGAGTTGCAGTCCGGCGGCGACACCGCGCGCCGCGGGGTGCTCGATGTCGTCAACCAAATCGAAGCGGTGCGCCGCGAGCTGGCGACGCTGCGGGGGCAGCAGGAGCGCATCGCGCGCGACCTGGCGGATCTGCAACGCCAGCAGCGCGACGCCCTGGCCGCATTCGATGAGCGCCTGCGCGCCCTGGAGCCCACCAAGGTCACGGTCGACGGCACCGAGTTCACCGTGCGTCCGGACGAGAAGATGGCCTTCGAGGGTGCCATGGCGGCCCTGCGGGCGTCGGATTTTCCGCGAGCGGCCAAGCTGTATGGGGATTTTCTGGCGCGCTATCCGGGCAGTGGCTACGCGCCGCTGGCCTGGTACTGGCAGGGCAATGCTCTGTATGCCGACCGCCAGTACCGCGCCGCCATCGACAGCTATCAACGGCTGATCGATCAGTCGCCGGAGCATCCCCGGGCGGCCGAAGCGATGCTCGCCATCGCGAGCTGCCAGCTCGAACTCAAAGACGCGAAGGCCGCGCGCGCCACGTGGCAAGCGCTCATCAAACGCTATCCCGATACCGAGGCTGCGGCCACCGCCCGCGAGCGTTTGGCGCGGCTGCGGTGAACCGGGCCGTCCGCGCGGCGGCCGCCCTGCGGCGCATCCCGGCACACGCAGGCCCGTAGAATCGGGCCCGCAAACGCTCTCGCACCATGGACCTCGCCGCTTTCCAATCTTTGTACACCACCGTCCTGTGGGCGGCCTTCGCTGTCTCGGCTCTGTTTGGCGCCTTGGCGCATCGCACCCATTTCTGCACCATGGGGGCGATCAGCGACATCGTGAACATGGGCGACTGGACCCGCATGCGCATGTGGGTCATGGCCATCGGGGTGGCCATGCTGGGCTTTCACGCCATGGCGGCCGTGGGGTGGATCGACCCCACGCAAACGATTTATTACAGCGGGCGGGTGATCTGGCTGTCTGCGCTCGTGGGCGGGGCGCTGTTTGGCTTTGGCATGGTGCTGGCTTCGGGTTGCGGCAGCAAGACGCTGGTGCGCATCGGGGGTGGCAGCCTCAAGGCCGTGGTCGTGTTCTTCGTCATGGGGGTGGCGGCGTTTGCGACCCTGCGGGGGATTACGGCCGTGCTGCGCGACAGCACGGTCGATCGCATCGCCATCGACATGCAACCGGGCAGCGCACTGCCCAGTTGGCTGGCCTCCCTGTTGGGGTGGGACGCCTCCACCGCCGCGTGGGTGATTGGCGGGGGCCTGGGGCTGGCGCTGATGGTGTGGGCTGCGTTGGGCGAGGGATTCCGACGTTCCCCCGACGCGTGGCTGGCCGGGCTGGGCATCGGGGCCACCGTGGTCGGGATGTGGTGGGTGTCGGGCCGGCTCGGCTTCGTCGCGGAGCACCCGGAGACGCTGGAGCCGGTCTTTCTGGCGACCAACAGCGGCCGCATGGAGGCCCTCACCTTCACCGCGCCCATGGCGTATACCCTCGACTGGTTCATTTATTTCAGCGACAAGAACAAGGTGCTGACGCTGGGCGTGGTGTCGGTGCTGGGGGTGGTGGCGGGGGCGTTTGCCCATGCGGTGCTCAGCCGGTCGTTCCGCTGGGAAGGGTTTGCCGGCACGCGCGACACGGCGCTGCATCTGGTGGGCGCCTTGTGCATGGGGGTGGGCGGTGTCACGGCCATGGGCTGCACCGTGGGGCAGGGCTTGTCGGGCCTGTCGACGCTGAGCGTCACCAGCGCGATCGCCTTTGCCGGGATCGTGACCGGCGCCCTGGGTGGGCTGCGCTTCCAACTCTGGCTGCTCGAGCGTGACTGAGGCTGCCACCGCCGCCCCGGCGCTGGGCGCGCCCGATGTCGAGCGGCGCTTCGGGGGGTTGCGACGTCTGTATGGCCCCCAGGGCGCGCAGCGGCTGTTCGACGCACACGTCATCGTCATCGGCATTGGCGGCGTGGGGTCGTGGGCGGCCGAGGCCTTGGCCCGCAGTGGCGTGGGACGCCTCACCCTGATCGATCTGGATCACATCGCCGAGTCCAACACCAACCGACAAATCCATGCCCTGGAGGGCACCTACGGGCAAGCGAAGTTGGAGGCCATGCGCGCCCGCATCGCGGCCATCCATCCGGGTTGTCGGGTGTGCACCATCGACGACTTCGTGACCCCGGACAACTGGGCGGACCTGTTGCGCCGGGCGCAGGCGCACCATGGCGCCCAAGGGCCGTTTGCCGTCATCGATGCCTGTGACCAGATGGCGGCCAAGACGGCCATGACCGCCTGGGCGCTGCAGACGCGCAGTGTGTTCATCACTGCCGGCGCCGCAGGGGGCAAGCGGCGCGGGGATCGGGTGGAGATTGCCGACATGGCCGAGGCCACCCACGACCCGCTGCTCGCGCAGCTGCGACAGCGGCTGCGCAAATGGCACGGCGCGCCGCGCCAGGGGCGCATGGGCGTGATGGCGGTGTTCAGCCGGGAGTCCGTCGCACCGCCGGATCCGGCCTGCTCAGTGGACGGCGCGGCGGATGGGTCGCTCAATTGCCACGGATACGGCTCCAGCGTGGCGGTGACGGCCACTTTCGGCTTGTGCGCTGCGGGTTGGGTCATGGACACCGTAGCGGCCGGTCGCGGCTGACGGTTCCAGGGCATCGGTCCCGGAGGGGCGAAAAATTTCGGCTATAATGCATGCTTTCGCTGCATCGATGCAAGTGGTTGTGGCGAAAGTGTGGGTCGTTAGCTCAGTCGGTAGAGCAGCGGACTTTTAATCCGTTGGTCGCAGGTTCGAATCCTGCACGACCCACCAAATCAATCGACGACTTGGCCCGCCATTGAGTGGGCCTTTCGTTTTTGGTGTACCGTTTTTGACAACGGGGCGGCACCGCTCGTCGTGACGCCGCCCCCGGCAGTCTTCCAAGTGGCCCGCGGCACACGCGGGCCATGCGTGTTACCGCCCGATGAGCCGCCGGTAAGCGTCGCGCGTTTGCGGGGAGACCGCCTGCACCAGTTGCGCGTGGTCGGTTTTGTGCCGGGCCAGCATACGCGCGGTGGCTACGGTGCGCGAGCGGCAGAACCAGTGGCAGGTGTGCTGCAACAGCAACATTTCGGCGCTCAGCATGTAGGCCTGATCCCGCCGGGGCAGCCCAGCCTGGTTGGTCACGACCGCCTCGATGCCCGCCGCGTGTATGGCCAGGGCGCGGCGCAGATCGAAGGTCGCCCGTGGAAACAGTTTGTGCGCACGTGGCAGCGCGATGGGCAGGGTGCTGACCAGGGCATCGTCCGGCCAGATCTGCTCGACATCGGCGGCCAGTTGGCGGACCTGGTCCCGCAGCTCGGTTTCGGCCGCGGTCAGCACGGCCCAGATCTGCTCGCGCCGGGCGGGATCGTCCTCACCCAAGGCGCGCAGGTAGCCGTCCAGCAGGGTTTCCATCAGGCGTTCGATGCGGTAGGGCTGCAAGTAGCGGCCGAGCAAGCGAATGCGGTGCTGCTGTTCGCGCACCTTGGCGACCTGAAGGCCGGCGCCCAGTGCGAGCACAAGAAAAATCAGTTCCATGCAGAAGGGAGCGGCGAAAGAGGGATATCGGTCATGCGAACTTGTGCCGCGGATACCTCGGGCACCGTTATGCGAGGTCGTCGGAAAGGCGCTTTGGCTGCACGGCCTGTCCCCACAGCAGCCCGATCACGTCTGCCGTCCGGGCCAGGTCGCCGCTCGTCCAGAACGCGACTTCCCCGGGGGCGGTGTCGAGTGTGGCGAGGTGGGCTTCGTGCAGCCGACGTGCCAGCTCGCGCGCGACCGCAGGGGCCGGGTCCAGGATGGTGACATCCGGGCCGGCGATGCGCTGGATGACCGGGCGCAGGAAAGGGTAGTGTGTGCACCCGAGCACGAGCACGTCGGCCCCGGCCGCCAACAGCGGGCGCACGCGCTGTGCCACCGCGGCCTCGGTGTCGGGGCCGTCCAGTTCGCCGCGTTCGACGCGCTCCGCCCAGCCCGGGCAGGCTTGCGGGAGCATCCGCACGCCGGCCGCATGCGCGGCGATCAGACGGGCCAATCCCGGGCTGTCCACGGTGTTGCGGGTTGCCAGCACGCCGACGACGCCGCTGCGGGTGAGGGCGGCCGCGGGTTTGACGGCCGGCTCGATGGCCACGATCGCCCAGTCCGGATGTCGCTCGCGCAAGGCCTGGATGGACAGGCCGGTGACGGTGTTGCAGGCGACGACGACGGCCTTGCACCCGGCGCGCCGCAATTGGGCCAGGATGTGCTCGGCGCGGGCTTGGACGTAAGCGGGAGATTTGTCGCCGTAGGGCGCGTGTCCGGAATCGGCCACGTAAATGAGGCGCTCGGCGGGCAGGCGAGCGCGGATCTCGCGCAGCACCGACAGGCCGCCCACCCCGGAGTCGAATACCCCGATCGGGGCGTCCGCAGCAAAGGCAGGGGCGGCGCCCATGCGCAGCGCGTCGGGGATCAGCCCGCCAGGGCGGCCTTGACCGCGGCCGACACCTGGCCCATGTCCGCCTGCCCGGCCAGCTCGGCCTTGGCCAGGGCCATGACCTTGCCCATGTCCGCGGGGGAGGGCGCGCGCCCCAGGTCGGCGGCGACGCGGCCGACGATCGCTTGCACGGCCGCAGCGATCGCCGCGGCATCCAGCCGCGCGGGCAGATAGGCCTCGAGCACCTGGGCCTCGGCGCGCTCCTTGTCAGCCAGATCGGTGCGGCCGGCTTGTTCGTAGGCGGCGATGGCATCGCGGCGCTGCTTGAGCAGCTTGTCCACCACGGCGATCACCCCGGCGTCGTCCAGCGTCACGCGCTCATCGACCTCTTTTTGCTTGATCGCGGCCAGCAGCAAGCGGATGGCGCCCAGGCGCGCACTGTCCTTGGCGCGCATGGCGGTCTTCATGTCGTCGGTGATCCGATCCTTCAGTGCCATGGGGTGTCCAGTCCTAGGGTTTCGTGAGCAAGCAACAAAGCCCGCCGGAGCGTCCTCTGGCGGGCTTTGGGGTCGGCCGGAAACGGAATGCAGAACCGGGCGCAGCGGGCCAGGGTCTGCCCTTGCCGGCCGTCGCGTCCGGTCGATCAGTACAGACGCTGCGGCAGCTGCTGCGAGCGCACGCGCTTGAGGTGGCGCTTGACGGCCGCGGCCTTCTTGCGCTTGCGCTCGGCGGTGGGCTTTTCGTAAAACTCGCGGGCGCGCAGCTCGTTGAGCAGGCCCAGCTTCTCGATCGTGCGCTTGAAGCGGCGCAGGGCGACGTCGAACGGTTCGTTGTCTTTAACGCGAATGGTGGTCATTGGCCAATGGTTTCCATGGTGTGCCAGGGCCGCACGTGGGGAAGATCAGACCCGACGCCGGCTTGCCTGGCAGGGGTTCCCCGTCTTCAAGGTGATCACGGCCGACGGGGTTTTGCCAGCAAAGCTCTTTATTATAGGCGATTCGGCGTGACTGGCTAGGGTATAACATGGTCACGCCGATCACGGAGGGGAGACCGCCATGTTTGATTCGGCCGAAATCGGCCACCGCATCGACCGCGCCACGTACAAAGCCGAAGTGCCGGCCTTGCGGGCCGCCCTGCTGGATGCCCAATACGAGTTGCTGCGCCGCGGCACCCGCGCCGTGGTCATCCTCATCAACGGGGTGGACGGGGCCGGGCGCAGCGAGACGGTCAACACGCTCAACGCCTGGATGGACCCGCGGCACATACGGACCGAGGCGTTTGGCGCCATGACCGACGAAGACCGCCGCTGGCCCGAGATGTGGCGGTTTTGGCAGGTGTTGCCGCCCAAAGGGCGCATCGGGATTTTGTTTGGCTCGTGGTACACCGATCCGATCCTGGCGCGGGTCGAGGGGCGCGACAGCCGCGACCATTTCGCCCACCGGCTGGAGCGCATCCGCCAGTTCGAGCGCATGCTGGCGGCCGAGGGGGTGGTGTTGGTGAAGTTCTGGTTTCACCTGTCGCGGCAGGCGGCCAAGGCGCGTTTGAAGGCGCTGGCGTCCGACCCCCGCACGGCGTGGCGCATCGGACCGCAGGAGAAGGCCCACCTGAAACGCTACGACGACTTCATCGAGGCCAGCGACGAAGCGCTGCGCAAAACCAGCCTGGGCGAGGCGCCGTGGATCGTCATCGAAGGCAGCGACGAGGCCTACCGCCATCTGACCGCGGGGCGGCATCTGCTGTCGGTGCTGCGCCACGCGGTGGCGCCGGCGTCGCCCGTGCCGCCCCAGGGGCCGTTGCCCGCCAGCGTGATCGAGGCGCCGGGCGACGATGTGACGCTGCTCAAGGCGCAGGACTACGGGCGGCGGCTGACGCACGAGCGGTACGAGCGCCTGCTGGAGCGGTGGCAGGGTCGGCTCAACGGATTGAGCCGCGATCCGCGCCTGCGCGGCCGCTCGCTGGTGGTGGTGTTTGAAGGCATGGATGCCGCGGGCAAGGGCAGCACCATTCGGCGCCTGACCGCGGCCTGGGATGCGCGCTTTTACCGCGTGGTGCCCGTTGCGGCCCCCAACGAGAACGAGCGCGCCCAGCCCTATCTGTGGCGGTTTTGGCGCTACATCCCACCGCATGGCCGTGCGGTCATCTTCGACCGTTCGTGCTACGGGCGCGTGCTGGTGGAGCGGGTAGAGGGCTTTTGCGCCGAGGCCGACTGGATGCGCGCCTATGGCGAGATCAACGCCTACGAGGAGGAGTTGGCCGAGGCGGGGGTGATCATCGTCAAGTTCTGGCTGGCCATCACGCCGCAGGAGCAGCTGCGCCGCTTTCGCGAGCGCGAGGCCACGCCCCACAAGCAGTTCAAGATTACCCCGGAAGACTGGCGCAACCGCGACAAATGGCCGCAGTACGAACGGGCGGTGCAAGACATGGTGGACCGCACCTCGACCCGGGTCGCCCCGTGGCATCTGGTGGCGTCGGACGACAAGCTGTGGTCGCGCATCGAGGTGCTGCGCACCCTGTGCCGTCGCGTCGAGCAGGCGCTGGCGCAAGGGACGCCGGACAAGCGCCGGCTCTGACCCCCAACGGCCCGCCAGCCCGTCGGTGGCTGGCGGCCCGGCGATCACGCGGACGATACCGGGGGCAGGCCGTGGCGCGCCCGCGCGCGCTGGCAGGCGTCGCTGCCCTCGGCGAATTCGCGGCAGGGCGACGGCCGCCACTCGTAGATGCCGCAGGCCACCCGCTCGCCCACACTCCCCGTCAAGGCGCTGCAGCGCGGGGGCCAATGGTCAGTGCCGCGCATGCGTACCGTGGCGCCGGTCACGGGCACGGTCAGCCCGTCCGGGACCTGGCCGCCCCCGTTCTGCGTCTCGTACAGCGAAAAATCGACCCGAAACCAGGCGCAGCATGCGCCGCAACGCTGACACTCGCTCATCGCACGCACAGCCGGCCGAGCAGCAGATCCTCCATCAGCGCCTTTGTCACATGCATGCGGTTAGGTCGCTGCGCTCGAAACCGCATAGGTCATAGCCTGCCCAGCAACAGGTACTCCATCAACGCCTTTTGCACATGCATGCGGTTTTCCGCCTCGTCCCAGACGACGGACTGCGGGCCGTCGATGACCTCGGCGTCCACTTCCTCGCCGCGGTGGGCGGGCAGGCAGTGCATGAACAGCGCCTCGGGCTTGGCCTGCGCCATCATCGCCGGCGTCACGCGCCAGGCGGCAAACGCCTTCTGGCGTGCTTCGTTCTCGGCCTCGTAGCCCATGCTGGTCCACACGTCGGTGGTGACGAGATCGGCGCCGCGGCAGGCTTCCATCGGGTCGTCGAACACCTGCCAGAAGTCGCCGCGCGGCACGCCGGCCACGGAGGGGTCGACCTCGTAGCCGCGCGGGGTGCTGAGGTGCACGCGAAAGCCCAGGATCTGCGCCGCCTGCAGCCAGGTGTTGGCCATGTTGTTGCCGTCGCCGACCCAGGCCACCGTGATGCCGCGCAGCGCGCCCGGATCCAGGGTGCCGTCGGCGCGCCGGCCACGGCATTCCAGCCACGTGAACAGATCCGCCAGGATCTGGCACGGATGAAATTCGTTGGTCAGGCCGTTGATCACCGGCACGCGCGAATGCGCGGCGAAGCGCTCGATCTTGCTCTGCTCGAAGGTGCGGATCATCACCAGGTCCACCATGCGGCTGATGACGCGCGCGGTGTCCTCGATCGGCTCGCTGCGGCCCAGCTGGCTGTCGCCGGTGGTCAGGTGCACCACCGAGCCGCCCATCTGGTACATGCCGGCCTCGAAGCTGACGCGCGTGCGCGTGCTGGCCTTCTCGAAGATCATCGCCAGCGTGCGGTCCGGATCGGCGAAGGGCTGGTACTTCTCGACGGCCTTGAACTTGCGCTTGATGAAGTCCGCGCGCTCGAACAGATAGGCGTACTCATCCGCGCCCAGGTCCTTGAATTGCAGATAGTGTTTCATGCGGAGGTCTCGTTCAGGAAGGCGCGCACCTGGGGCACCAGCTTGGCCACGATCTCGTCGGCTTCGGCGCGCGACAGGATCAGCGGCGGCACGAGGCGGATCACCCGGTCGGCGGTCACGGACAGCAGCAGCCCGGCCTGCGCGCAGCGGTTGACCAGCACGCCGCAGGGGCGATCCAGCTCCACCCCGATCATCAGGCCCTTGCCGCGTACCTCGCGCACGCCGGGCAGGCCGTGCAGCTCGGCCCAAAGCTGGGTGTGCAGGTGCGTCCCCACGGTGGCGGCGTTGTCGAGCAGGCCTTCGTCCTCCATGATGCGGATGGTTTCCAGCCCCGCGCGTGTGGCCAGCGGGTTGCCGCCGAAGGTGGTGCCGTGGTTGCCGGGTTGAAAGATCTGGGCCGCGCGCGGACCCGCCACCACCGCGCCGATCGGTACGCCCGAGCCCAACCCCTTGGCCAGTGGCATCACGTCGGGTCGGATGCCGGCCCACTGGTGCGCGAACCATTTGCCGGTGCGGCCCATGCCGCACTGCACCTCGTCGATCATCAGCAGCCAGTCGCGTTCGTCGCACAGCGCGCGCACGCCGGCGATGTACTCAGGCTCCAGCGGATGCACGCCGCCTTCGCCCTGGATGGCCTCGAAGAACACCGCCACGACGTTGGGGTTGCCGTCGGTGGCGCGCTTGAGCGCCTCCAGGTCGTTGATCGGCACGCGGATGAAGCCTTCCACCAGCGGCTCGAAGCCCGCCTGCACTTTGGGGTTGCCGGTGGCCGACAGCGTCGCGATGGAGCGGCCGTGGAAGGCGCGCTCGTACACCACGATCTCGGGCCGCGCGATGCCCTTGTCGTGGCCGAACTTGCGGGCGAGCTTGAGCGCCGCTTCGTTGGCCTCCAGCCCGCTGGAGCAGAAAAACACCTTGTCCAGGCCGGAGTGCTCGCACAACGCGGCGGCCAGCGGCTCGGTCCAGGGGTGGTGGTAGTAGTTGCTGACGTGGATGAGTTGCGCCACCTGGTCCTGCAACGCGCGCACCAGCCGCGGGTGCGCATGGCCCAGCGTGTTGACCGCGATGCCGGCCAGCGCGTCGAGGTACTCGCGGCCGTCGGCATCCCACACCCGGCAGCCACGCCCGTGCGTGAGCAGGATCGGGACGCGTCCGTAGGTGGACATCACGTGCGGCTCGGTCGGGGCAGGGGTGGCATTCATGGGCATCCAGCGACAGGGGTTCGGCAAGGGCCAGCCGGGGGAAAGCGCGATTCTAGGGCCTGCCCGCCGATGGCCGAAGAATCCGATCAAGTCTTATATAAGATACAATTTTCCACGTGGCCGGGCGATCCTCGCGCCACGCCAGCCCCATGTTCGGGGTCGTCCACCCACCCTCCCTGTCGCCGCGCGCCCACCGGCCGCGGCCGTCCGCGCGATGGTCACGCCCAACGCCCAAGAAATCTTCATCCAGGGGGTCACGCGCAGTGGCCGCACGTTTCGCCCCAGCGACTGGGCCGAGCGCCTGGCGGGCGTGATGAGTCCGTTTCACCCTCAGGCGGCACAGGGGCACGGCGCCCACCTGTGCTACTCGCCGTGGGTGATTCCCACCGTCATCAACGGCGTCAAGTGCGTCGTCGTCAATCGCGCGTTGCGCGACTACGACGAGCGGGCATGGGATTTCGTGATGGGGTTTGCGCGCGACAACGACTTGGTCGTGACCGAGGCCTGTCTGCTGCCCGATCCGCCGCGCGGCTGACGTGCATCGCCGCCGCTTGTCGGCATCCGCGCGTTCCATGAAAAAACGCCGCCAGGCGTAGGCCACGGCGGCGTTGGATGGGATTTGCTGGCAGCGCACCCGTTCCAAGGCGGACATTCCGACCGGCTGGCCGCCGGCGGGGTCCGGGCGAGGGTGTCCCCGGGGTTTAGGCGGACGCGGCGGCCAGGGACTTGACCTTGGCCGACAGGCGGCTCTTGTCGCGAGCGGCCTTGTTCTTGTGGAAGATGCCCTTGTCGGCGATCGAGTCGACGATCGACTGCATCTGGGCGAACAGCTCGGTGGCCTTGGCCTTGTCGCCGGCAGCGACGGCCTTTTCCACCTTCTTGACGGCGGTGCGGTACTGCGAGCGCAGCGACGCGTTGTGCGCGTTGAGTTTGACGTCTTGGCGCGCGCGCTTGCGGCCGGAGGCCAGGCGCGGCGACTTTTTCGACTTGGTTGCCATAGGCTCAATTCCTTCTGGGTTTGGTGGATGTTGCCAGCAAAGCCCACCATTATAAGGCGCCGCGGGTCTTTGTGGGGAAAGCAACAGCGCCGCAACCGTGGGGCTCGTCGCTTGACTTGTATCAAGCGGGGTCGGGCATCATCGGGCATACTTGCGCCGGCTTGTCAGCGTCAGCCCTGTTCCACCGATTCGTCATGTCTGCCACCGAAACCGTGTTCGCGCCCGAGGTCTCCCAACCCATTCCACCGGGGCAGCCGCTGCCCCACCGCAAAGTCATCCGTGGCTGGATCACGCCGCTGGGCGAGCGCCGCACCGCCATCGCCATTGCCTTGCTCGTGCTGGATTGGGTGATTTTTGCGGCGCTGATCGCCGGCACCATTGCCTTCGAGGCGTGGTGGGCCAAGCTGCTGTGCGGGCTGGCCGCGGGCTTTACCATCGGGCGGCTGTTCATCATTGGCCACGATGCCTGCCACCAAAGCTACACGCCGCATCGCGGCCTGAACAAGCTGCTTGGCCGCATCGCGATGATCCCGTCGCTCACCCCCTACAGCCTGTGGGAGGTCGGCCACAACGTCGTGCACCACGGCTACACCAACCTCAAAGGGGTGGACTTCGTCTGGGCGCCGCTGACCAAGACGGAGTTCGATGCCCTGTCGCCGGGGCGCCGTATGCTCGAGCGCATCTATCGCAGCGGCTGGGGGCCTGCGCTGTATTACTTCATCGAAATGTGGTGGCTGCGCATGTTCTTCCCGCGCAAGACGTACATGGGCACGCGCCGTCCCGAGTTCCTATGGGACGGGGTGTTCGTGCTGGCGGTCGCGCTGTTGTGGGTGGGCGGTATGGTCTGGGCGGCGCTGGCCACGGGGCAATCCGTGTGGTTGCAGGTGGTCATGGGCTTCGTCGTGCCGTTCGTGTTCTGGAACGCGATGATTGGCTTCGTCGTGTACGTCCACCACACGCATCCCGCGGTACAGTGGCACGATGACAAGGTGGCTTGGGCCAAGGCGGCCCCGTTCGTGTCGACCACGGTGCACCTGGAGTTCCCGCTGAAGATCGGTGCACTGATGCACCACATCATGGAGCACACCGCGCACCACGTGGACATGAGCGTGCCGCTGTACAAGCTCAAGCAGGCGCAAAAGAAGCTGGAGGACATGCTGCCCGGGCGCATCATCATCCAGCGCTTTAGCTGGCGCTGGTACTTCGACACCGCGCGCCGCTGCAAGCTGTACGATTTCACGCGGCGTTGCTGGACCGATTTCCACGGGCGCCCGACCAGCGACCCCGCGCCGTCCTTTGCCTGACGGCGCACGCGCCGCCCCCTGCGGGCCGCGCCACCGGTGTGAACGAGGGGCCCGCTGGGCCCTTCGTCGTTGATCGGTGGCGCCTTTCGTGCTGCGGTGCGACAATAACGCCACATGACTCAAGCTTTTTCCGAACTGAATCTGGCCGAACCGCTGGCGCGGGCCGTCGCCGAGATGGGCTACACGACCATGACGCCCATTCAGGCGCAGGCCATTCCGGTCGTGCTGCAGGGCCGTGACGTGATGGGGGCCGCCCAGACCGGCACCGGCAAGACGGCGGCGTTTTCGCTGCCGCTGTTGCAGCGGCTGCTGCGCCATGCCAATACGTCCACCTCACCGGCACGGCACCCCGTGCGCGCCTTGGTGTTGCTGCCCACGCGGGAGTTGGCGGACCAGGTGGCCCAGCAGGTCAAGCTGTACGCCAAGTACACCCCGCTGCGCAGCGCGGTCGTCTTTGGCGGCATGGACATGAAGCCGCAGGTCGAGGAACTGCGCAAGGGGGTGGAGATTCTGGTCGCTACGCCCGGGCGGTTGCTCGACCACATCGAGGCCAAGACGGCGGTGCTCAATCAGGTTGAGTATGTGGTGCTCGACGAGGCGGACCGCATGCTCGACATCGGCTTTCTGCCCGACCTGCAACGCATCCTGTCCTACCTGCCCAAACAGCGCACCACGCTGCTGTTTTCCGCCACCTTCTCGCCCGAGATCAAGCGCCTGGCATCGAGCTATCTGCAGGATCCGGTGGTGATCGAGGTGGCGCGCGCCAACACCACGGCGGCGACCGTGGAGCAGCGCTTCTACCGGGTGGAAGAGGACGACAAGCGCCAGGCGCTCAAGCAGTTGGTGCGGCAGGAGCAGGTCAAGCAGGCCTTCGTGTTCGTCAACAGCAAGCTGGGCTGCGCGCGCCTGGCCCGGTCGCTGGAGCGCGACGGCCTGCGCGTGGCGGCGCTGCATGGCGACAAAAGCCAGGATGAGCGCCTCAAAGCGCTCGATGCCTTCAAGCAGGGCCAAGTCGATTTGCTGGTGTGCACCGACGTCGCGGCGCGCGGTCTGGACATCAAGGATGTGCCCGCGGTCTTCAACGTCGATATCCCCTTCAACGCCGAGGACTATGTGCACCGCATCGGGCGCACCGGGCGGGCGGGGGCGTCGGGGTTGGCCATCTCCTTCGTGAGCGGCCGCGATGCCCGCTCCCTGGCGGATATCGAGAAGTTGATCGGCCGCAAGGCGGAGGTCGAGCCGCTGGAGATCGAAGACGAGCGCCGCTCGCGCGGCCGGCCCGCGCGCCACAACGACGGCCAACGCCTGTGGCAGGCGCCCGAGGCCGAAGGCGGGGTGGCGCCCGCGCGCGCCGAGTCCGTGGCACGTTCGGCCCGCCCGACACGCTCGGCGGTCGAGCGGCGTGCCCCGGCAGATCCGCTGTACGATCGCCCGTACGAGCCGTCCCTGCCGCCCGATGCCCAACCGGAATGGGAGCAACCGGCCAAGGCCCCTGCGCCGAAAGGCCTGTCGGCCTACATCCGGCCCAAGCGCAAGGTGCCGGCTCTGTTGCGCGCGCCGCTGCCGGCGTTCACATCCCCCGACCCGGTGCCTGAGCCTGCGGACACGGTATCCGGATGATCTCGACCTGCCGTGCGTCCGCCACCGGGGCGTGCGGCAGGCAGGCCGCGCTGAGCTGGCCGCCCCAGACGCAGCCGGTGTCCAGCGCCAGCAGGTCCGCACGTTGCAGCGGCCCGAGGGTGGACCAGTGGCCAAACGCGACCGGCGTGCCGGCGCAGCGGCGCCCGGGCACGTCGAACCACGGCAGATAGCCGGCGGGGGCGTCGGCGGCGCTGTCTTTGGTTGCAAATTCCATCACCCCCTCGGCGCTGCAAAAGCGCAGCCGCGTCAGGGCATTGACGATGACACGCCAGCGCGCGGGGCCCCGCAGGTCGTCGCTCCAGCGGTCGGGTTGGTTGCCGTACATCTGGTGCAACCAGTCGGTCAGCTCGGGCCCGCGCAGCAGGGTTTGCACCTCCGTCGCCAGCGACAGCACCTGCGCCGCCGACCACTGCGGCAACACACCGGCGTGCACGAGCAGCCAGCCGTGTACCGCCATCGCCAGCGGACGCTGGCGCAGCCAGTCGAGCAGCGCCGCGCGGTCCGGTGCACCGAGGATGCCGTCCAGCGTGTCGTTGCGGTGCGGCGGCCGCACGCCGGCCGCGACAGCCAGCAGGTGCAGGTCGTGATTGCCCAGCAGGGCATCGGCTGCCCCCTCCAGCGCCAGCAGCCGGCGCAGCACCGCCAGCGATGCCGGACCGCGGTTGACCAGATCGCCCAGCAGGATCAGGCGGTCCCGGCTCGGGGAAAAGCCGATTTCGTCCAACAGGTGCTGCAACGCGCCGTCGCAGCCCTGGACGTCGCCAATCAGGTACAGTGCCATGGGCGCGCATTATGGATATCCTGCTGATCGTCTTTCTGACCCTGCTCAATGGGGCGTTTGCCATGTCCGAGCTGGCGCTGGCGGCCAGCCGCCGGGCGCGCTTGTCGGCCCTGGCCGACGCGGGGGACAAGGGGGCCCGCACCGCACTGCAACTGCTGGACAATCCGACGCAGTTTTTGTCGTCCGTGCAGGTGGGGATCACCTCCATCGGCATGCTCAATGGCATCGTGGGCGAGGCGGCGTTCAGCGACGATCTGGCCGCGTGGTTGCGCAGCTGGGGCTGGTCTGATGTGACGGCTTCGGTGTCCGCCACCGCCATCGTCGTGGCGGCCATCACCTTTTTGACGATCGTCTTTGGCGAGTTGGTGCCCAAGCGCATCGGCCAGCTCTATCCGGAGGCCGTCGCGCGCTGGGTGGCCCGGCCCATGGCCGGCGTGGCTCGCGTAGCCAAGCCCTTCGTGCTGCTGCTGTCGGCCACCACGCATGGGGTCCTGCGCCTGCTGCGCATCGACACCGGCGCGGCGCGAACGGTGACGGAAGAGGAGATCCACGCCAGCCTGCGCGAAGGCTTGGGCGCCGGCGTGATCGAGCGGCAGGAGCACCGCATGGTGCGCAATGTGCTGTCGCTGGATGACCGGCAGCTCGGCAGCCTGATGGTGCCGCGCTCGGACATCGATTGGTTGGAGGCGGGCGAGCCGCTGACCGAGGTGCTGCGCCGCGCGCGCCAGAGCGGGCACTCATGGTATCCGGTGTGCCGTGGCGGACTCGATCATGTGCAAGGCGTGGTGGCGCTCACGCATCTGATGGCCCTGGACGAGATCGGAGGGCACGAGACCGACTGGGCGCGCGATGCGCTGCCGGCGACCTTCGTGCCCGAGACCCTCAGCGGGCTGGAACTGCTGGAGCAGTTTCGAGCCCGCGCCATGCGCATGGTGTTCGTGGTGGACGAGTACGGTGTGGTGCAGGGGATGCTCACGCCGCTGGATCTGCTGGAGGCGATCACGGGCGAACTGTCGGCCGACGAGCCGCAGGACGCCTGGGCCACCCCGCTGCCCGATGGGAGTTGGCGGGTCGATGGCAGCATGCCGGCGCACGAACTCAAGGCCCGGCTCGAGATCGATGCCTTGCCCGACGAGGACAAGGACCGCTACCACACCGTGGCCGGGCTGATGCTGATGGTGGCAGGCCGCTTGTTGACACCGGGCGAGCGGGTCGAGATTGGCGGCTGGGTGTTCGAGGTGCGATCCACCGAGGGCCGCCGCATCGACGAGGTGCTCATCCGGCCGCTGTCGGCTGCGGCACCACCGCCGTCGGACGGTGGTCCCGCAGCCACGCCTTGAAGGCCAGCGCCGCCGGCGACAGCCGCTTGCCGTGCGGATAGACGATCTGCCAGCGCCGCAGCAGTGGAAAGCCCGTCACGTCCAGCGCGATCAGTTCGCCCAGCGCCAGCTCGGCGGACACCGTGTGCGCCGACAGCACGGCCACGCCCAGCCCGCCGGCCACGGTTTGTTTGACGGCCTCGTTGCTGCCCACCTCCAGCCGGGTGCGCAGGCGTGCGCCGTGCGCCGCAAAAAAACGCTCCGTCGTCAGACGGGTGCCTGAGCCTGGCTCGCGCAGGATGAAGGGCTCCTGCGCCAGCCGCTGCGGCGGGATCGCGCGCACGCCCGCCAACGGGTGGCCCGGAGGCGCGATGGGCACGAGGGGATTGTCGGCAAACGCCTCGCAGACCACATCCAGGTGCTCCGGCGGTTGGCCCAGGACATACAGGTCGTCCTGGTTTTGTGCCAGGCGCTGCACCAGCGTTTCACGGTTGCCCACCACCATGGACACCTCGATGCCCGGATGCGCCGCGCAAAACCCGCCAAGCAGCTTGGGCACGACGTATTTGACGGTGGTCAGAATGGCCAGGCGCAGCCGGCCGCGCTCCACCCCTTGCAGGGCGGCCACGTCCTCCGCCAGGCGCTGCAGCCGGTCTTCGATATCGCGGCAGGCGTCGGCCATGGCGTGCCCGGCCGCCGTCAGGTAGATGCGCTTGCCGATTTGCTCGAACAGCGGCTGCCCCACGGTTTGGGCCAGCTGCTTGACCTGCAGCGACAAGGTGGGCGGCGCCAGGTGCAGGGCCTCGGCCGCGCGGGCGAAGCTGCCGTGCTGCGCCACCGCCAAAAAAATGCGCAGTTGGTGCAGGGTGAGGTGGCGGGTATTCATGTTTATTCAAATAAAACAATATCGTTTTGATATTTTACTTTTCATGAACGACTTGGGCGCCCAGAATCCGTTTCAGCCCCGCGTCGCGGGACGACCGAACCACCAGCCCGAGGAGTCAGCATGGCCGCGAAAACCTATAACGCCGGCGTCAAGGAGTACCGCAGCACCTACTGGGAGCCGCACTACACGGTCAAGGACACGGATATCCTGGCCTGTTTCAAGATCACGCCCCAGCCCGGGGTGGACCGCGAGGAGGCCGCCGCCGCCGTGGCGGCCGAATCGTCCACCGGCACCTGGACGACGGTCTGGACCGACCTGCTGACCGACCTGGACTACTACAAGGGCCGCGCCTATCGCATCGAGGACGTGCCCGGCGACGACACCTGCTTCTACGCCTTCGTGGCCTATCCGATCGACCTGTTCGAAGAGGCGTCGGTGGTCAACGTGTTCACCTCGCTGGTCGGCAATGTGTTCGGCTTCAAGGCGATCCGGGCGCTGCGGCTGGAGGATGTGCGCTTTCCCATCGCCTACGTCAAGACCTGCGGCGGGCCGCCGCACGGCATCCAGGTCGAGCGCGACATCATGAACAAATATGGCCGGCCGCTGCTGGGCTGCACCATCAAGCCCAAGCTGGGCCTGTCGGCCAAGAACTACGGCCGCGCCGTCTACGAGTGTCTGCGCGGCGGGCTGGACTTCACCAAGGACGACGAAAACGTCAACAGCCAGCCGTTCATGCGGTGGCGGCAGCGGTTCGAGTTCGTGGCCGAGGCGATCCACAAGGCCGAGCGCGAGACCGGCGAGCGCAAGGGCCACTACCTGAACGTGACCGCCCCGACGCCGGAGGAGATGTACGAGCGCGCCGAGTTCGCCAAGTCGCTGGGCATGCCGATCATCATGCACGACTTTCTGACCGGCGGTTTTTGCGCCAACACCGGATTGGCCAACTGGTGCCGCCGCAATGGGGTGCTGCTGCACATCCACCGCGCCATGCACGCGGTGATCGACCGCAATCCGCACCACGGCATCCATTTCCGCGTGCTGGCCAAGGCCTTGCGCCTGTCTGGCGGCGACCACCTGCACTCGGGCACCGTGGTCGGCAAGCTCGAGGGCGATCGCGCCTCCACCTTGGGGTGGATCGACATCATGCGCGAGCGCTTCATCCGGGAGGACCGCAGCCGCGGCATCTTCTTCGATCAGGACTTCGGCTCCATGCCGGGGGTCATGCCGGTGGCCTCGGGGGGCATCCACGTCTGGCACATGCCGGCGTTGGTGTCCATCTTTGGCGACGACTCGGTGCTGCAGTTTGGCGGCGGCACGCTGGGCCACCCCTGGGGCAACGCGGCCGGCGCCTGTGCCAACCGGGTGGCGCTGGAGGCCTGCGTCAAGGCCCGCAACGAGGGCATCGCCGTCGAGAAGGAAGGCAAAGCCGTGCTCACCGAGGCTGCCCGCCATTCGCCGGAGTTGCGCGTCGCGATGGAGACCTGGAAGGAAATCCGCTTCGAGTTCGACACCGTGGACAAGCTCGACGTCGCCCACAAGTGACCCCGCCGTTCGACCGTCCTCCCACCCAGCGAAAAGGAAACGCCATGTCCGACGTGATGGATTACCACTCCCGGCTCTCCGACCCGGCCAGCCGCAAGTTCGAGACCTTCTCGTACCTGCCCCCGATGAACGCGGAGGAGATCCGCAAACAGGTGGCCTACATCGTCAGCCGGGGCTGGAACCCGGCCATCGAGCACACCGAGCCCCAGTACATGATGGACTCGTACTGGTACATGTGGAAGCTGCCGATGTTTGGCGAGACCGACATCGACCGCATCCTGGCCGAGGCCGAGGCGTGCCACCGCGCCAACCCCGACCACCATGTGCGCCTGATCGGCTACGACAACTTCAAGCAGTCGCAGGGTGCGTCGATGGTCATCTTCCGCGGCAAGACCGTGTGAGGGTGCCGAGCCATGGCCGATGACGTTCTGGCTGGCTACCGCGTCACGCGCCAGCCGTACTACCGACCCGTGGCCGACGAGGTGGCTTTGTTCGAGGCGGCGTACTCGGTGCGCATGCCGATGATGCTCAAGGGCCCGACCGGCTGCGGCAAGACCCGCTTCGTCGAGTACATGGCCTGGAAGCTGTCGCGGCCGCTGATCACCGTGGCCTGCCACGAGGACATGACGGCGTCGGACCTGGTGGGCCGCTTTTTGCTCGAGGCAAGCGGCACCCGCTGGCAAGACGGGCCGCTGGCCCTGGCCGCGCGGCACGGCGCCATCTGCTATCTGGACGAGGTGGTGGAGGCGCGCCAGGACACCACGGTGGTCATCCACCCGCTGACCGACAACCGCCGCGTGCTGCCGCTGGAAAAGAAGGGCGAGCTGGTGCGGGCGCATCCGGATTTCCAGATCGTCATCTCGTACAACCCGGGCTACCAAAGCCTGATGAAGGATCTGAAGCAATCGACCAAACAGCGCTTCGGGGCGCTGGACTTCGGCTACCCGGAGCATGCGGTCGAGGTGGAGATCGTCGCCCACGAGACGGGGGTGAGCGCAGAGGTGGCCGACAAGCTGGTGGCGATCGCCGAGCGCGCGCGCAACCTCAAGGGTCACGGCCTGGACGAAGGTCTGTCCACACGCATGTTGATCCATGCGGGCAGCCTGATCGCCCAGGGCGTGTCGCCCCAGGCCGCGTGTCGCGTGGCGCTGGTGCGCCCCATCACGGACGATCCGGACATGCGCGACGCGCTCGACGCGGCCGTGGCGACCTTTTTTTGAGCGGCCATGAGCGCCCCCTTGCACGATCTGGGCGAGCAGGCCGCGGCGCTGCCGCCGGGGCTGCGCCAGCGGATCGAGCTGCGTTGGACCGAGGCCACCAAGGTCTTTTCGGCGCGCGGGCTCGACCGCTATGCGGGGGGCGCGGTGGCGCTGCAGGGCTTGGGGCGCGGCGATGCCGTGGTCGAGGCCTGGATCGACGCCGCGCCGCAGGTGGCGCGGGAGGTGGGCGAGGATGCCGTGGCCGAGCTGGCCAGCGCCGCGCTGCGGCTGGCCTCCAAAACCTCGGGCGCGGTGATCGAGCGGGTGCTGGCGACCGCGCCCACCGCGGCGCGCCGGCTGGCCGATGCGGCGCTGTTTTTGCAGTACCTGCAGTTTCTGAGCACGCTCGCGGCCCAGGCGCCACGTGGTTTGCGGCCCATGCTGGGCCGGCTCGACACGTTGCTGGGGCAGCTCAGCCTGGGCGGCCTGCGCCGCTGGGCGCAGTGGGGCGTGCAGGCGCACCGCACGCAGCCCGAGGAGTTGACCGCGTACTTCGATCTGCAGTCCCGCGAATCGCTGGCCATGCTGCAACAGGAGCGCAAAGGCACCCTGTTGGTGGACGTGCAACGGCGCATCCAGATGTACCTGCGGGCGCTGTGGGGGCGTGATTTTTATCTGCGGCCCACGGCGGCCGATTTCGAGCGGCGCGAAGGTGCTCGCCCTTTCATCGAGGACGGCATCATCCACCTGCCCGACGCCTACGACGCGGTCGAGGGGCCCGCCGGCACGGTGGCGGCGGCGGAGCTGTACCGCGCGGCCGCCGCGCACGCCGCTGCGCATCTGGTGTTCACCCGCCAGCCCATCTCGGCCGAGGGGCTGACACCGTGGCAAATGGCCCTGATCGGCGTGGTGGAGGATGCGCGCGTCGAAACCCTGGCCCTGGCGCGCTTTCCCGGTCTGCGGCCGCTGTGGGCGCGGCTGCACACCGCGACGCCCACGGCCGAGCCGACCGCGAGGGATTGGTTGGACCGACTGGCGCGCGCGCTGATCGACCCCGACCATGCAGACGACCACCCCTGGATTGCGCTGGGGCGGGCGCTGTGGGCCGACGCGCAGCCGCGCATCCTGGCCCAGCCGTACGACAACACCGTGTCGTGGAACATCGGTGTGGCGTTGGCGCACGACTACCGCGCGCTGGCCCAGGGGCCCGAGTTCCGCCCGCGGGCGGACGAGCCGGCCGTCGTGTACCGCGACGACAACCGCGACTTCTGGGCCTTTGCGGGGTGGGACGCCGAGCAGGCCGCCACCATGGCCGGCGGCGCCCCGCGGCAGGTGCGCAAGCATGTGTCGGTGATGGCCTTCGTCAACGAGCTGGACGTGGAAACCGCCGGCGATGACGCGCAGGAGGTCTGGGTGCTGGGCACGGAGCTGTTCCCCTACGAAGACCTGGGCGTGTCCTACAACGATAGCGAAGGCCGCGAACCCGTGCTGCCGCCCGTGCACTACGGCGAGTGGGACCACCAGATTCAGCTCGAACGCCCAGCCTGGGTCACGCTGCAGGAGCGCCGCGCAGCGACCGGGGATCCGGCCGTGATCGACGGCATTCTGCTCGAACACCGGCGCCTGATCGCGCGCATGAAGCGGATCCTGGAGGCCATCCAGCCGCAGGGCGTGCAGCGCATCCGCCCCCTGGAGGATGGCGACGACATCGATCTGGACGCGGCCCTGTTGTCGCTGACCGATCTGCGGCTGGGGCGCATGCCCGATCCCCGGATCATGATGCGCCACGTGCGCAAGACGCGCGACCTGGCCGTGCTGGTGCTGCTGGATCTGTCCCAGTCCACCAACGACCCGGTGGCGGGGCAGACCCAGACGGTGCTGGAGCTCACGCGCGCGGCCTGTGCCTTGCTGGCCGACGCCATCCAGAAGGTGGGCGATCCCTTTGCCATCCACGGCTTTTGCTCCGATGGCCGGCACGATGTGCACTACTGGCGCTTCAAAGACTTCGAGCAGCCCTACGACGATTTGGCCAAGGCACGTCTGGCCGGCATGCAAGGCCAACTGTCCACCCGCATGGGTGCGGCGATCCGGCACGCCACGGCGGCCCTGGCCTGCCGCCCCGAGCGCCGACGGCTGCTGCTGGTGGTGACCGACGGCGAGCCCGCCGACGTGGACGTGCGCGATCCCTCGTATTTGCGGCAGGACGCGCGCAAAGCCGTCGAAGCGGCGGCGCGGCAGGGGGTGCAGACCTTTTGTCTCAGCCTGGACCCGCGCGCCGACGACTATGTGAGCCGCATTTTCGGGGGGCGACACTACCGCGTGATCGATCGGGTCGAACGCCTGCCGGAGACGCTGCCGATGCTCTATGCCGCGCTGACGCGCTGATGGGGCGGGGCTCAGGCAGCCTGCCAAAAGCCCTTGAGCAGGTTGACGGCGTTGATGCCCACCTCGGCCACCGCGTAGCCGCCTTCGAAGGCAAAGACCGTCGGCAAGCCCAGCTCGGCCAGCAGGCGGCCGACGGTCGTGTAGTCGGCGCTGCGCAGCAGAAAGCCGGAGATCGGATCGCCCTCGAACGTGTCCATGCCCATGGGCACACCAGGGCGTCGGCGCGAAAGTCCGCCACGGCGCGAATGGCGCGCTCCAGCGCCGCTCGCCACGCAGGAAAGCCGGTGCCGTGCGGCAGCGGCAGGTTGAGGTTGTGGCCCTTGCCGGGGCCGGCACCCCGCTCGTCGGCATGCCCCAGGAAGAAAGGGTACTCGGTCTGGGGGCGCCATGCAGCGACACGGTGAGCACGTCGGCGCGCTCGTAAAACAGGGTTTGCGCGCCGTTGCCGTGGTGGTAGTCGATATCCAGCACGGCCACGCGCGCGTGCCCCTCGTCCCGCAGCGCCTGTGCGGCGATGGCGGCGTTGTTGAGAAAGCAGTACCCACCAAAAAAGTCCAGGCCGGCGTGATGGCCGGGCGGGCGGTCACGCCGCAAGGCATCGGGGTTGCCCAGCGGCCACACGGAGGGCAGCGCGTCGCGCTGGGCATTGCTTGGGTCCAGGGCCACCCACTCGTCCCAGACATGGGCCAGAATGTTGCGCGGCGCCCCTTGGCGCCATCCGCAAACCCGTTACTGGCGGCTGATGATGGCCCCCTTGCTGCTAGAGCTGCTGGCCGTGTTCTGGGCATGGCGCGGTTTGGCTGGCGATCTGCTGCCGGGCGATCAGTTTTCGCCGTGGATGTTGGCCTGGATGTTGCCGCTCGTGCTGCCGATCTTCAGCCTCGGCCCGCGCCGTTGGGCCGATGGCCAGATGTCGCCTTCGCCAACTTCTTCACCCTCGCCGTGATGAAGCGCATCGAGCGGGCATGGCTTGCGCTGCTGCTGGCGGCGGGCTTGGTGCATGCAGAGCCTCCGGGCGGATTGGCCGATTTCGTGCTGCGTGCGACGCGCCCCGCCAGCGACCTGAAACCGCTGGCTGCGCAGTCTGCCTGCGTGCGCGACTATCTGACCACGCTGCCGGCCACCTCGCCCTTGTGGCGCGACCCGTCCGCCGCCGGCCCCGAGCGGGCACTGCCGGCGCGCCGCGCACAACTGGTCGCACAGATCGAATGGCTGCTCGGTGCGCGGGTGCATGCGCAGGCCCATGCGTTCGCCGCAGCGTTTCCGCTTCACATCGAAGGGGAAGGGCAGGCCGAGGTGCCGCTCACGGAGGCGCGCTACGTGCAGGCGTGGCTGAACGAGCGGTCCGATAGCGCCCTGGCGCCGTTCCTGCACCTGCTGCAAACCCATCGTCTGCTCGCCGCGCTAGCAGCGCCGGATCTCGATCCGGCCTTGCGCCCCGATCTGCAGCGTCAGGCCCACGCTGCCCGCCAGCGGGCGCTCGAGGCTTGTCCCCAGCTTGGCGTTCGCCAAGGGCTTTGCCGCTGCATAGTGGATGAGCTGCGCGATCCCTCGGCGGACGCGGCACGCTACGTGGTGCGCTGGCGTGCAACGCTGCAGTCCGGTGAGCGCTGGCAGCAGCGCCTGCCCGATGGTTTGGACGTGGTGCTCGAGCCGCGCGCCTGGGGCTGGGAGATCATGGTGGCCGATCCGCGCCGGCCCGAGGCCGGCAACCTGGCACGGCTGACCCCGCCGTTGCATTTTCAGCCCAATCCGCGCGAGATCGAAGGCTGGCACTTCATGAAGAATCCGCGACGCTGCAAGAGTCGCCCCTATCAGGCCGAGGCCGGGCCGGACAACCCACGGGTGTTCATCTTTTCGCCGGCGGTGGCGGACATGCGCGAGCCGCCGTCCACCGAGCGCATCGCCAGTGATGGCCGCGGTCGGTTGCAGATCGAATCGGTGCGTTTGGCGCGGCCGGATGGGGACGGTTGCCCGCCGATCGAGCAACTCCGGTTTTCGCTGGCGGTCGAAGGGGGGCTGGCCCCCGGCCAGTCGGCGCCTTGAATCAAGCATTTTGATCATCGATGGAAGGACGAGAACCATGGCCATGGACGTGATCGACTACCGCCTGCACGGCGACGACATGCAGTTGGTGGAGCTGGAGCTGGACCCCGGCGAGGCGGCGATCGGCGAAGCCGGCAGCCTGATGTACATGGAAGACGGTATCCAGATGGAGACCGTGTTTGGCGACGGCAGCGCGGCGCAGGGTGGGCTGTTAGGCAAGCTGCTCGGGGCCGGCAAGCGGCTCATCACGGGCGAGTCTTTGTTCACAACCGTCTGCATCAACAGGGGCAGCGGCAAGCGCAGGGTTGCATTCGCCGCGCCCTACACCGGCAAGATCATTCCCTTCGACCTCAAACAGTACGGCGGCACGATCATTTGCCAGAAGGACGCCTTTTTGTGCGCCGCGCGCGGTGTGTCGCTGGGCATTGCCTTTCAGCGCCGACTGGGCACGGGTTTTTTCGGTGGGGAAGGCTTCATCATGCAAAAGCTCGACGGGGATGGGCTGGCCTTCTGCCATTGCGGCGGCACGGTGCTCCAGCGCACGCTGGCCGCGGGCGAGCTGCTGCGGGTGGATACGGGCTGCGTGGTGGCCTACACCCCCGACGTGGATTTCGACATCGAGTTCGTCGGCGGCATCAAGACCGCGCTGTTTGGCGGCGAGGGGTTGTTCTTCGCGGTGCTGCGCGGGCCGGGCACCGTCTGGCTGCAGTCGCTGCCGTTCGCACGGTTGGCATCACGGGTGTTTGCCGCCGCGCCGGCCAGCCGGGGCGGCGGCAGTGGGGGCGAGGAGGGCGGCCCGCTGGGCACGCTGTTTGGCGGGCGGGACTGACGGCGAACATGCCGCGATCACAGCCGGTCGATCCGCTCCAGGGTTGCCGCCGCCTGGGTCCGCAGGGCCTGCAGATCGGCGGCGGCCATGCGGTCCAGTTGCCGCACGATCACGGCCATGCGCGGCTGGGTGGCCAGCTGCTCGCGGTGGCGCGCCAGAAAGTCCCAGTACAGCGCGTTGAAGGGGCAGGCCCGCTCGCCCACGCGCTGTTTGGGGTCGTAGGCGCAGTCGTTGCAATGGTCACCCATGCGTTGCAGGTAGGCGGCACTGCTGACGTAGGGTTTGGTGGCCATCAGCCCGCCGTCGGCCCATTGGCTCATGCCCAGGGTGTTGGGGGCTTCCACCCATTCGAAGGCGTCGATGTAGACGCCCAGGTACCAGCGGTGCACCTCCTGCGGATCGCAGCCGGCCAGCAAGGCGAAGTTGCCCGTGACCATCAGGCGCTGAATATGGTGCGCATACGCACCGTCCAGCGTCTGGCGCAGGGCCGAGCGCAGGCAGGCCATTCGGGTATCGCCGCTCCAGTACCAGGCGGGTAGCGGGCGGGCGTGCCCCAGCGCGTTGCGGCGGGTGTAGTCCGGCATATGGGCCCAATAGACGCCCCGCACATACTCGCGCCAGCCCAGGATCTGGCGCACGAAGCCTTCGACCGCGGGCAGTGGTGCATGCCCGTCGCGCCAAGCGGCTTCGGCGCGCGCGACCACCTCGTGTGGGCGCAGCATCTTGACGTTGAGGGCGAAGGACAGCAGCGAGTGGAACAGGCGGGCGTGTCGGGACGACAGCGCGTCCTGAAAGCGCCCGAAGTGCGGCAGGGCGTGGGTGATGAACGCGTCCAGTTGCGACAGGGCCTCGGCCCGGTCGAGGGGCCAGGGCAGGGCGTCGGCCTGCGGATCGCCGACGGTGCGCACGCCCGCCGCCACCAGGGTGTGCCACAGCGCGCGGTGGTCGTGGCGGGGGCGCGTGTCCGGCGGGGGTGGCGGGTCGCCGCGCCAGGGCTGGCGGTTGTCGGCATCGAAGTTCCAGCGCCCGCCCGCGGGTTGGTCTCCGTCCATCAGCACCCGGTGTCGGCGGCGTTGCTGGCGATAAAAGTGCTCCATGACCCACTGCCGGTGACCGGCCAGCGCCCGTGCCACCCCGTCGCGCGGGGTGTAAAAGTGCGCGCTGTCGATGGCACGCACGGGCACCGGCGCCTGCGCGGCCCAGGCATGCAGTTGCGCGTCCAGCCGCCACTCGTCGGGCCACTGGTACTCCACGGCCGCGGCGCGGTAGTGCGCGACGAGCGCGTCCAGGTTGGCGGTGAGCTGCTGGCGATTGCTGGGGTCATCGATGGCGACGTACCGCACGCGGTGTTCGGCCACGCGCAGGTGCTGGCCAAAGGCGCGCATCGCGGCCAGGACCGCCAGCACTTTCTGGGCGTGGTGCAGGACGTAGTCCGTCTCCTGCCGCATTTCCATCAGCACATACACCACGTCCGGCCGCTGCTGGGCGAACCAGGGGTGCTGCGGATCGAGCTGGTCGCCCAGGATCAGGCGCAGTGTCGGCCCGGCCGTCGTGTCGGGGGTGGCGGTCATCGGCGCGGCCGTGTGGTGGTCGGTGCGTCAGGGCCGTCGGTGCTGGCGCGCTGGCGGCGGCACCGCTCGGAGCAGTAGCGCACCTGGTCCCAGTCGCGCGCCCATTTGCGGCGCCAGGCGAAGGGCAAGCCGCAGACGGCGCAGAGTTTGGTGGGCAGATGGGGTTTGCGGTGCATGGTCACCAGAGGCTGAGTTGGGCGGCCGGTGCAGTGGCGTGCCGGCGGGGGGACGGTTCTCGCCCGTGCTCGTCGCGGCCGGCGGGCATACCGCGCCGCGAGCCGTGGCGCTGCACCACGGCGTTCGCCTGGGCACGCACGGCGGGTTGCGCGCGCCGCTCGTGCAGCCGTGCCTTGGCACTGCGCAACGCACGCTCCAGGTCCACCAGCGGCGTCGGAAGGTCCACCCCCACGGTCACGCCGCAGCGCCGCTGCAGCTCGGGGGGCATGCGCCAGGGCTCGAACAGCCACGCGTCCGGTACGCGCCGCAGCGCCGGCAGCCAGCGCCGCACGAACACCCCGTGCGGATCGTGGTCCAGGGCCTGCTTGATGGGGTTGTAGACCCGCGTGGCGTTGATGCCCGTGGTGCCCGACTGCATTTGCATCTGCGGCCAGTGGATGCCCGGCTCGTAGTCCAGAAAGAGCCGGGCCAGCCAGTGACCCACCTCGCGCCAGTGCAGCCACAACGGGTAGGCCGCGACCGAGACCAGCATCGCCCGCATGCGGAAGTTGAGCCAGCCGGTGTCGCGCAACGAGGCGATGCAGGCGTCCACCAGCGGCCAGCCGGTGCGGCCTTGCCGCAGCGCCTCGAAGTGCGCGGGGTTCCAGTCGTTCTCGCGCAGGCCGTCGTAACCCCGGTGCAGGTTGTGCCCTTCCAGGGCCGGTTCGCTTTCCAGCTTCTGGATGAAGTGGCAATGCCAGTACAGTCGGCTTTCGAAGGCGCGCAGTCCCGCGGCGAGGCGGCGCTCCAAGGCGGCCCCGGTGGCAGCCCCCATCGCTGCGGCCTCTGCACGCCGGGCGCGCGTGGCCTGGACCACCTCGCGCAGACCGAGCACGCCATAGGCCAGATAGGGCGACAGCCGCGAACAGGCCTGCGGC
Source organism: Tepidimonas sp. (assembly GCF_046292505.1). GTDB lineage: Bacteria > Pseudomonadota > Gammaproteobacteria > Burkholderiales > Burkholderiaceae_C > Tepidimonas. Next base: position 38,836 of record NZ_JBKBQX010000008.1, on the reverse strand, counting down.
GCGGACAGGGGCGACGAGATGCCGCCCCGGTAGTGCGCTGCCCGCCCGCCCAGAAAATCGGTCAGGGTCGATTCGCCCGCGCGGCGCCCTCCGCGCTGGCGGTGCGGGGGCTCCCACGGGTCCAACCCCAGCGCGTTGGCGTCGGGCCACGGGCCGGGCAGCCAACGACCCGCGTGCCAGTGCCATGCCAGGGGGGCTAGGCCGTGGCCCGACTCGGCCTCTGTGTGGTCGGCTGCAACCCAGCGGGCGAAGGTCAGCCGCGGCGGCGGCCAGGGTGCCGTCGGTTCGGCCATCAGCCGCTCGCGGTGGGCCAGCCAGCGCTCGCGCTGGCGCAGGCCGCGGATGACGGCGAACTGCCGCGCCTCGTGCATGGCGATGCCGTGGCTGCGCGCCCAGCGCCGCACCGCCTCGTCGCGCGCAAAGGTGTGGGCATTGCCGGTTTCCTCGTGCGCGTGCAGCGCACCGATGCCGATTTGCCGGTGCAGCGCCTCCAACACCGGCACGGCCTCGCCCACCGCCACGTGCAGCCGCGCGTGCGGCAGGCCGGTGGCGCGCAGCGCGGCGTCCAGCTCCATCAGGCTCTCGCGGATGAAGCCCCAATGCTGGGCCGCGCTGTCGGGCTGCTGCCACAGGCTGGGCTCGACGATGTAGAGGGGCAGCACCGGGCCGGCATGCGCCGCGGCCGCCAGCGGGGCGTGGTCGTGCACACGCAGGTCGCGTTTGAACCAGACGATCTGTACCGCCATGGGGTCGAATGTCGAGCTCAGTGCGCTGTGCCGGCGCGCCGGCGCAGCCAGCGCATCAGCGCACCCAGCACAGGCAGTTGTTCGTACAGCTCCTGCGCCGCGTCCCAGTAGTCGCGGTGCTCGTGCACGCGCCCGTCCGGCGCGAAGCGCAGATGCGTGCTGCCGCGGATGCAGCGCTCGACCGACTCGCCGTGGAAGCGAAACACGAAGTCCCAGGTGAGAAACCCCTGCCGCGCGTCTCCGAGACGGTCGCGCACGACGAAGCGGGGCGCGTCGAGCCGCCGGTACATGTGCTCGAAGATCCCGCGGATGGCCGGTACGCCCCGCACCTCGTGAAACGGGTCTTTGAACCAGGCGTCTTCGGTATACACGCGGTCCAACCCCGACAGCGAGGCCGGCGTCAGCGTCTGAAAAAAATGCTCGACGCGCGCCAGCGGCTCGGTGTCGTCGCCGCGTGCCGATGCGGTTGCGGGGGGGTGGGGAGTGCTATCCATGGGTCAGAGGCCGGTGGCGCGGTGGACGAGGGCGAAGTACCAGCGATCGGGCAGACAGCGCAGGGCGTGCAGCCAGAGCGTGAAGCGCCGGGGGAAGTGGATCTCGAACGCCCCGCGTGCCCAGCCGCGCAGGATGGCGTCGGCTGCCTGTTCCGGCGTGATGAGGGCGGGCATGCGAAAGGTGTTTTGCGCCGTCAGCGGCGTCGCCACGAAGCCGGGGCTGATCAGGCTGACGCCGATGCCGCGCGGGCGCAGATCCAGAAACAGCCCGTCGGCCAAATGGGCCAGCGCGGCCTTGGTGGGTCCATAGGCCAGGGCCTGCGGCAGGCCCCGGTAGCCGGCCACGCTGCCCACCAGGCTGAGGTGGCCGCTGCCCTGCGCCAGCAGGTGCGGCACGCAGGCGCCCACCCAGTGCAGCGCGCCGTCCACATTGACGCGTTGGTGGCGCAGCAGCTCGTCGGTGTCGATGGCAGTGGCCCGCTGCGGCCGATAGTACCCGGCGCAGTACAGCACCAGATCGAGCGGCCCATCGGCGAACGCGTGCGCCGCGACCTGCTCCACCGCTGCACGGTCGGTCACGTCCAGCGGCAGCGCGTACCGGCCCGGCGCCGCATCGGCGAAAGCCTGCAGGGCATCCGCTTGCCGCGCGGAGACCAGGACCCTCGCCCCGCGGGCGTGCAGGGCCTCGGCCACGGCCCGGCCGATGCCGGAGGACGCACCGACGATCCACACGCGCCGGCCGGCCCAATCGCGCAGGGGCGGATTCAGGCTCATGGCGTCAACCGGGTGAAGGCCAGCGTCACTTCGCCCAGCCGGATGCCGAACTTGCGCATTTCGGCCCGGTTGAGCACGACGCGCTCGTCGATGCGGTACATCCAGTCGTCGAACTGAACCTCGTACACCTGGCCATCGACGGGCAGGCGCAGGGTGTAGCGCCAGTTGAAGGCATTGCCGCGCACTTGCCCGCTGGCTTCGCCCACCACGTCGTCGGCCGTGCCGCGGTAGTGGCCGTTGCCGTCGTCGATGAGGCGCCAGACGCGCCGCTCGGTCTTGCCGTCGCTGTAGGTGAAACGCTCATCCAGCATGCCGTGGTTGCCTTGCCAGGTGCCGGTCATCTCCACCACGAAGCGCCGCACCACCTGGCCGCTGCGATCCTGGAACATACCGTGTGCCACCAAGCGCCCGTCGAAGTACGTTTTGAGGTCCAGTGCCGGCCGCTCGGCGGCGTAGGACTCGATCTGTTGCGACGCACAGCCGCCGAGCAGCAGCGCGGCGCCCGTGGCCAGCAGCCCAGAGCGCAGGCGCGACCGCAAAACCCACGGTGTGACGCACTGCGAGAAGCGAGGGAGGGGGAACGAGCGCATAACGGACTCCGCAAAAAGGGGGGATCAGACCGGGGGCGCGACGGGGGAGGTGACTCGCGCGGCGCCGGGATAGGGGCGGCGTACCCACCCGCGCCACAGCAGCCACGCAGCCAGTGACTTGATGGTGCAGGGCAGCACCGCATAGGCCACGGTCAGGGCCTGCAGCCCGCCGGCGTCTCGGGTACCTGGGGTGTAGCCCAGCAGCGCCAGCGCCGGCAAGGCCAACCCGGCCGCCAGGGCCAGGTTGCCCTTGGCGGCCAGATTCCACCAGCCGAAGTAGGCGCCCTCGTGCCGGCCGCGGTCGCCCGCGTCGGCGATCACCCCGGCGAGCAACGCGGCAGGCAGCGCCAGATCGGCACCCAGCGCCAGGCCCGACAGCACGCAGACGACGGCGAAGGCCCATCCATCCCCAGGGCCGAGCACTGCGGCCCAGGCAAAAACGGCGATCGACAGCCCCATCCCGGCCAGCCATGCGCGCGCCAGCCCGACCCGGCGTACCGCGGCCAGCCACACGGGCATGCCGGCCGCTGCGGCGACGAAATACCCCGCCAAAAACATCCCCTGCCATTCGGGTGCCTGCAGCCGATCCGCCACGAAAAACAGCACCAACGTGGCTGGCATGGCGCTCGCCAGCCCATTGAGGACGAACACCGCCATCAGCCGCCGAAACGCCGGACGCCGCCAGGGCAAGCGCCACTCGCCCCCCTTGGGGACGGCGACGGGGGGTGTCGGGACCGTCACCGGGCGCGGGCCAAGACCCCACGCCAGCAGGGCGACCGGCAAGGCCAGCGCGAGCACCGCCAGCGTCGCCGCCCAGCCGGCCAGCGTGGGCAACATCGAGGCCACCACCACCCCGGCCAGGGTGCAACCCTCGCGCCAGGCCGCCACCCGCGCCTGGCGTGCGCCATCACCGCCCAGGCGCGCGCCCCAGCTTTGGTGGGCGATGACCAACACGCTGTAGGCCAGCGTGGTGACCATGGCGACCGCCAGCGCCCAAACGGCCAGATGTCCCCGCACGGCCGCGGGCGGGAACAGCAACCCCAGCAGGCCCAGCCACAGCACCAGCGCCACCGGCCATGCCCGGCGCAGCACGGCGGTCGGTCCGGCGTGGAACACCCCGTCCAGCCAACGGCCCAGCCACGGGTCGGTCAGCGCATCGAAAGCGCGTGCCAGCAGCAGCACGCCCCCCAGGGTGGCCAGCGGCACCCCCAGGCTGGCGTAGTGGTGCGGCAGATGCACGTACAGCGGCAGCGCCGCAAAGGCCAGCGGCAAGCCCGGCAGGCCGTAGCGCCAGCCGTCGGCCATGGACAGCGACGGGGCGTTCATGGCGACGCCGTCGTGGTTGCGGAGCCAAGCAGGGCCTGCCGCAGCCCGGGCTCGGAGGTGGTCGGGGCCAACCAGATGCCAAAAAACCGCTCGGCAAAGCGGGCGTCCGCCACGTCGCCCAGGGCACGCCGTTGCCCGTCGGCACCCGTGAGCGTGAAGCGGGCGCCAGATCCGGGCAGCCATACGCCGGCAATCCGGTCCCCTGGTCCGACATCAGGAAAGATCCGCTGCATCGCGGCCCGCCAGGTCGCTTCGTCCGTGGCTGGGATCGGGCCGGCGCGGCGCATTTCCTCCAGGGAGCGGCGGGCGATGTCCGCCCCGCGGAAAGCCCGCCGGTAGGTCAGCTCCAGCACCAGCGGGGTGCGGCCCAGCGCCTCGGCGTGCCAGCCCGGCGGGGCCAGCAGCCGGGCGTCGTAGACCGCGAGTCCCAGAAAGCGCAGCGTTCCTTCGCCCACCCGCACCGCACCGGGCAGCAGCTCGCCCAGGGCAGGGGCGGCGGTGGCAGGGCTCGTGCTGGCGGGGCCCTCCGCCGCAGCGGGCGTGCTCGCCCAGGTGGGGGGGCCGCTCAGGCAGGCAACCCCCAGCGCCCAGACGGCCCAGTCACGGCTTGACCAGCGTGTACTGCACGACATCGATGTCCCCGGCGTCGAAGCCGGCCTCGCAATATGCCAGGTAGAAGGACCACAGCCGCACGAAGCGCTCGTCAAAGCCAAGCGCCAGCACCGCCTCGCGGTGCGCCAGAAAATCCCGCCGCCAGCGGCGACACGTCTCGGCGTAATCCCGCCCGAAGGCCAGGGTGTCCACCACCTGCAGACCGGCGCGCCGGGCCTGCTCGTGGAAGGCCGCGGGGCTCAACAAGCAGCCGCCGGGGAAGATGTACTGCTGGATGAAATCGGTCGAACGCACATAGCGCTCGAACAGCGCGTCCTGGATGACGATGGCCTGGATACAGGCGCGACCGCCCGGGCGCAACAGCCGCTGCAGGGTGTCGAAGTAGGTCGGCCAGTATTCGCGCCCCACGGCCTCGATCATTTCCACCGAGACGATGGCGTCGTAGGGGCCGTCCGCCACGTCGCGGTAATCCTGCAGCCGCAGCTCGGCCCGGTCGCTCAGCCCCGCGGCGGCCAGCCGCTGCAGGCCATGCGTCAATTGTTCGGTGGACAGCGTCACGCCGGTCACGCGGGCACCAAAATCGCGCGCCGCCGTCTCCGCCAGGGTACCCCAACCACAGCCGATTTCCAGCAGGCGCGCACCGGGCGTCACCCCCGCCATGCGCAGCGCCCGCGCGATCTTGGCGCGCTGCGCGCTGGCCAGGTCGCGCCCCGCGTCGCCCTCGAACCAGGCGGACGAGTAGCTCATCGTGTCGTCCAGCCACAGGCGGTAGAAGGCATTGCCCAGGTCATAGTGGGCATGGATATTGCGCCGACTGCCGCTGCGGGTGTTGCGGCGCAGCAGGTGCCGCAGGCGGTAGAGCAGCCGCCCCGCCCACGACCCATGGATGACGTCATCCAGGGCCTGTCGGTTGGCCAGCATCACTCGCAATACAGCCGCCAGGTCGGGCGTGGTCCAGTCGCCGGCGATGTATGTCTCGGCGAATCCGATGTCGCCGCTGCGCAGTGCCGCGGCGGCAACCGACCAGTTGCGCAGCTCCAGCCGGGCGCGCAGCTCGTGCGCAGCGCCGGCCTGACCGAACACCAGCGTCTGTCCGTCCGGTACCTGCAGTTCCAGCACGCCGTGGCGCAACCGCTGCAGCAGCCGCACGGCCGCCCGCGCGGCGGACGGTGCCCCATCCAACGCGGCCGACAGCGCCGTGGGGTTGTGGGGGGGGACCGGCGGGGCGACCATGGACGTCACGGCGGGGTTCCTCTCATCGAAGCGTGCGGTGGGGTGGGGGTTTGCGCAGTGACCCATTCGGTGGGGGCGGGCGGCTTGCGGTAGAAGCCCACGCCCTTGCGCCACAGGGTCCAGGCATGCCAGTGGATGCGGGCGATCACGGCCACGCTGTGCCAGCGGTAGCGCCACAGCAGCGCAGCCCACTGGTCGGGGGTGGCGCGGCCGAGGTGGCCGCTGACGCTGGTCAGCAGCAGCGGCCCGTCGTCGTCCCCGTGTTCGATGCGCACCACGGTGCGGCCCGCCTGCCCATCGGTGGGTGCCGTGCGCAGAAACCGGAAGCGGTACCCCCCGGTCACGCGGCAGAACGGCGAGACATGGAACCGCTTGCGCGCTTCCAGAGTCCGGCCCCAGGCCGGCGCATCCAGCAAATAGCAATGCCGCTCGCCGAAGGTGTTGTTCACTTCGGCCACCACGGCGCGCAGCGATCCGTCCGCCCGATGGCAGTACCAAAAGCTCACCGGCTTGAAGGTGTATCCCAGCACCCTCGCATAGGTATGCAGCCAGACCGATCCATCGGCATCGGCGATGCCGTGGCGGGCGAGCAGCTCTCGCATCCAGGCCAGGGCGCCGCCCGCTTCGGGGCCGCGTCCGTCGCCATGGTCGCGGTCATGAAAGCTGATCGGTGCGGCTCGGTTGATGGCCAGCCCGGCTTCGGCTGCCGCCTCGGCCAGTCGGTGCATGGGCAGCAGCAAAAACCAGGTGCGGTGGGCAAAAGCGTGCTCGCGCGGGCGCAACCGCCGGTGTCGAACCCAGCCTTCGCCGATCAAAACGGCGTCGGTGAGCTGCGAAGTGGGCGTCAAGGCCATCGAGCCGTCCTCGCGACGCCATCCTCAGGCGGCGGCCCGCTGCGCATGCAGCCGGGCCTGCAGCGCATCGGCGACGGCCAGACCGGCCTTCAGGCCGTCCTCGTGGAATCCGTAACCGGTCCACGCGCCGCAGTACCAGGTGTGCCAGTGACCCTGCAGGCGCGGCACGGCGCGCTGCGCGGCGATCGCGGGGCCGTCGAAGACCGGGTGGTGGTACTCGAACTCGGCCAGGACGCGCTCGACCGCGATCGGCCGCACGGGGTTGAGCGACTCCACCACGGGCTGGGCGAAGGGCAGGGGCTGCAGCACGTTGAGCCAATAGTGCAGGCAGACCTGCGACGACTCGCGCCGTGCGTCGGGAGCGCGCTCGTAGTTCCAGGCCGACCAGACGGCCCGCCGCCGGGGCAGCACGGACGTGTCGGTGTGCAGCACGGCGCGGTTGGGCTGGTAGCGGATGGCGCCCAGCGCCGCCCGTTCTTGTGCGCTGGGGTGGGCCAGCAGTGCCAGGGCCTGGTCGCTGTGGGTGGCGATCACCACCTCGTCAAAGCGCTCCGCCCCCGCGTCGGTGAAGACGGTGGCGCCGGCCACGTCCCGCTCGATGCGGCGAACGGGCGTGGCGCGCCGGGCGTCCGGAATGCGCGCGACGATGCGTTCCACATACTGCCGCGCCCCCCCGGCCACCGTGTACCACTGCGGCCGGTCGTTGACTTGCAGCAGCCCGTGGTTGTGGCAGAACCGGATCATCGTGGCCACGGGAAAGCGCAGCATCTGGTCGGTCGGGCAGCTCCAGATGCAGCCGATCATCGGTAAAAAGTACCAGTCGCGAAACGCTGCGCCAAAACCGTGCGCCTGCAAAAACTCCCCGAGCGGCTGCTGCAGATCGGCGTCGCGCCCCTGTTGGGCCAGTTGGGTGCACAGGCGGTTGAAGCGCAACAAATCGGCCAGCATCCCCCAAAACCGGGGACGCACCCAGTTGCGCCGCTGCGCAAATACGGTGGCCAGCGACGCACCGCCCCATTCGAGGGCCGGACCGTGCGCGCCGGCCGGCACCTGCACCGAAAACGACATATCCGACGGCGCCGTGGGCACGCCCAGCTCCGCCAGCAGCGCGATCAGGTTCGGGTAAGTCCGCTCGTTGAATACCAGAAAGCCCGTGTCCACGCCGTGGGTGACCGGGCGGCCTTGCGCATCGGGCAGGGTGATGTCCACCGTGTGCGTGTGCCCGCCAAAGTAGTCGTTGGCCTCGAACAGGGTGACGTGGGCGAGGTGCCGCAGGCGGTGCGCGACCGCCAGGCCCGAGATACCCGATCCGACGATGGCGACCTTCATTGACGACCTCCTGCGCGGGGCAAGCCCCACACGCAATTTTGTCCTAGACAAAACCCATTGTATGCTAGATGGACTCGATGTGCACGCGCAGGTTCCCACCACCATGGATGTCGCTTCCCCGTTCCCTTCGTCCTCCACCGGTGCGCCGGTGGCCCTGTGGGCCATTGCCGATGTGGAGCGCGAAACGGGCATCGGCAAGGACACCTTGCGCGTGTGGGAGCGCCGCTACGGCTTTCCCATGCCGCGGCGGGACGAGCGCGGCGACCGGCTCTACGACGCCGATCAGCTGGGCCGTCTGCGACTGATTCGGCGGTTGCTGGATGCCGGTCACCGCCCCGGTCGGGTGGTGGGCCTGCCGCGCGAGGCGCTGGAGGCTCTGGCGGCGTCGGCTGTGGTGCGAAGCTCCGTCGCGCCGAAGCATTCACCCGGCGACCCTGCCGAGCCCAGCGGCGCAGCCGTGGACGAGCTGGCCCCTTGGATGGTGTGGCTGCGCCAGGACCAAACCCTACGGCTGCGCGAGGCGTTGCGCGAGTCGGTGCGCACGCGCGGGCTGGCCCAGACCGTCGAGGTGGTGATCGCCCCGCTGTGCGTGGCGGTCGGCCACGCGTGGCTGCGCGGCGAGATCGGGGTGTACCAGGAGCACCTGTTCACCGAGGCGGTGCAAGCCACGCTGCGCGAGGCCATCGCCCGCATCGACGAAGCCAACCCCGCCGGACCGCGCCCGCCGCGCGTGCTGCTGACCACGGCCCCGGGCGAGCAGCACCAGCTCGGGTTGCTCATGGCGGAGTGCTTTCTGGCCCTGGAGGGGTGCGACCGCTTGCCGCTGGGTGTGTGCACGCCGGTGGCCGAGATCATCGACGCCGCCGAACGGACGGGGGCCGACGTGGTCGCCCTCAGCTACAGCGACCATGCCAGCCGGCGCGATGTCATCGACACCGTGGCGCAGCTGCGCGAGCGGCTGGCCGCGCCGGTGGAGTTGTGGATCGGCGGGGCCGGGGCGATCCGCGCCCTGCGCCGGCTGCCGCCGGGCGTCGTCGTGTTGCGCCGGGCGGCCGATGCCGCCGCCCAGATACGCCTGTGGCGCCAACGCCGCGGTCTAGCGTGACACGGCGACGCCGGCGGCCGGACGGCGCAGGGGCCTATCTTCGAACTCGGTGTTCAGCACCACGGTGCTCGTCGTGCGCGCCACCCCCGGAATCGCCTTGATCTGGTAGAGCAGGTCCTCCAGTGCCCGGGCGTGTGTGGTGCGGATTTTGGCGACGAAGTCGTACTCCCCCGCCACGCTGTGCAGTTCCAGCACCTCGGGCATCTCGCGCAGGCGCGGGGCCACTTCCCGGCAGTGGACCCCGCCGTCATTGCGGATCGCGACGAAGGCCGTGAAGTGCAGCCCGAGCCGCTGCGGGTCGATCCGTAGAGAAAAACGCTCGATCACCCCGCGCTCGACCATCTTGCGCACCCGCTCATGGACCGCGGCGGTGGACAGGCCCACCTCGTTGGCCACCTCGGCATAAGAACGCCGGCTATCGGCGCTCAAGGCCGTAAGAATTCCGATGTCGATGTCGTCGAGCTGAATATTTGCTTGCATTGCGGTCGTTTGTCGGTCAAAATACGGCGCGGCCGGCGATGGCCGGAAATTATCCGATCAGGCAACCGATCATGCAAACGTTTTCCAGTTCCACAGGGGGGCGATGGCGCCTGCTCGCCGCCCTGTCCATCGTCTACATCGTCTGGGGCACCACCTACTATGCGCTGGGGGTGGCCATGCGCACGCTTCCGCCGGTCCTCATGAACGGGGCCCGATTCCTCATCGCCGGGGCGGTGATGCTGGCGCTGGCGCAGTGGCGCGGGCAGGCGTGGCCGACCCGGCGCGAGTGGGTCGGCTGCGCCCTGATCGGCACCCTGATGGCGTTTGCCGCCATGGCCTTGGTCGTGCTCGCGCAGCATCAGGGGATCGGTTCCGGCCTGATGGCCACGGTGGTCACGACCATGCCCATGTGGCTGGCGTTGTGGACGCGCTTGGGCGGCGAGCGCGTGCCGGGCACGAGCTGGGCGGGGCTGGCCTTGGGGGCCGTGGGTGCCGGGCTGCTGGCGCTGGAGGGCGACTTTGGCGCCACACCGCTGGGTGCGCTGTTCGCTTTTGCCGCGCCCCTGTGTTGGAGCATCGGGTCGTACGCCTCGCGCCGCTTGGCGCTGCCGGCCCCGGCGATGGCCTCGGGCGCGCAGTGGCTGATCGGGGGCGCCGTGGGCGTCGCGGTGGCTTGGCTGGCCGAGCCCGGCGCGCGCACCGTGGACTGGTCGGCGGTGACGCCGGCGTCGTGGCTGGCGTGGGGCTATCTGGTGGTGATGGGCACGCTGGTCACCCTCAACTGCTACCTGTGGCTGTTGCACGACACCTCCGTGGCGCTGGCGGGCAGCTACTCGTTCGTCAATCCCCTGGTGGCGCTGGCCATCGGCGTGGGGCTGGGGGGCGAGCGTGTCACGGGTTGGGTGTTCGTGGCCATGCCGCTCATCCTGGCCGGGCTGGCGTTGATCGCCTACGGACCGGCGCTGCTGGCCGTGCTGCGCCGCACGGCCCTTGCTGTCGGGGCATGGCGGCTTCAGCCCGCGGGCTCCAGCGGCAGCAGCGCGCCGTAGCGCTCGGCCAAAAAGCGTTCGCCCTGCTCCAGCACGAAGTACCGAAACGCTTCCGCCGCGGGCGACAGCAGCTTGGCCAGCGTGTGCACCACGTGCCAGGCGCGCACCACGGGCGTGCCCTCGACGTCCAGCCGCGCGATGAGCCCATGCTGCAGCTCCAGGCGCAGGGTGTGCAGGGACAGCAGGCCCAGCCCCAGCCCCGCCATGACCGCCTGCTTGACGGCTTCGTTGCCGGGCAGTTCCATCACGATGCGGGGCTCCAGACGGTGTCGCTCGAAAAAGCCGTTGAACACCGCCCGCGTGCCGGAGCCGTGCTCGCGCGCGATGAAGCCGTAGGGCAGCAGCGACTGCACCGTCGGATGCCCGATGCGCAACAACGGATGGTCGGTGGGGGCGACGAAGACATGCGGATGGGCGCCAAAGGGCTCGGCTCGCACATTCAACTCGTTGGGGGGGCGGCCCATGATGGCGATGTCGACCTCGGCGTTGTGCAGCATCTGCACGAGCTGCTCGCGGTTGCCGATGGCCAGGCGCACATCCAGCCCGGCGTGTTCGCGGGTGAATTCGGCCAGCAGCGCCGGGACGAAGTACTTCGCCGTGCTCAGCAGGCCGATGGTCAGCGTGCCAGCCTCTAGCCGCTGCAGTCGCGCGGCGGCGTCCTCGGCGTCTTTCAGCGTCGCCAGCACCTTGCGGGCGTAGACCAACATGTATTCGCCCGCCGTGGTCAACGACACGCGCCGCCCCTGGCGTTCGAACAGCGGCAGGCCGACGTGTCCCTCCAACTCCTTGATCTGCATGGTCACGGCCGGCGGCGTCAGGTGCAGCGACTCCGCCGCCCGGGCAAAACTGAGGTGCTTGGCCACCTCGGCAAACACGCGGAGCTGGCGGAAGGTGGCGTTGCGCATATTATTAAGTAAAAGCTGAATTGAAAATCAAACAATCGTGAATTTACCTTATGTAATCGGATACTTATAGTTGGCGCCAGACACCGGAAGCGTGGTCCGTCGGGGCCCACCGGCGTCACGGAGGATTCCCATGCTGTCTGCGCTCATCTTCGACGTCGACGGCACGCTCGCCGATACCGAGCATGCCCATCTGGCGGCCTTCAACGCGGCCTTTGCAGCCGAGGGGCTGGACTGGCACTGGGATGAGGCGCTCTACACCGAGCTGCTCACCGTCTCCGGCGGCAAGGAGCGCCTGCGCCACTATTGGCAGCAGGTGCACCCGCAGGTGCAGGACATCGACGGCACGGCCCTGCAGGCCCTGATCGACCGGTTGCACGAGGTCAAGACGGCCGTCTACGAACAGGCGGTGCTCGACGGCGCGGTGCAGTTGCGCCCCGGCGTGCTCGCTCTCATCGAGGCCGCCGACACCGCCGGGCTGAAGCTGGCGATCGCCACCACGACCTCGCCGGTCAACATCGCGGCCCTGCTGCGCGCGGCGATCGGGCAGGACTGGCGGCAAATCTTCGCGGTGGTGGAGGACGCCTCCACCGCGCCGCGCAAAAAACCCCACCCGCAGGTTTACCGCCAGACGCTGCAGCGCCTGGGCCTGCCGGCCAAGCGCTGCCTGGCCTTCGAAGATTCGGCCAATGGCCTGCAGGCGGCCAGCGCGGCCGGGCTGCCCACCGTGGTCACCCCCAACACCTTCACGGCGCACCACGATTTTGCTGGCGCGCTGCGGGTTTTGCCCTCGCTGGCGGGGGTGACGCTGGCCGATCTGCGCGCATGGCACGCCGCCGCGCTGGCGCAGCCGGCCGCGGCGGTCTGAGCACCGCATGAGCATCCCATAAGCGTTCCGTCTTCCCGCGCCATCCGATAACCGCGAGTTCCCCCATGCCCCTGTCCCAACGCACCACGCTCACGCAGTTTCTGATCGAGGAGCGACGCCGCCACCCCAGCGCCAGCGGCGATTTCAACGCCTTGCTTCTGGATGTGGCGCTGGCTTGCAAGGCGATTGCGCGCAGCGTCGCCTACGGCGCGTTGGGCGGGGCGCTGGGGCCGGCCACCGGGACCATCAACGTGCAGGGCGAGGAGCAAAAGCCCCTGGACGTGCTCAGCAACGACATCTTTTGCCGCGCCAACGAATGGGGCGGGCACCTGGCCGCCATGGCGTCGGAGGAGATGGAGGCCCCACGCCAGATTCCACCCGCCTTCCCCCGCGGCAAGTACCTGCTCGTCTTCGATCCGCTCGACGGCAGCGGCAACATCGACGTCAACGTCTCGGTGGGCAGCATTTTTTCGATCCTGCGCGCACCGGCCGACGTGGTGGAGAGCGGGCGCGACGCGACGGCGGACGACTTTTTGCAGCCCGGCACCGCCCAGGTGGCGGCCGGTTATGCGATCTACGGCCCAACGACGATGCTGGTGCTGACGGTGGGCACCGGCGTGCACGGTTTTACCCTCGATCCCAGCCTGGGCGAGTTCAAGCTCACCCACCCCCATTTGCAGGTGCCGGCGCAAACGCAGGAGTTTGCGATCAACGCCTCCAACAGCCGCTTCTGGGAGGCGCCTGTCAAGCGCTATGTGGACGAATGCCTGGCCGGTCGCAGCGGCCCGCGCGGGCGCGACTTCAACATGCGCTGGATCGCCTCCCTGGTGGCCGAGGCCCACCGCATCCTGATGCGCGGCGGGGTCTTTTTGTACCCGCGCGATACGCGCGATCCCGCCAAACCGGGCCGCTTGCGCCTGCTCTACGAGGCCAACCCCATCGGCATGATCATCGAGCAGGCCGGTGGGCGCGCCAGCACCGGCCACGGTCCCGTCCTTGCCGTGCAGCCCGACAGCCTGCACCAGCGCATCGGCTTCGTCTTTGGCTCGCGGGAGGAGGTCGAGCGCATCGAGCGCTACCACCGCGACCCCGTGCCTCTGCGCGATGGCAACCCCTTGTTTGCCGAACGCTCGTTGTTTCGCGATTGATCCTCCGGGATTGGAGCCGTCCCCATGTCCGAACGTCACCCCATCATCGCCATCACCGGTTCGTCCGGCGCCGGCACCTCCACCGTCACGCGCACCTTCCAGAACATCTTCCGCCGCGAGGGTGTGCGCGCCGCCATCATCGAAGGCGACAGCTTCCACCGCTACGACCGCCGCACGATGAAGGCCATGATGGCCGAGCAGGAGGCGAGCGGCAACCGCCACTTCAGCCACTTCGGGCCCGAGGCCAACCTGTTCGAAGAACTGGAAGGCCTCTTCAAGACCTACGCCGAGGCCGGTCGCGGCCGCAGCCGCAAATACCTGCACAACGCGCAGGAAGCAGAACCCTATGGCCAGGAACCCGGCACCTTCACGCCGTGGGAAGACTTGCCGCCGGACACCGACATGCTGTTCTACGAGGGGCTGCACGGTGCCGTCGTCACCGACACCGTCAACGTGGCGCAGTACCCGGATCTGCTCATCGGCGTGGTGCCGTCCATCAACCTCGAGTGGATCCAGAAGCTGATCCGCGACAAGACCCAGCGCGGCTACAGCCAAGAGGCGGTGGTGGACACCATCCTGCGCCGCATGCCGGACTACGTCAACTACATCTGCCCGCAGTTCCAGCACACGCATGTCAATTTCCAGCGCGTGCCGGTCGTCGACACGTCCAACCCCTTCATCGCGCGCGACATCCCCACGGCGGACGAGAGCATGGTCGTCATTCGCTTCGCCAAGCCCAAGGGCATCGACTTTCCGTACCTGCTGTCGATGATCGACGGCTCGTGGATGAGCCGAGCCAACACCATCGTCATTCCCGGCGGCAAGATGGAACTGGCGATGCAGTTGATCTTCACCCCCTTCATCTGGCGCATGATGGAGCGCCGCCAGCGCGTGCTGGGACTGGTGTGAACGCCCACGACGGAGTAACCCCATGAATCTGAATGACGGCCCGGGCCGGGCCTCCATCGATGCGCGGCTGGCCCGCCGCATGGCCAACGCGATCCGCATGCTGGCGGTGGACGCCGTGGAACAGGCCAAGAGCGGCCACCCCGGTGCCCCGATGGGCATGGCCGAGATCGCCGAGGTGCTGTGGAACCGCCACCTCAAGCACAACCCGGCCAACCCGGCCTGGGCCGACCGCGACCGCTTCGTGCTGTCCAACGGCCACGGCTCGATGCTGATCTACGCGCTGCTGCACCTGACCGGCTACGACCTGCCGATCGAGGAACTCAAGGCCTTTCGCCAGCTGCACAGCCAGACGCCGGGCCACCCGGAGGTCGGCATCACCCCGGGGGTGGAGACCACCACCGGGCCGCTGGGGCAGGGGATTGCCAACGCGGTCGGCATGGCGCTGGCCGAAAAGCTGCTGGCCGCCGAGTTCAACCGCCCCGGCCACGCCATCGTCGACCACTTCACCTACGTCTTTCTGGGCGACGGTTGCATGATGGAGGGCATCAGCCACGAGGTCTGCTCGCTGGCCGGCACGCTGCGCCTGTCCAAGCTGATCGCCCTTTACGATGACAACGGCATCTCGATCGACGGCCACGTCGAGGGCTGGTTCGCCGACGACACGCCGGCGCGCTTCGAGGCCTACGGCTGGCACGTGATCCGCAACGTCGATGGCCACGACCCCGAGGCGGTGGACGCCGCGATCCGGCTGGCCAAGGCGCAGGCGCGCCGTCCGGACGGCAAGCCGACGCTGATCTGCTGCAAGACGGTGATCGGCCAAGGTTCGCCGAACAAGGCCGGCACGCACGACGTGCACGGCGCGGCGCTCGGCGCGGCTGAGGTCGCCGCCACGCGCGCGGCGCTCGATTGGCCGTACGCGCCGTTCGAGATTCCGGCCGAGATCTACGCCGCGTGGGACGCGCGCGCCCACGGCGCCGCCGCCGAGGCCGCCTGGCGCCAGCGCTTCGCCGCCTACGCCGAAGCCCACCCGGAATTGGCCGCCGAATTCGAGCGCCGCATGCGTGGGGAGCTGAAGCCCGAGCTGGCCGAGCGCCTGCCGGCGCTGCTGGACGCCGCCGCCGTGCGCACCGACGCCGTGGCCACGCGCAAGGCCAGCCAGCTGGCGCTGGATGCCCTGGCGCCGCTGATCCCGGAATTCTTCGGCGGCAGCGCCGATCTGACCGGCTCCAACCTGACCAACTTCAAGGGCTGCACGATCGCTAGGCGCGATCGCTGGGGCAATCACCTCAGCTACGGCGTGCGCGAATTCGGCATGGCCGCCATCATGAACGGCATCGCGCTGCACGGCGGCTACCTGCCCTACGGCGGCACGTTCCTGACCTTCAGCGACTACAGCCGCAACGCCATCCGCATGGCGGCGCTGATGAAGCAGCGCGTCGTGCATGTCTTCACGCACGACTCGATCGGCCTGGGCGAGGACGGGCCGACGCACCAGAGCGTGGAGCACGTGCCAAGCCTGCGCCTGATCCCCAACCTCGACGTGTGGCGCCCGGCCGATGCGCTGGAGACGCTGGTGGCCTGGGCCGCGGCAGTGCAGCGCCGCGACGGCCCCACCGCGCTGTGCCTGTCGCGCCAGAACCTGCCGGTGGTGACGCAGCGCGCGCAGGCCGACGGCGCCGCCCGCGGCGGCTACGTGCTGAAGGACATGGACGGCGCGCGCGCGGTGATCCTGGCCACGGGGTCCGAGGTCTTGATCGCGCTCAAGGCCCAGGAGCTGCTGGCCGCCGAAGGCATCCCGACGCGCGTCGTCTCGATGCCCAGCACCACCGTGTTCGACCGCCAGGACGCCGCGTATCAGGACGCCGTGCTGCCCCCAGCGCTGCCGGCGGTGGCGGTGGAGGCCGCGCATCCGGACTTCTGGCGCAAGTACGTCGGCCGCCGCGGCCGAGTGGTCGGCCTCGACCGCTTTGGCGAGTCGGCTCCGGCGCCGGCGCTGTATGAGTACTTCGGCCTGACCCCGGCCAAGGTGGCGCAGGCCGTGCGCGAGGTGCTGGCGTGAGCGCGCCGGCGCGCACCGCGCTGCCGTTCGACCTGATGCTGTTCGATCTGGACGGCACGCTGGTCGAGACTGCGCCGGAGATCGCCGACGCCGTCAACGACACGCTGACCGAGCTGGGCCTGGCGCCGGCCTCGCTGGAGCAGGTGACGCGCTGGATCGGCCACGGCACGCGCGAGCTGCTGGTGCAGGCGCTGGCCGCGCGCCAGGGCCGCAGCGCCGATGCGGTGCGCGGCGATGCGGGCTTCGCGGCGGCCGAAGCCGTGTTCCAGCGCCACTACGAGGCGCGCTGCGGTACGCGCAGCCACCCCTATCCGCACGTGGTGGAGGCGCTGCAGGCGCTGCGCGCCGCCGGCGTGCGGCTGGTGGTGGTGACCAACAAGGAGGCGCGCTACACCGCCCGCGTGCTCGAGGCACACGCGCTCACCCCGCTGTTCGACCGTGTCATCAGCGGCGACACGCTGCCGGTCAAGAAGCCCAATCCGCTGGCCGTGGCCGACAGCTTGCTGCGCTATGGGATTGACCGCAGCCGCGCGCTGCTGGTGGGCGACTCCGCCATCGACGTGGCCACGGCACGCCATGCCGGCATCGCCGTCTGGTGCGTGCCGTACGGCTACAACATGGGCGAGCCCATCGAGGACTGCGCGCCCGACCGCGTGATCGCGGACTTCGGGGCGCTGATGCCAGCGACACTGCAGGCAGCGGCCATCGCGGTGAGCAGCTGACCCCGGCCACCTCCTTTTCCCTTGGACCCGAGATTCCCATACGAACCACGAGGAGTAAGCAACCATGACCGTCCGCGTCGGCATTAATGGTTTTGGCCGCATCGGCCGCATGGTATTCCGCGCCGCGCTGCGCAACTTCCAGGGCGACATCGAGATCGTTGCCATCAACGATCTACTGGAGCCAGATTACCTCGCTTACATGCTGAAGTATGACAGCGTGCACGGCCGCTTCCAGGGCGACGTCGCGGTGGAGGGCAACACCCTCATGGTCAACGGCCGACGTATCCGTCTGACCGCCGAGCGTGATCCCGCCAACCTGCGCTGGGGTAACGTCGGCGCCGACGTGGTGATCGAGTCCACCGGCATCTTCCTCGATGACGCCGGCGCCCGCAAGCATCTGCAGGCCGGCGCCAAGCGCGTCGTCATGAGCGCGCCGAGTAAGGACGACACGCCGATGTTCGTCTACGGCGTCAATCACGGCAGCTACGCTGGCCAGGACATCATCTCCAATGCCAGCTGCACCACCAATTGTCTGGCGCCGCTGGCTAAGGTGATGCACGATCAGTGGGGCATCAAGCGCGGCCTGATGACTACTGTGCACGCCGCCACCGCGACGCAGAAGACGGTCGATGGCCCCTCCAACAAGGACTGGCGCGGCGGCCGCGGCATTCTCGAGAACATCATCCCCAGTTCCACCGGCGCGGCCAAAGCTGTCGGCAAAGTAATCCCGAGCCTGAACAAGAAGCTGACCGGTATGGCCTTCCGCGTGCCGACCAGCGACGTCTCGGTGGTGGACCTGACCTGCGAGCTGGAAACGCCCGCCGCCTACGACGAGATCTGCGCGGCGATGAAGGCCATGGCTGCCAAGCCGGTGGCCGAAGGCGGTCTGGCCGGCGTGCTTGGCTACACCGAGGACAAGGTCGTGGCCACCGACTTCCGCGGCGAGGTCTGCACCAGTGTGTTCGACGCCGAGGCCGGTATCCAGCTCGACTCGACCTTCGTCAAGCTGGTGGCCTGGTACGACAACGAGTGGGGCTACTCCAACAAGTGCCTGGAGATGGCGCGTGTGGTGGGCCGTTCGCTGTGAGGTGAACCGCGGCCAAGCCTGCCCGACGAACGAAACCCAAAGGTCCCGGCGCGCACCGGGGCCGCTTGAGCCGGAGCCCGATCCGATGGACTTCATCCGCTTTGCCGATTTGTGCGCCCAAGGTCAGGCCCGGGGCAAGCGCGTCTTTATCCGCGCCGACCTCAACGTGCCGCTGACCTTCGAGGACGGCGCGGCGCGTATCACCGAGGACTCCCGTATTCGCGCCTCTGTGCCGGCGATCCGCATGGCCCTCGAGGCCGGCGCCGGCGTCATGGTTACCTCGCACCTGGGGCGCCCGAAGGAGGGCCAGCCCAAGCCCGAGGATACGCTCGCTCCGGTGGCCGATCGCCTGAGCGAGCTGCTCGGCCAGCCGGTGCCGCTGATCCAGCGCTGGGTCGATGGCGGCTTCATGGCGGCGCCGGGCCAGGTGGTGCTGCTGGAGAACTGCCGCCTCAACAAGGGCGAGAAGAACAATAGCCTGGAGCTGGCGCGCAAGATGGCTGCGCTATGCGACATCTTCGTGCACGACGCCTTTGGCACCGCGCACCGCGCCGAGGCCAGCACTTACGGTATCGCTGAGCACGCGCCGGTGGCCTGCGCCGGGCCGCTGCTGGCCGCCGAGATCGACGCCATCACGCGCGCGCTGGAGCGGCCGGCGCATCCGCTGGTGGCTATTGTCGCTGGTTCCAAGGTCTCCACCAAGCTGACCATTCTGCAGTCGCTGGCGCAACAAGTCGATCGTCTCGTCGTCGGTGGCGGCATCGCCAACACCTTCATGCTGGCCGCTGGCCTGCCGGTCGGCAAGAGCTTGGCCGAGTCCGATCTGGTCGGCGAGGCCAAAGCCGTCATCGAGGTGATGAAGGCGCGTGGCGCCGAGGTACCGATTCCGGTCGACGTGGTCGTCGCACCGGAGTTCAAGCCAGATGCTCTGGCCACCGTCAAGGCGTCCACCGAGGTCGGCGAGAGCGACATGATCCTTGACATCGGCCCACAGACTGCGGCGCAGTTGGCCGTGCTGCTGGAAAGCGCCGGCACCATCGTCTGGAACGGCCCGGTGGGCGTGTTCGAGTTTGCCGCGTTCGAGAACGGCACGCGCACGCTGGCGCAAGCAATTGCGCGGTCCAAGGCGTTCTCGATCGCCGGCGGTGGCGACACGCTGGCGGCGATTGCCAAGTATCGCATCGAGTCCGACGTCGGCTACATCTCCACCGGCGGCGGCGCGTTCCTGGAAGTGCTGGAGGGCAAGACCCTGCCGGCCTTCGAGATCCTGCAACGCCGCGCACGCGGCTGACCCTTTCCTTCCCGACTCACGTCAGACACGAGGAGCACACACCATGGCTCTAATCACGCTGCGCCAACTGCTGGACCACGCCGCCGAGCATGGCTACGGCTTGCCGGCCTTCAACGTCAACAACATGGAGCAAATCCACGCCATCATGCAAGCCGCCGATGCGGTGGACAGCCCAGTCATCCTGCAGGGTTCGGCGGGCGCGCGCTCCTACGCCGGGGAGCCGTTCCTGCGCCACCTGGTCGCCGCCGCCGTCGAGGCCTACCCCCACATCCCAATCTGCATGCACCAGGACCACGGAGCCTCGCCCGGCGTGTGCATGCGCTCGATCCAGTCGGGCTTCAGTTCAGTGATGATGGACGGCAGTCTGCTGGAGGATGGCAAGACCCCGGCCAGCTACGAGTACAACGTGCGCGTCACGCGCCAGGTGGCTGACATCGCGCACGCCTGCGGCGTGTCGGTGGAGGGTGAGCTGGGGTGCCTGGGCAGCCTCGAGACCGGCAAAGCCGGCGAGGAGGACGGGCACGGCGCCGAGGGCGAGCTGGACCATTCGATGCTGCTGACCGACCCAGACGAGGCCGCCGACTTCGTGCAAAAGACCCAAGTCGATGCGCTGGCGATCGCCATCGGCACCAGCCATGGCGCCTACAAGTTCACGCAGAAGCCCACCGGCAAGGTGCTGCGCATCGACCGCGTCAAGGCCATTCACGCCCGCATCCCCAACGTTCACCTGGTGATGCATGGCAGTTCCAGCGTGCCGGAGGACTGGCTGGCCATCATCAACAGCTACGGTGGCGACATGGGCCAGACCTACGGCGTGCCGGTGGAGGAGATCGTCGAGGGCATCAAGCACGGCGTGCGCAAGGTCAACATCGACACCGACTTGCGCATGGCGGCCACCGGGGCGATCCGCAAACACCTGGCCGAGGACCGCAAAAATTTCGACCCGCGCAAGTTTTTCAAGGCCGCGACCCAGGCGATGAAAGCCATTTGCCAGGCGCGCTACGAGGCGTTTGGCAGCGCCGGCATGGCCAGCCGCATCGGCACGGTCTACAGCCTGGACGCCATGCGCCAGCGGTACGAAAAAGGCGAGTACGCGCCCCGGGTGTCCTGAACGGCCGCCGGCGCGCAACGGCGGCTCGGGCGACAATTCGCCCATGATTCCCATCAAGACCGAATCCGCGTGGCGGGGCACGGCCGACTGCAAGGCGTGCGGCATCCGCGACATGGTGTTGTTTGCCGACCTCAACGAGCAGGACTTCAACCTCATCCACGCGCCCATCGACGACCTGGTGTTTTCGGTGGGGCAGACCCTCTATCACGAGGGCGAGGCGGCGTTTGGCGTCTTTACCTTGCGCAGTGGCCTGGTCAAGCTGGTGCGCAGCACGCCCGATGGGCGCCAGCGCGTGCTGCGTGTGCTGCGCCCAGGCGATGTGGTCGGCCTCGAGGCGTTGGCGACCAGCCGCTACGACAGCGAGGCCACGGCGCTGACCGAGGTGTCGCTGTGCCGCATCCCCACCGACGTCATTCACCGCCTGGCGCAAAATTCCCCGCGGCTGCACTGGCGGCTGCTGCAGAAGTGGCAGCAGGCGCTCAAGGAGGCGGACGACTGGCTCGCCGCGCTCAACTTTGGCTCGGCACGTCAGCGCGTGGCCAATTTCATCCTGAAGATGCGCCATGCCACCGACCCGGGCGTGGTGACCCTGTTCTCGCGCGAGGACATGGGCGCCATGATGGATCTCAAGCTCGAGACCGTGAGCCGAGAAATCAGTGCCCTGGTCCGCGCCGGCGCGATCGAACCGCTGGACCGCCAGGGGCGGCTCTATCGGATTGCCGATGAGGGCGTGCTCGAGGCTGCCGTGGCGGGCTGACGGCGCCCGCGGATCACAGCTCTTCCGCCCGGCGGGGGGGATAGGTGTCCCAGCCCTGGCAGCCAGGGCAGTGCCAGAAGTACTGGCGTGACTCGAATCCGCAGGCCGCGCAACGGTAGCGTTTGAGGGGCTCGCCGGCGCGCTCCAGCGCCCGCCGAACCAGCGGCTCCTCGTCCGGGGCGCCGAGCGGTACCCCGGCCAGCCACAGGGTGGCTGCGACCAGGGACGGCTCCTGGCGCAGATGGGCGATGTAGCGCTGGCGTGCCGTCACCGTATCCGGGTCCAGCGTGGCCAGAGCCTGGGTGACGTCCAGCGATGGCGCATGCGATTGCGCCCAGACGGCCAGCCGACTGCGCGCCCGCTCGGGCGTGCCCGACATCAGGGCCCATTGCGCTAGGCTGTGCGCGATCAGCGGAACGTGCTCCGGGCAATGGTCGGCCAAGCCCTCCAGCGCCGCCAGACCGCCATCCACATGCCCGAGCGACTGGCGCAGATCGGCCAGCGCCGCCCACGCCCGTGCCGACTGCGGCACTTGGTGGACCAGCGACTCCAGCAGCGCCAGCGCCTCGGTCGTGTGCCCCTGGCGGTGCAGCGCGGCCGCCTGCTCGCAGCGGTGGTGCGCGAGGCGCAGGCGAAAGCTCCCGCGGTCGCTGCCCTCCAGCGCCTGCGCCATGTCGGCTGCGCGGGACCAGTCGCGCGAGCGCTCATGGATGCCCAGCAAAGCCACCTTGGCGTCGGTGTCGTAGCGCGTGCCGAGCAGGGCCGTGAAGGCGGCCTCGGCCCGGTCCAGCAGCCCCGCTTTCAGGAAGTCGAACGCCAAGGCGTGCTGCGCCCGTTCGCGCTCGTGCGGCGGCAAGTCGGCGCGGGCCAGCAGGTGCTCATGCACCCGAACCGCCCGGTCGTAGTCGCCTCGGCGGCGGAACAGCCCGCCGAGCGCAAAGTGCAACTCCGCCGCATCCGGGTCATGCCGCACCGCCTCGATGAAGGCATCGATGGCCTGATCCTGCTGCTCGTTGAGCAGATGGTTGAGGCCGCGGAAATAGGCCCGCGGCGCCTGGCGGCTCTCCAGCCGCCATTGCCGCAGATCGAAGCGCGAGGCGATCCAACCCAGCGCGAACGCCACGGGCAGCGCCCACAGCAGCCACGAGAAATCAAACCCCATGGGGCGGCTCTTCCAGCGCGGGCGCGGTCGCGGGCGGTGCGGGGGGGGCGGATCCGGTTCCCGTGCCGCCCTGGCGGGCCGTTCGCCGCGCGCGCCACCACAGCGGCGCCATCACCGCCATGCCCAAGAGCACACCGGCAAACAGGACGAGCAGCAGCACCAGCACCAGCGGGGCCTCCCACTGCGCCCCGAACAGGCCGTGCACGCGCACCGGGGCCTGGTTGTTGATCGCCAGCGCAAAGATGAACAGGAACACGGCCGCCTTGAGCAGCCAGCCCAGCACCCTCATGCCGCCCCCCGCTGCGGTCCATCGACGGCTTCCCGCAGGGCTTTGCCCGGTTTGAAGTGCACCATCCGTTTCGGGGGGACGTCGACCTGCTCGCCCGTGCGGGGATTGCGGGCCTGCCGCGCGGCACGTTCGCCGACCGAGAAGCTGCCGAAACCGCGAATTTCGATGCGCTGCCCGGCCACCAAGCTCTCCGTCATGGCTTCCAGCAAGGTTTTGACCGCGGCCTCCGCATCGGATGCGGTCAAGTGCGGGTAACGCTCGGCCAGGGCATCGAACAGATCGCTGCGGTTCATACCGCCATTATGCCCAGCAAAGCCGGGGTGCGGCAGGCGGCAGGTCCGCTGCGCATGCCCATGAAAAAAGCCCGGCGGGCGCGACCCCGACCGGGCTGTGGTACGCACGGCCCGGGTTGGCCCCGGGCCGGCGGTGCGGGATCAGCCGTTTTGGCCGTCCAGCTTGGCGCGCAGCAGCGCACCCAGGTTGGTGGTGCCCGCGTTGCCGGAGGTCTGGCTCAGGTTGGCCATGGCTTCCTGCTGGTCGGCCGCGTCCTTGGCCTTGATCGAGAGCTGGATGCCACGGTTCTTGCGATCGACGTTGACGATCACGGCCGTCACCTCGTCGCCCACCTTCAGCACATTGCGGGCGTCCTCGACGCGATCACGCGAGATCTCGCTGGCGCGCAGATAGCCGACGATGTCTTGGCCCAGGTCGATTTCGGCACCCTTGGCATCGACGCTCTTGACCGTACCGGTGACCGTCGCGCCCTTGTCGTGGATGGACACGAAGGTCGTGAACGGATCGGCGTCGAGCTGCTTGATGCCCAGGCTGATGCGCTCGCGCTCGACGTCCACGCCCAGCACGACGGCCTCGACTTCCTGGCCCTTCTTGTAGTTGCGCACGGCGGTCTCGCCCGGCTCGTTCCAGGACAGGTCGGACAGGTGCACCAGACCGTCGATGCCCGACTCCAGGCCCACGAAGACGCCAAAATCGGTGATCGACTTGATCGGCCCCTTGACCTTGTCGCCGCGCTTGTGGGTGTCGGCGAACTCCTGCCACGGGTTGGGCTTGCACTGCTTCATGCCCAGGCTGATGCGGCGCTTGTCCTCGTCGATGTCCAGCACCATGACCTCGACCTCGTCGCCAATGGAGACGATCTTGTTCGGCGCGACGTTCTTGTTGGTCCAGTCCATCTCGGAGACGTGCACCAAGCCCTCGATGCCGGGCTCCAGCTCGACGAAGGCGCCGTAGTCGGCGATGTTGGTGACCTTGCCGAACAAACGGGTGCCGGCCGGGTAACGGCGTGCCACGCCCAGCCACGGGTCGTCGCCCATTTGCTTGAGGCCGAGGCTGACGCGCTGGCGCTCGGGGTCGAACTTGAGCACCTTGGCCGTGACTTCCTGGCCGACCTGCACCACCTCGTTCGGGTGGCGCACGCGGCGCCAGGCCATATCGGTGATGTGCAGCAGACCGTCGATGCCGCCCAGGTCGACGAAGGCACCGTATTCGGTGATGTTCTTGACCACGCCGGTGACGATGGCGCCTTCCTTGAGGGTTTCCAGCAGCTTGGCGCGCTCTTCGCCCATGCTGGCCTCGATGACGGCGCGGCGGCTGAGCACCACATTGTTGCGCTTGCGGTCGAGCTTGATGACCTTGAACTCCATGGTCTTGCCCTCGTAAGGCGTCAAATCCTTGACGGGGCGGGTGTCGACCAGCGAGCCCGGCAGGAACGCGCTGATGCCGTTGACCATGACCTTGAGGCCACCCTTGACCTTGACGGTGGTGGTGCCGGTGACGAATTCGCCCGACTCCAGCGCCTTCTCGAGCGCCATCCACGAGGCCAGACGCTTGGCCTTGTCACGCGACAGAATGGTGTCGCCATAGCCGTTTTCGACGGCTTCGACCGCGACGGCGACGAAGTCACCGACTTGAACCTCGAGTTCGCCCTGATCGTTCTTGAACTCGCTCAGGGGGATGTAGGCCTCGGACTTCAGCCCTGCGTTGACGACCACGTGGTTGTGGTCGATGCGCACCACCTCGGCGGTGATGACCTCGCCGGCGCGCATTTCGGCGCGCTTGAGCGACTCTTCGAACAGGGCGGCAAACGATTCAGACATGCAGATTCCTGGGTGCCGCGGTCGTCCGGGACCGGCAGCGGTTGGGTGATCACCCGAACAGGCGTCGGGTGGTGGGTTGTCGAACCCTCCGGCGTGCGGACATGTCATCCGGCTGCGCCCTCGGGGCCCTGCTGGCCGGCTGTCGGGCCGAGGCGGACGCCCTCAGCCAGCGAACGGCCGGCTGCGCTGCCACCACGCCAGCACGGTTTCCACCGATTGCTCGATGGTCTGCTCCGAGTTGTCGAGGGCCAGCGCATCTTCGGCGGGCTTGAGCGGCGCGGCCGCGCGCGATCGATCGCGCGCATCCCGTGCCTCCAAGTCGGCCAAAAGACCGTCAATGCTAGCAGTTTCACCGCGCGAAATCAACTGTTCGTAGCGCCGCCGGGCGCGCGTGGCGGCGCTGGCCGTCAGAAAGACCTTGAGCGGCGCATCCGGAAAGACCACCGTGCCCATGTCGCGCCCATCGGCCACCAGACCGGGCAGGCGCCGGAACCCCCGCTGCAGCGCCAGCAGGCCGGCGCGCACGGCCGGCACGGCCGACACCCGCGACGCCGCCATGCCCGCCGCTTCGCTGCGCACCGCGTCGGTGACGTCGTCCCCCGCCAGCCAGATGCGCCCGTCGGCAAAGCGCACCGGCAGCCGCTCGGCCAACGCCCCCAGGCGCTGTGCCAGCGTAGGGTCGGCCAGTGCCGCCTCGTCCGTGGGCAGACCGGCCCGCTCGGCGGCCAGCGCGACCACGCGGTACAAGGCACCGGAGTCCAGCACATGGTAGCCCAGGCGCTGGGCCACGGCGGCGGCCAACGTCCCCTTGCCCGAGGCGGTGGGGCCGTCGATGCAGATCACCGGAATATCGGCCGGTGCGGCCTGCGCCACCGACCAGAGTGTCTCGAAATAATCGGGAAAGGTCTTGCCGACGCACTGCGGGTCCAGGATGCGCACCGGCACCCGCGCGGGATTGAAGGCCGCCAGCGACGCACACATGGCCATGCGGTGGTCGTCGTAGGTGTGGATGGCGGCGGCCCGCCAGCCGCGTCCGTCGGTGCCCAGCGGGTGCACCCGCAGCCAGTCGGGGCCTTCGTCCACGGTGGCGCCCAGTTGGCGCAGTTCGGCGGCCATGGCCGCGATGCGGTCCGTCTCCTTCACGCGCCAACTGCCGATGTGGCGCAGCGTCGTCGGACCGTCGGCGTACAGCGCCATCACCGCCAGCGTCATGGCGGCGTCGGGGATGGGGTTGCAGTCCAGATCCAGCGCACGCAGCGGCCAGGCGCCGCGGCGCACATGCAGGCGGTTGGCTTCGCCCTCGACGTGGGCACCCATGGCCTGGGCGGCTTCGACGAAGCGGATGTCCCCTTGGATGGAATCCAGCCCCACACCTTCGATCGTGACGGGAGCGTCGGTGGCGGCAATCGCCCCCAAGGCGATGAAGTAGCTGGCCGACGAGGCGTCGCCCTCCACATGGATCCGCCCCGGCGTGGTGTAGCGCGCCCCGGCGGGAATCGTGAAGCGGGACCAGCCCTCGCGCTGCACGTTCACGCCAAAGCGCGCCAGCAGGCGCAGGGTGATCTCGATGTAGGGCTTGGAGATCAGCTCCCCCACCACCTCGATGGTCACGGCGCGCGTCTGCGCGGCCAGCGGCAGCGCCAACAGCAACGCGGTCAGGAACTGGCTCGAGACATCGCCGCGCACCCGGATCGGCGCGTCCAGCCGCAACGGCGTCGGGGCAGGGGCGCCGACCGCCAGGGGCGGATAGCCGGGTTGGCCCAGGTCCTCGATGGTGCCGCCCAACTGGCGCAGGGCGTCCACCAAGTCGCCAATCGGGCGCTCGTGCATGCGCGGCACGCCCGAGAGTTCGAAACGCCCCCCCTGAAGGGCAGTGAGCACCGTCAGCGCGGCGGTCAGCGGCCGCATCGCCGTGCCCGCATTGCCCAGAAACAGCCGCGCCTCGCGCACGTGCAGCCGGCCGGCCAGTCCGCGCACGCGCACCGTGGTGGGCCCGAGCCGCTCCAGCCCGCAGCCCAGCGTCGCGAGGGCCTCCAGCATCACCCGCGTGTCGTCCGAGTCGAGCAGATCCTCGATCACCGTCACGCCGTCGCACAGCGCGGCCAGCAGCAGCACGCGGTTGGAGATGCTCTTGGAGCCGGGCAGCCGCACGCTGCCGGCAGCGCGCGTCAGCGGGGGGATGTCGAGGAAGGCGGTGCGGTACATGGGGGATCGGATGACGGGGGCACCGCGGCGTAGGCGCCGGCGGCCCATTGGGTGCGGATGCGGCTGGCCTCGGCAATCAGCTCGCGCAGGGTGTGCGCGTCGCCCGCGTCGAGGGCGGCTTCGAACGTGTCCAGCGCCGCGCGGAAGTGCCGGGCCTGTGCCCGCACCTGGGCGGCGTTGGCGAGCAGAATGTCGCGCCAGATGTCCGGGTCACTCGCGGCGATGCGGGTGAAGTCGCGAAAGCCCGGCCCGGCCAGTCCCAGGAAATCCACCGCGTGGGGTTGTCCCGCCAGTGCCCGCACGGCGGCAAAGGCCAGCAGGTGCGGCAGGTGGCTGACGGCGGCATAGGCGGCATCGTGCGCCGCGGGCGTCATGGTGCGCACGCGCGCCCCCAGCGCCTGCCACAGCGCCTGGGCGCGCGCGGCCAGGGTGGGGCTGGTCTCGGCCAGCGGGGTCAGGATGACTTGGCAGCCGCGGTACAGGTCCGCGCTGGCGTGCTCCACGCCAGCGCGTTCCTTGCCGGCAATCGGGTGTGCCGGCACGAACTGGCCCAGCCGATCGGCCAGCGTCTGGCGCGCCGCCTCCACCACATCGCCTTTGGTCGAGCCCACGTCCATGACCAGCGTATCCGGGCCGATCAGCGGGCGGATGGCCCGCAGCGTGTCGCCCGTCGCGGCGACCGGCACCGACACCAGCACCAGGTCGGCACCGGAGGCCGCCAGCAGCGCCGAGGGTGCTTCGACGTCGATCACGCCCAGCGCACGGGCGCGCGCCAGTGTCTGCGGCGAGCGGGCGTAACCCACCACCCGCTGCACCAGTCCGGCGGCCTTGAGGGCCAGGGCGAACGAGCCACCCATCAGCCCGCAGCCAATTACCCCCAGTTGCTCGAAGCGGGGTGGCTCCGCGGGCGTATCGCGGTCAACGGCGGTGGGGGAGGGCGTGCTCATCGCCCCTTCACTCCGACACCGGATAGGCGCCCAGCATCTTGTAGAAGGCGCACAGGCCTTGCAGTTCTTGCAGGGCGGCGGCCACATGGGGCTGGGACGGGTGTCCGGCGAGGTCGATGTAGAAGTAGTACTCCCACTGGCCGGATTTGGCCGGGCGGGACTCGAAGCGCGTCATCGACACGCCGTGCGCCTTGAGCGGGCGCAGCAGATCGTGCACCGCCCCCGGGCGGTTGGGGACCGACACCACCAGACTGGTGCAGTCGCGCCCGCTGGCCGGGGGGGTGGCCATGGTTTGCGGCAGGCAGATCACCGCAAAGCGCGTGCGGTTGTACGCTTCGTCCTGGATGGCGTGTGCCACGATGTGCAGCGCGTACTGGGCGGCGGCCCGCTCGCTGGCGATGGCGGCCCAGGTGGGGTTGGTCGTGGCCAGCCGGGCGCCCTCGGCATTGCTGGCGACGGCGCGGCGCTCGGCGTGGGGCAGGTGCGTGGACAGCCAGCCCTGGCACTGCGCCAGGGCCTGAGGATGGGCCATCACCACCTCGATGCCGTCCAGGCTGGGGGTCTGGCGCAGCAGGTTGTGTCGCACCAGCAGGCTGATTTCGCCGACGATGTGCACTGGCGAGCGCAGGAACAGGTCCAGCGAACGCGCCACCACGCCTTCGGTGGAGTTTTCCACGCCCACGACGCCAAACTGCGCGGTGCCCGCCGCGGTGGCGTGGAACACCTCGTCGAAGCTCGGGCAGTAAATCAGATCGGCGGCGCTGCCGAAGTAATCGATCGCCGCCTGTTCGCAAAAGGTGCCCTCGGGGCCCAGCACCGCGACCCGCAGCGGGGCCTCCAGCGCCAGGCAGGCCGACATGATCTCGCGCCAAATGGCGGCGACGTGCTGGTTGCGCAGGGGCCCGGGGTTGGCCGCTTCGATGTTGGCGATGACCTGCGCGACGCGGTCGGGTCGGAAGAAGGGCGAGCCCTCGGCCCGTTTGACCTCGCCGACGGCTTCGGCGATGCGGGCGCGTTCGTTGAGCAAGGCCAGCAGCTGCCGGTCGATGGCATCAATCTGCTGGCGCAGGGCCAACAGGCGGGGGCTGGCGGCCGGCGAGGGCGGGGCGGTCGGGGACGGCGTTTGGGGGTCGGTCATGTCGGGCCGTTGAGGGGGCCGGGCCGTCGGCGCTCAGGCGTTGCGCTCGAAGTCCCGCAGGTAGTCAACGAGAGCCTCCACCCCCGCCATCGGCATGGCGTTGTAGAGGCTGGCACGCATGCCGCCCACAGACTTGTGGCCTTTGAGCTGCAGCAGTCCGCGCGCTTCCGCTCCGCGCAAAAACGCGGCGTTGCGGGGATGGGCGGGGTCCTGCAACGGCGCTCCGTCGTCGCCGCGCAGGAAAAAGGGGATGTTCATGCGCGAGCGGCAGGCGGGATCGACCCGGTTCACATACAGGGACGAGCCGTCGATCGCGTCATACAGGCGCTGCGCCTTGGCAATGTTGCGCGCCTCCATCGCCGCCACGCCGGTGAGCGCCCCCTCGCGCTGCGCCAACAGCCACTGAAAGGTCAAGCCGGCGATGTAGATGGCGTAGGTGGGTGGCGTGTTGAGCAGCGAATTGGCGTCCGCCAGCGCACGGTAGTCGAACACGCTGGGGCAAATCGGCAGCGCATGGCCCAGAAGATCCTCGCGCACCACGATGATCGTCAATCCGGCTGGGCCAATGTTTTTTTGCGCGCCGCCGAAGGCCAGACCGACGCGGTTCCAGTCGATCGGGCGCGACAGCACATGTGAGGAGAAGTCGATCACCAGCGGTGCGTCGCTGCCCAGCGCGGCCAGATCCGGCAGGGTGTGGAACTCCACCCCGTGGATGGTTTCGTTGGTGCACAGGTGTACGTAGCTGGCGTCTGCGCTCAACCGCCACGTAGCCGGGTCGGGCAGGGTCGTAAAGCCGGTGTCGGCCGTGCTGGCGGCGATGCGGGCCTCGCCATAGCGCGCGGCCTCCTTGGCGGACTTTTGGCTCCAACTGCCGGTCAGGACGAAATCCATCGCCCGCGCCGGGCGCCGCCCCGCCAGGTTGAGCGGCACCATCGCGTTGTGCGCCAAGGCGCCGCCCTGGCTGAACAACACCTTGAAGTGCGCCGGAATGGCCAGCAGGGTGCGCAAATCGTGCTCGGCCTGCTCGGCAATGGCCATGAAGGCCTTGCCGCGGTGGCTCATTTCCATCACGCCCATGCCGGTGCCGTGCCAGTCGAGCATTTCGGCCGCGGCTTGTTCCAACACCGCTTCGGGCATGGTGGCCGGGCCGGCCGAGAAGTTGTAGGGACGCCGTGCCACCGTGTCAGTCCTCCGCGCTGTCCGCGTCTGCCGGCGGGGTGGCGTCCTCGCCTTCGTCGTTGTCCGCGATGCGCTGCAGGCCGCTCAAGCGGTCGCCGTCGTCCAGGGCGATCAGCGTGACGCCCTGCGTGGCGCGGCCCAGCTCGCGAATCTCTGCCACCCGCGTGCGCACCAGCACGCCGCGGTCGGTGATGAGCATGATCTCGTCCTCCGGCCGCACGAGGGTGGCCGCAACCACGCGCCCGTTGCGCTCCGATTGCTGGATCGCGATCATGCCCTTGGTGCCGCGGCCGTGGCGCGTGTACTCGGTGATGGAGGTGCGCTTGCCGTAGCCGTTTTCGGTGGCGGTCAGCACGCTCTGGCTCTCGTCCTCGGCCACCAGCATCGCGATGACGCGCTGGCCGTCCTCCAGCGTCATGCCTTTGACACCGCGCGCCTGCCGGCCCATCGGACGCACGTCGTTCTCATCGAAGCGCACCGCCTTGCCCGCGTCGGAGAACAGCATCACGTCGTGCCGCCCGTCGGTCAGCGCGGCGCCAATGAGGTAGTCGCCTTCGTCCAAATCGACGGCGATGATGCCGGCCTTGCGCGGGTTGCTGAACTCGTCCAGCGCCGTCTTTTTGACCACCCCGTGCGCCGTGGCCATGAACACGTAGTGATCGGCCGGGAAGCTGCGGAACTCGCCAGTCAGCGGTAGCACCACGTTGATCTTCTCGCCCTCGGCCAGCGGGAACATGTTGACGATCGGCCGCCCGCGCGCCCCACGCCCGCCGGCGGGGACTTCCCACACCTTCAGCCAGTAGAGCCGCCCGCGGTTGCTGAAGCACAGAATCCAGTCGTGCGTGTTGGCGATGAAGAGCTGGTCGATCCAGTCGTCGTCCTTGGTGGCGGTGGCCTGCTTGCCACGGCCGCCGCGGCGCTGCGCGCGGTATTCCGACAGCGGCTGGCTCTTGATGTAGCCGGCGTGCGACAGGGTCACCACCATATCCTGCGGCGCGATCAGGTCTTCGGTGTCGAGCTCCTGCGCGTTGTGCTCGATGTGGCTGCGGCGGGCGCCGACCTTGCTCTGGCCAAACTCCGCACGGATGGCGCGCAGCTCGTCACCGATGATCGCGGTCACCCGCTCGGGTTTGGCCAGGATGTCGAGCAGGTCGTCGATCTGCGCCATCACCTCCTTGTACTCGGCGACGATCTTGTCCTGCTCCAGGCCGGTGAGGCGCTGCAGTCGCATCTGCAGGATCTCCTGCGCCTGCGTCTCCGACAGCGCGTAGAGCCCGTCGGCCTGCAGCCCGTAGGCGCGCGGCAGCCCCTCCGGGCGGTAGTCGTCGGCGTTGACGGTGCCGCCGTCGGCGCGCGCGCGCGTCAGCATCGCGCGCACCAGTTCGCTGTCCCAGCGCCGCGCCATCAGCTCGGCCTTGGCCACCGGCGGGGTGGGGCTTTCGCGGATGATGCGGATGAACTCGTCGATGTTGGCCAGCGCCACCGCCAGGCCTTCGAGCACGTGGCCGCGCTCGCGTGCCTTGCGCAGCTCGAACACGGTGCGCCGCGTCACGACCTCGCGTCGGTGCTGCAGGAAGATGTCGAGCAGATCCTTCAGGTTGCACAGTTTGGGCTGGCCATCGACCAGCGCCACCATGTTGATGCCGAAGGTGTCCTGCAGCTGCGTGTGCTTGTACAGGTTGTTGAGGACGACCTCGGGCACCTCGCCGCGCTTGAGCTCGATGACCACGCGCATGCCGGACTTGTCAGACTCGTCCTGGATGTGGCTGATGCCCTCGATCTTCTTGTCGCGCACCAGCTCGGCGATGCGCTCCAGCAACACCTTTTTGTTGACCTGGTACGGGATCTCGTCGACGACGATGGCTTGGCGCTGGCCGCGGTCGATGTCCTCGAAGTGACAGCGCGCGCGCATCACCACCCGCCCACGGCCGGTGCGGTAGCCCTCGCGCACGCCCTGGATGCCGTAGATGATCCCGGCGGTCGGAAAGTCCGGCGCCGGAATGAAGGCCATCAGGTCATCGACGCTGGCCTCGGGGTGCGCCAGCAGGTGCAGGCAGGCGTCCACCACCTCGTTGAGGTTGTGCGGCGGGATGTTGGTGGCCATGCCCACCGCGATGCCGGCCGAGCCGTTGACCAGCAGGTTGGGCAGCCGGCTGGGCAGCACCAGCGGCTCGCGTTCGCTGCCGTCGTAGTTGGGGCCGAAATCGACCGTTTCCTTGTCGATGTCGGCCAGCATCTCGTGCGCGATCTTGGCCAGCCGGATCTCGGTGTAGCGCATCGCCGCGGCGGCGTCGCCATCGACCGAGCCGAAGTTGCCCTGGCCGTCGATCAGCATGTGGCGCAGGCTGAAGTCCTGCGCCATGCGCACGATGGTGTCGTAGACCGCGCTGTCGCCGTGCGGGTGGTATTTACCGATCACGTCGCCGACGATGCGGGCGGATTTCTTGTACGGCCGGTTCCAGTCGTTGCCCAGCTCGTGCATCGCGTAGAGGACGCGTCGGTGCACGGGCTTCAGGCCGTCGCGGGCGTCGGGCAGCGCGCGCCCCACGATCACGCTCATCGCGTAATCGAGGTAGCTGCGGCGCATCTCCTCTTCCAGGCTGATAGGCAGGGTTTCTTTGGCAAACGAAGTCATGGGAACGCCGCATGGGTGCGGACGGCCAAGCCGATGCCTGGTGTCCGACTCGCGCTGCCACGGTCGTGGCAGCCAATCCGCGCTATTGTAAGGAAGGTGCGTGCGGCAGCCCTGAGGTGCGCTGATGGGGTGCGCCTGTTGCTCACGGGCGACACGTGGGGCGGGGGCTTCACCGTTTTCTTCTTGCAATTGGGCCGGGCGATGTTTGGTGTGGGTATCGCTTATGGCACAATCAAAAGACAGCCGACAGGGTTTGCCTGGGTTGTTGGCTCGCTCAGTCTCCCGTTTCGTCCCCAGACCAAGAGGAATCCAATGAACAAGTTGACCAAGATCGCAGCGCTGTTCGCGACGGCCGCCATGGCCTCTGCCGCGGGCGCTCAGACCATCGATAACTGGCGCAACGGCACCGGTGACTTGGTGTGGAAGAACGGCACCAACGAATTGTGCTGGCGCAACGCCAACTGGACGCCCGCCACGGCTGCCCAGGGCTGCGACGGCGCTATCGTGCCCGCCCCCGCCCCCGCCCCCGCGCCCGCTCGGGCCCCCGCACCGGCGGCTGCTCCGGCACCGGCCCCCGCCCCGGCGCCTGCTCCCGCGCCGGCTCCGGCGGCGCCCGCCAAGGTGACGTACGCCGCAGACGCCTTCTTCGACTTCGACAAGGCTGTCCTCAAGCCGGAAGGTAAGGCGCGTCTGAACGACTTGGCCGAGAAGGTCAAAGGCATCAAGCTCGAGGTCGTGATCGCCGTCGGCCACACCGATTCCACCGGTCCCGACGGGTACAACCAGAAACTGTCGGTGCGCCGTGCCGAAGCCGTCAAGGCATATTTGGTGAGCAAGGGTATCGACGCCAACCGCATCTACACGGAAGGCAAGGGCGAAAGCCAGCCGGTGGCGGACAACCGCACCCGCGAAGGCCGCGCCAAGAACCGCCGCGTGGAAATCGAAGTCGTCGGCACGCGCTGATCGGCATTGACGGACGTCCGGCGCATTTGCGGCCGGGCGTCGCGTCCATGTGGCCGCATGAGCGGCCGATGAGAAGCCCCGCCTCCGCGGGGCTTTCGTTTTGGGGGGTGGTGGCAGGGCGCTCCGGCGGGTGATAATCCACCCATGGATGCCCCGCTGAATGCCGATGCGGCCGAATTGGCCAAATTCTCCGAGCTGGCCCACCGGTGGTGGGACCCCGAAAGCGAATTTCGCCCATTGCACCAGATCAACCCCTTGCGATTGGGGTGGATCGAGGGTTTGGCTGGCCCGCTGGGTGGGCGGGCCGTGCTCGACGTGGGGTGCGGGGGCGGCATTCTGGCCGAGGCCATGGCTCGACAAGGCGCCCAGGTGTTGGGGATCGATTTGGCCGACAAGCCCCTCAAGGTAGCCCAGTTGCACGCCCTGGAGCAGGGGGTTCAAGGGGTCGGCTACCGACGCATCAGTGCCGAGCAGTTGGCAGCCGAGCAGGCCGGCCATTACGACGTCGTCACCTGCATGGAGATGCTGGAGCATGTGCCCGATCCCGCTTCGGTGGTCGCGGCCTGCGCGACGCTCGTCAAACCCGGCGGCTGGGTGTTCTTCTCGACGCTCAACCGCAATCCCAAATCGTTTTTGTTTGCCATCGTCGGCGCGGAATACGTTCTGCGCCTACTGCCGCGCGGCACACACGAGTATGGCAAATTCATCCGCCCGAGTGAGCTGGCGGCCCACTGCCGGCGTGCCGGCTTGGATGTGCAGGCCACCCGCGGGCTGGAATACAACCCGCTGACGCGCCGTTATTGGCTCAGCGACGACACCAGCGTCAACTATCTGTTCGCCACGCGCAAGGGGGCGGCATGACCCGCTGGCGTGGTATCCGCGCGGTGCTGTTCGACCTGGACGGCACGCTGG
The DNA here is from genome assembly GCF_046292505.1 of Tepidimonas sp. Taxonomy (GTDB): domain Bacteria; phylum Pseudomonadota; class Gammaproteobacteria; order Burkholderiales; family Burkholderiaceae_C; genus Tepidimonas. The sequence continues at coordinate 3,846 of NZ_JBKBQX010000008.1, read as the reverse complement.
TGGACAGCGCCCCGGATTTGGGCCACGCGGCTGACCTGATGCGCCAGCGTCGGGGGTTGCCGCCGCTGGACGAGGCCTACTACCGCCCCCGCGCCAGCAGCGGTGCCCGCGGCATGATCGAGGCGGCCTTCGGCGTGACCCCGGAGCACCCCGAGTTCGAGGCGTATCGGATGGAGTACCTGGACACCTACGGTCAGGTGCTGACGCGCCGCACGCGGCCGTTTGATGGCGTGGCCGAGCTGATCGCGGCGCTGGATCGCGCCCAGGTGGCGTGGGGCGTGGTCACCAACAAGGTGGAGCGCTTTGCTTTGCCGTTGACCGCCGCCATACCGCTGTTCGCCACAGCAGCCACCGTCATCGGTGGGGACACCACGCCCCACTCCAAACCGCACCCCGCTCCGCTGTTGGAAGCCGCCCGGCGCTTGGAACTGCCACCCGAGGCCTGCCTCTACGTCGGTGACGACGAGCGCGACATCGTCGCGGGCCGCGCGGCCGGCATGCCCACGGTGGCGGCGCGCTACGGCTATCTGGGCGTGGCCGCCGATGTCGAGGCTTGGGCAGCCGACGCCATCATCGAGTCGCCGCAGGCCCTCTTGAACTTTCTGGATCTGGCGTAAACTAAACAAGTACGGGGCTGCATTGGTTTCGACGTGGGTTCGGACCCGCAGCAGGGCATGTCGAGGTGCTGTCACCTCGTTAAACCGCAGCAAAAAAGTAACTGCGAACGACGAACGTTTCGCCCTCGCCGCTTAATCCGGCGAGCCTTGCACCGGTCGGCCGATAGGCCGGGCCGTGGGGGCCGTAAGGCCTTCCGGCAGCAAGGGAACCTTCATCGGCTGGTCGGGTGGCGGGCAACTTGCCGCTCGATGAGATCCAAGGTTGCTGGTCCGGGACGCAGCGTGCCGCTGCGCGGCGCCTCGGGCGAGATCCAGTCCAGACGGCTACACATGTAGAACTGCGCGAAGAAGGCTTGCGGACGGGGGTTCGAGTCCCCCCAGCTCCACCAATCACCAGGGCCCGGAAAGTCTCCGGGCCCTTTCCTTTTTGGCGCCGCCCCCGCGCCGCGCGGGCTCCTGGCGGCTCGTGCCGTGGGTAGGCGCAGATCGTGATCTGGCAAACTCAACAGCACACGAGCCTTGGTTCTCCGCCAACCAAGGCCACCGGCCAAGCATGAAACCCCACCGCGAGCTCCCACGGGATGGCCCATTCGGGTGACGACCGGCAAGCAGGATCCTTGAAGCGAAAATCTCCACGATGAGTCACAAGAAGAAAATCGCTGCCGATCTGCAGTCTGCGCTGTCTGGGCAAAGCCCACTGAGCATCGATCTGTACGTGGAAGTCCTGGCCGATTTCGAGGACGAGCTCAAGGCGTCGCTTGACAAGGACGCCGATGACGCCTTGCTGTGCATGCTGGCCGACGACGGTGACGTGGCGATGTTGGTCATCGAGTGGGACGGTAGCATCTACCGGAATGAAAACGCGTTGAAAAAGCTGCGGGCCATGTGGCGGCACAGCTTTGACGTCAATGTGCAGATCCTCGTGCCCATCCTCAGTGACCATATCAGCCAGAAAAACCTGGGGGTGGCGGGCATCAAGTGGTTGCCCGCGTCCAGCCATTGAAGCGGATTGATGAACGGGGGCCTGGGTGTTGGCGGGATCACGCGCCTGTCGGCGCGGCGGTCGGCGGCGCGCAGCAGCAGGGCCTGGGTCGGTGAGCTTGGGGCAAGTTTCCATCGGCATCTCCGGATGATCGCGACGATGCAATCGGCGCGCTGTGAGTGCAGGATGCCAAGCGCCCGGATGGCGGGGCATTCTGCTTGCGAAATGCAAACAAGAAAACTACACTTTAACTAAACGCATGATGCAAGTAGAATATCTCCCGTGAAAGTCTCAAAAGAAGAGCTCGTCGCCGTCCTCGCCCAGTTCAACCCCTGGTGGCGCGGTGAGTGCATTGCGGATCTGCCCAAATGGCGGCGTGCGGCCTTCCGCGAGCTACACACCTGGCTGGCTGCACCGCCCGCGCCCCGGGCAGTGATGCTTTCCGGCGCGCGGCAGATCGGCAAGACCACGCTGATGCTGCAGGCCGCGCAGGCGCTGCTGGCCGCGGGTGTGCCTGCTGCCAACATCCTTTATGCCACCTTCGACCACCCGATCCTCAAGCTCGCCGGCATCGACGCCGTGCTCGACGCCTGGCGCGAGCGCGAGCCGCGCGCCGAGGGGCCGGAATACCTGCTGCTCGACGAAGCACAGTTCATCCGGGACTGGGGAACGTGGGTCAAGCACCAGGTCGATTTCCGCAAGGACCGGCGCATCGCCTTCACCGGATCGGCCATGCCGCTGGTGGAGGCCGCCCCCGAATCCGGCGTCGGCCGCTGGCACACGATCCGGCTGACCACGCTGTCCTTCTACGAGTACCTGCAGATCAAGCGCCTGCAACTGCCCGAGTTGCCCAAGCTGCGCAGCCTGCGCGATTTGTTCGACTGGGCCCCGGCGGACTTCTACCGCGCCACCGAGCTGGGGCAGGACTACGTCGGCCACTTTCACGAATACCTACTGCGGGGCGGCTTTCCGCAGACCGCGCAGCTCGACAGCGTCACGCAGGCGCAGCGCCTTTTGCGCGAAGACATCATCGACAAGGTGCTCAAGCGCGACATGACCGCGCTCTTTGGCGTGCGCCGCGTGCTGGACCTGGAACACACCTTCCTCTACCTGTGTCTGCACGACGGCGGCCTGCTGGACATGGTGGATCTGTGCAGCAACCTGGAAGTCAAGCGCCCCACGGCGCAGCACTTCATCGAGCTGCTGGAGGCCACCCACCTGATCTACCGCCTGGCGCCCTACGGTTACGGCAAGGACGTGCTGCGCGCGCGATTCAAGATCTACTTGGCCGACGCGGCCATCGCGCCGGCGGTGATGCTCAAGGGCAAGGCCATCCTGGAGGATGCGGCGGCGCTGGGCGTGGCCACCGAGACGGCCGTGTTCAAGCACCTGTTCGCCCGCTACTACGCGCAGAACGTGCGCTTCTCCTACTGGCGCGGCAAGCGCGAGCACGAGGTCGATCTCGTCGCTGAAGTGGGCGGCGAGCTCATTCCGTTCGAGGTGAAGTACCGCGCCCAGCACACCGGTGCGCGCGAGTTGAAGGGCCTGATCGAGCTGTGCCAGGCCAAGCGCATCGCGCGCGGCTACGTGGTGACCAAGGCGCTGGACGACTTCGGGCCGATGCAGGGCCTGCCGCTGGCCGAAGATGCCGATGTACCGACGCGCATCATGCGCATTCCGGCGCCGCTGCTGTGCTACTGGATGGGGGCGGCAGAGCTTCCGGGGGATACGCAGTGAAGCTGGCTGCACGGGATCTGGCTCCATGGAGCCGTGGCCATGCGGAGGTCGGGCTCCGTATGGCAGAGACGAATCTTGAGATGCTCGTTTGGCTCAAACTGACATTGAAGGGGCAGCCATGCGCGATGGCGTGATCACCGAAGCCGATACCTGCCGCGAGTTCGTCACGCCCCGCCTCGTCGAGGCAGGATGGGGTACGGCTCCGCACGCCATCGGCGAGCAGCACAGCTTCACCCATGGCCGCATCATCGTCGCGGGCGGCAAGGTGCGGCGCGGCAAACAGAAACGCGCCGACTATCTGCTTTATTACCGTCGAGACTTTCCTCTTGCCGTGGTGGAGGCCAAGGAGATCGGCCTGCCCGCCGAAACCGGCGTGCAGCAGGCCAAAGAGTACGCCGAGATCCTCGGTCTCAAGTTCGCCTATGCCACCAACGGAGCCTGTCAGGAATTTTGTGTTTGAGGCATAGCATGTTGGAAAGGAGCATCTATGCCAAGCAAGAAGAAGCCGGC
>NZ_JBKBQX010000007.1:0-92808 GCF_046292505.1 Tepidimonas sp. | reverse complement strand
GGCTTGTGCGCTGCGGGTTGGGTCATGGACACCGTAGCGGCCGGTCGCGGCTGACGGTTCCAGGGCATCGGTCCCGGCGGGGCGAGGAGGAAGAGTTTCCGCTCGACACCATCCGACTGCCGGAAAACCGCGACGTGATGCTGGAGCTGCGCCGTCAAGGGCTGGAGCCGGACAGCGTACCCGAGGCCGGCCGCGAGGTGCTGGTGCAGCGCACCGGGCTGCTGACAGACGACGTGACCGACTTGGTGCACCCGGACGTGGCCGAGCTGACGGCCCTGGCCGCCCGCGTGGTGGGGCTGGACATCGCGGGCATCGACCTGGTGGTAGAGGACATCGGCCAGCCGCTTGCCGCGCAAGGCGGGGCGATCGTGGAGGTCAACGCCGGCCCCGGGCTGCTGCCCCACCTCAAGCCGGCGAGCGGCAAGCCGCGCCCGGTGGGCGAGGCCATCGTCGATCACTTGTTCCCCGGACACGAGAACGGCCGCATCCCCGTCGTCGGCATCACCGGCACCCGGGAGACGGCGCCGCTGGCCCTGCTGATCGGGTCGCTGCTGCAACGCGCCGACCATACCGTCGGCGTCTCGTGCGGGGGGCGGCTGTATCTGCAGGCCCAGCCCATCGACGCCAGTTTGCCCTCGGACTGGGAGGCGGGCCAGCGCGTCCTCATGAACCGCTGCGTCGATGCAGCCGTGATCGAAAACTCCCCCCGCAGCATCCTGGACGAAGGGCTGCCCTACGACCGCTGCCTGGTGGGCGTGGTGACCGACGTGCCCGAGCCCAAGGGGCTGGAGGACCACTACATCACCACCCGCGAGCATATGCGCAAGGTGTTGCGCACCCAGGTCGATGTGGTGCTGCCACAGGGGTGCGCCGTGCTCAACGCCGACTGCGACGTGTGCGCTAGTCTGGCCGAGCTGTGCGACGGCGATGTGCTGCTGTTCAGCACCGATCCGCGCCACACGGCGCGCGAGGCGCATGTGGCCGATGGCCGGCGCTTTCTGACCGTCGACGGGCGGCAAGCCGTACTGGTGAACGCGAACGGCACTATCCCGGTGCTCGATCTGGACCACGCCGGCGTGCAAGCCGTGCTGCGCCACATCCGGGTCGAAACGCTGCTGGCCGTGCTGGGCGCCGCCGTGGCGCTGGGCCTGCCCCTCGGCCTGATTCGTGCTGGCATCGAAACCGCCGCTCCCCAACTCTCCGTCCTCTGACACTGCTGCCCGAGCCGCCATGAACGTCACTCGCCTGCGGGCCCTGCGGGGCCCGAACCTGTGGAGCCGCTACACGGCCATCGAAGCGACCGTGCACTGCACGCCAGAGGAGTCCGACCTGCGCCGCCTGACTGGCTTCGAGGCGCGGCTTCGGCAGCGCTTCCCCGAGCTGGGGGTGCTGCCGGAGCCGACCGCCGATGGCGTGGTGTCGATGGCGCATGCGCTGGAAATCACCGCTCTGGCGCTGCAGACCCACGCCGGCTGCCCGCTGAGTTTCAGCCGCACCATTGCCGCGCCCGAGCCGGGGATCTACCAGGTCGTGGTCGAGTACACCGTGGAGGAGGTCGGGCGACTGGCGTTCGACACGGCCCTGGAGCTGCTGCAGGCGGCCCGCGACAACCAGCCCTACGACACGGCCGCGGCCATCGGCCGGCTCAAAGAGTTGGACGAGGACATCCGCCTGGGCCCCTCGACCGGCTCCATCGTCGATGCGGCCGTCGCGCGCGGCATCCCCTTCCGGCGCCTGACCACGGGCAGCCTGGTTCAGTTTGGCTGGGGCAGCAAACAGCGCCGCATCCAGGCTGCGGAGTGCGACACCACCAGCGCCATCGCCGAGTCGATCGCCCAGGACAAGGAACTGACGAAAAAATTGCTGCACGCGGCGGGCGTGCCCGTGCCGCTGGGGCGCCCCGTTACCGACGCCGAGGACGCCTGGCGGGCCGCGCAGGCCTTGGGCGGGGCCGTCGTCGTCAAGCCGCGCGACGGCAATCAGGGCAAGGGCGTGACCGTCAATATCCGAACGCGCGAGCAGGTGCTGGCGGCCTACGAAGTCGCCAGCCACTACGGCAGCGAGGTGATGGTCGAGCGTTATTTGCCGGGCATCGATTTTCGGCTGCTGGTCGTCGGGCGCAAACTGGTCGCCGCGGCACGCCGTGACCCGCCGCTGGTCGTGGGGGATGGCGTGCACACCGTGCGCCAGTTGGTGGACGCGGTCAACGCCGACCCTCGGCGCGGCGACGGGCACGCCACGCCGCTGACGCGCATCCGGCTCGACGACATCGCCATCGACCGCCTGGCGCAGCAAGGGTTGACGCCCGATTCGGTGCCACCGCGCGGCGCGCGCGTGGTGCTGCGCAACAATGCCAACCTGTCCACCGGTGGCACCGCCACCGACGTCACCGACGAGGTGCATCCGCTGGTGGCACAGCGCGCGGTCGCCGCTGCCATGACGGTGGGGCTGGACGTGTGCGGCGTGGACGTGGTGTGCCAAAACGTGGTGGAGCCGCTGGAGTCGCAAAGCGGCGGTATCGTCGAGGTGAACGCCGCGCCGGGCCTGCGCATGCACCTCAGTCCCTCCTTCGGCAAGGGGCGCAATGTCGGGCAGGCCATCATCGACCACATGTTCGCACCGGGCGATGACGGGCGCATCCCCGTCATCGCCGTCACCGGCACCAATGGCAAGACCACCACCGTGCGCCTGACCTCGCACCTGCTGCAACAGCGCGGCTGGCGCGTGGGCTTCACCGACACCAACGGGGTGTACGTCAACGGCCGGCAAATCGACAGTGGCGACTGCAGCGGCCCGCGCAGCGCACGCCGCGTGCTCGCCCACCCGGATGTGGATGCGGCCGTGCTGGAGACCGCCCGCGGGGGCATTCTGCGCGAGGGTCTGGCATTCGACCGCTGCCAGGTGGCCATCGTCACAAACATCGGTACAGGCGACCACTTGGGCCTCAACTACATCACCACCGTGGAGGACCTGAGCGTCCTCAAGCGCGTGATCGTGCAGAACGTGGCCGCCGGGGGTATGGCCGTGCTCAACGCCGCTGACCCCCACTGCGTAGCGATGGCGGACTTCTGCCCGGGCCAGATCACCTATTTCGGTCCCGCGCCCCACCACCCCGTCATCGCCACCCACCGCGCGCTGGGCAAGCGCGTGGTGTTCGTGGAAGACGGGCACATCGTCGCGGCCGAAGGGGGATGGCAGGTGCGACTGCCGCTAGCCCAGATCCCGCTCACCGATGGCGGAGCGCTGGCCTTCCAGGTTGACAATGCCATGGCCGCCATCGCTGCCGCGTGGGCCGTCGGGGTGCCGTGGGATGCCATCGCCCACGGGCTGGAGAGCTTTACCTCCGACGCCGCCACCGTACCCGGCCGCTTCAACCGTTTCGATTACCGCGGCGCCACGGTGATCGCCGACTATGGCCACAATCCGGACGCGATCGCCGCGCTGTGCCGCGCCGCCGAGGCCTTGCCGGCGGGCAAGCGGGTCGCGGTCATCAGCGCGGCCGGTGACCGGCGCGATCAGGACATCGTGGACCAAACCCGCCAGATCGGCCGAGTCTTCGACGAAGTGGTGCTGTTCGAGGACGCATGCCAGCGCGGACGGGCGGACGGCGAAGTCATCGCCCTGCTGCAGCAGGGCCTCGAGGGCGCTCCCAAAACCCGCTGGCACACGGCCATCCGGGGCGAATTCCTCGCCATCGACACGGCGCTGGCACGGCTGCAGCCCGGCGACCTGTGCCTGATCCTGATCGATCAGGTGGACGAGGCGCTGGCGCACATCGGGCGTCGTGTGGCAGAGGTGGCCGCAGTCGCGGCCTGAACGGCGGCGGGATCAGCCCCAGAACAGCAGCGCGTCGCGGCCCTCGACCATAGCGTCGACGGGCCGCCCCACCGGAAGCACGACCTTGGTCGGCACATGCCCGAATGGCAGCCCGGTCAGCACCGGCACCCCGGGCAGTTGGGCACGCAACCACGCCACCACCGTCTCGAGCCGGAACCCCCGGTCGTGCGGCGTGAGCGCAAAGCGATTGAACGCGCCCAGCAGAATGCCCTTTTGCCGCCCCAGCACCCCCGCGAGCAGCAGTTGCGTCAGCATCCGCTCGATGCGGTAGGGATGCTCGCCCACATCCTCCAAAAACAGCAAGCCACCGTCGACCGACGGCAGATACGGGGTACCCACCAGTCCGGCCAGGATCGACAGATTGCCCCCCCAGAGCGTCGCGCCTTCCACGCGCCAGCCGGCCGCCAGCTCGGGGTGTGCGCGCAAGTCGGACAGCGGCAGCCGCCAGCCGGCCCCCTCCCCCACCCCTTGCGCCAAGTCGTCGAAACAGGCGGTGGTGATGTCGTCCGGCGCCTCGACCGCCCAGTCCTCCATCACCGCTGGACCGGCCCAGCTGGGCGTCCCGCGCTGGGCCAGCACAGCCAGCCCAAAGGCGGTGAAGTCGCTCAGCCCCACCCAGGCCATGCCACGGCGTGCGGCGGCGTCGATTGCGTCGTAGGGCAAATGCGGCAGCAGGCGGGTCAGGCCGTAGCCCCCGCGCGTGGTCAGCGCCACATCCGCACCGCTGGTGGCCGCGCGCTCGATGGCGGCCAGCCGCGCATCGTCATCGCCCGCGAAGCGCTGGTAGCGGGTCAGTGCAGTGGCGTCCACCGCGACTTCGTAGCCGGCGGCATGCAAGCGGCGCACGGCACGCCGAAAGGCGGCGCGGTCGCGCACCGCCCCGCTGGGGGAGTAGATGTACAGACTGGGCATGGCCCGATTATCGGGCCGCACCGGACAGCGCCACGGGGCCGGCCCGGTGACCGCGATCAGGGAACGGGGCATTCATCCATTCCGCTGCGGGAGGCAGCAAGCCCTCCGCCGGCACATGCAGAACATCCCGTATGCGCAGCCCTAGGGCTGTCTGCAGCGCGGGCCACAGAGCTTCGGCACCCGGCGCCAAGGCCACCCGACAGGCATCCACCGCCAGCGCATCCAGCCAGTCGCGCAGGATTTCGGCATGGCGCGCGGGAGTGTGCCAGGCCGGCTTTTTGGGCTTGTCGCTCTGGCCAAAGCCGATCAGATCCGGCACCAGACATCGCTCACCCGCTGCCAGGCGCGCGGGCAACCACGGCCCCCACTGCGGCCACCAAGCCAGAAGTCCGTGCAAACACACCCACGGCAGCGCGGCTTGCGACGGCCCCAGGTCCAGCCAGTGCAGCCGCAGCCCATCCAAGGCCGGCAAATCCTGCCGCGTGTGGGACGCCTGGGGGGACACCCCCCAGGCCGTCGCGCGCTGCCACACGGCATCGAATGCATCGTCGGGCGTGCGCAGGGCATCCTCGCGCAGGGGTTCGGCGCGCGCACGCCGTTCGGCACGCCGGCGGGCAAAGAAAGTGCGCAGCAGCGCCGCGGCGGCCTCGGCCTGCACGCCGCAAGCCACCGCGGTGTGCGGGTTCAGCACGGGCTGGGCGAACAAATCGACCACGGAACCCGCGGCCCCGGTGCGCGGCTCCGCGGCCCCATAGACCACGCGGGCCAGACGGGCGTGCAGCGCCGCCTGCGCGCACATGGCGCACGGCTCGATGGTCACGTACAGCGTGCAGCCGTCCAACCGGTAATTGCCCAGGGTGCGCGCGGCCTCGCGCAGCGCCACGATCTCGGCGTGCGCGGTGGGATCGCCACTGCCCACCGGCTGGTTGTGCCCCCGACCGACGATGCGCCCGGCGTGCACCACCACCGCCCCCACCGGCACCTCGCCGGCCTCGGCGGCCTGCCGTGCCAGCGCCAGCGCCTCGGCCATCCAGCGCTCGTCGTCCGGGGAGGCGGGGGTCGGATCCATGCTGACCGAGAGCGCCGTCGCCTACTCCCACTCGATCGTCGCTGGCGGCTTGGAGCTGACGTCGTAGGTGACGCGGTTGATGCCGCGCACCTCGTTGATGATGCGGCCGGAGACGCGCTTAAGCAGGCTGTACGGCAGCTCGGCCCAGTCGGCGGTCATGAAGTCGCTGGTCTGCACCGCGCGCAGCGCGACCACGTAGTCGTAGGTGCGGCCGTCGCCCATCACGCCGACGCTCTTGACCGGCAGGAACACCGCGAACGCCTGGCTGACGAGGTCGTACCAGCTTTTTCCCGAGTTCGGCTCGATGGTGGAGCGCAGCTCCTCGATGAAGATGGCATCGGCCCGGCGCAGCAGGTCGGCGTACTCCCTCTTCACCTCGCCGAGGATGCGCACGCCCAGCCCCGGCCCGGGGAACGGGTGGCGATAGACCATGTCGTGCGGCAGGCCCAGCGCCACGCCCAGCTCGCGCACCTCATCCTTGAACAGGTCGCGCAGCGGCTCCAGCAGCTTCAGGCCCAGTTGCTCGGGCAGGCCGCCGACGTTGTGGTGGCTCTTGATCGTGACGGCCTTCTTGCTCTTGGCGCCGCCCGACTCGATCACGTCCGGGTAGATGGTGCCCTGGGCCAGCCACTGGATGCCCTTGGAGCCGGGTCGCGCGGCCTTGAGCTTTTCGGCCTCGGCCTTGAAAACGTCCACGAACAGCCGGCCAATGATCTTGCGCTTCTGCTCGGGATCGGTGACGCCGGCGAGCTCGCGCAGGAAGAGTTCGCTCGCGTCCACCCGGATCACCTTGGCGTGCAGCTTGCCAGCGAACATGTCCATCACCAGGTCGCCCTCGTGCAGGCGCAGAAGGCCGTGGTCGACGAACACGCAGGTGAGCTGATCACCGATGGCGCGATGGATGAGCGCTGCGGCCACCGACGAATCGACCCCGCCCGAGAGGCCCAGCAGCACCTCCTCGTCGCCGACCTGCGCGCGGATGGCCGCCACCGCCTCCTCGATGTGGTCGCGCATGATCCAGTCGGGCTTGGCGCCGCAGATCTCCAGCACGAAGCGCTCCAGGATCGCCCGCCCCTGCACGGTGTGCGTCACCTCCGGGTGGAACTGCACGCCGTAGAAGCGCCGCGCCTCGTCGGCCATGCCGGCGATCGGGCACGAGTCGGTGCTGGCCATCAGCTTGAAGCCGGGCGGCAGCTCCACCACCTTATCGCCGTGGCTCATCCACACCTTCAGCATGCCGTGCCCCTCGGGCGTGTGGAAGTCGGCGACGTCCTTCAGCAGCGCCGTGTGGCCGCGCGCGCGCACCTCGGCGTAGCCGAACTCGCGCACCGGCGAACCCTCCACGCGCCCACCGAGCTGCTGCGCCATCGTCTGCATGCCGTAGCAGATGCCCAGCACCGGCACGCCCAGCTCGAACACCGCGTCGGGCGCGCGGTCGTCCACCTCGTAGACGCTGGCGTGGCTGCCCGACAGGATGACGCCCTTCAGGCGCCCGTCGGCAGCGTACTGCCGCACCCACTCGCTGCTGACGTCGCAGGGGTGCACCTCGCAGTAGACGTGCGCCTCGCGCACGCGCCGCGCGATCAGCTGCGTGACCTGCGAGCCGAAGTCGAGGATGAGGATCTTGTCGTGGTTCATCGCGTCGTGTCCGCGTCAGGGCCGCCAAAGCGAAAGGCCGCCTCGCCGGCGGCCCTTGGTGCGGCGTCAGGTCAATCCAGCCGGTAGTTCGGCGCTTCCTTGGTGATCTGCACGTCGTGCACGTGGCTTTCGCGGATGCCGGCGGCGGTGATCTCGACGAAGGCGGCCTTGTCGTGCAGCTCGGCGATGCTGGCGCAGCCGCAGTAGCCCAGCGCGGCGCGGATGCCGCCGGCCATCTGGAAGATGATCGACACCACCGAGCCCTTGTACGGCACGCGGCCCTCGATGCCTTCCGGCACCAGCTTGTCGGCGTTGGGGTTGGCGGCCTCGTCGTTTTCCTGGAAGTAGCGGTCGGCGCTGCCGGCCTTCATCGCGCCGATCGAGCCCATGCCGCGGTAGCTCTTGTAGCTGCGGCCTTGGTACAGGATCACCTCGCCCGGCGCCTCCTCGGTGCCGGCGAACATGCCCCCCATCATCACGCAGTGCGCGCCGGCGGCCAGCGCCTTGGCGATGTCGCCGCTGTAGCGGATGCCGCCGTCGGCGATCAGCGGCACGCCGGTGCCCTTGAGCGCCGTGGCCACGTTGTCGATGGCGGTGATCTGTGGCACGCCGACACCGGCCACGATGCGCGTGGTGCAGATGGAGCCGGGCCCGATGCCGACCTTGACCGCATCCGCCCCGGCCTCCGCCAGCGCGCGGGCGGCCTCGCCCGTGGCGATGTTGCCGCCGACCACCTGCACCTGCGGGAAGTTGTGCTTGACCCAGCGCACGCGGTCCAGCACGCCCTTGCTGTGGCCGTGCGCGGTGTCGACGACGATCACGTCCACGCCGGCCTTGACCAGCGCCTCGACGCGCTCGTCGGTGCCGGGGCCCACGCCGACCGCGGCGCCGACGCGCAGGCGGCCGTTGTCGTCGCGCGCGGCGTTGGGGAAATTAAGCTGCTTGGTGATGTCCTTGACGGTGATCAGGCCCTTGAGCTCGAAGGCGTCGTTGACGACCAGCAGCCGCTCCAGCTTGTGCTTGTTCAGCAGCGCCTTGGCCGCCTCCGGCGTGGTGCCCTCCGGCACGGTGACCAGCCGCTCGCGCGGCGTCATGATCTCGCGCACCGGCACGTCCATGCGCGTCTCGAAGCGCAGGTCACGCCCGGTGACGATGCCGACGACCTTGCCGCCATCGACGACCGGAAAACCCGAAACGCCCAGCTCATCGGACAGCTTGACGACCTGGCGCACCGTGGTGTCGGGGCTGATGACCACCGGGTCGCGCAGCACGCCGGATTCGTAGCGCTTGACCTTGGCCACCTGCGCGGCCTGCTCCTGCACGGACAGGTTCTTGTGGATGATGCCGATACCGCCCTCCTGCGCGATGGCGATCGCCAAGCGCGCCTCGGTGACGGTGTCCATCGCCGCCGACACCAGCGGCAGGTTGAGGGTGATGTCGCGGGTGAAGCGGGTGGCCAGCGACGTGTCCTTGGGCAGAACTTGCGAGTACGCGGGGACCAACAACACATCGTCGAAGGTCAACGCTTTTCCGAGCAGGCGCATGGGAAGGGCTCCAAAAGCGCTATTGTATTCGGGGCGCCGGCACCACACGGGACCCGGTCCACCCGAGGGTGAGCCCCGGCGCGTCAACGTTTGGGGGTGCGCGCAAACAAGCCGGCCGCACGCGCGCCCTGCCGCTGGAAGCGTTCCCGCCGCGCCACCTTGGGGTCCACCCGCAGCGGGCGGGTCAGTTCCAGCCGGTCGCCCTCGCGCAGGGGTGTATCCGGGCACGCGCGCCGACCCCAGATGCTCGCCGCCAAGCCGTCTGGTCCCGCATCGATGGGCCCCAGGCCCCATCCGGTGTGGGCCAGCGCCTGCGCCACCGTGGCCCCGTCCGGCAGATCGAGGGTGACCTCCCGCACAGTGCGGGGCGCCGAGGCCCAGACCACGGTCACGCGCATCTCACCCCCCATACACCTGATCGGCCCGTTTGACGAAGGCGTCCACCAGGGAGTCGGCGATGCGGTCGAACACGGGCCCCACCAAGGCCGCCAGCACGCTGCTAGAAAAGCCATACCGCAGCGAGAACTCGATCTTGCAAGCGCGCGCATCGCCGTCGCCCACGGGCAAAAACTCCCAATGCCCCTCCAACTGGGAAAACGGCCCTTCTACCAGGCGCAGGTGAATGCGGCGGTCGGCCTCGTGCACATTGCGGGTGGTGAAGCTTTTTCGCACACCACCAAAGGCCATGCCGATCGAAGCCACCATGCCATCCGGCGTGCGCTCGAGCACCTGGCCGGACGCGCACCACGGCAGAAACTCGGGGTAGCGCTCCACGTCGCTGACCAGCTGAAACATCTCGTGCGGGCTGTGCCAGACGAGCACGGACTTGCGGACGGTTTTCGGTTTCATACAATCGGCGGCCCTGCCCCGATTGTAGGTCCCATGTCCGCCCCGAAGTCCAAAGCCGCCACCGACAGCCGCATCGCCGAGAACAAGAAAGCGTTCTTCAACTACCACATCGAAGAGCGCTTCGAAGCCGGCGTTGTGCTGCAGGGCTGGGAGGTCAAGGCCATCCGCGATGGCAAGGTGCAGATCACCGAAGGCTATGTCGTGGTGCGCGACGGCGAGTTGTTCCTGATCGGCTGTCTGATCCACCCGCTGCGCAGCACCTCCACGCACATCCGCGCGGACACGGATCGCACGCGCAAATTGCTGATGCACAAGGCCGAGATCCGCCGCCTCATCGGCAAGGTGGAGCAAAAAGGCTACACCCTGGTGCCACTGAACCTGCACTGGAAGAACGGCCGCGTCAAGTGCGAGATCGCACTGGCGCGCGGCAAGGCGCAGCACGACAAGCGCGACACCATCAAGGAGCGCGAGGGCAAGCGCGAGGTGGAGCGCGCGCTCAAACACCGCATGCGCTAAGCCCCGACCTCCGTCTGCGGTAACCCCCACCCGCCCTGCCCCGGCGCGACCCTGGCCGCCGAAGGGCGGGGGAATGATCAGCGCAAATGCCCAAGCGGATGCGCGTGCGCGGGCCAGGGGCTGTCGAAAAACGGCGCCACCATCGCGGCCGTGACGTCCTCGATGCGCGCCGGGTTCCAGCGCGGCTGCTGGTCTTTGTCCACCGCCAGGGCGCGGATGCCCTCGACCGTTTCCCCTTCGGCGGGCGAGCGCCCCAGATGGCGGGGATGGAAGCAATGCCGCACCAGGTCCCGCTCCAGGCGCAGATCCTCGGCCAGGGTCAAGCCCCGCGCGCGCCGCACATGTTCCAGCACCACATGCAGCATCAGCGGGCTGCGCAGGCGCAGCGTGGCCAGGGCCTGTGCGGCCGCATCCGTGCCGGCCGCCTGCAGCCCCTGCACGATGCCCGCAACACTGTCGGCGCCAAAGGCCGCATCCACCTCGGGCGGCAGCGGTGCCACAGTGCGCGATCCCGCGCTGCGCCAGCCGGCCTGCGCTGTCCAGTTGCGCCAGGCGGCCTCGAACGCCTCGGGGCTGTCCGCCTGCACAGTGGCGAGTGCGTCCCAGGCGCGCGGCAGATCGGCCGCCGTGGCAACCACATCGGCCAGGCCCCAGGCCAGCGCCGCCTCCGCCCCGACGACCACCCCGGTCAGCCCCAGATACTCCCCGACGTGACCCGGACAGCGGCTCAGGAAATACCCCCCGCCGACGTCCGGAAACAGCCCGATGTTGGTCTCGGGCATAGCCATCTTGGTCCGCTCGGTGACGACGCGGCAACGCCCGCCCTGGCTGATGCCCATGCCGCCGCCCATGACGACGCCGTCCATGAAAGCGATATACGGCTTGGGGTAGGTGAAGATCAGGTGGTTGAGGGCATATTCCTCGGTAAAGAAGTCCTCCAGCCGCGGATCGCCCGACAGCGCGGCTTGATGAAAGAAGCGGATGTCCCCGCCCGCGCAGAAGGCACCGAACGGCCCCTCTTTGGAGGTGCCCCGAATCGCCACCGCCACCACGGCAGGGTCATCGCGCCAGGCGAGCAACGCCTCGGCAAGCGCCCGGATCATGCCCAAATCCAGGGCATTGAGGGCCTTGGGCCGGTCGAGGGTGATGCGCCCGACGCCGTTGGGCGTGCGTTCGATGTGGACGAAATCGCTCCAGTGCGCGGTCATGGGAGTGTCTCCTTCCGTTGGGTCAACCACAGGTGGGTCAGCAATGCGCCCAGCACCAGGGCGCCGCCTTGCCAGACGGCCGGCGAGGGTACCTCACCGGCGCCCAGCCACGCCAGCGCAATGCCAAAGAGCACCTCCAGCAAGGCCAGCATCGAAACCTCGGTGGGCTTGAGCACACGCGCGCAAACGACGGCCAGCACGCAGGGAATGGCCAATTGCCACACACCCAGCCCTGCCAGCCACGCCACGTCGTGCGCGCTGGCCCGCAGGGGCCAGGCCAGCGGCAGCGTCACCGCCGCCGACAAGGCGGCGCCCACCAACACGGCGGGTACCAAGTCCACCCCGTGCCCCTCGCGCTGACTGCGCTGCACCAGATTCCAGTTGAAGGCGCCGCCCAGCGGGGCGCCCAGCGCCACGACACTGCCTAACCAGCCGCCCTCGCCCAGTTGGCGTGCAAACATCCACGCGATGCCCAAACCCGCCACCACGATGGCCGCCCAAGTCTGACGCGCCAGCCGCTGCCCGAAGAACAGGCGCGAGATGAGCGCCGTCAGCAGCGGCCCGGCCGCCAGCGTGATCAGCACGTTGGCCACGCTGGTCAGCGCCAGCGCGATCATGAAAGCGGTGAACATGACCGCCCAACACACACCCGACCACCACAGGGCCCGGCCGCTGGTGAGCATCCGGCGCCACACACCGCGCCCCTGCCATAGGGGCAAGATCAGCGCCAGCGACAGCGCGGTAAACGCGCTGCGCCAGAAAGTGATCTCGAACGCCTGCGCCTGCTCGAGCTGGCGCGTGACCACGCCCGCCGTCGCCCACAGGAACGTCACCGCCACCATCAGGGCGACGGCCTGCCCATGGCGCAATGTCATGCGCCTTCCCGCGCGGCGCGCTTGCGCTCGTGCTCCTTCAGGTAACGCTTGCGCAGGCGGATGCTCTTCGGGGTGATTTCCACCAGCTCGTCATCCTCGATGAACTCGACCGCGTACTCCAGCGTCAGCTCGATGGGCGGGGTGATCTTGATCGCATCCTCCTTGCCCGAGACACGGAAGTTGGTCAGCTGCTTGGTGCGCGTCGCATTGACCACCAGGTCGTTGTCGCGGTTGTGCACGCCGACGATCATGCCCTCGTACACCGGATCGCCGGCCTTGACGAACATGCGGCCGCGATCGTCCAGCTTGCCCAGCGCATAGGTGAAGATCTCGCCGTCATCCATGGAGATCAACACCCCGTTTTTGCGCCCGCCGATGTCGCCTTTGTGCGGCTCGTAGCCATCGAAGATGTTGGAGATCAGGCCCGAGCCGCGCGTCAGGTTGAGGAATTCGTTGGAAAAACCGATCAGCCCCCGCGCCGGGATGCGGTACTCCAGCCGCACGCGGCCGCGGCCGTCGGGTTCCATGTTCACCAGCTCGCCCTTGCGCTCGCCCAACGCCTGCATCACGCCGCCCTGATGCTGCTCCTCGACGTCG
Source organism: Tepidimonas sp. (assembly GCF_046292505.1). GTDB lineage: Bacteria > Pseudomonadota > Gammaproteobacteria > Burkholderiales > Burkholderiaceae_C > Tepidimonas. The sequence continues at coordinate 79,763 of NZ_JBKBQX010000007.1, read as the reverse complement.
CAGGTCACCAGCTCGATCGGCTCGCACCGCACGCCGTCGATCTCCTTGAACACGACGCGCGGCTTGCTCACGGCCAGCTCGTAGCCCTCGCGGCGCATGTTCTCCAGCAGGATGGTCAGGTGCAGTTCGCCCCGGCCCGAGACCTCGAATACCCCATCCTCGCCCGTCTCGCGCACGCGCAGCGCCACGTTGGATTGCAGCTCCTTTTGCAGCCGGTCCCAGATCTGCCGGCTGGTGACGAACTTGCCCTCGCGCCCCGCCAGCGGCGAGGTGTTGACGCAAAAATTCATCGTCAGCGTCGGCTCGTCGATCTTGAGCATGGGCAGCGGCTGCGGGTTGGCGATATCGGTGACCGTCACCCCGATGCCGATCTCGTCGATGCCATTGATCAGCACGATGTCGCCCGGGCCCGCTTCGCTCACCTGCACCCGGTCCAGCCCCTGAAACTTGTGCACCTGGTTGATGCGGCCCTTGAACTGCCGTCCATCCGGCCCCTCCATGACCAGCACCTCCATCGCCGGCCGCAGCGTCCCGGCATTGATGCGGCCCACACCGATGCGGCCCACGAAGCTGTTGTAGTCCAGCGCCGAAATCTGCAACTGCAGCGGCGCGGCAGGATCGCCCTCGTGGGCGGGCACATGCTTGAGGATGGTCTCGAACAGTGCGGACATGTCCGGCCCCCAGCGCTCGCCGGGCGCGCCCTCGGTCAGCGACGACCAGCCGTTGATGCCCGAGGCATACACGACGGGAAAATCCAACTGCTCATCGGTCGCCCCCAGCTTGTCGAACAGGTCGAACGCGGCGTTGATCACCTTGTCGCAATTGGCTCCGGGCTTGTCCACCTTGTTGACCACCACGATGGGCTTGAGGCCCAGCGCCAGCGCCTTCTTGGTCACGAAGCGCGTTTGCGGCATCGGCCCTTCCTGGGCATCGATCAGCAGCAGCACGCCATCCACCATGGACAGCGCGCGCTCGACCTCGCCGCCAAAGTCCGCGTGACCCGGCGTGTCCACAATGTTGATGTGCGTGCCGTTCCAGCGCACGGCACAGTTCTTGGCGAGGATGGTGATGCCGCGCTCGCGTTCGAGCGCATTGCTGTCCATCACCGTGTCCTCCACCTTCTCGTGGGCGGCAAAAGTACCGGACTGGCGCAGCAATTGATCGACCATGGTCGTCTTGCCGTGGTCGACGTGGGCGATGATCGCGATGTTGCGAATCGGGGGACGGGAGGTCATGGTGCAGCCTGTTGCAGATATTGGGAAACTTCGGTGGGCGCGAGCAGGCGCGCCGGAATCAATTCGCCCCCCGCACAGCGGGCCGTGCCCAGCAAGGCGCGCGGGCGGTCGCCAAACACGGCGACGAGTTCGGCGGGCGGCCACGGGCCGCGGCGACGCAAACCGCTCAGAAAACGGCCTGCCTCGCGCTCATCCAACACGACGCGCGGCACGCCCTCCAGCAAGGCCTCGGGCGGCAGAACGCGGCGCAGGCGCTCTGGCGGTGATAGGGCTTCCAGCGCATCCAGCGTGATCGCCTGCAGCAGCGTCAGCGCCCCGGTGGCGGTTCGCCGCAGCGCCGTCAGGTGGGCGCCACAGCCGAGGGCCGCGCCGATGTCCTCGGCCAACGTGCGCACATAGGTGCCCTTGCTGCAGCGCACCTGCAGGCGCAGCGCGACGGGGTCGTCGGGCATCGGCTCCAGCGTCAACGCGTGGATCGTCACGCGGCGCGGCGCGCGCTCGACCTCGATGCCCGCGCGCGCATATTCGTACAGCGCCTTGCCGTCCTTTTTGAGGGCACTGTGCATCGGCGGAATCTGCTCGATCACGCCGGTGAAGCGGCGCGCCAGTTCGGCCAGCCGCGAGGGGGTCAGCCGGGCCGCGTCCACCGGCGCGGTGGCGATCACCTCGCCCTCGGCATCGCCGGTGGTGGTGCGCACACCCAGGCGCAGCACGGCCTGGTAGGCCTTGTCGGCCTCCAGTTGCACCTGCGCAAACTTGGTGGCCGCGCCCAGGCACACCGGCAGCAGCCCGCTGGCCAGCGGATCCAGCGTTCCGGTGTGGCCGGCCTTTTCGGCCGCGAACAGCCATTTGACCTTGGACACCGCCGCCTGCGCCGACAAACCGACAGGCTTGTCCAGCAGCAGCACCCCATGCACGGGGCGCCGCGGCACCCGTGCACGGGGCTCGGCCGTCATGTCGCGTCCTCGTCCTTGCCGCGCGAGGCGACCGCCTTGGCGATCAGGGCGTTCATGTCCGCCGCCCGCTCGATTGAGCGGTCATAGACGAAGTGCAGCGTCGGCACCGTGTGGATGTGCAGCCGCTTGAACAAGGCATTGCGCAAAAAGCCTGCACCCTGGTTGAGCGCGTCCTGGCTTGCTTGCGGGTCGCCAACCAGCACGCTGAAGTACACCTTCGCGTGCGCATAGTCGGGCGACACCTCGACGGCTTGGATGGTGACCATACCCAGACGCGGATCCTTGAGCTCGCGCGGGATCAGCTCGCTCAGGTCGCGCTGGATTTGGTCGGCCACCTTCAGGCCGCGGTTGGATGCCTTTCTCGTCGCCATGCGGGTCTCTTAGAGCGTGCGCGCGACTTCCTTGATCTCGAAGAACTCCAACTGATCCCCTTCCTGGATGTCGTTGTAGTTCTTGAGCTTGATGCCGCACTCGAAGCCTTCCTTGACCTCGCGCACGTCATCCTTGAAGCGCTTGAGTGACTCCAGCTCGCCGGTGTAGATGACCACGTTGTCGCGCAGAAGGCGGAAATGCGCGCTGCGCGTGACGTGCCCTTGCGTGACCATACAGCCCGCCACGGTGCCGATCTTGGAGGCAACGAAGACGCTGCGGATCTCAGCCATGCCGATGACCTCCTCGCGCTTCTCGGGCGCCAGCAAACCGGCCATCGCAGCCTTCAGGTCGTCCACCGCGTCGTAGATGATGTTGTAGTAGCGGATCTCGACATCGCTGGCCTCGGCCACCTTGCGCGCATTGGCGTCGGCACGGGTGTTGAAGCCGATGATGATGGCCTTGGAGGCAATCGCCAGGTTGACGTCGGATTCGCTGATGCCGCCCACACCCGCGTAAACGAGCTGTACCCGCACCTCGTCGGTGGAGAGCTTGAGCAGCGCGGCCGACAGCGCTTCTTGCGAGCCCTGCACATCCGCCTTGATGATGATGGGCAGGGTCTTGACCTCGCCCGCCGCCATCTCGGCGAACATGTTCTCCAGCTTGGCCGCCTGCTGCTTGGCCAGCTTGGTGCTGCGGTACTTGCCGGCGCGGTAGGTGGCGATTTCGCGCGCGCGGCGCTCATCGGCCATCACCATGAAGTCGTCGCCCGCCAGCGGAACCTCGGCCAGGCCCTGGATCTCCACCGGAATGGACGGCCCGGCTTCCTTGACCGGACGGCCGGCCTCGTCGAGCATGGCGCGCACACGACCATAGGTCTGGCCGGCCAGCACCACGTCGCCGACACGCAGCGTGCCGGACTGCACCAGCGCCGTCGCGACGGGGCCGCGACCCTTGTCCAGCCGCGCCTCGATGACCAGGCCCTTGGCCTTGGCGTCCACCGGGGCCTTCAACTCCAGCACCTCGGCCTGCAGCAGGACGTTCTCCAGCAGCTCGTCGATGCCCTGGCCCGTCTTGGACGACACGCCGATGAAAGGCGAATCGCCGCCATACTCCTCCGGCACCACCTCCTCGGCCACCAGCTCCTGCTTGACCTTTTCGGGGTTGGCGTCGGGTTTGTCGATCTTGGTCAGCGCCACCACGATCGGCACCCCGGCCGCCTTGGCGTGCTTGATCGCCTCGCGGGTCTGCGGCATGACGCCATCGTCCGCCGCCACCACCAGGATGACGATGTCGGTGGCCTGCGCACCGCGGGCACGCATCGCCGTGAACGCCTCGTGACCCGGCGTGTCGAGGAAGGTGATGACCCCGCGCGGCGTCTCGACGTGGTAGGCACCAATGTGCTGGGTGATGCCGCCGGCCTCGCCCGCGGCGACTTTGGCGCGGCGGATGTAGTCCAGCAGCGAGGTCTTGCCGTGGTCGACGTGGCCCATGACCGTAACGACCGGCGGGCGGGTCTTCTCCTCGCCCTGGTACAGCACCGCTTCCTCTTCCGAGAACGCCTCCGGATCGTCCAGGGCGGCGGCCACCGCCTTGTGGCCCAGCTCCTCGACGACGATCATCGCCGTGTCCTGGTCCAGCGACTGGTTGATGGTCACCAACTGGCCCAGCTTCATGAGCTGCTTGATGACCTCGGACGCCTTGAGCGCCATCTTGTGGGCCAGTTCGGCCACCGTGATGGTCTCGGGCACGTGGACTTCGATGACGCGCTGCTCGCTGACCGGGGCGGCAGAGGCGCCGCGCTCGTCCCGTCCGCCACGCCCCGGCTTGCCCTTCGGACCAGCGCGCCAGTTGCTGCCCGAGCGTGCCGGGCCGCTGTCGCCGCGCGTCTTGAGTTCCTTCTTCTTGCCGGCCTCGTCCTTCCACGACGACGACAGCGCCTCGGATTTGACCTCTTTCTTGGCCGCAGGCGCCGCCGGTGCGCCGGCGGGCGGGCGCGCCGGCGTGCCGGCGGGCTTGTGCAGTGTGCCCTTGATGCCCGGTTTGGCTTCCGCCGCGGGCTTGGGTTCCTCGGGCTTCTTCGCCACCAGCACCTTGCGCGGCTGGGCCATCATGGCGCGGATGGCTTCGGCCTCGGCCAGCGCCTTGCGGCGACGCTCTTCGATTTCGCGCACGCGGGCTTCCTCGGCCGCTTTTTCGGCGGCCTTCTCGGCAGCTTGCTGCGCCACTCGGCGCGCCTGTTCCGCCTGCTCGGCCTCGGCGCGCTCGGCCGCCGCGCGCGCCGCGTCATCGGCCGCCGGTTGGGCCGGGGCCGCGGGCTCGTCGGCGGCCGCCTCGCCAGTCGTGGCGACGACGGCTTCGGCGCGGGCCTTCTGGGCCGCCGCCTCGCGCTCGGCCCGGGCACGGGCTTCGGCCGCTTCGCGGGCCAACCGGGCCTCTTCGGCGGCGCGTGCCTCGGCCTCTTCGCGCTCGCGGCGCTTGCGGGCGAGTTCTTCCTCTTCCTGGCGCAGCCGCTCCGCCTGCAGCCGCGCCTCTTCTTCCAGTCGGGCCAGTTCGGCCGCCTGTGCCGCTTCCTCGGCCTGGGCGGCGGCGTCGCTGGCACGCTGCTGCTCGGCCTCGTCATCGCGCTTGACGAAGGTACGCTTCTTGCGCACTTCCACCTGGATGGTGCGCGCACGGCCCGAGGCGTCGGCCTGCTTGATCTCGGTGGTCGAGCGCTTGGTCAGTGTGATCTTGCGCCGCTCCTGCCCCAGCGTGCCGTGGGCGGCCTTGAGGTGGGCAAGCAGGCGCTGCTTGTCCGCCTCGGTGACCGGGTCGCTGCCGGCTTGCTTGTCCACGCCAGCGGCGACGAATTGCTCCAGCAGCAGCGAGACGGGTTTGTTCAGTTCGGCGGCGAATTCGGCGACGGTGTTACTCGACATACGGTGTCCTTCTCCTCGGCGGGGCTGTTCACGAACGCGCGGACGACGCATCGCCGGCGAACCAATGTTCGCGCGCTTTCATGATCAGGGCCGTCGCTTCCTCGCGGCTCTGTCCCGTGATCTCGACCAATTCGTCGACGGCCAGATCGGCCAGGTCGTCGAGCGTGTGCACACCGGCATCGGCCAGCTTGGCGATCAGGTCGGTGGTCAAGCCGTCCAGATCGCGCAGGTCCTGCGACACCTCCTCGACGCTTTCCTCCTTGGCGATCTCCATCGTCAGCAGCGCGTCCTTGGCGCGGGCGCGAAGCTCGTTGACGGTATCCTCGTCGAAGGCCTCGATCTCCAGCATCTCTTGCAGCGGCACATAGGCCACTTCCTCGAGGCTGGTGAAGCCTTCCTCGATCAGGATATCGGCGATCTCTTCGTCGACGTCGAGCTTGCTCATGAACAGCTCGCGCAGCGCCTGGCGCTCCTGGGCCTGCTTCTCGGCCGATTCCTCGGCCGTCATGATGTTGATCTTCCAGCCCGTCAGGTCGGACGCCAGCCGGACGTTCTGCCCACCGCGGCCGATGGCGATGGCCAGGTTTTCCTCATCGACGACCACATCCATCGCATGCCGCTCTTCATCGACGACGATGGACTGCACATTGGCCGGCGCCAACGCGCCGATCACGAACTGGGCCGGATCGTCGCTCCACAACACGATGTCCACGCGCTCGCCGGACAACTCGTTGGTCACGGCGTTGACGCGCGAGCCGCGCACCCCGACACAGGTGCCGATGGGATCGATGCGGCGATCGTGCGAGAGCACGGCGATCTTGGCCCGGCTGCCCGGATCGCGGGCGCAGGCCTTGATCTCCAGCAGGCCCTGCTCGATCTCGGGCACCTCCTGGCGGAACAGTTCGATCATGAAATCGGGGCTGGCGCGGGACAGCAGAATGGGCGCGCCGCGCAGGGTGGGGTCCACCTCGATGATGAGGGCACGCACACGGTCACCCGAGCGGAAGTTTTCCTTCGGGATCATCTCGCTGCGCTTGAGTCGCCCTTCGACCCGACCGCTCTCGACGATCACATCGCCCTTGTCCAGCCGCTTGACGGTGCCCACGAAGATCTTGTCGCCGCGCGACAGAAAATCGTTGAGCAGCATCTCGCGCTCGGCGTCGCGGATCTTTTGCAGGATCACCTGCTTGGCCGCCATCGCGCCGATGCGGCCAATCGGCACGCTCTCGATCGGCTTTTCGATGAATTCGCCCACCTGGATACCGGGGTGGTCCTCCACAGCGTCCGAGTACAGCTCCTCGGCATCCGGGTTTTGCAGACCGGCCTCGTCCGGCACCACCTTCCAGCGCTGGAAGGTTTTGTAAGCGCCGGTGTCGGGGTCGATCGACACCCGCACATCCACCTCGCCGCCCAGCAGCTTTTTGGTGGCCGACGCCAGCGCGGATTCCACGGCGCCCAGCACGACGCGCGGCTCCACGTTCTTCTCGCGCGAGATGGCATCGATCAACATCAACATTTCGCGGTTCATTGCTCTGGCCTGCCTTTCACTGCCTGCGTACTCTTTATGCGTCATCGGCGGCGCCGCGCAGGCGACGCCCCTTGAAATCCACGATCGGCGCCAGCCGCGCCTCGCGCACCTCGTCGAGCGTGAAGCCAAGCACCTGCACGGGCGCCGGCTCGGCGGCACGGCGCGTCGGCTTGGCTGCGGGTTTGGCTGCGGATTTGACGGGGGCGTCCTCGACCAGTTCGAGCTGCCACGCCCCGGGCGCCTCGCCACGGCGCAAGACGCCGCGAAACTTTTTGCGCCCCGGCGCCACCGCGCCCCCGCCGGCCGCCCCGATGGGCGCGCGCAGGGTGACATCAACGATTTCGCCGACGAAGCGCTCGTAATCGCGGGCGTGGCGCAGCGGGCGGTCGATACCGGGCGACCCCACCTCGAGGCGACGATAGTCCACGGCCTCGACCTCCAAGACATACTGAAGCTGCCGCGTCACGCGCTCGCAGTCCTCGACGGTAATGAAGCGGACCTGCGCCTGCGTCGCATCCCAGGGCCAATCGATGGTCACGCGCAGCAAGCCGCCGGCGGACCGCTCCAGATCCACCAACTCATACCCGAGCCCGACCACCGTCTGCTCCACCACCTGCTGCCAGCTCATGCGTCCCGTTTTCGCCTTTCGTGTCGGCACCTGCCGATGCCTGATCGCTCTTGACCGCGCTCGATCGCGTTCGACCAAAAAAAATGGGCCGGTGTGCACCCGCCCATTCGGTCGTGAGACGATTATTCTACCACCCTAGGTCAGAATTCGCACTCCCTCCACCCACCCACGGCTGCCATGATCGACGTCTATTCCTGGCCCACACCCAATGGCCACAAGGTTCACATCGCACTCGAGGAGTGCGGCTTGCGCCTGGGGCGCGACTGGCGGGTACACCCCGTGGACATCGGCAAGGGCGAGCAGTTCGCCCCCGACTTTCTGCGCATCAGCCCCAACAACAAAATCCCCGCCATCGTCGACCCCCACGGCCCGGACGGCAAGCCGATCGCGCTGTTCGAGTCCGGCGCGATTCTGCTCTATCTGGCCAGCAAAACCGGCAAGCTGCTGCCCAAAGGCGATCGTCAGCGCTGGGAGGTGCTGCAGTGGCTGATGTTTCAGGTCGGCGGCGTCGGCCCCATGCTGGGCCAGGCGCACCATTTTCGGATGTACGCACCGCAAAAAATCGACTACGCCATCGACCGCTACACCAACGAGGCGCGACGCCTGTACGGCGTGATGGAGCGCCGTCTGCAAAGCAGCCCCTGGCTCGGCGGACGCGGCTACAGCGTCGCGGACGTAGCCACTTTCCCCTGGGTGCGCGTCTGGCAAAACCAGGGCGTGGTGCTCTCCGACTACCCTGCGGTGCAGGCTTGGCTGGACCGCATCGCCGCGCGCCCCGCGGTGCAGCGTGGCCTCTCAACCCTGGCCACGGCCCGCCCGCAGGTACAATCACGCTGATGTCGGAGCGTAGCGCAGTCTGGTAGCGCATCTGCTTTGGGAGCAGAGGGTCGAAGGTTCGAATCCTTTCGCTCCGACCACGAACACACCCCTGCCGTCCGTAGCTCAGCTGGATAGAGCAACGGCCTTCTAAGCCGTGGGTCGGGGGTTCGAGCCCCTCCGGACGGGCCAGCCGCACACGCACGATTCACGACATGACAGCCACCATCAAGGACGCCGCAGGCATCGAGGGCATGCGCACCGCCGGACGCCTGGCGGCGGAGGTGCTCGACTACCTGGCACCGCACGTGCGGCCGGGTGTCACCACCAACGAGCTGGACCGCCTGGCGCACGACTACATCGTGAACGTCCAGCAGGCCATTCCCGCACCGCTGAACTACGCGCCCAGCGGCTACCAACCCTACCCCAAGAGCATCTGCACCTCGGTCAACCACGTCGTCTGCCACGGCATCCCCAACGACAAGCCGCTCAAGAAAGGCGACATCGTCAACATCGACGTCACCGTCATCAAAGACGGCTGGCACGGCGACACGAGCCGCATGTTTCTGGTCGGTGAGGTGCCCCCCCACGCGCGGCGGTTGTGCCAGGTGACCTACGAAGCCATGTGGAAAGGCATCGAGCTGGTTCGCCCCGGTGTGCGCCTGGGCGACATCGGGCACGCGATCCAGACCTATGCCGAGGACGCGGGCTACAGCGTGGTGCGGGAGTTCTGCGGCCACGGCATCGGCCGGCGCTTCCACGAGGATCCACAGGTGCTGCACTATGGTCGCCCGGGCACGGGGATGGAAATCCGGCCCGGCATGACGTTCACCATCGAACCCATGATCAACCAGGGTCGGCGCGAGATCCGCGAGATGGGCGACGGCTGGACCATCATCACCAAAGACCGCTCGCTGTCCGCGCAATGGGAGCACACCGTACTGTGTACCGAGAGCGGCTACGAGGTTCTGACCCGATCGGCCGGTATGCCGGCGCCACCCCCCTTCGTCGCGGCAACGGCCAGCCCAGCAACGGCTTGACGCCGCCGCTCGAGGGTACCGCTTGAGGCCGTATCTGGCACCGGTCTTGCTTGTGACCGAGCCATGCCTGCCCCACCCTGCCCCCTCCCTGCCGAAAACCTGGACATCGCTGCGCTGCGGCAACACTACCGCGACGCCAAGCGCGGTGTGCTGCATGCCATCGAGGGCTTGAGCGGCCGCTCGCGCGGCGTGCGCGCCCTGCTGCGACGGCTCAGCCGCTTGACGGACGAGACGCTGCGCACGCTGTGGGGATCATCCGGGTTGCCCGGAACACTGGCATTGGTCGCCGTAGGCGGCTACGGACGGGGCGAGCTGTTCCCTTACTCCGACGTCGATGTGCTCGTGCTGCTGCCCGACGGCGTGCGGGCCGAGGCGGATGCAGCGCTCAAGGCCGCCCTGGAGCGTTTCATTGGCCATTGCTGGGACGTTGGACTGGAAATCGGCTCCAGCGTGCGGACGGTGGCCGAATGCCTGCAGGAGGCAGCCGCCGATATCTCGGTGCAGACTGCGCTGCTGGAAAGCCGCTGGCTGGCCGGGGACCGACGGCGCTTCGTCGCGCTGGGCCGAGCGCTGGACGAACAGATCGACCCGCTGGCCTTTTGCCGCGCCAAGCAGTTCGAAATGCAGCAGCGCCACCAGCGCTACGAAAACACCCCCTACGCGCTGGAGCCCAATTGCAAGGAATCGCCGGGCGGGCTGCGCGACCTGCAGGTGATCCTGTGGGTGGCCAAGGCCGCCGGCTTCGGCCACACTTGGGGGGAACTCGCACGCCGCGGGCTGGCCACGGCACGTGAGGCGCGCCAGCTCAAAGCCAACGAGGCGCTGCTGAGCCTCATCCGCGCCCGCCTGCACACCCTGGCCCAGCGGCGCGAGGACCGCCTGGTGTTCGATCTGCAGACCGCGCTGGCGGCCTCCTTTGGCATCGAGGCGGAGGGCACGGGCGACGGCAGCCGTGAGCAGTCGGCGCGGCGCGCGCGCAAGGCCAGCGAGCGGCTCATGCGGCGCTACTACTGGGCAGCCAAAGCGGTGACGCAGCTCAACCAGATTCTGCTGCTCAACATCCAGGAGCGTCTGGAGCGTGACGAGCACGGGGTGGAGCCCCCGCGCCCGCTCAATCCACGCTTTCTGGACAAGGGCGGCTTGCTGGAGGTGGCCAGCGACGACCTGTACCTGCAGCAGCCGCACGCCATCCTGGAAACCTTTTTGCTGTATCAGCAAATCCCGGGCATCAAGGGCTTGTCCGCGCGCACGCTGCGGGCCTTGTACAACGCCCGCCCCATCATGAATGCGGCGTTCCGGCGCGATCCGGTCAACCGCCGCACCTTCGTGCAGATGCTGCAGCAGCCGCAGGGCATCACGCACGCGTTTCGGCTGATGAACCAGACCTCGGTGCTGGGGCGCTACCTGTGGCCGTTTCGCAACACGGTCGGCCAGATGCAGCACGACCTGTTCCACGTCTACACCGTGGATCAGCACATCCTGATGGTGCTGCGCAACATGCGGCGCTTTTTCATCCCCGAGCATGCGCACGAGTACCCATTTTGTTCCCAGCTCGCCGCCGGGTGGGACAAGCCGTGGGTGCTGTACGTCGCGGCGCTGTTCCACGACATCGGCAAGGGCCGGGGCGGCGACCATTCCGTGCTGGGCGCGCGGGACGTGCTCACCTTCGCGCGCCAACACGGCATCGGTCGCGAGGATGCCGCGCTGATCCGCTTTCTGGTCGCCGAGCATCTGACCATGAGCCAGGTGGCCCAGAAGGAGGACATCAGCGATCCGGATGTCATTCGCGCTTTTGCCCGGCGCGTGGGTGACGAGCGTCGCCTCACGGGCCTGTACTTGCTGACCGTGGCCGACATCCGCGGCACCAGCCCCAAGGTCTGGAACGGCTGGAAAGCCAAGCTGCTGGAGGACCTCTACCGCGCGACCCTGCGCGCGCTGGGCGGTGGATCGCCGGATCCCCACGCCGAAATCGAAGCCCGCAAGCGCGAAGCGCTCGCGCTGCTGGCCCTGCACGCGCTGCCGCACCAGGCCCACCAGGCGCTGTGGTCGCGGCTGGATGTCGGCTACTTCATGCGCCACAGCGCCGACGAGATCGCCTGGCACACACGCCACCTGTCGCGCGCCCTGGCGCAGGCCGCGCCGGGGGCCGCGCTCACCCTGGTGCGCGCCCGCCTGTCCCCCGCCGGCGAGGGTCTGCAGGTGCTCGTCTACACCGACGACCAGCCCGATCTGTTCGCCCGCATTTGCGGCTATTTCGATCAGGCCGGCTTTTCCATCCTGGATGCCAAAATCCACACCACGGGCGATGGACGCGCGCTCGACACCTTTCAGGTGGCGACGGAAACCCTTTCCGAACACTACCGGGAGCTGGTGGGGATGGTCGAAAGCGGGCTGCCGCGCGCGCTGGACCCAGCCACGCCGCTGCCCCCGCCGGGGCGCGGCCGCGTCTCGCGCCGTGTGCGCAGCTTTCCGGTCGTGCCGCGCGTGCAGCTGCAGCCCGACGAGCGGGGCCAGCGCTGGCTGCTGAGCCTCTCGGCCAGCGACCGCAAGGGGCTGCTCTACCGCATCGCGGGCGTGTTTGCCCGCCACCGGGTGCAACTGCAGCTCGCCAAGGTCACGACGCTGGGGGAGCGGGTGGAGGACACCTTTGTCATCTCCGGCCCCGCCCTCCACGTCCACCGCGAGCAGGCTCTGTTGACGCAGGATCTGCTGGCGGTGCTGGACGAAACCTGAGCGCTGGATTTATAGTGCCGTCGCAAGGAGGTGCGGCATGGCCCTTTCACACGCTTGGCCCCTGATCGCAGGGTTGGTGCTGTTGATGCCGACGCTCAGCCGCGGCGAAATCCCTGCGATTTTTCGCGGCGCCGATCTGGCCGCAGGCGAGCAGCTCATCCGCCAGCACCGCTGCGCCCAGTGCCACACCGAGAAGGTGGGCGGGGATGGCAGCGGCATCTACCGCCCGCTCGGCCGCATCAACACTCCCGGCCTGTTGCGCGGCATGGTGGAGCAGTGCAACAGTGCACTCAACCTGCAGATGTGGCCGGAGGAGGTGACGGCGGTGGCGGCGGTCCTCAACCGGGATCATTACCGGTTCCGGGACTGACGGCACCGTGAGCGTCCAGCAAGGCGATCAGGCCGGCTTCGTCGAGGATCGCCACGCCCAGTTCCCGCGCCTTGTCGAGCTTGCTGCCCGCGGCTTCGCCCGCCACCACCCAGTCGGTCTTGCGGCTGACCGAACCCGCCACTTTGCCGCCCGCCGCCTCGATGCGGACCTTGGCTTCCTCGCGCGTCAGGGTGGGCAAGGTACCGGTCAGTACGAAGGTCTTGCCGCTCAGCGGCAGGGGTTCGGCCCGGGCCTCGCCATCGTACTCGGGCCAGTGCACGCCGCTGGCGCGCAACTGCTCCACCACCTCGCGGTTGTGTGGCTGCGCAAAAAAGGTGTGGATGCTGTTCGCCACCACTGGCCCCACGTCCGGCACGCGCAGCAGCTCATCCACCGACGCATCCATGATGGCATCCAGCCGCCCAAAGTGGCGGGCCAGATCGCGGGCCGTACTCTCGCCGACATGGCGGATGCCCAGGCCAAACAGAAACCGCGCCAGCGTCGTGGACTTGGACGCCTCGATGGCTGCCAGCACATTGGAGGCGGATTTGTCCGCCATGCGATCCAGCCCGACCAGTGACGACAGACCCAGCCGGTACAGGTCCGCCACACCGCGCACGATGTTGCCGTCCACCAGCTGATCGACCAGCTTCTCGCCCAGACCCTCGATGTCCATCGCCCGGCGCTGCGCAAAGTGCAGGATCGCCTGCTTGCGCTGGGCGGGACAGTACAGCCCCCCCGAGCAGCGGTGGTCGACCTCGTCCGCCTCGCGCACCACGGCGCTGCCGCAGACGGGGCAGGCCGACGGCATGACGAAGGGTTCGCCGCGCGGCTGCGGCAGGGGCGGCGCCACCGCCACCACTTCCGGGATCACGTCGCCCGCGCGGCGCACGATCACGGTATCGCCCACCCGCACGTCCTTGCGCGCCACCTCGTCGGCGTTGTGCAGCGTCGCATGGGTCACGGTCACCCCACCGACGAACACCGGCTCCAGCTTGGCCACGGGCGTGAGCTTGCCCGTGCGCCCCACCTGCACGTCGATCGCCAGCACCCGGGTGAGCTGCTCCTGCGCGGGGAACTTGTGCGCGATCGCCCAGCGCGGCTCGCGCGTCACGAAGCCCAGGGTGCGCTGCCAGTCCAGCCGATCCACCTTGTACACGACGCCATCGATGTCAAAGGGCAGCGCATCACGGCGTGCCCCGATGTCGCGGTGGTAGGCCGCCAGGGCCTCGCCCCCTTCGCAACGCCGCACCAGATCCGACACGGGAAAACCCCAGTCGCGCAGGGCCTGCAGCACCTGCCAGTGGGTCGCCTCCTCGGGACCATTGCCCAAGGCCGCGGGCCATTCCCCCACGCCATAGGCAAAAAAACTGAGCGGGCGCGACGCCGTGACGGCCGGATCCAACTGGCGCACGGCACCGGCAGCGGCATTGCGCGGGTTGACAAACGTTTTGTCGCCCCGGGCCCGCTGGCGTTCGTTGAGCGCCTCGAAATCGTCACGCCGCATGTACACCTCACCGCGAACTTCCAACCGCGCGATGTCGGCCCCCGCCCCCCGCAGGCGCAGCGGAATCTGGCCGATGGTGCGGATGTTTTGCGTTACGTCCTCGCCGGTTTCGCCATCGCCGCGTGTCGCTGCGCGCACCAGCAGACCGTGCTCATACAGCAGCCCGATCGCCAGACCGTCGAACTTCGGCTCGGCCACGTACACCACCGGCGGATCGTCCGGGCCCAACGCCAGCTCTTTGCGGATACGGGCGTCGAAGGCCAGGGCCGCGCCCGCCTCGGTATCGGTTTCGGTGCGAATGCTGAGCATTGGCACCGTGTGGCGCACCGGCATAAAGCCTTCCAGCGGGCGCCCGCCAACGCGTTGGGTGGGCGAATCGGGCGTGATCCAATCGGGGTGCCGTGCCTCGATGGCCTGCAACTCGGCAAACAGACGGTCGTACTCGACGTCCGGGATTTCGGGGTCGTCGAGCACATAGTAGCGCCACGCATGGTGATGGAGGGCGCGGCGCAAGGCCTCGGCACGCTGCCATTCGGCATCGGCCGTTCCCCCTGTGGGCAAAGCGGCGAACAGATCGGGTTGCGGGGACGGATCGGAGGCGGAGGATGGTGCGGACACGGCAGCAATTATCACCCGCGCGTCCATCCGAGCGGCGCGGCGGTACGCTTTTCAGCCCGCAGAAACCAATCGCGTGGTGTAGAGGCGTGTCGGCTCGATAGCGTCGTACTGGTGCCCCTGCGGCAATAGGCGCAAGATCCGCAAAACGTTGTGGATGGCGCGTTCGTCCACCGCGGCATCCACGGCAAACGACTCCCGGGTGTGCATGATGACGGACAGAAACGCCCCCGGGTCGCCAGCAAACCCGGCAAGGTCGGCATGCGGGGCCAGGTCCACCGGCCCGGCCGTTTGCAACCAGCGCAACGCCCGCTGGACAGCCCGGCCAACGGCCTGCAGTTCGGCCGCGTGCGATTCCACCAAGGCTGCCGGGGTGCTCAACCCCGCGCACAGCACGGGGCCGCCGAGCAGACGCAGGCTCTCACTCAAGTGGCGGGTATCCGTCACGACGCGGATGGCCCCCCGGCGTTGCAGGCCCGTCAACAGCGGGTCGCCCACGCAGACGGCGTCCACCTCGCCGAGCAGAAACGCGGCCTGCGCGTGCTGCGCCGTGGGCAAGGCAACGAACTGCGAGGCGCGCGGCTGGGCCCCATGGGCCTGTAGCACCAACCACGCAATCCGTTGGGCCAGACGGTTCGTCTGCGGCACCCCGATACGGGCCTGCTGCAATTGCTGGGACAGCTCCACGCCGGCCCGCAACGGGTGCCGCAGGCCGAAGCCCAATTGCGGCGTCCGCGCCAGGGCCAGAAACACCAGCTCCGGCTGTCCTTGCCAATGTTGCCGCAGCACGGTGTCGAAGCCCGCTGCGGTCACGCGCACGGGCAGGCGAGCCCCAGGCAGGATCTGCGGCGGCCGCTCGCTCCAGGGCTCGAATGCCACCGGCACGCCCTCGGCGGCGAAATACCCCAGACGCTGCGCCAGCCGCACCGGCAAAACCTTCAAAGGCGCGTCGGCCTGCCACTGGATCGTGACCGGATGCAGCGACGCCGCCCGCACGCGCACCGCGGCGGCGGCGACCACCGCCGCCATCGCCCCCATGCGCAAGCACCGCCGCCTGTCCATCCCCGTCGCCTTGTCACCGCCCGTGCGGGCCGTTGGCGACAGCGTACGTCGCCCCATGCGCGGCAGCCATCGGGATCTGCCCCATGCGGGAAGACCCGAACGACGCCGAGCCCGGCACCGGATCAGCGCCGATCCGCCAGCGCGTGGGCGATGGTGCCCAGGTCCACGTACTCCAGCTCGCTGCCAACGGGCACCCCGCGCGCCAGTCGCGTGGCCTTCAGGCCCAGGGCCCGCGTCAGTTCTCCCACGACATGCGCGGTGGCTTCGCCTTCGGCAGTGAAGTTGGTGGCCAGAATCACCTCGCGAACCGGCGGCTGCGCCTGCAGGCGCTCCAACAGTGGACGCACACCGATGTGATCGGGACCGATGCCATCCAGCGGGCTGAGACGCCCCATCAGCACGAAGTAGCGGCCGCGATACACCCCGGTGCGCTCCAGCGCCGCCTGGTCGGCCGGCGTCTCCACCACGCAGAGCAGGCCAGCGTCGCGGGACGGATCGGCGCACGTGGGACACACCTCCTCTTCGGAAAAGGTGTGGCACAGCGCACAGTGTCGAATGCCTTCGGCCGCCGCCTGCAGGGCCTGCGCCAGTTGCAGCGCACCGTCGCGGTCATGCTGCAGCAGGTGGTACGCCATGCGCGAGGCCGACCGCGCCCCCACGCCGGGCAGGCGTTGCAACGCCTGCACGAGCCGATCGAGCCGCCGTGAGGCCGACGGGGCCGTGGGGAACGGAGTTCGAACCAATGGCGCCGTCAGAAGGGAAACTTCATGCCCCCCGGCAGCCCCGGCATGCCGGCCGTGACCTTGGCCATACGCTCCTGCGTGGTCTCTTCGACCTTGCGCACGGCAGCGTTGAAGGCGGCCGCTACCAGATCTTCGAGCATGTCCTTGTCATCGGTCAGCAGACTGGGGTCGATGGTGACGCGCTTGACGTCGTGCTTGCCCGTCATGACCACCTTGACGAGCCCCGCGCCGGATTCGCCGGTGACCTCCAGCTGGGCCAGCTCCTCCTGCGCGCGTTTGAGGTTGTCCTGCATGGCCTGGGCCTGCTTCATCAGGCCCGCGAGTTGTCCTTTATTGAACATGGTTGGCGACTTTCGTGAATACGGTTTCAGATGGCGGCAGCGCCATCGACGGGCTGGATGCTACCAGGGACGATGGTGGCTCCGTACTCGCGCATCATGGCCTGGACGAAGGGGTCGGACAAAATCTCGGCTTCGGCTGCGGCCTGTCGGGCACGGCGCGCCGCTGCCCGCCGTTCGGCCGGGGAGTCCGGAGCCGGCCCCACCTCCACGACCAAGCGCCAGCCCTCCCCCACCCCCAAATGCTCGGCCAGGGCGGCACGCAGGCGCTCACGCGGAGTGTCCTGGGCCAGGGTGGTGCGCGGCACGCGCAGGCGCCAGCCCTCGGCGCTGCGCTCGACCAGCTCGGCTTGCAAGGCCAGCTCGCGCGCCAGGGCCTGCACACGTCCAGCCGCCTCCAACGCTTCGACCACACGCGCCCACTCGTCGGCGAGGGCGCCATCGAGCGTGACCTCGACATCGGCAGCGCACGCGGCCGACGGGGACGCTGCCGTTTCCGCTGCGGGCGGAACGTCCGCAGATGGTTCGGCGATCGGCTGCGCCGGCGCGGGCGTCGTCGTATCCGCTAGCGGCGCCGCTGGCGGTGGCGATAGCGGATTGAGCGCGGGCAGAGGTGAAGGCGATTTAGGCGGCGGTGGAGGCGGACTCTCCGGCGTTTTTTTTTCCGGCACGGCCGGGGAGACCCCTTCGAGCGGCCCGGCCACCGACCCCGACCGCTGTCCACTCGGCCCATCGCCCCAAAAGGTGAGCGCCCGCAGCAGCACCATGGTCAGCGCGGCATATTCGTCGGGCGCGAGACCCAATTCGCCACGCCCGTGCAGACACAGGCTGTAGAGCAATTGCGTGATGTCGGGGGGCAGAGCCGATGCCAGCGCCGCCAAACGCGGCTCCGGCGGCTCATCGCTCCCCGCCGAGCCCGTCCATTGCAGCACCGCCATGCGCTGCAGTGCGGCGACCAGTTCCTCGAGCGTCGCAGCGGGCGCCACGCCGTTGTGGCGCATGTCCTCCACGGCGGCCACCAACGCCCGCGCGTCTCGGCCCGCCAAAGCCTCCAGCAGCCCATACACGGGGTCGCGGTCCACCACGCCGAGCATCTGGCGTACCCCGGCCTCATCCAGACGCCCCCCGCCGAACGCAATCGCCTGATCCGTCAGGCTCAAGGCATCGCGCATGGATCCACGGGCGGCGCGCGACAGCAGGCGAATGGCCTGCGCCTCCGCGGCGATGCCCTCCACCTCCAGCACGCGCTGCAGGTGCTCGGCCACGGTGGCCGGCGCCATCGGCCGCAGGTTGAACTGCAGGCAGCGGCTCAACACCGTCACCGGGACCTTCTGCGGGTCGGTCGTGGCCAGCACGAACTTCAGGTACTCCGGCGGTTCCTCCAGCGTCTTCAACATGGCGTTGAAGGCGGTGTTCGTCAGCATGTGCACTTCGTCGATCATGAAGACCTTGAAGCGCCCCTGCACCGGCTTGTAGACCGCCTGCTCCAGCAGCATCTGCACCTCGTCCACGCCGCGGTTGGAGGCGGCGTCCAGCTCCGTGTAGTCCACGAAGCGACCTGCGTCGATCTCGCGGCAGGCGTCGCAGACACCGCACGGTGCATCGGTGATGTCGCCCTGCCCGTCCGGCCCCGTGCAGTTGAGCGACTTGGCCAGGATGCGGGAAACCGTGGTCTTGCCCACCCCCCGCGTGCCCGTGAACAAATAGGCGTGGTGCAGCCGGCGTGCACGCAGCGCATTGCCCAGCGCCTGCACCACGTGCTCCTGCCCCACCATCTCGGCAAACGTCTTGGGACGGTATTTGCGGGCCAGGACCAGATACGACATGCGGGGATTCTAGCGGTCGCATACAATGCGAGGTGACGGGCCTTCCCGCATGGTGAAGCGGCCAACCGGGTCAGGTGGGGAACCAAGCAGCCCTAACCGTGTAGCCAGTGCCGGGGTCAAGGCTCGTCACCCCCTGTATTCCGTTGACGCGAACAAGACGACCCGAGGCCCATCCACCATGGCGAGCGATCTGATCAAACACGTGACCGATGCCACCTTCGAAGCCGACGTGCTCCAGTCGGCGACGCCGGTGCTGGTCGACTTCTGGGCCGAGTGGTGCGGGCCGTGCCGCATGATCGCCCCGATTCTGGACGAAGTGGCCGGTGCCTACCAGGGCAAGCTGCAGATCGCCAAAGTCAACGTGGACGAGAACCGGGCGGTCCCCGCGCAATACGGCATCCGCGGCATCCCCACGCTGATGCTCTTCAAGGACGGCCAGCTGGCCGCCACCAAGGTGGGCGCGCTGAGCAAAGCGCAACTCACCGCCTTCGTCGAGCCCTACCTGGCCTGAGGCACCCGTTTGCCGGCCGGCGCTCGCGCGCGGCCGGCCCGCCGGCTCGCTGGCCGGCTGCAATGCGATAATATGCGTTGAAATGGCAGCGTTCCCCTTACGCTGCCGCGCTGCGGTCGTGAGATCGACCCGCCACAGCAACCCATCCAGATGCCGACACCGTCGGCTCCTCGTGATTCTTTTTTGCCTAGGCGCCCGCCCCCGCGGCGGCTCGCCGACAACGCACTCCCCTCCCGGAGTTGATCCCCATGCACCTGAACGAACTCAAGGCCCTGCACGTCTCGGAGCTGCTCAAAATGGCCGAGGCGCTCGAGATCGAGAACACGGGCCGCATGCGCAAACAGGAACTGATGTTTGCCATCATCAAGCGGCGCGCCAAAGCCGGCGAGCAGGTGTTTGCCGACGGTGTGCTGGAGGTGCTGCCGGACGGTTTCGGCTTCCTGCGCGATCCGAGTGCCAGCTACACCGCCAGCACCGACGACATCTACATCTCGCCCAGCCAGATCCGCCGCTTCAACCTGCACACGGGCGACATGATCGAGGGCGATGTGCGCATCCCCAAAGATGGCGAGCGCTACTTCGCCCTCAACAAGCTCGACAAGATCAACGGACTGCCGCCGGAGCAGAACAAGCACAAGATCATGTTCGAGAACCTCACGCCGCTGTTCCCCAAGGAACAGATGAAGCTGGAGCGTGAGGGGCTCAAGAGCGAGGAAAATATCACCGGCCGCATCATCGACATCATCGCGCCGATCGGCAAGGGCCAGCGCGCGCTGATCGTCGCGCCGCCCAAGAGCGGCAAGACCGTCATGATGCAGCACATGGCGCACGCCATCACCGCCAACTACCCCGAAGTGACGCTGATGGTGCTGCTGGTGGACGAGCGCCCCGAAGAAGTGACCGAGATGCAGCGCACCGTGCGCGGCGAGGTCATCGCCTCCACCTTCGATGAGCCCGCAGCGCGCCATGTGCACGTGGCCGAAATGGTGATCGAGCGCGCCAAGCGGCTGGTGGAGCTGAAAAAGGACGTGGTGATCCTGCTGGATTCGATCACGCGTCTGGCGCGCGCCTACAACAACGTGCTGCCCTCCAGCGGCAAGGTGCTGACCGGCGGCGTGGACGCCAACGCGCTGCAGCGACCCAAGCGTTTCTTCGGGGCCGCGCGTAACGTCGAAGAAGGCGGCAGCCTCACCATCATCGCCACCGCGCTGGTGGACACCGGCAGCCGCATGGACGAAGTGATTTTTGAAGAGTTCAAGGGCACCGGCAACAGCGAGCTGCACCTGGACCGCCGGCTGTACGAAAAGCGCGTCTTCCCGTCGATCCAGCTCAGCCGCAGCGGCACGCGGCGAGAAGAACTGCTGCTGCCGCCGGAGATCCTACAAAAGACCCGCATCCTGCGCCAGTTCTTCTACAACATGGACGAGATCGAGGCGATGGAGATGGTGCTCAAGAGCATGAAGCAGACGAAGAACAACCAGGAGTTCTTCGAACTGATGCGCCGTGGCGGTTGAAGGTTACCGGCCGTTCGCCATATAATACAAGGCTTTGCAGCAAGTGCACCGGATGGGCCGGTCGTGGCTACTGCAGCAGGAAGCGATCATGAAAGAAGGCATCCACCCGAACTACCGCGACGTCTGCTTCGTCGACCTATCCAACGGCAGTCAGTTCGTCATTCGCTCGTGCGCGCCGACCAAAGAGACCATCCAGCTCGACGATGGCCGGGAGCTGCCACTGTTCAAGCTGGAAACGTCCAGCGAGTCGCACCCCTTCTACACGGGCACGCAAAAAAGCGTGGACACTATGGGTGGGCGCGTCGAGAAGTTCCGTAACCGCTACGCGCGCGTCGGCAAGTAAGCCTTCGGGGTCGCCGGTCGCCGCCTTGCCCCGTGCTGCGTCCGCATCCCGCCCTAGTCACCGCCAAGGCCGCCCGTCGTCTACCCCGCTGGGTGCCGTGGCTGCTGATCGCCGCCTATGTCTTGCCCGGCATCCTGGGGCGTGATCCGTGGCGCACAGAGGATCTGGCTGCCTTTGCCGTGATGCTCGATATGCACCACGGCGGGCCGTGGTGGACGCCGCAGGTGCTTGGCCAACCCGCGGAGACGCTCGCATGGCTGCCCTACTGGCTGGGCGCGTTGGCCCTGGGCACCCTCCCCCTGCCAGCCGAGCTGGCCGTCCGCGTGCCCTTCGCGGGACTGTTGGGCCTGACGCTGGCGGCCACGTGGTATGCCACCTATCACTTGGCGCGCGAGCCTGCTGCGCAACCGCTGAGTCTGGCCTTTGGCGGCGAAGCTCGCCCAGTGGACTACGCGCGCGCCCTGGCGGACGGTGCCCTGCTCGCTCTGGTGGCCACGCTGGGCTTGGCAATGTTGTCGCACGAGGCGACCCCGACGGCGGCGCAACTGGGGTTTGCGACGCTGCTCTTTTATGCGGTGGCGCTGGGTCTGCGCTCCCCGTCCGACACCGCGCGCCCCGCCGTCTGGCCCAATCTGGCACTGTGGTGGACGGGCGCTTGGGGATGGGCGTTGTCGGGCGGCCCCGTGCCTATGCTGGCGGTCTCGGCGGCGGGCGTGTGGTGGTGGCGGCGCTGCGGGCGTCCCCCCAGGGTCTGGGGGATCGCGGCCTTGGGCAGCCTGTGCGCGACTGGCGTGGCGTTTGCGCTCGCCGCAGCGGCTGGTCAAACCGCCGAGCTTGTCTCTCTGCGTTGGGGGGGCTGGTCCACACTTGCGGCATGGCAGGGGCTGGGGCGGCTGCTCGCGTGGTTTCTGTGGCCAGCAGCGGCCTTCGCGCTCTGGACGCTGTGGCGTTGGCGTGGCCGCTGGCGCGCGCCGCATATCGGCTGGCCCGCGACGGTGGTGGCGCTGGTGCTGGGCATGACCTTTCTGGACGGTGGCGACGATCGCACCCTACTGTTGGCGCTGCCACCGCTGGCGTCGCTGGCGGCGTTTGCCCTGCCGACCCTGCAGCGCAGCGTCAGCGCGCTGATCGACTGGTTTGCGGTGCTGTTTTTTACCGGGGCGGCGGTCCTGGTCTGGCTGATCTGGGTCGCAATGCAAACAGGGGTACCGCCCAAACCCGCCGCCAACATTGCGCGTGCAGTCCCGGGTTTCGAGCCCGTGCTCGACGGGTGGCTGCTGCTGCCGGCCTTGGTCGCTACAGTGGCCTGGGTCGGCTTGGTGGTGTGGCGCCTGGGGCGCTATGCACCTGCCCTGTGGAAGGGGCTGGTGCTGTCGGCATCGGGCCTGACCCTGAACTGGATACTGCTCATGACCCTGTGGTTGCCACTGCTCAACTACGGCCTGGGGCAAGCTCCCGTATCACAGCGAATTGCTGCGCTGGTGGCGCCCGGCGATTGTGTGCTGGTGCACGGCCTGGATGCCGCGCGGATCGCCGGGCTGCAGCACCACGGCGGCTTGACGGTGCGGCGCATTGGGCAGGCGGACGCGCCCCGCTGCCGCTGGCTGGTGGCCTCGCCCGTAGACTTTCCGGCTCTGGCCCGCAGCGAAGATCTGTCTAGCTGGCAACTGCGCACCGAAGTCCCGCGCCTGCGCGAAAACCGCGAGAAGTGGTTGGTCTTTGAGCGGCGCTGAGGCTCAAGCCTGCTTGCGCATCCGCACCCGCGCAGGCGGAAGACGCAATCGAAACGTCGAACCGACCCCTACCCTGCTGTCGATCAGCAATTGGCCGCCGTGCCGCTGGGCCACATGCTTGACGATCGCCAAACCCAGCCCAGTTCCCCCACTGTCGCGTGATCGGCTGCGGTCAACGCGATAAAAACGCTCGGTCAACCGGGGCAGATGCTCTGGCGCGATGCCCGGGCCGGTATCGGTGACGTAGAACTCGGCCGCGTCGTCAGCCAGCCGTCGCCAGCCCGCCTCGATATGACCCTGGGTCGGCGTATAGCGCACCGCGTTGGTCAACAGGTTGCCCATGGCACTGAGAAGCTCGCCGTGCGCGCCAGCCACCTCCAGCGCCGGGCCGGGCTGAAATACGAGGGTTTGTTGACCGGTGTGCAGCACATCGGCCAACGCTTGGGCCTGGGTGGCCACATCGGTCAGCAAATCGGTGGTCGGAATCCATTGCGAATCGTCCGGAATTGGGCTGCCCTCGAGCCGCGACAGGGTCAGCAAGTCGTTCACCAGCGTTTGCATGCGCTGTGCCTGCTGCCGCATCAGTTCCAGAAAATGCGCGCGCTCGGCCTCTTGCAACGGCAAGGTTTGCAGGGTTTCAATAAAGCCAGCGATCACCGTCAGCGGGCTGCGGATTTCGTGCGAGACATTGGCCACGAAATCGCGTCGCATGGCCTCGGCCAGTTCGATCGTGGTGACGTCGCGCGTGAGCAACAGGCGGCGCCCCTTCGCATATGGAAAAATCTGGATCGCAATGCGCTGTGGATGGCCGGGCCGGGCGTTGCGGCCATCGATCTCCACCGGCTGGCTGAAGTCGCGCTGATTGAGGTAGGCGATAAAGGCGGGATCGCGCACCAAATTGCGGATACGTTGCCCCAGATCGCGTTTGGCGTCGAACCCCAGGTGCTCACCCGCCATCAGATTGCACCATTCGATGGTACCCTCTTTGCCCAGCAAGACGACCCCGTTGGGTGAGGCCTGAATGGCTGCCAGCAGCTCTTGCAGCCGCGCATTGCTCTTGCGCGCCTTGCGGTTGAGAGCCTTCAAAGCGCGCCGGCAGCGATCAACGACGTCCCCCCACACGGAGCCAACGGCTGGCAGGCGCGAGGTAGAAGGCTCACGCAGCCAGGCCAGCACGCAGCGCGCCCGCCAATTGTCCAGCGACAGCCACACCACGGCCCCCGCGAGAGCACCGAGCACCCCCCAGACCGAACCGTTGGACCACAACAGAGTCAACCCGCCCCCACCTGCCACCAGGCCGAGCAGTTCGAAGGAACGCCTCATCATCGCCGCGCCATCATAGCGAAAGCCAGGTCCCCGCAAACCGGGCGCGTCACGATGGCGCGACGGCGTCAAGCCGAACGGGCATCGGCAATCGATTCCAGCCCGCGCGGCGAAAAGCGGTAGCCCGCGCCGCGCACCGTCTCGATCAGTGCGCCCGCTGAGCCCAGTGCCTCGCGCAAGCGCTTGATGTGCACATCCACCGTGCGCTCTTCGATGAACACATGATCGCCCCAGATGCGATCGAGTAGTGCAGCCCGTGTGTGGACCCGCTCCGGATGCTTCATCAAAAAATGCAACAGGCGAAATTCGGTGGGCCCGATTTTGAGTTCACGCCCCTCGAAGGACACCCGATGGGCAGCCGCATCCAACATCAGTGCGCCCGCCTGCACCGTATCATTGACTGCTTCCGGCGCGCGACGGCGCAACACCGCGCGAATGCGCGCCAGCAGCTCTTGCGTGGAAAACGGCTTGGTGATGTAGTCGTCCGCGCCGGCATCCAAGCCCTGCACCTTGTCCGACTCCTCGGAGCGGGCGGTCAGCATGATGATTGGCACGGCTTTGGAGCGCTCGTGAGCGCGCCACTGCCGGGCCAGTTGTACACCACTCAGGCCGGGCAGCATCCAGTCCAGCAAAATGACGTCGGGCAGTACGGCGTCGATCTCGCGTTGTGCGGCATCGGCGTCGAACACGACGATGGGTGAAAACCCATTGTGCCGCAAATTCACCGCAATCAGCTCGGCAATCGAAGGTTCATCCTCGACCACCAGCACACGAGGCAACTTTCTCATCGCACCACCGACTCTACCTGCTCGATGGGGGCGTGGCGCACGTCCAGACCCTTGACGATGTAAATGATGATCTCGCCGATATTTTTGGCGTGGTCGCCAATGCGCTCGATGGCCTTGGCGACGAACAGCAAGTCCAAGCTCGGCGAGATTGTGCGGGGGTCTTCCATCATGAAGGTGACCAACTTGCGCACAAAGCCATTGAACTCGACGTCGATGCGGTCGTCTTCGCGCATGATGGCCACAGCCTCCTCCACATCCAGCCGCGCCAGCGCATCCAGTGCCCGACGCAGCATGGTGGCAGCCAACTCACTGGCCAGGCGCAGCTCGGACACCGGCAGGCGCCGGCCATAGCCGCTTTCGGCGATCGATGCAACCATGCGCGCGATGCGCGCGGCCTCGTCACCAGCGCGTTCCAGATTGCTGACGGTCTTGGAGATGCCAATCAGGAAACGCAGGTCGCGTGCGGTGGGCTGGCGCCGCGCGATGGTGGTCGACAGGTCTGCGTCGATGCTGAGCTCGAGCTCGTTGATCTCGCGCTCGGCGTCGAGCACCCGCTTGGCCAGCGCGCCGTCCTCTTCGACCAGGGCCTGCACCGCCCACTGAATCTGGCGCTCGACGATGCCGCCCATCTCCAGCACCCGTGTGGAGATGGAATTGAGCTCAGCGTCGAACTGGCTGGAGATATGCTTATCCATGGGGTACTCCTCAGAAAGTGACCATTAACCGAAGCGACCGGTGATGTAGTCCTCGGTTTCCTGGCGCTTGGGCCGAGTGAAGATCATGTCGGTGGCGTCGTATTCGATCAGGTCACCGAGGTACATATAAGCGGTGTAATCCGACACGCGCGCAGCCTGCTGCATATTGTGTGTGACGATCACGATCGTGAAGCGCTCCTTGAGCTCAATGAGCAACTCCTCGATCTTGGCGGTCGAGATCGGATCCAGCGCCGAGCACGGTTCGTCCAGTAGCAGCACATCGGGCTCCAGCGCAATGGCGCGTGCGATCACCAAGCGCTGCTGTTGCCCGCCCGATAGACTCAAACCGTTGGTGTCGAGCCGGTCCTTGACCTCGTCCCACAGCGCCGCGCCGCGCAGCGATTTTTCTACCGCCTCATCAATATAGGCCTTGTTTTTGACGCCCAGCAAGCGCAGCCCATAGGCGACGTTTTCGTAGATGGATTTCGGAAAGGGGTTGGGTTTTTGGAACACCATGCCGATGCGGCGGCGCAACTGCGCGACGTTGACGCTGAGGTCATAGATGTTGACACCCTCATGCAGGATTTCGCCTTCTATACGACAATTGTCGACCAGATCGTTCATGCGATTGAAGCAACGCAACAGCGTCGACTTGCCGCAGCCGCTGGGCCCAATGAAGGCGACCACCTTCCCCTTTGGGATGCCCATATGGATGCCGTGCAGAGCGTGTTTGTCGCCATACCAGAGGTTGAGGTTTTTCACCTCCAGCGCCTTGGGCAGAGACTCCAGCGGCGGGGCCTCATGGAAGGTCGCATGGGTTTGGACGAAAGTGGTTTTGTTGACTTGCTCGGTCATAATTATGCTCGACTTGAATGCGCAGTGCTGCGTTGTGCGGTACACGACCTCGGGGTATGAGAATCAAACGTTTTCCAGCCCGCGATATTTCTCCCGCAGGTGGTTGCGCAACTTGATAGCCGCCAAATTCAGCACCATGATCAGAAGAACCAGCAACAAGGCCGTAGCATAAACCAGCGGACGTGCCGCCTCGACATTGGGGCTCTGGAATCCAACATCATAAATATGAAACCCCAGATGCATGAATTTGCGGTCTAGGTGAATGAAGGGCACATAACCATCGATGGGCAAAGACGGGGCCAACTTGACCACACCCACCAACATCAGGGGTGCTACTTCACCTGCAGCGCGCGCCACAGCCAAAATCAGGCCGGTCATCATCGCAGGGCTGGCCATCGGCAGCACGGTGCGAATCAAAGTTTCGGCTTTGGTGGCGCCCAGCGCAAGGCTACCCTCCCGCACCGATCGCGGCACGCGAGCGAGACCTTCCTCGGTGGCAACGATGACCACCGGCAAGGTCAGTATCGCTAATGTTAGCGAGGCCCACAGCAAACCGGGCGTCCCAAAGGTGGGGGCAGGCAATGCTTCGGGATAAAAAAGACGATCAATGCTGCCACCCAACAAATAAACGAAAAAGCCCAAACCAAAGACGCCATAAACGATCGACGGCACGCCCGCCAGATTGTTAACGGAGATTCGAATGATGCGAATCAACGGACCTTGCTTGGCATACTCCCGCATATAAACCGCTGCCATGATGCCAAATGGTGTGACGATGATTGACATCACCAACACCATGGCAACGGTACCAAAGATGGCGGGAAAAATACCACCTTCTGTATTCGCCTCGCGCGGATCGTCAGTAAGGAACTCCCAAAATTTTCTGATGTAATGGGTAATTTTTTGCGCCAGACTCATGGCATTGGCTTGGTAGACGTCTGCCACCAGCGCCAATTTGATTTCTGCTTGCCGCCCATCCGCCACTTCGGCGACCAACGTGTCGCGACCAATCTCTTCACGCAGCTTTTGTAATCGCTCTTGAAGATGGGCAAACTCGGCGTCCAACGCTGCACGTTGCTTCGTCAGTTCGGCCTTGTACGCTTCGTCAAGACGACCTTGTAGTTGTGCCTTGCGCTCACGCAACCGGAGCTGTTCGATGCGATAGTTGACATCACCGATATCATATTTCTCGATCCGTAGGATCTCACGGAACAATTTCTGTGCGCGTTCCACGCGAGCCTTCAGTTCAGGCCAGGCTTCACGTCCTTCGACGACGATACGATCGGCTTCTTTGACGGCCTTCAGATGACCGTAAAAATTACCCCATTCATGCCGCTCGACCGTGAGAATGTCTGGCGGGTAAGTCAACTCGCCCAGTAGAGGTAGCGGAAACCAACGAAAGTCTTGCCCAGTCAAGTCCCGGTTGCCCAGCTTGATCAATACCCGATCGACAAAAGGCTGAGTGGTCTCGATCTTGAACCCGGCTTCCAGCAGACGGCGCACTGCTACCTCTTCGCGCTCGCGCAGCTCACCGATGACGCGCACTGTTTGGTCCCCATCCCGGTATGTCGTCTCCAGCACCGCTTTGGGCCAAAAATGGGTCAATCCTTTGGCTGCCGTCATCCACAGCACAAAAACTACTGACAGCACCGACAAGGCCACCGCACCTGCGGTCATCCAGATCCAGGGTGAGCCCGATTTGAGCCAATCTTTCATGGTTGACATCCTGTTCTCTCAGTCGTCGTCAAATCGTTTGATAGCGCTGGCGCAGTCGTTGCCGCACCAATTCTGCCAGTGTGTTGACCACAAAAGTAAAGCCAAACAACACCAGTGCAGACAAGAACAATAGACGGTAATGTGTCTCGCCAACCCCAGCCTCTGGCATCTCGACACCAATGTTTGCAGACAGCGTTCGAAAGCCTGTAAATATGCTGAAATCCATCACGGCGGTATTGCCTGTCGCCATCAGCACGATCATCGTTTCACCTACGGCGCGACCCAGACCGATCATGACAGCAGAAAAAATACCAGGACTGGCTGTCAACAAAACCACACGTGTAAGCGTTTGCCAAGGCGTGGCGCCCAGTGCCAGTGACCCTGTTGTCAAATGTTTTGGAACAGAAAATACCGCATCCTCTGCGATCGAGAATATGGCGGGCGTAACAGCGAATCCCATCGCAATACCCACGACCAGGGAGTTGCGTTGCTCAAATTTGATGCCTGCAACATTACTGAGCCAGTTGGGCATATCCCCCCCAAAGAGCGCTGCCTCTATAGGGTGGCCAATCGCCAAACAGGCCCAGATCTGCAACAACAGCACGGGAATCAGCAAGGCAGCTTCCCAGCCCGGAGGCACACGCAGCCGCAGACTATCTGGTAACAGATGAAACAGCCACGCCGCGATAAAGAATGCCAACGGGAAGGTCAGGATGATCAAGAGAACACCCGCCAGGTTGTTCTCAACGAATGGCGCCAGCCACAAACCGGCAAGAAAACCCAGAATCACAGTCGGCAAAGCCTCCATCACCTCGATCGTCGGCTTGACGAATCCGCGCACCCGGGGGGACATGAAATACGCCGTGTAGATCGCCCCCAGCAAGGCCAGCGGGACTGCCACGATCATGGCGTAAAAAGCGGCCTTGAGCGTGCCAAACGTCAGTGGGGTCAAACTAAATTTTGGCTCGAAATCCGCATTGGCTGCCGAAGATTGCCATACATAGGACGGCTCTTCATAGCTTTCATACCAGACTTTTTGCCAGATGGCATAGAAAGAAACTTCTGGATAGTCATTTTCCACATGGGCAACGTACACTTTTCCGGCTGCATCTTCTGCAATATATGCATTGCCACGTGGAGGATAGGCGAGGCGAACCAGGGGCTGGTCGGACAGCGCACGCACAAAGAGTTGACGCTTGGACGTTGCAAAATAACTACCCAGGTTGCCTTGGGTGTCGCTCGCCATGAAGCCCTTGCGATGGTATTCGGGCTCCAGGGTTACAATGGCCGAGGGCATGGGTTCAAATTCGCGAATCTGGGTTAAACGAAAACGCGTCCCCTCCTCGCGAACAGGAAACCATTGGATGATTCGTCCCCGATCCGTACCCACGATCAGAGAAAAGCCTCCAGACAGCATGGTGATCGCTGTAACGCGCTCTCCCTCTGGTACCAGTTCCACTTTCTCCAGCAGCACGGGGGCAGCTTTGTCAGTAATGTCATATCGCCATAGCTCGCGCGCGCCAGCCAGCACATACATCTCGCGCTGTTTGAACTCGACCGCGATTTCTCGGATATCGGACGGTGCAGGCAAGACTTCACCGCTTCGCGCCTCCACCGTCTCGGCCCCTGTAATAGGGTTGCGCTCTACTGCAATTCCGCTGATCAGAAGTCGATTGTCTTCAGTGGCGCCAGCCAGTGTCGTACCATCACTTCCAGACTGCATTGCCAGATGGATGATCGCACGCCCTTGAGGGTCCAGGACGATCGGGTCTTGACCGGCAGGATACTCGATCTCGGGTTCGATGATCCGACGGGCATCGCTGTCAAAACTGGTCTTGAAACCTACACGGGCTACCACCACGCGGCCGTCGTTCAGGCCGTACGCCAGCGCGCGCGATGAGCGGTCGCCGACGGCCGTTGCACTCACCTGCGCACCTTCAGGCAGTGCAACGCGTTGGCTGGCTTGCCGCTCTCCTTTCGAGAAACTGGCGTAGACCACTTCGCCATCGGTTTGTATCCGAACCACTTCTTCGAGCAGCTCGTCGGCTTGCAACGCGGCGACCTGGCCGCTCGGGCCGGGTGCGGCGTATTGCGTAGCGTGGTCCACGGTGGGTGGCGTAAATAGCGGCACCACGACACTGGCCAAATAAAAGAAGATGGCCGACACGGCAACGATAACGCCAAGGCCTCCCACTGACATGAGTTGTTTGAATGAACGATCAATCCACAGGCGACGCCCCATGGCGCGATCGACGCTGGCGGCAACCAGGCTGCGGGTATCGAGTTCAGAAGCTTGGGTTGAACGCATGACGTGTCCGTTGCGACGACGAGTTCTCTGGGACCTGCAAAAGGAACGAATAGGATCAAATGTCGCTGATTATCAAATCAGTGGGGCTGGCGAGCATCAGACTTCGCCAGCCCCGATGCGCAGGCAGCGATCAACCACCCTTACGCAAACGTTGGAAGTGCTGCATGCGGGCTTCAGGACGCCCCTTGGCAAAGCCTTGTTTGTCCACTACCCACACGATGGTAGCCCCGTTAGGACCAGCCCCGATATCAGTGAAGGAATATGGGACTTCACCGTGTGCGGCAAACTCCAGCAAATCCTTTAGTTGGCCAAAGACATAATAGCGGCCGTTTTTGTAGACTTCGCCATAAAATTCTTTCGAGGGCACGAGTTTGGCATCGAATACCAGTTCGGCCAAGCTGGGTTTGCCCGATTTGATATCTTCGCCGGTGACGCCAAACACGACAGTGCGACCGTCTGGCCCTGCCCCGATGCGGGTGCGCGTCAAGGCCACCTCGCCATGCGCCAGGTAGTCTTTATACAGCTTAAAGCTACCGAACGCGTAGTAGCGGCCGTCTTCAGGCAACACCACATAGAATTCATTTGCTTCTGCAGTGACGGCCGGCGCGGCTGCGGCAGCAGATGCCCCGGTTGCAGCGGGTTTAGCGGCTTCAGCCTTCGGAGCGGGCGCGGACTGCGTCGCACAGCCCGCCAAAACGACGGCTGCAGCAGCCGCGCCCATCCAGTACAGAGGATTCATGGCTGGGCGCTCCCGATTATTTGCTCAGGTCGTCGATGGCTTTTTTGGCCATCGCGGCAGGCATGGGAACAAAGCCATCCTTGACCACCACCATCTGGCCTTGCTGGGACAGCACCATTTTGAAGAACTCGCGCTCCAGCGGCGGCAGAGGCTGATTGGGTTTCTTGTTCACGTAAATGTAGAGGACCCGTGCCAGCGGATAGGTTCCGTCGATGGCGTGAGCGGCATCCGCCTCAACGAACGGCTGCCCTTTCTTTTTCGACAGCGGAATAGCGCGCACGCCAGAGGTCTTGTAGCCGATGCCAGAATAGCCGATCGCATTGAGTTGCGTGGCCACCGACTGCACCACGGAAGCGGAGCCGGGCTGCTCAGCCACGTTGCGCTTGAAGTCCCCCTTGCACAGCGCCACATCCTTGAAGTAGCCGTAGGTGCCCGAAACCGAATTGCGGCTGTACAGCGCCATGTCGCGGTTGACCCATTCGCCTGTCAGGCCCACCTGACCCCATTTGGAGATATCGTTCGGAAAGCCGCACTTGCGTGTGCTGGAGAAGAGCGCATCCACTTCCTCGATGCTCATGCCCTTGATCGGGTTGTCTTTGTGCACATAGACGGCCAAGGCGTCGATGGCCACCGGCACCGGGTGCGGCTTGTAGCCATGCTTCTTTTCGAAGCCTTCCACCTCTTTGGCCGACATCAGACGGCTCATCGGACCAAAGTTGGAAGTCCCCTCAGTCAGCGCCGGCGGCGCGGTGGAGGAACCCGCTCCCTGGATCTGGATGTTGACATTGGGGTACAGGCGCTTGAACTCCTCGGCCCACAGTGTCATGAGGTTGTTCAGCGTGTCCGACCCAATGCTCGTGAAGTTACCCGAGACACCCGCCGCTTTTTCGTACTTGGGCAGTGCAGGATCGACTTGTGCGGCTTGAGCCATGGCTTGTTGGGCCGTGAAGCCCAGCGTGATGACGCCCATCAGCGCCACGAGTTTCTTGAGTTTCATCGGAAACACTCTCTCAATAGAGGTTGAACGGGTCCGGCTGCCTTGTTCGACAAACCGCTGCGCAGCATAGGCGCCCGTCGTGACAGTTTCGTGACATGACAATTTTGTCGCAACGCCGACCGGCTGTGCTGTCTGGCTGCTCCGCTCTGGTATGCTGGCTGTCCGTATCCCACGACAGATCGACGCCTCGCATGCATGATGGAACCCTGCTGGCCGCACTGGACCTCGGCTCGAACAGCTTTCGCTTGGAAATCGGGCGCTACCAGGCCGGCTACATCGAACGCGTCGAGTACCTGAAGGAAACGGTACGGCTCGGCGCGGGCTTGGATGCGAACAAGACGCTGAGCCTGGTGGCGATGGAGCGCGGCTGGGAATGTTTGGCGCGCTTTGCCGAAAAACTGCGCACTTTCGAGCGCCGCCAGGTGCGCGCGGTAGCCACCCAAACACTGCGCGAAGCGCGCAACCGCGATGATTTTCTGGGCCGAGCGCAGGCGATTCTGGGCTTTCCGATCGACGTCATCGCCGGCCACGAAGAGGCACGGCTGATCTACCAAGGTGTATCGCACCTGTTGCCACAGTCGGACGAACGCCGCCTGGTGGTGGATATCGGAGGGCGATCGACCGAGGTGATCCTGGGCCAGGGTTATACCCCGCAGCGCATGGCGTCCTACAGTCTGGGCAGTGTGGCCTGGTCGACGCGGTATTTTCCCGGGGGGCGAGTGACCGAGGCAGCCCTGCGCAAAGCAGTGGTGGCAGCCAAGGCCGTGGTGGACGAAGCGTTGGACCTTTTTACGCCGGACGCTTGGGATGCCGTCTACGCCTCTTCGGGTACGGCGGGGGCGCTGGCTGAGATTCTGGCACTGGCCGGCTTTGCGCCAGGTGTGATCACCCGCGAGGGGATCGACTGGGTGGCCGATCGGCTGGTGCGAGCCGGTCATGTGGATGAGGTGCGTCTGGACGGTCTGAAGGATGATCGTCGGCCGGTGCTGGCCGGCGGCCTGAGCGTGTTGCTCGCGCTGTTCGAACTGTTCGACTGGACCGTGGTCAACCGCGCGCAAGGGGCGCTGCGCCAGGGCGCTTTGTACGATTTGATCGACCGGG
Source organism: Tepidimonas sp. (assembly GCF_046292505.1). Taxonomy (GTDB): domain Bacteria; phylum Pseudomonadota; class Gammaproteobacteria; order Burkholderiales; family Burkholderiaceae_C; genus Tepidimonas. Next base: position 46,453 of record NZ_JBKBQX010000007.1, on the reverse strand, counting down.
CGTCGGACCAGACCGATGTGCGCGAGCGGACCGTGCGCTGGTTGGCGCAAAAGTTTTCCATCGATGCGGCGCAGGCGGAGCGTGTGCGCCGTGTGGCCACTGGTCTGTTCGAGCAAGTGGCCACCCCCGACCCGCGCAACGGCCGCTATTCGCAAAAGCTGGCGTGGGCTGCGCGCCTGCACGAAATTGGCGCGCATATCTCCCACACCAGCGCTCACCGCCACGGAGCGTATATCCTGGACCATGTGGATGCGCCGGGGTTTTCGCTGCCTGAGCTGCACCGCATGAGCCTACTGGTGCTGGGTCAACGGGGAAAACTGCGCAAGCTGGAGCCGCACTTTGGCGACGAGCTGTTCATCAAGCAGCTGCTGTGTCTGCGCCTGGCGGTGCTGCTGTGCCACGCGCGCAAAGATCCGGACGTCGCGGCACTGCGGCTGCAGTATGCCTCGCGGCAGTTCCGGCTCACCACGGTGCCCGGGTGGGCCCGGCAGTACCCGCAGTCCGCATGGCTGCTGCAAGAAGAAGCCGACGCCTGGGCGAAGACCGCGTGGCGTCTGACGGTGGACCTGCGCTAAACAAGCCGGTGCGCTGACCGCGCCTGCCGAGCAGGACGCGGGTTCAGCGCCTCAAAGCAGCTCCGGCGACTGCACGCACAGCAGCACGGTTTGCCAGCCCTGGTGGCGTTCTCGGCGGCGCAGCCACCAGACCGCGCCCTTGCGGATCGAGCATTCGCCGCTTTCGATGCCCAGCAACCCCGCCACGACGCGGCCCAGGGTCGGCTGGTGCCCCACCACCAGAGCCGGGTGGCGCGCATCGGGCCACTGCACCACGTTCAGCAGCCCCTGCGGCGTGCCGTCGGGGGCCAGCTCATGCCGGACGCGGTAACGCCGCCCGAGCGCCAGCACCGTCTGCTCCGTGCGCACGGCGGGGCTGGACCAGATGCGGGTGCCCTCCGGCAGCTGGCGGTCGAGCCATGCCGCCATGCGCGCGGCCTGCTTCTCGCCCTTCGGCGTCAGACGGCGCGACAGGTCGTCACCGCCGCCCTCGTCGGTTTCGTCCAGGTCCTCGGCTTCGGCGTGTCGCCACAAAATCAGGTCCATCCGGTTCACCCTTTGGTGCCGTAGCGGCCCATCAAGCTGGCCTGCGCCGACGGCAGACCGCTGCCGCGCGCGGGCTTGGCCGCCAGGGACGCGGCCTTGACGTAGTTCCCATCGGGCTGCAGCACCCACGCGTCGCGCTGATCGGCCAGATACAAATGCAGGCACTCGTCCATGATGCGGGCGCGCAGATGCGGATCGGTCACCGGCCAGGCCAGCTCGACGCGGCGCAACATGTTGCGGTTCATCCAGTCGGCGCTGGACAGCCACAGCTCCTCCTCGTCACCGCAACAGAAGTAAAACACCCGGGAATGTTCGAGAAAGCGCCCGATCACCGAGCGAATGCGCACGTTGTCGGTGTGGCCAGGCACCCCCGCGGGCAGGATGCACGCCCCGCGCACGATCGCCTCCACCTGCACACCGGCCTGGGAGGCGGCCACCAGCGCCCGCGCGAGCGGCTCGTCCGTCAGGGCGTTCATCTTCAGGATGATCTGCGCGGGCCGGCCCGCCTTGGCTGCGGCAATGGCGGCATCGATGCGTTCCAACATCCGTTTGTGCAGATGGAACGGCGCCATGAGCACCTTCTGCAACCGCGGCAGCCGGTTCTGGCTGGCCAGGTGGCCAAAGATGTGGTCGACGTCGGCGGTCAGCGCCTCGTCGGCGGTGAGGTAGCTGAGGTCGGTGTAGACCTTGGCCGTGCCCGGGTTGTAGTTACCGGTGGAGACGTGGGCATAGCGCACGATGCGCCCGTCCTCGCGCCGGGTGACGAGCAGCATCTTGGCATGCGTCTTGAGGCCGACGATGCCATAGACCACTTGTGCGCCGACCGACTCCAGCCGCTCGGCGTGGTTGATGTTGGCCTCCTCGTCGAAGCGGGCTTTGAGCTCTACCACCGCGGTGACTTCCTTGCCGCGGCGCACCGCCTCGCGCAGCAGCTCGGTCATTTCGCCGCGCGAGCCGGTGCGATAGATGGTTTGCTTGATGGCGAGCACTTGAGGGTCTTCCACCGCCTCGCGCAGGAAGGCCAGCACCGCGTCGAAGCTCTCGAACGGCTGGTGGATGAGCACATCCCCCTGCTTGAGCCGTTCGAAGAACGACTGCCCCGGCACCAGCGCCACCGGCCAGCCGGGCGTAAAGCGCTCGAAGCGCAGCGCCGGGGCGTCGATCAGGTCCACCAACTGGTTGAGACGCACCAGGTTCACTGGGCCCGCCACGCGGTAGAGGCTCTCGGGCGGCAGATTGAATTGCTCGAGCAAAAAGCCCGCCAAAAAGTCGGAGCAACCGGCAGACACCTCCAGCCGCAGCGCCTGGCCGTAGTGGCGCTGCTGCAGGCCCAGCCGCAGCGCGGTGCGCAGATTTTTGACTTCTTCCTCATCCACCGCGAGGTCGGAGTGGCGCGTGACGCGAAACTGCGAGAACTCCAGCACCGTCCGCCCCGGGAACAGATCGGCCAGATGGGAGCGCACGATGCTGGAGATGGAGACGAAATGCTGCTGCTTGGAGCCCTTGACCCCCGGCATCGGCACGAAACGCTTGAGCGCCCGCGGCACCTTGACGATGGCGATCTCGTTTTCGCGCCCGAAGGCGTCGCGCCCGCCCAGCCGCACGATGAAGTTGAGCGACTTGTTGGCCACCTGGGGGAAGGGGTGGGACGGATCCAGTCCCACCGGCAGCAGCAGCGGCTGCACCTCGTTGACGAAGTACTCGCGCACCCAGCGGCGCTGGCGCGGATTGCGCTCGCCGTGCGAGATGATGCGGATGCCGCGCTTTTCCAGCGCGGGCAGCAGCTCGTCGTTGTAGATCGCGTACTGCCGCTCGACCAGGGCGTGCACCCGCTCGGTCAGGGCGCGGTAGGTATCGACCGTAGCCGCACCCCGCTGCTCGTTGGTCAGCCGGGCCGTGTGGTGCGGCGCGAAGCGGACCTCGAAAAACTCATCCAGGTTGGACGACACGATGGCCAGGTAGCGCAGGCGCTCCAGCAGCGGAACGTCGGAGCGGCAGGCCCAATCGAGCACGCGCTCGTTGAAGGCGAGGATGCTCTGGTCGCGATCGAGAAAAACGTGGCGATGGACGGAGTTCAAGGCAGCGTGGGACATGGTCGAAGACTGGGGCGTGACCGGGTGCCGAAACACCCGGTTCAGCCTACCATTATTTCCACCTTGCGCGTCAACTTGATGACAACGCCATGACGCACACCGCGCTGCACGGACTCGGATATGGGTTCAGGCGCGCGCACGGCGGGCGACGGACCCGGGCGAGACAGGGACGGCCACCCGTTCTTGCGCCCAATGGACGATCTCCAACCGACCATCGGCGTGTTCCACCAAGGCGCTAAGGCTCTCCACCCAGTCACCGTCGTTGCAGTACAACACACCGTCGATGACACGCATCTCCGGCCGATGGATGTGGCCGCAGACGACACCGTCCAGCCCGCGGCGGCGTGCCTCGTGCGCCAGCGCCTCCTCGAAGCGGGTGATGAAGCTCACGGCCGACTTCACGCGGTGCTTCAGGTACTGCGACAGCGACCAGTAGGGCAGGCCCATGCGAGCGCGCCACGAGTTGACATGGCGATTGAGGCGCAGCGCCCACTCGTACAGCGTGTCGCCCAGGTAGGCCAGCCATTTGGCATACTGGATCACGCCGTCATACAAATCGCCGTGCGTCACCCACAGGCGGCGGCCATCGGCGGTCTCGTGCACGACCTCCTCCACCACATCCACCCCGCCGAAGGGGTGCCCGACGAACTCCCGCACGAACTCGTCGTGGTTGCCGGGGATGAAGATCACCTGGCAGCCCTTGCGCGCGCGGCGCAGGATTTTCTGCACGACGTCGTTGTGGCTCTGCGGCCAGTACCAGCGCCGGCGCAGCTGCCAGCCGTCGATGATGTCGCCGACCAGGTACAGCCGGTCACACGGGTGGGCCTTCAGGAACGCCAACAGCGCCTTGGCCTGGCAGCCGGGCGTGCCCAGGTGCAGGTCGGAGATGAACACCGCGCGCAGGCGCTCCCTACCCTCGGCGGGATGGTCGTCCTCGTCGGGCTCGAGCCGGCCCCCTTGCCGCGTCACGGCCGCCCCGCCTGGCCGGGCACCGCCCGCCGCGTCCGGCCACTGGGCCGTCCGCCCAGCCACAGAGTCGCTGCGCAGCATCAGGCCCCCAGCAGGTGGCGCCGGTAGCGCGGCGGCAGGTCAGCCAGCCGCATCATCATCGGCAGGTCGGCGGTGTTGAAGTCCGGGTCCCAGGCCGGCGCGCCCAGCACCTTGGTGCCCAGGCGCAGGTAGCCCTTGACCAGCGCCGGCGGCTCCACCGGCAGGGTGTCGTCCAGCTCGTGCACCGGCAGCGGCAGCCGCGGCGTGACGTGGAACTCCACCGGCGCCAGATGGCGCTCGCGCACCTGGCGCCAGATGCTGGCTGCGGCGTGCCCGCCGCCGGCCATGCCATGCGGACCCTCGTAGTGCATTGGAATGCTGGCGCAGCCGATCATCACGTCCAGCCGGTTGCGCACCATGAAGTCTGCCAGCGCCCCCCACAGCGCCATGATGACGCCGCCGTGGCGGTGCTGCGGGTGCACGCAGGAGCGCCCCAGTTCCACCATCTGCTCGCGCAGGCCCCGCAGGCGCGTCAGGTCGAATTCGGTGTCGCTGTAGAAGCAACCGACGCGCTTGGCCTGCGCCGGGGTCAGCACGCGGTAGGTGCCGATCACTTCACCGCTGTCGGCGTCGCGCACCAGCAGGTGCTCGCAGTAGTCGTCGAACAGATCGATGTCATGCCCCGGCAGCGGCGTGCGCAGGCGCGCGCCCATCTCCTCGGCGAACACCGCGTACCTCAGGCGCTGGGCGGCACGCACGTCGTCGAGGTGGCGCGCCCACGCCACCTCCAGCCGCGCAGCGGGCGCAGCGGCAGCATCGGCCGCGCGCGCTGGAAGCAACCTCCCGGCCGTGCGGCCCGGGGTCTGGCCCCCAACCAGGGTGGACAGGTGCAGCGTGGGCGTCGGAAGCTCTTTCATCGGGCGTCATCTCCGCTTGGGTGGCGGGCGGCGCCGCGGCCGCCCACGGCTAAGCATTCTGGACGGCGGGCATGACGCGGCCTTGGCGGTTCCGTGTCAGCGGCATGACATCGACCGCGGCGGCACCAGCTTCACGCGCGTGTCACGCAGCAGCGGCAGACTGCCAACCCCATGCCGGCGGGTTTTTTCTGGTTGCTGGCGGCGCAGTTCCTCTCCGGACTGGCCGACCACGCGGTGCTGATCGTCGCCATCGCCTATCTGCAGGAGCAGCGCCACCCGCTGTGGTGGGCCCCGCTGCTGAAGTTCGCCTTCACCTGGAGCTACGTGCTGCTGGCGCCGGTGGCCGGTGCCTGGGCCGATGCGGTGCGCAAGAACGTGCTGATGGGGCGCATGAATGCGCTGAAGGCGGTGGCGGTGGCGGGGCTGGCGGCCGGCGCACACCCGCTGGCGGCGTTTGCGCTGCTGGGGCTGGCGGCGGCGCTGTACGCGCCGGCCAAATATGGCTGGATCACCGAATCGACGCCCGGGCGCGACCTGGTGGCCGCCAACGGCTGGGCGGAGGTGTCGGTGGTGCTGTCGGTGCTGTTGGGCACCGCCCTGGGCGGCTGGTGGGTGTCGCCGGCGTGGCAGGCACCGCAGGCGCTGCCTTGGCTGGGGCTGGACGGCTGGCTGCCGGCCACGGCGCTGCTGCCGGCTTTCGCGGCGGTGCTGACGCTGTACGGCCTGGCAGCCTGGTGCAATCGCCACATCCCGTCGCGGCCGGCGCGGCGCGCGCTGCCGCTGCGCGACTGGCCGGCGCTGTGGCCGCGCTTCTGGCGCGACAACGCACGGCTCTGGCGCGATCCGCTCGGCGGGCTGTCGCTGGCGGTGACGACGTGGTTCTGGGGCTTTGGCGCGCTGATGCAGATCGCGGTGCTGCGCTGGGCCGAGCTGCGGCTGGACCTGCCGCTGTCACAGGCGGCGTACCTGCAGGCCACCGTCGCGCTGGGCGTGGTGGCCGGCGCGGTGTGGGTGGCGCGGCGGGTGGACCTGCGCCGCGCCTGGCGCGTGCTGCCGCTGGGCGTGGCGCTGGGCGCGCTGCTGGCGCTGGCCGTGCACACACGGGATCTGGGGCTGGCGGTGCTTGGGTTGCTGGTGATCGGCGCACTGGGCGGGATGCTGGTGGTGCCGATGAACGCGCTGCTGCAGTACCGCGGCCACCGGCTGCTGCAGCCAGGGCAGTCGATCGCCATCCAGGGCTTCAACGAGAACGCCAGCGTGCTGGTGATGCTGGGGGCGCTCGCCTTGGCCATGCGCGCCGACTGGCCGCTGGTGCCGCTGCTGTCGGCGCTGGGGATGACGATGGCGCTGGGGCTGGCGCTGCTGTGGCAGCTCACGCGCCGGTGGCGGGCAGACCGTCCCACCACGGCGACGACCTGACCGCCGCCGGCCCGGCCGCGTGCGCCGCCAGCAGCCGCAGCCAGATCGACTCCACCTGCTCGACGATGCGCCCCCAGCCCAGGTGCTGCACCGCGTGCACCGCACCGGCGCGCAGCCGCTGCAGCAGCGCCTCGTCGCCGGCCACGGTGCGCGCCAGCTGCAGGTAGGTCTGCGCATCGCCCACCGGCGCCAACAGGCCGCTGTCGCCGTGGCGCACCACCTCGGCGGCGGCGGCGTAGTCGAACGCCAGCACCGGCAGGCCGCTGGCCAGCGCCTCCAGCGTCACGTTGCCAAAGGTCTCGGTCAGGCTCGGGAAGGCCAGCAGGTCGCCGTTGGCGTAGGCGTGCGCCAGCGCCTCACCCGTGAGCGCCCCCAGCAACACCGCCTGCGGGCAGCGCTGCGCCAGCCAGGCGCGCTGCGGCCCGTCGCCCACCACCACCAGCCGCCAGCCCGGCGCCACCGCGCGCATGGTGTCAAACGCCGCCGCCAGCAGCTCCAGATTTTTCTCCGGCGCCAGGCGGCCGACGTAGAGCAGCACGCGCTCGCCGGCCTGCACGCCCCACAGCGCGCGCAGCGCCGGGCTGCGCAGCGCCGGCGTGAAACGGTCCACGTCCACGCCGCGCTGCACGACGAGCAGCCGCTCGAAGCCCGCCGCGCGCAACTGCTCGCGCAGGCCGTCGGTCGGCACCAGCGTACAGTCGGCCTGGTTGTGGAAGCGCCGCAGGTAGGCCTGCACCGAGCGGCGCAGCCAGCCGACACCGTAGTGCTCGCTGTAGGCGTCGAAGTGGGTGCGAAAGTCCGTGCTGACCGGCAGCTGCAGCTTGCGCGCGGTGCGCAGGGCCGACCAGCCCAGCGGCCCCTCGGTGGCGATGTGCACGATGTCGGGGCGGCGGCGCATCCACAGCGCCTGCAGCGCGCGCTGCGCCGGCAGCCCCATGCGCAGCTGGGGGTAGCGCGGGATCGGCAGGCCGCGCGTCAGCACCTGCTCCAGGCCGAGGCGGCTGCCGTCGCGGTCCCAGGCGTCGGCCGCCTGGCGCGGCCGCACCACCTGCACGTCGTGGTCGCGCAGCTGCAGCCCGCGCACCAGCCGCTCCACCGTGGTGGCCACGCCGTTGATCTCGGGCGGGAAGGTCTCGGTGACCACCGCCACGCGCAGCAGCGCACGGCGGGGCGGAAAACTCTCGATCATCAGGCGCGCATCCATGACCGACGAGCGTGGCCGCGGCGTGCGACAGGCGTATGACAGCCCGCACCGCGAACGCGGACGTCACCGTGGCGTCACACGATGTCGCGACCATGACGTCCGCCGGAGCCGCCGCGCCGCCCCGGCGCGCGCAGCCCCGCTGCCCTGCCCTTTTCTCCATCCCTCGACGAGGACACCCGATGATGCTGCAACGCTTCCTGCACACCCTGCGCGAGCAGCGCTGGGACGACCACCGCTACTACCACCAGAGCCGCATCAACCAGACGCTGCACCTGATCAGTGCGATCAGCTTCGTGGTCGCCTACGTCTGGCTGTTCCAGGACCCCGCCACCGCGGCGCTGATCGCCTGGGGCATCTCGATGGTGACGCGCCAGTCGGGGCACTTCTTCTTCGAGCCGAAGGGCTACGACCACGTCAACCAGGTGACGCACGAGTACAAGGAGGCGGTCAAGGTCGGCTACAACCTGAAGCGCAAGGTGGTGCTGATGACGGTGTGGGCCGCCTCGCCGCTGCTGCTGGCGTGGGATCCGACGGCGTTCGGGTGGCTGCAGCCGCACGAGGACTGGCGTGGTTTCTGGCACAACGTCGGCTGGCTGTGGTTCGCCATCGGCGTCGGCGCCCTGCTGGTGCGCGTGCTGCAACTGTGGATGGAAAAGGATCTCTACACCGGCCTCGTGTGGGTGACGAAGATCGTCACCGACCCCTTCCACGACATCAAGCTGTACCACCGCGCGCCGCTACACCTGCTGCGCGGCCAGCTGCTCGATCCCGGCCACCCGCGCGCCGGCTGACGGCGCGGCGCCGGCCCGCCCGCAGCTGACCCGGGCGGGCCGGACGACCGGAGCCGGCGCGGCGTGCCGGCTTCAGACGGCGGCCCGAGCGCGCCGCCGCGCCTGCCACCACGCCTGCAGCGTCTCGCGCAGCAGGCTGCGGCGCAGGCGCCGCGCCCACACCTCGGATGGCAGCGCCTCGTCGCGCCACCACCAGCCGTCAGCCTGCATGCGGCGGCACGCGGCAACGAAGCGCTGCAACACCTCCTCGAACGCCGCGTCCTCCAGCGCGATCGGAAAAATGAGCCGTCCGGTGCCGACCCAGCTCAGCGCGAGCCCCGCATCCCGCAGGTAATACTGCAGCAGCCAGTGGTAGCGCCCCGGCTGGGTGTAGAGCACCGTCCAGATCGACGACAGCGCCGCCACCCGCACCGGCACGCCGGCGGCCTGCAGCGCCGCGTTGAAGCGCTGCTCGCGCATGCGCCAGCGCTCGTCCAACCCGTCGTAGGCGGCACGCACCTCGGGGCGCTCCAGCGCGCGCAGGAAGGCGTTCATCGCCCCCATCACGTAGGGGTGGGCGTTGAAGGTGCCGCGCGCGAAGCACAGGTCCGCCGGGCGGTCGGAGCGGAAGCGCTCCATCCAGCGCCGCTTGCCGCACACCACCCCGACCGGCAGACCACCGCCCAGCGTCTTGCCGTAGCAGACCAGGTCGGCCTGTACGCCGAAGTAGGCCTGCGCGCCGCCCGGCGCCAGCCGAAAGCCCACGAACACCTCGTCGAAGATCAGCGCGATGCCGGCTGCGGTGCAGACCTCCCGCAGACGCTGCAGCCAGCGCGCGTAGGCGTCGCGGTCGAAGGCCGCCGCGCGCGTGCCGCTGACCAAGGTGGAGTCGCTCGGCGCGGCGCGGTTGGGGTGGAGCGCCTGCAGCGGGTTGACCAGCACGCAGGCGATGTCGCGCCGCGTGCGCAGCACCTCCAACGTCGCCTCACTCAGGTCCTCGAGCGTGTAGGTCTCGCGCGGCGGCAGCGGATTGCCGGGGCCGGGCTGCACGTCCTCCCACCAGCCGTGGTAGGCGCCGGCGAAGCGCACCACGCGGCGCCGCCCGGTGTGGTAGCGCGCCAGCCGCACGGCCTGCATCACCGCCTCGGTGCCGGACATGTGAAACGTCACATCGTCCATGCCGCTCAGCGCCTTCAGGCGCGCGACGTTGTCGGCCACGCACGGGTGCAGGCCGCCGAGCACCGGCCCCAGCGCCGCACCCAGGCGCGCGCCCTCCTCCATCGTGCCCTTGTAGAAGTCCAACCCCAGCACGTTGACGCCGTAGGAGCCGGTCAGGTCGAGGAAGCGGTTGCCGTCGAGGTCGATCAGCCACGGCCCTTCGCTGCGCGCCCAGAAGGCCCCGACGGGCAGCTCGCGCGCCAGCTCGGCAAACGGATACGGCACCCGGTAGCGCCCGGTCAGGCGCAGGTCGGGCATCCCCTCGCGCGCCTGTGCGGTCAGCTCGAGCGTCTGCGGCGCGGCGGCGCGCAGCCGCTGCGCCAGCGCCTGCCAGCCCTGCAGCCGCGCCTGCACCACGTCGGGCGGCGCACCGTCCAGCGCGAACGCCTGCGGCGCCTGCAGCGTGTAACCGGGCAGCCAGCGTGCCACGCGCTTGGCCATGCGCGGATGCCCCGCAAGCGACGGCGCCTTGGCGCGCGACAGGCGCAGCCGCCGCCAGCCCCACGGCACGGCAGCCAGCGCCGCCGCGGCGCTCCACCAGACGGGTTCCATCATCGGTGTCACCATTCCTTCAACGGGTTCGGCGACAGTTGTACGCATGGCCTTTGACACGCCCGTGAAACCCGCGGCGGCACGCGCCGGCTGGCGCGCCTGGCGCGACCGCGTGCTGCAGCACGAATCGCTCAACTATGCGCTGACCAACCACGTGCCGCGCGTGGCCCTCACGCTGCTGATGGGGCGGCTGAGCCGCCTCGACAGCCCCGCCTTCACGCGCCTGGCGCTGGCGGTGTGGCGGCTGTTCGCCGACCTGGACCTGAGCGACGCCGCCCCGGCCGAGTACCGCAGCCTGCGCGACGTCTTCACGCGCGCGCTGCGCGACGGCGCGCGAGCGTTCGACCCCGACCCGGACGTGCTGTGCAGCCCGTGCGACGCCCTCGTCGGCGCCTGCGGCGACGTGCACGGCACCACCGCCTGGCAGGCCAAGGGCATGCCGTACCGACTGGAGGACCTGATCGGCCCCGAGGCCGCCGCCGTGCACGCCAACGGGCGGTTCGTCACGCTGCGGCTGACCTCGACGATGTACCACCGCTTCCACGCGCCGGCCGACCTGCACGTGCGCCGCGTGCGCTACGTCAGCGGCGACGTCTTCAACGTCAACCCGCCGGCGCTGCGGCGCATCCCGGCGCTGTTCTGCCGCAACGAGCGCGCGCTGATCGAGGCGACGCTGCCGGACGGCAGCCCGATCGCGCTGGTGCCGGTGGCCGCGATCCTGGTGGCCAGCATCCGGCTGCACTTCCTCGACGTTACGCTGCACCTGCGCTGGCGTGGCCCCCACGAGCTGCCGTGCGACGCGCGTCTGAGCCGCGGACAGGAGATGGGCTGGTTCGAACACGGCTCGACGATCATCCTGTTCGTGCCGGCGCACTGGCGGCTGGCCGACGGCATCGAGCCGGGCTGCACGGTCCGCGCCGGGCAAGCGCTGTGGCGACGGGAGACTTGACGCGGATGGGTCAGACGCAGCGCCCGCCGTCAACCTCCAGGCCAACACGATACCTCGGGCTGGGGAGCCGCGCGCCGGCTTCAGGACTGGGCATTCTTGTAAGGCGCGAACCAGCCCAGCCCATTCGAAGTTGCGCCGCGCGGACGGTATTCGCAACCGATGTACCCGTCGTAGCCCAGGGTATCGATCTTGTCGAACAGCCAGCGGTAATTGACTTCGCCGGTATCCGGTTCGTGGCGGTGCGGCACGCCTGCGATCTGCAGGTGACCCACACCGTCCAGATGGCGCTCGAGCCGCATCACAAGGTCGCCCTCCATGATCTGGCAGTGGTAGAGGTCCATCTGCACCTTCAGGTTGGTGGCACCGACTTCGGCCACGACCTCGTGGGCCTGTTGCTGAAGGTTCAGGAAATAGCCCGGCATATCCCGGGTGTTGATCGGTTCGATCAACGCGGTGATGCCGTAGGGCGCGAGCTGCTGCGCCGCGTGGCGCAGGTTGGCCACATAGGTGCGCCGCATCGCATCGCGGTCGGCACCTTCCGGTACCCGACCCGCCATCACATGCAGGCGGCGGCACCCCGTGGCCAGCGCGTATCGGAGCGCCTGCTGCACGCTCTCGGCAAATTCGGCCTCGCGGCCAGGAAGTGCCGCCAAGCCGCGCTCGCCCGCCGCCCAGTCGCCGGGGGGTAGGTTGAACAAGGCCTGGGTGAGGCCATGCTCGCGCAGCCGCCGCGCGATCGCTTCTGGGGCGTGCTCGTAGGGAAACAGGCACTCGACTGCCCGGAAGCCGTCTGCCGCCGCCGCGGCAAAACGGTCCAGGAAGTCGTGCTCCGCATACATCATCGACAGATTGGCGGCAAAGCGGGGCATGGCGGGTTCAAACCGACACGGGAGTCCGCATCGCAGCTGCCTCGGCCAGCCGCGCGGCCCACTGCTCGGCGTCGTCGGCGCGGCGCGCCTCCACCATCACGCGCAGCACCGGCTCGGTGCCGCTGGCACGGATCAGCACGCGGCCATCCGCGCCCAGCGCCGCCTCGGCCGCGCGCTGCGCCTGCTGCAGCGCGGCGTTGGCGCGCCAGTCCGCACCCGGGGCCAGCCGCACGTTGCGCAGCACCTGCGGAAAGCGCTCCACGCCCTGCAGCACCTGCGCCAGCGTGCGCTGCTGCCGCAGGCAGGCCTGCAGCACCTGCAGCGCCGAGACGATGCCGTCGCCGGTGGTCTGCTTGTCGAGAATGATCAGGTGGCCGGAGCCCTCGCCGCCCAGCAGCCAGTGGTGGCGGTGCAGCTCCTCCAGCACGTAGCGGTCGCCGACCTTGGCGCGCACCAGCCGCACGCCGCGCGCGGCCAGCGCCTGCTCGATCGCCATGTTGGTCATCAGCGTGCCGACGACGCCCGGCACCACCTCGTCGCGGCCCAGGCGGTCGTCCGCGAGCACGTACAGCAGCTCGTCGCCGTCGTAGAGCCGGCCGCTCGCGTCCACCATCTGCAGCCGGTCGGCGTCGCCGTCCAGCGCGATGCCGAGGTCGGCCTCGTGCGCGCGCACCGCGGCGATGAGCGTCTGCGGATGCGTGGCGCCGACGCCGTCGTTGATGTTGCGGCCATTGGGGCTGCAGCCGATCGGCACCACGTCGGCGCCCAGCTCGTGGAACACCGCCGGCGCGATCTGGTAGGCCGCGCCGTGCGCCGCATCGACCACGATCTTCAGCCCCCGCAGGCTGAGGTCCGGGGCGAAGGTGCTCTTGCAGAACTCGATGTAGCGCCCGGCAGCGTCGCTCAGCCGCCGCGCGGCGCCCAGCGAGGCCGACTCCACCCACGCCGGCGGCTGCGCCAGCGCCGCCTCCACCGCCAGCTCCCACTCGTCGGGCAACTTGGTGCCTTGGGCGCTGAAGAACTTGATGCCGTTGTCCGGATACGGGTTATGGCTGGCGCTGATGACGACGCCGAGGCTCGCGCGCTGCGCGCGCGTCAGATACGCCACCGCGGGCGTCGGCACCGGCCCGAGCAGCACCACGTCCACCCCGGCGGAGGCAAAGCCCGACTCCAGCGCCGACTCCAGCATGTAGCCGGAGATGCGCGTGTCCTTGCCGATCAGCACCGTCGGCCGCGCTTCGGTGCGCTTGAGCACCTGCCCGACCGCATGCGCCAGCCGCAACGCGAAGTCCGGCGTGATCGGCGGACGGCCCACCGTGCCGCGGATGCCATCGGTACCGAAATACTGCCGTGTCGTCATGCGTCCTCCCTGTCGTTCAAGGCCATCCAGACCTGCAGCGCCTGCACGGTGGCGGCGACGTCATGCACGCGCACGATGCGCGCGCCGCGCTGCACCGCCAGCAGCGCCGCGGCGACGCTGGCCCCCAAGCGCTCGGCGGCCACCTCCACACCGGTGAGGCGCCCCAGCGTGGACTTGCGCGACCAGCCGGCCAGCAGCGGGTAGCCGAGTGTCAGCAGCTCGCGCTGGCGGGCGAGCAAATCGAGGTTTTGCTCCACCGTCTTGCCAAAACCGATGCCGTAGTCGAGCACGATGCGCTCGCGCGCCACGCCGCGCGCCAGCAGCGCTTGCACCCGCGCGGCCAGGAATTCGCGCACCTGCGCTACGGCGTCGCCCTCCATCGGCTGCACCTGCATGTCCTGCGGCTGGCGGTGCATGTGCATCAGCACCACGCCGCAGGCCGGATCCTGCGCCACCACGTCTTCGCCGCTGCGGCCGTCCGCGCCACGGCGCCGCAGCGCCCAGACATCGTTGACGATGTCCGCCCCCAGCGCCAGGCATTCGGCCATCACCTCGGGCTTGTAGGTGTCCACGCTGATCGGTACGCCCCAGCGCACCGCCTCGCGCACCACCGGCACGACGCGCGCCAGCTCCTCCGCCAGCGGCACCGGCGGTGCGCCGGGCCGGGTCGATTCGCCGCCGATGTCGAGAATGTCGGCCCCCTCCTTGAGCAGCGCCTCGGCGTGGCGCAGGGCGCCGGTGGTGTCGGCGTGGGCGCCGCCGTCGGAGAACGAATCCGGCGTGACGTTGACGATGCCCATCACGCGCGGGCGGCTCAGATCGATGCGAAAGCGTGCCGTCTGCCAGCAGGCAGACAGGGGGGTGGACGGCAGCGGTGACGGCATGGCCGCTATTGTGCCCGGGCCGAGGCCCCCTCCGAGGCCGCCGCAGCCAAAACAATCGAGGCCGCGGGAGGCGGCCTCGGCACCGATACGACGGGCGGGGTGGTCAGGCCGCCGTAGGCGCCTGCGGTGAGGGATCGGCCTTCACCGGCTCCGCCGCCCCTCCGGCATCGCCCCCCCCACCGGCGTTGGGTGAGCGGGGGCTGACCTCCTTGGGCGGACGCGGCGGGCGACCGGCCATGATGTCGTCGATCTGGTCGGCGTCGATGGTCTCCCACTCCAGCAGCGCCTTGGCCATGGCGTGCATCTTGTCGGCGTTCTCCTCGATCAACCGGCGGGCCAGCGCGTATTGCTCGTCGATGATGCGGCGCACCTCGGCATCGACCTGCCGCATCGTCTCCTCGCTCATGTGCGTGGTCTTGGTGATCGAGCGGCCCAGGAACACCTCGCCTTCGTTTTCGGCGTAAACCATCGGCCCGAGCTTTTCGGACATGCCGTAGCGCATCACCATGTCGCGCGCGATCTGCGTGGCGCGCTCGAAATCGTTGCTCGCCCCGGTGGTCATCTGATTCATGAAGACCTCTTCGGCAATGCGCCCGCCAAACAGCATGCTGATCTGGTTGAGCATGTACTCCTTGTCGTAGGAGTAACGGTCCTTCTCCGGCAGGCTCATCGTCACGCCGAGCGCGCGGCCGCGCGGGATGATCGTGACCTTGTGCACCGGATCGCATTTCGGCAGCAGCTTGCCGATCAGCGCATGGCCGGCCTCGTGGTAGGCGGTGTTGCGCCGCTCTTCTTCCGGCATGACCATGCTCTTGCGCTCGGGGCCCATCAGGATCTTGTCCTTGGCCTTTTCGAAGTCCTGCATCTCGACGACGCGGGCGTTGCGCCGCGCCGCCATCAGCGCCGCCTCGTTGCACAGGTTGGCCAGATCCGCGCCGCTCATGCCGGGTGTGCCGCGCGCGATGATCTCCGGGCTCACGTCCGGGCCGATCGGGATCTTGCGCATGTGCACCTTCAGGATCTGCTCGCGGCCGCGAATGTCGGGCAACGTCACGTAGACCTGGCGGTCGAAGCGGCCCGGGCGCAGCAAGGCGGCGTCCAGGATGTCGGGCCGGTTGGTCGCCGCGATCACGATGACGCCGAGGTTGGTCTCGAAACCATCCATCTCGACGAGCATCTGGTTGAGCGTCTGCTCGCGCTCGTCGTTGCCACCGCCCAAACCCGCGCCACGCTGGCGGCCCACGGCGTCGATTTCGTCGATGAAGATGATGCAGGGGGCATTCTTCTTGGCGTTCTCGAACATGTCGCGCACCCGCGCGGCACCGACGCCGACGAACATTTCGACGAAGTCCGAGCCCGAGATGCTGAAGAACGGCACCTTGGCCTCACCGGCAATGGCCTTGGCCAGCAGCGTCTTGCCGGTACCGGGAGGGCCGACCAGCAGCAGGCCGCGCGGAATGCGCCCGCCCAGCTTTTGGAACTTCTGCGGGTCTTTCAGGAAGTCCACGACCTCCTTGACCTCTTCCTTGGCCTCGTCGCAGCCCGCCACGTCGGCAAACGTCACGGTGTTGGCGTTTTCGTCCAGCATGCGCGCCTTGCTCTTGCCAAAGCTGAACGCGCCGCCGCGCCCACCACCCTGCATCTGCCGCATGAAGTAGATCCACACGCCAATCAGCAGCAGCATCGGCCCCCAGCTCACCAGCAGGGTCATCAGCAGCGAGCCCTCCTCGCGCGGGCGCACGTCGAACTTGACGTCGTTGGCGATCAGGTCCCCCACCAAGCCGCGGTCGAGGTAGGTGGCATTGGTGCGCACCCGCCGGTCGTCGGTCGTGACGGCCACGATTTCGGTGCCGTTGGCGCCCTCCTGGATGGTGGCGCTCTTGATGCGCTGGGCCTTGACCTCGTTGAGGAAATCCGAATACGCCATGTAGCCGGCGCCGGACGTGGCACGGCCATCAAACTGCTTGAAGACCGTGAACAGCACCATGGCGATCACCATCCAGATCGCCACTTTGGAAAACCACTGGTTGTTCAACGAAGGCTCCTACCTTGTCATGCCGGGGTGGCGGATGCGACGGCATCGCGCATGCACCCCATGTGCGCCCCATTGTAGGACTTATCAAGACCGTACCCCCTTGACAAAAGCGAAACCCTTTCGATCAATGGGATAGGACACACGAATCGACCTTGCGGGCCGGGGGATTTCAGTTGCCCGACTTCAGACCCAGTCCGATCAGAAAGGTTTCCGCCGACTGGGGTCGCGACGCCCTGGGCTTGTGCGCCTTGACCGTGCGAAAGTGCGCACGAAACAGCCGCACCGCCGCGTCGTACGCCCCGCCGTGGAACACCTTGGCCACCAGTGCGCCGTCGGGCTTGAGGTGCGCCACCGCAAAGTCCACGGCCAGCTCGATCAGATGCTCGATGCGCGCGGCATCCACCTCCTCCACGCCGGACAGATTGGGAGCCATGTCCGACACCACCAGATCCACCCGGTGGGCCGCATCGCCGCCCAGGGCGTCGGCCAAGGCCGCCTGCAGGATGGCCAGCGTGCCCTCCTCGCGGAAGTCGCCCTGGATGAAGCGCACCCCATCCACCGGCTCCATGGGCAACAGGTCCAGGCCGATGACCGTGCCGCGCACCCGGGGCTGCCCGTCGGGGCCCGCTGCCGTTCCCAAGCGCCGGCGCAGGTACTGGCACCAAGCCCCCGGCGCACAGCCCAAGTCCACCACGCACTGGCCGGGGTGGATCAAATGGAAGGTCTCGTCCAGCTCCTTGAGCTTGTAGGCGGCGCGGGCGCGATAGCCCTCCTTTTGCGCCAGACGCACCCAGGGATCGGTGACATGCTGGTTGAGCCACGCCTTGTTGACCTTCTTGCTTTGTGTCTTGACCTTCATGGGGGTGGGACTATACGGCCGGACTGCGCCCCCCAGCCCCTGACCCGCTCAACGGTGGGTGCTGCGCCACACCGGCGCGTGGCCAGCAGGCCCGGGGCGGGGCCCAGCGCCCCGACCAGCCGGGATACCGGATAATCCCGCCATGCCGCGAATCGAACTCACCCCCGCCCAGCGCGCCGCCCACCGTGGGGACGCGCACCACCTCGAGCCGGTCGTCATGATCGGGGCCGATGGCCTGACCGATGCCGTCAAAGCCGAGGTGGACGCGGCCCTGAATGCGCACGGCCTCATCAAGGTGCGCGCCCTGGAGGGCGACCGCCCCCAGCGCGAAGCTTGGCTGCAGACGCTGGCGGACGAACTCAACGCCGCGCCGGTGCAACACATCGGCAAACTGCTGGTGCTGTGGCGCCCGATCCCCCCCAAGGCCAAAGCCGTCGACGAGGACCGCAAGCCCGGCCCGCGCGAATACAAGGTGGTCAAGTACAGCAAAAAGGGCGGCCAGCGCCCCGAGATCAAGACCGTGCGGGTGCTGGGCAACCAGCGGCTGACGCCGGGCGGGCTGGTCAAGAAGGCCAAGCGGCGCCAAAAGAGCGCCAAGAAATCCGCGTCTGCGGCTGGCTGATCGGCCCCCGCGGCGGCGGGGCGGCGGTTTCCATGGCATCCTTGGGTGCATGAACGACCGCATCGACACCGCCCTGCTCGACAACCCCTTGCTCGACTTTGCCGATCTGCCGCGCTTCGACGCGGTGGAACCCGGCCACGTCGCTCCCGCCATCGAATCGCTGCTGCGCGAGGCCGATGCCGCCCTGCAGCAGGTCACCGCCCCCGACTTTCCGGCGGACTGGAACGCTTTGGCCGCCACCTTGGACGTGGCGACGGAGCGCCTGGGGCGCGCCTGGGGCACCGTCAGCCACCTCAACGCCGTGGCCGACACGCCGGCGCTGCGCGCCGCCTACAACGCCATGCTGCCGCGCGTCACGGAGTTCTGGACCCGGCTGGGCGCGGACGAGCGGTTGTACGCCAAGTACAAAGCGATCGATCCCACGCGCCTGAATGCGGCCCAGCGGCGCGCACGCGAGATCGCCCTGCGCGGCTTCGTGCTCGGCGGCGCCGAATTGCAAGGCGAGGCCAAGGCACGGTTTGCCACCATCCAGGAGCGCCAAGCCGAGTTGGCCCAAAAATTCAGCGAAAACGCCCTGGACGCGACCGACGCGTATGCCTACTACGCCAGCGATGCGGAGCTGGTCGGCGTGCCCGACGATGTGCGCGCGGCAACCCGCCAGGCTGCCCAGGCCGAGGGGCGCGACGGCCACCGCCTGGGCTTGAAGCTGCCCGTGTACCTGCCCGTCATGCAGTTTGCCCACGACCGGGCGCTGCGCGAACGGCTCTACCGCGCCTACGGCACGCGCGCCAGCGACCAGGCCGAGGGCGATGGCACGCGGTTCGACAACACCCCGCTGATGCGCGAGCTGCTGGCCCTGCGCACCGAAGAGGCGCGGCTGCTCGGCTACCCCAGCTTCGCGCACGTCTCGCTCGTGCCCAAGATGGCGCAATCCCCCGAGCAGGTGATCGACTTTCTGCGCGATCTGGCCCGGCGCGCCCGCCCCTACGCCGAGCAGGACGTGGCCGACATGCGTGCTTTCGCAGCCGACCATCTGAACCTGCCCGACCCGCAGGCCTGGGACTGGCCCTACATCGCCGAGCAACTGCGCCAGGCGCGCTACGCCTACAGCGAGCAGGAGGTCAAGCCCTACTTCCCGCTGCCGCGCGTGCTGCACGGGCTGTTTCGCATCGTCGAGACGCTGTTCGAAGTCCGCATCCGCGAGGACCAGGCACCCGTGTGGCACCCCACGGTGCGCTTTTTCCGCTTGGAGCGCGACGGCGCGCTGATCGGTCAGTTTTATCTCGATCCGTCGGCGCGCGCCGGCAAGCGCGGCGGCGCCTGGATGGACGATGTGCGGGGCCGCTGGCGCCGTCCGGACGGTGGCGGCCTGCAAACGCCGGTGGCGCATCTGGTGTGCAACTTCGCCGACGGCGTGGATGGCAAACCCGCCCTGCTCACGCACGACGATGTGATCACCCTGTTCCATGAATTCGGCCACGGCCTGCACCATTTGCTCACCCAGGTGGATGAACACGACGTCGCGGGCATCGGCGGGGTGGAGTGGGACGCCGTGGAGCTGCCCAGCCAGTTCATGGAGAACTTCTGCTGGGAATGGGTGGTGCTGCAGCAGATGACGGCCCATGTGGACACGGGCGAGCCCCTGCCGCGCGCGCTCTACGAGAGAATGCTGGCGGCCCGCAACTTCCAAAGCGGTCTGCAGACGCTGCGCCAGATCGAGTTTGCGCTGTTCGACATGCGGCTGCACCTGGAAGGCGCCCCGGATGGCGACGTGATGGCCCTGCTGCAGCAGGTCCGCGACGAGGTGGCCGTGCTGCAGCCACCCGCGTGGCACCGTATGCCGCACACCTTCAGCCACATCTTTGCGGGGGGCTATGCGGCGGGCTACTACAGCTACAAATGGGCCGAGGTGCTCAGCGCGGACGCCTATGCCGCCTTCGAGGAGGCGGCCGCGCAGCGCGGCTCGCCGCTGGATGCGGATGTCGGGCGGCGCTACCGGCAGCAGATTCTGGAGGTCGGCGGCAGCCGCCCTGCGCTGGAATCCTTCCGTGCCTTCCGCGGCCGCGACCCGCAGATCGACGCGCTGCTGCGCCACCAAGGCATGGCCTGACGCCCGATCCTGTGACAGGGCGCGCGATGACGGTCACACGCCTGTCACACAAATGTCGGAAAGTGCTCGCTTGGCGACAGTCCAGCGCCTCGCGCACCCCGACATGGTTGTTCTCCGCTCCCTTCGCATCGGCCCCCGCCTGATCGCTGCCTTCGGTCTGCTGCTGGCCATGATGGCCGTGCTGGCATTCACGGGCCTGGCGGCTGTGACACAGACCAGTGATCGCGTAACCACCGTCTACCAGGATCGCGCCGTGCCCCTGCAACGGCTGGGGGAGCTGAATCAGCTGTTGCAGCGCAACCGCGCCCTGGTCATGGACATGCTGATCGATCCGGGGCGCGCCAACGTGGAGCGGCATGCGCAGGAATACGCGCAGAACGACCAGCGCATGCAGGCCATCTGGACCGACTACCAAGCGCGCCCCCATGCCCCGGACGAGCAACGGGCCGCGGACGCCTTCGAGCAGGCGCGCGCGGCCTATGTCGCACAAGGTCTGGACACCGCCGCCCGCGCCATGGCGGAGGGCCGCTACGACGACGCGCAGGAGCTGTACCTGCTGCAGGTCAAGCCGCAGGAGCCCGCCGTGCAAAACGCGCTCAATGCGCTGCTGGCGATCAAGCTGGCCCAGGCCAACCAGGAGTACCAGGCGGCGCAGTCTCTGCGGCGCACGGTGACGGTCGCGCTGATCGCCACGTCCGCAGGCGCTTTGCTGCTGGGGTTGTGGTTGGCGTGGCGCATCACGCGTTCGATCACCAGCCCCATTCGGCAAGCCGTCCAGGTGGCGGATCGGGTGGCCGCCGGCGACCTCACGGGCAGCCCCTCGGGGCCGGGTCGCGACGAGCTGGGCGACCTGCTGCGCGCCCTGGCCGCCATGCAGGCGCGACTGACCACCCTGATCGGGGACGTGCGCGACGTGTGCGACGGCGTGGCGGCCGGCGCCCAGCAGATCGCCGTCGGCAGCGCCGACCTGTCGCAACGCACCGAATCGCAGGCCGCGCAACTGCAGCAGACGGCTGCGGCCATGGCGGAGCTCAGCGGTGCCGTGACGCGCAACACCGAGACCGCCCGCTCCGCCGTCGAATCGGCCCTGCAGGCCCGTGCGACGGCCGGTGATGGCGGCCGGTTGATGCAGGACGTCGTGGCGACGATGGGCGACATCGCCGCCGGCAGTCACCGCATCGCGGATATCACGGGCGTCATCGACGCCATCGCCTTCCAGACCAACATCCTGGCCCTCAATGCTGCGGTCGAGGCTGCCCGGGCGGGCGAGGCGGGGCGCGGCTTTGCCGTGGTCGCGGGTGAGGTGCGCTCGCTGGCCCAGCGCAGCGCTGCGGCCGCGCGCGAGATCAAGGGCCTGATCGCCGACAGCGTGGCGCGCGCGGAAGCCGGATCCGCGCTGGTCGATCGCGCGGGCGAAAGCGTCGCGGGCATGGTCGCCCACATCGAGCGGGTGACGGCGCTGATCGAGTCCATGGCGCAAGCCAATCTGGAGCAGGCATCGAGCCTGCAGAAAATCCACCAGGCGATGGAGCACTTGGACGACACCACCCAACGCAACGCCGCGCTGGTGGAGCAGACCACCGCCGCTGCCGAGAGCCTGCGCCGACAGGCCGGCCACTTGGCGGAGGCGGTTCGCGTCTTTCGCCTGGAGCGGGGCGGAATCGGGCTGTTGCCTGCCTGAGCCGGAGCACCCCGGTCAGGGGGCATCGAACACGACGGTGCGCACCCCTTCGGGCGCGCCCAGCAGACAGACATGGGCGCGCTGGTGCGCGAACACCCCCACCGTCACCACCCCCGGCCAATCGTTGACCATGGACTCAAAGGCCAAAGGATCTGGGATGCGCAGGCCGTGCACATCCAGGATGTGTTGGCCGTTGTCCGTGACCAGCGGCACACCATCGCGCAGGCGTACCCGCGCCTCGCCCCCCAGCGTCGCAAACTGCCGAATCAGACGCTGGGTGGCCATCGGGATGACCTCCACCGGCAACGGAAAGCGCCCCAGCGTCTGCACCCATTTGGACTGATCGGCAATACAGACGAAGCGCCGTGACTGTGCGGCGACGATCTTTTCCCGCGTCAGCGCCGCGCCTCCCCCCTTGATCATGTAGCCGTGGGGGTCGATTTCGTCTGCGCCGTCGATGTACACCGCCAGCTCGCCCACCGCGTTGGCGTCGAACACGGGAATGCCCAGGGCCCGCAGCCGCTGGGTGGACGCCTCCGAGCTGGACACCGCGCCGGCGATGCGCGTTTGCCCCTCGGCCTGCGCCTGGGCCAGCGCGTCGATGAAGCAGTTGACCGTCGAGCCCGTGCCCACACCGACGATCTGCCCCGGCTCCACATAGGCCAGGGCTGCGCGCCCCACCAGGGCCTTGAGTTCGTCCTGTGTCATCGCCGGGGCGGACGGGTCGCGGTTCATCGTGCAGGATCCTGTCAGTGTCAAAAAAAAAGCGGAGGTTCGGGATGCGACAATCGGTCACCATTCGGCACCATGCCGACGACCGATACGACGACCGCGATTATCCGATGGCCTGGATCCCCTACGCGCCGGCCCGCGCGCTTTTGTTCCGGCTCGATGCCGAAGACGCGCATGATCTGACCTTGCGCACCCTGGAGCGCTTGCAGCGCTCCCCCCTGCTGGCCCTGGTGGCCCAACCCCGGATCGACGATCCGGTCACGCTGGCCGGCCTGCACTTCCCCAACCGGGTGGGGCTGGCCGCGGGGCTGGACAAAAACGCTCGCTGCATCGACGCCTGGGCGGCGATGGGTTTTGGCTTCGTCGAGGTGGGCACCGTCACCCCCCGGCCGCAACCCGGCAACCCCCGCCCGCGGCTGTTTCGCTTACCGCAGGCCGAGGCGCTGATCAACCGCTTCGGTTTCAACAACGACGGGCTGGAGGCCTTCATTCGCAACGTCAACCAGTCGCACGTCCGCCAGGGCCGTGCCGGCGCCCGCCCCCTGGTGCTGGGCCTCAACATCGGCAAGAACGCCAGCACCCCCATCGAACGCGCGACGGATGACTACCTGATCGGCCTGGAGGGGGTGTACATCCATGCCGACTACATCGCGGTCAACATCTCCAGCCCCAACACGCAAAACCTGCGCCAGCTCCAGGGCGACGCGGCGCTGGATGGCCTGCTGCAGGCTCTGGCGCGACGGCGTGCGGACCTGGCCGATCGGCTGGGCGTGCGGCGGCCCATCTTCGTCAAAATCGCCCCCGATCTGGATGACGGGCAGATCGCCGTCATTGCCGACGCCCTGCTGCGCCACGGCATGGATGGCGTCATCGCCACCAACACCACCCTGGCACGCGACGCGGTTCAAGGCCTGCCCCACGCGCAGGAGGCCGGTGGCCTCTCCGGCCGACCGGTGGCGCGCGGCAGCAACCGCGTCATCGCAGCGCTGCGCCAGCGCCTCGGGGCCGGCTTTCCGATCATCGGGGTCGGCGGGGTGATGGACGAAGCCTGCGCGCGCGACAAGCTTGCGGCGGGGGCCGATCTGGTCCAGCTCTACACGGGGCTGATTTACCGCGGACCGGACCTGGTGCCGACGGTGGCGCGGGCGCTGCGCGACAGCCGGGAGGCGGCGCGATGATCGACACCCCCGTGGCTCTGGCTTTCTTCGGCGCGGCGGTACTGCTGGCGCTCAGTCCCGGGCCGGACAATCTGTTTGTGCTGATGCAATCGGCCACCCACGGGCGGCGTACCGGTTTGCTCGTCACCTTGGGGCTGTGCACGGGGCTCTTGGGGCACACCGCGGCGGTTGCACTGGGACTGGCAGCCGTGCTGGCGGCCTCGCCCTGGGCCTTCTGGGCCCTCAAGCTGCTGGGGGCGGCCTATCTGCTGTACCTGGCCTGGGGGGCCTGGTGGGCACCCACCGGACCCATCGATACGGCCCGGGTGCCGGCGCTGCGCCCGCTCGCGGCGTACGGACGGGGCATCGTGATGAACCTGACCAACCCCAAGGTCGCGCTGTTTTTCCTGGCCTTTCTGCCCCAGTTTGCCGATCCCGCACGAGGCCCGGTGGGGTGGCAGATCCTGCAGTTGGGCGGGCTGTTCATGGTGGCGACGCTGCTGACCTTCGGGTCGTTTGCGGTTTTTGCAGGCTGGATCGGCGGGGCACTGCGGCGTTCCGCGCGAGCGCAGCGGGCGCTCAACCGGGCGGCCGCCGTCGTCTTCGCGGGGCTGGCGGCGCGCCTGGCCTTTGCCACACGCTAGTCCGACGCGCGGCCCGGCGAGACCAGGATGTCGCAGGGCGCTTCGGACAGCACATGCTCCGTGACGCTGCCCAGCAGCAGTTCCTCCGCGGCGCTCAAGCCGTGCTTGCCGATGACGATCAGGTCGCACGCCCGACGGGCGGCCTGTTGCACGATGCCCGGCGCCGCATCGCCCTCGTGCAGCGTGGCGTGGTAGCGCGAGGGCGGCCAGCCCCGCTGTCGCGCCAGTTCGTGCAGGCGAGCGGCGGCGCGCTCGCGCGTCTTTTCCCGATACAGGGCGATCATGTCGTCGTCCACGCCGGCAAACCGCAGCTTTTCTTCGAACGGCACGGTATAGGCGTGCAGCATCTCGACCGCGGCATGGGGCGCGAGCGCATCGGCCAGCGCCAGGGCCGGTGCCGACCAGGGCGAAAAGTCCACGGGCACCAGCGCGCACCGGTAGCCGTGTTGCACCGGCTGGCGCACCACGAGCAAGGGATAGGTGGCCTTGCGCAACAAACGCTCGGCCGTGGTGCCCAGCAACAGGCGCTGCAATCGCCCGCGCCCATGCGCGCCCACGACCACCCAGCGCGCGGCGCAGCGCAGCGCCGTCTCGCCGATCGCCTGCACCGGATGCCCCTGCGCAAACACTGGGTGGACGGGCCAGCCCTGCTCGTCCTGTAACCGGCGCGCCGTGGCCTGCAACGTGGCCTGCGCATCGGCCACGATGCGATCCGACGGCCGCTCGGCCCCCAGCCATTCCTGCAAGGCGGCCATCCAGTCGTTCGGCAGGACGTGCAGCAAGACCAGCGGCACGCCATGCTCGCGGGCCAAGTGGGCAGCCCGTTGTTCGGCCAGCCGCGCGCCGTCGGAAAAATCGGTTGCCACCAGCACGCCACCCGCGGGCGGGTCGGCCGGGGGGCGGCAGCCATCGTCGATCGTCATGGGTTTGCTCCGGAAGCTGGCGGCACCGTCAGCACGCCGACCAGGTGTTCGGCTGCGTGCACGGCGGCGTCGCGAAAGGGCAGATAGATGTGCTGCACGTCCAGGCGCTGCAGCTCTTGCAGCGCCGCTTCGTCGCGCGCGGTCACGGCAATCGGGCCCGCGTAGCCCGCGCCGCGCAGGGCGTGCACCAGCGCGCGGGTGGACGACACCAGCGGCAGGGTCACCACCACCCAGCGCGTGTCGTGCAGGGGCAGGGATTCGACGAAGTCCGGATTCTCGCCATCGCCGTAATGGACGGGCAGGCGCTCCCGCTTGAGCTCGCGCACGGCCTCGGGATCGTGGTCGATGCCCACCGCCGCCACCCCCTGGCGGCGCAGCTCGCGCAGCAGCCGGCTGCCGTAGCGCCCCAGGCCAAAGACCAGCACCGCCGACTCGTCGCTGCGCGGCGGGTGGCGGTCGACGGCCAGTTCCCGGTGTGGGCGCTGCCGCTCGAACACCCCCAGCCACGGAGCCAACCGTTCGTACAGCGGCTGGGAGTACAGGATCATGTAGGTGGACAGGGTGATGGTGATCAACCCCACCAGCGTCGTCAGCCCCAGCGCCTGCACATTCACATGGCCCAGGCTGATGCCCATGGCCACGAAGACGATGGAAAACTCGCTGATCTGCGCCACCGTCAGCCCGGCCAGAAACCCGGTGCGCTTGCGGTAGCCCATGTAGCCCATGATGGCCATCACGATCAGCGGGTTGCCAATGAGCACGAACACCGCCAGCACCAGCGCAGGCCACAGCTCCTGCCCCAGGGTGGACAGGTCCAGCTCCGCCCCCAGGTGGATGAAAAAGAACAGCAGCAAAAAGTCCCGCACCCCGCCCAGCCGGGCATTGATCGCCTCGCGGAAATGCGTGGACGCCAGCGTAAAGCCCGCGACGAAGGCACCGGCCTCCATCGAAAAACCGGCCCACGCCCCCAGCGCCGCCAGCCCCACCCCCCAGGCCAGCGCAAAGACCAGCAGCAACTCTTGCGAGCGCGCCATCAGCGCCACCACGCGCGGCAGCACCCAGCGCATCAGCACCGCGACGACGAGCACCGCCAACACGATCCGCCCAGCCAGCGAGCCGGCGACCGCCCAGCCGCTGGCCGTCGCCCCCGCCTCGGGCGCGCGCAGCGCGCTCATCGCCATCATCGCCAACACCACGGCCAAGTCCTGCACGATCAGAAAACCCACGGCGATCCGCCCGTGCAGCGAATCCAGCTCCCGCTTGTCGGTCAGCAGCTTGACGATGATGATGGTGCTGGAAAACGTCAACGCCACGGCCACGTACAACGCGGTCATCACGTCCTTGCCCAGCGCCAGAATCAGCACGAAGCCGCCTGCGATGGTGAAGGCCAATTGCCCCAGCCCCGTGGCGAGCGCCACCGGCCCGATGTGGCGCACATGGTGCAGGTCGAGCTTGAGGCCGACGATGAACAGCAGCACCGTCACCCCGATTTGCGCCAGCAGCGCCACCTGATCGTGGGCCTTGACCCAACCCAGGCCGGCCGGACCGAGCGCGATGCCCACCACGATGTAGGCGATCAACACCGGCTGGCGCAGCCGCACGAACAGCGCGCCGGCGGCGGCCGCGACCAGCAGCAAAATGGCAAACTCGGCAAAGGGCGAGACGGTCATGTTGAGGCGATTCTGCCTCGCCCCGGGCGTTCCCGCCCGGGTTTGATCCGGATCAAGAAGCGGCCAAAGCGTCCACGACGCGCTCGCCCACCGCCAGCGCGCTCGTCAACCCTGGCGACTCGAAGCCCAGCAGATGCACCAGTCCTGCCCAGCCGTGCTCGCGCGGGCCATCCAGCCGGAAATCCGGCGCCGGCTCGCCGGGCCCGTGGATCTTGGGACGCACACCGCTGTAGGCCGGCTGCAGTGCACCGTCGGGCAAGGCCGGCCAGTAGCGGCGGATGGCGCCGTAGAACGCCGACGCCCGTTGCGCATCGACGGCGTAGTCCAGTCCGTCCGGCGACGCGGCATCCACCCACTCGAGGTCGGGACCAAAGCGCGCCTGCCCACCCAAATCGAGCGTCAGGTGCACGCCCAACCAAGCGTCCTGCGGCGCAGGGTAGATCAGGCAACCGAACGGTGAACGCCCGATCAGCGCGAAATAACTGCCCTTGGCATAGCGGGGCTGCGGCCAGCGCTCGGGATCCGGCCCCTGGATGACACGCGCCACATGGCAGGCCCATAGCCCCGCCGCATTGACCAGCGCGTCGGCCAGCAACGCGAAGGGCTCGCCCTCGCGCGTTACGCCGCGCACCCGCCAGCCGCCTTGGCCCTGGGCGCCAATCGGCTCGGCCGAGGTGAGCACCGAACCCAGCGCGACGCTGCCTCCAGCGGCCTCCAGATCGCCCTGCAGCGCCACCATCAGGCCGTGGCTGTCCACGATGCCCGTGCTGGGCGACCACAGCGCGGCATGGCAGCGCAAGGCGGGCTCGCGCTCCAGCGCCTCGGCGGCGGACAGCCACGACAGGGGCACGCCATTGGCCTGCGCGCGCGCCGCCAGCGCCTCCAGCGCATCCGTTTGCTCGGGTTCGGTCGCGACGATCAGCTTGCCGCACGGGCGGTGGCCGATGTGCCGCTCGGCCACATAGTCGTACAACAAGGCTTTGCCGCGCACGCATAACTGCGCCTTGAGCGATCCGGGCGCGTAGTACAGGCCGGCGTGGATGACCTCGCTGTTGCGGGCGCTCACACCGGTGCCGATGGCCGTTTCACGCTCCAGCACCACCACGTCGCGCCCCGCACGGGCCAGCGCACGGGCGACCGCCAAGCCGATCACCCCCGCCCCGACGACCAGCGCCCCCACCCGTTCCATCGCGTCAGCGGTGGCAGCTCCACCGCAGCCAGCCCAGCAGGGCCGCGGCCATGGCCACGAAGTTCAGAAACGACCAGTTCGCGATCGTCAGGCCCAAAAAGGTCCAGTCGATGGCCGTGCAGTCCCCGCTGCCGCGAAAGATCATGGGGATGGCCCGCTTGAGGGGGAAGGACTCGATCATGCCAAACAAATCCCGCCCGCAGGTCAGGATTTCGGGTGGATACCACTGCAGCCACGACTGGCGCGCAGCCACCGCCGCCCCCGCCAGCGCCAGCACGAGCGCCAGCCACGCCAGCACGCGCCGCAGCCCGGGGCCCGCCGCGGCCGCGACCGCCGTAGCCAGCGCCACCAGAATCAGCGCATAGCGCTGGACGATGCACATCGGGCACGGCTCCAGCCCGACCACGTGCTGCAGGTACAGGCCATAGCCGAGCAAGCCGCCGCACCACAGCGCCAGGCCCGCCAGCACCGCGCGCGGCGACGCGGCCACCCAGCCGGCCCAGCCGCCGCGGCCCGAGGCCTCAGTTGGCATCGGCAAACGCCCTCTCGATCACGAACTGCCCGGGCGTGCTCGTGTTGCCCTCGACGAAACCCAGGCGTTCGCACATGGCCTTGAGGTCGCGCAGCATGGCGGGGCTGCCGCAGATCATGACGCGGTCGGTCTCGGGGTTGAGCTGCGGCAGGCCCAGTTCGCGCGCCATTTGGCCGCTTTGCACCAGATCCGGAATACGGCCCTGACGCTCGAAGGGCTCGCGGGTGACGGTGGGGTAGTACAGCATCTGTCGGCTCACGTACTCACCGAGGAATTCGTGTCGCGGAAGTTCCTGCGTCAGGTAGTCACGGTAAGCCAGCTCGGCCACCTGCCGCACGCCGTGCACCAGCACGACCTTCTCGAAGCGCTCGTAGGTGGCCGGATCGCGCACGATGCTCAGGAACGGCGCCAACCCCGTGCCGGTGCCAAACAGGTACAGGTTCTTGCCGGGCAACAGGTAATCGATGACCAGCGTGCCCGTGGGCTTGTGGCCGACGATCACCGTGTCGCCGGGCTGAATGTGCTGCAGCCGGCTGGTCAGCGGGCCATCGGGCACCTTGATGCTCAGAAACTCCAGATGCTCCTCGTAATTGGCGCTGACGATGCTGTAGGCGCGCAATAGCGGTTTGCCGTTTTCCAACCGCAAACCGATCATGGTGAACTGGCCGTTGAGGAACCGCAACCCCGGGTTGCGCGTGGTCGTGAAACTGAACAGCCGGTCGGTCCAGTGGTGGACGGACAGGACGCGTTCTTCGTCGAATGCACTCATGATCAGGTGATGGAAAATCGCGATGGCCCAGCATAGCCGCCCGCAGGGCTGGCGGGCTTGACCTGACTCAACCCCCGGCGCCTTCGGGGAACGGACAACTGGGTTACAGTCCGGGCCCAACGACATCGATGGGGACCTTTGGGGGCCGACGGTTGCCCGCCGGGCAAAACCCGCATCGTATCAAACCCCTTATGCCATTTCCGCGGCATATTTATCACCACGGGGCATGAGGCCGATCTTTTCTGCGCAGGAGCACGACACCATGGCACGCACCGTTCGCTGCATCAAACTCGGCGTCGAAGCCGAAGGGCTCGACTTCCCCCCCTACCCGGGCGAGCTGGGCAAGCGCATCTGGGAAAACGTCAGCAAGCAGGCGTGGCAGGACTGGCTGCGCCACCAGACCATGCTCGTCAACGAAAACCGCCTGAACCTGGCCGACGCGCGCGCACGCCAATACCTGGCGCGGCAGATGGAAAAGCACTTCTTTGGCGAAGGCGCGGACGTCGCCGCCGGCTACGTGCCCCCGACGCAGGGGTAACATGGCTGACGTCGTGGTCGAGTGGCTGCCGGACGGCACGCCGCGCAGCCCCCGCTTCGACGACATCTACCGCAGCCGTGGCGCCGACGGTCAGGGCGGCCTGGCGCAGGCGCGCCATGTGTTTTTGGGGGGCTGCGGCCTGCTGCCCGATGACGGGCAGTCTCCGGCCTGGGCCGGTGCGGCGCGCTGGCATGTGCTGGAAAACGGATTTGGGCTGGGGCTGAACTTTCTGGCGACCTGGCACGCCTGGCGGGCCGATGCGTCGGCCCCGCCCACGCTGTGCTACACCGCCACCGAAGCCCACCCCGCCACCGCTGATGACCTGCGCCGCAGCGCGGCTCCGTTTGCCGAACTTCAACCTCTGGCCGCCGCACTGGCCGAGCGCTGGATGGGGCTGCTGCCGGGCGTGCACCGCTGGACCTGGGAATGGCCCGCCGACAGCGGTGATGGCCCCGGCCGGCGCCTGCTGTTGACCCTGTGTGTGGGAGATGCGGCACGCTGGCTGCCCACGCTGGACGTGGCGGTGGACAGCGTGTTTCTGGACGGCTTCGATCCGGCCGCCAATCCCGACATGTGGTCGCCCGAGGTCCTGCGTGCGGTCGCGCGCTTGTGCCGACCGGGTACGCGGCTGGGCACCTGGACGGTGGCGCGTGCGGTCCGCGACGGGCTGACACAGGCGGGTTTTCGAGTCGAGAAGGCTGCGGGCCTGCCCCCCAAGCGGCACTGCCTGCGGGCGGTGTTCGCGCCGAGCTGGACACCCCGGTCCGCCTTGCGGTCTGCGAGCGGCCCAACCGGGGCGGCGGGGAAGACTCCCCTGCAACGTCACGCCGTCGTGATCGGTGCCGGTCTGGCGGGCTCGGCGGCGGCCTGGAGCCTGGCGGCGCGGGGCTGGCGCGTGACGGTGCTGGACGCAGCCGACACCCCCGCCAACGGCGCATCGGGCTTGCCCGTGGGGTTGGTCGCCCCGCATGTATCGCCCGACGATGCGCCGCTGTCGCGCCTGACCCGGGCAGGCCTGGCCAGCACCTTGGAACGGGCCCGGGCGCTGTTGACGTTGGGCGCAGACTGGGGCCCCAGCGGCGTGTTCGAGCACCGCGTCGAGGGCAAACGCGCTCTGCCCGACGCCGCAGCCTGGCGCGAACACGGCCAGGCGTGGAGTCAGCCTGCCGCCCCCGCGCGCACGGTGCGCGCCGGCCTGCCAGCGGACACGCCCGCCTTGTGGCATCCGCAAGCGGCGTGGCTGCGTCCGGCCCGGCTGGTGGCTGCCCAACTGGCCCGCCCCGGCGTGCACTTCGCCGGCGGGGTACGTGCCGCCGGTCTGCGCCGCACGGCGGATGACGCCGAATGGATGGTGATCGATGACGCGGGCCGACCGGTGGCCCAGGCCCCCGTCGTCGTGGTGTGCGCGGGCTTCGACAGCGTGTCGCTGCTGCCGGGCACCGACCGACCGTCACTGCCCCTGCATGCTCTGCGCGGACAGGTGACTTGGGGTGCCATGGCCGCCCTGCCGCCATCGGTGGCGGACGCCCTGCCGCCGTTTCCCGTCAATGGGCATGGGTCGCTGATAGCGGGTGTGCCCGGGCCCGATGGACAGCCGCTGTGGTGCATGGGCTCCACCTTCGTGCGCGGCAGCACGGATCGCTCCGTCCTCGCCGCAGACCATGCCGCCAATCTGGACAAGCTGCGTCGTTTGCTGCCCCCGGCGGCCGAGGCGCTGTCCTGCCACTGGCCCCAGGCCCACGGCTGGGCCGGCGTGCGCTGCACGCTGCCGGACCGCTTCCCGGCCGTCGGGGCGGTGGACCCCGATCGGCTGCCCGGCCTGTGCGTGCTGACGGGGCTGGGCGCGCGCGGGCTGACGCTGTCGGTGCTGGGCGGCGAGGTGCTGGCCGCCGAGCTGCACGGCGAGCCTTGGCCCGTGGAGCGCCCATTGGCGCAGGCCCTGCTGGCCCGGCGCTTCGTCAGCCCGCGCGCGCGAGGCAGCGCGGGCGGGGGCTGATTCAGTCGCCGTAGCGCACCATCACGTAGCGCCCCGGGGCCGGCCCGAGCGCCGGATCCTGCGGCGGCTGGCGCGCCGGCACCTCCTGCCCGCTGCCGTGCTGCTTGAGCCACGCCGACCACGACGGCCACCAGCTGCCCTCCCGCCGCGGCGCCTCGGCCAGCCACTCGTCCGGCGTGCGCCACGGGTGATCCGCCGGCGTCGTCAGCAGGTGGTGGTAGCGCCCGCGGTGCCCCGGTTCCGACACGATACCGGCGTTGTGCCCGCCGTTGGTCAGCGCAAAGGTCACGTCGGCCGAGACCAGGTGGTGGATCTTGTACACCGAGCGCCACGGCGCCACGTGGTCCTTGACGGTCCCGACCGCGAACACCGGCACGCGGATGTCGCGCAGCGCGATCGGCTGCCCCTCGAACTGCAAGCGCCCTTCGGCCAGGTCGTTGTCGAGGTAGCAGCTGCGCAGGTACTTGCTGTGCATCACCGCTGGCAGGCGCGTCACGTCGGCGTTCCAGGCCATCAGGTCGTTGCCGACCTCGTCCTCTCCGAGCAGCCAGCGCCGCGTCTGGCTGGACCAGACCAGCTCGCGCGAGTGCAGGAACTGGAACGACCCGGCCATCTGCTGCCCGGTCAGGTAGCCGCGCGCGGCCATCATGTCCTCCAGCAGGCGCACCTGCGCCTCGTCGATCAGGATGCCGAGCTCGCCGGGCTCCTTGAAGTCGGTTTCGGCGGCCAGCAGCGTCAGGCTCGCCAGCACGGCCTCCTCCGCGGCGCCTGGCGCGCGCTGGCAACCCAGCCGCGCATCACCGCCGCCCAGCGCCGCCGCGGCGATGGCGGCGAACGTCCCGCCGAGGCAATAGCCCATCAGGTGCACCGGGGCGCCGGTGGCGCAGCGCACGTGGTCCAGCGCCGCCAGCACCCCATCGCGCACGTAGTCGTCCATCGCCAGCAGCGCGTCGCCTTCGTCCGGGTTCTTCCACGAGACGATGTAGACTGTGTGGCCCTGCGCGACCAGCCAGCGCACCAGCGAGTTGTGCGGCGACAGGTCGAGGATGTAGTACTTCATGATGCACGACGGGATCACGAGCACCGGCTCGCGCTGCACCGTCGGCGTCGTCGGCGCATACTGGATCAACTCGATCAGCGCGTTGCGCAGCACCACCTGCCCCGGCGTGGTGGCCAGCCCCCGGCCGGGGGCGAGCTCCGGGTCGAAGCGCCGCGGCGGCGGCTGCAGCCCGAGGCGCCACTGCACGTCCTCCACCATGCGGCCCCAGCCCTTGAGGAGCGACTGGCCACCCGTCTCCCAGGCGCGCTGCAGCGCCTGCGGGTTGGTCCACAGCACGTTGCTCGGCGCCCAGGCGTCCAGCCACTGGCGGCCGTAGAAGCGCATCTGCTCGCGGCTGTGCGGCTGCATGCCGCGCAGCGCCGCCGCCTGCTGCCACCACAGCTCCAGCGCCTTGCCGGCGCCGGCCAGCGCCCACCACGGCCAGCGCTGCCATGCCGGGTCGGCGTAGCGCGCGTCCTCGCGCAGCGCGCGCGCCAGCGGCGAGGGATCGTCCGACCGCGCGCCATCGTCGCCGGGACCGCCCTGAGTACCACTTCCCCCATCCACCCCGCCGCCATTCGCGACGGCGTGCCCAGACGCACTTGGCACACGAGACTCCCCGGGTGGCAACACGGCCGTCGCCGTATCCATCCAAGCGCGCCACGCATCCTGCCACCACGCCTGGCCGAGTTCGGTCGCCTGTCGCGCCAAACGCCGTTGGGACCCTGGCGAACTCAGCACATGCAGCGCCCAGTCCGTTGCCGCCAAGGCCAGGGAAATGGGTGACAGGCCGCTCCACAATTGGGCCATCAGCACCGACGCTTGTTGATCCATGGCCTCGGCGGCATCCGCCTGCCGGCGGTGGGACTCGGCTGGCGCAGGCGAAGGACCGCTGTCGAGACCGGTGGGAGGTGACGAATGGCGGCGGGGCTGGTCGGTCATGGGCAAGGCCTCTGGAGCAAGCGACGCACGAACAGCGTGCGCCGAGACAATAACCGCTTTGCCCGTCGGCGTGCTGACCCAGATCAACCAGCCTCGCGCCCCGAGCGCCTACAATGCGCCCTCTGCCGAGACCCGACGCGCGGCCCGCGCCGCGTTGGGGCGCTTGCCGCCCCCGAAAGACCCTGCGCCATGACACACGTTGTTACCGAAGCCTGCATCGCCTGCAAGTACACCGACTGTGTGGACGTCTGCCCCGTGGACTGCTTCCGCGAGGGCCCCAACTTCCTGACCATCGACCCCGACGAGTGCATCGACTGCGCGGTCTGCATTCCGGAGTGCCCGGTCGGCGCGATCTACGCCGAAGAGGACGTGCCGCGCGACCAGCAGCACATGATCGCCCTCAACGCCGAGCTGGCCAAACTGCCGACCTGGAAGAGCATCACCAAGCGCAAAGCGCCGCTGCCCGAAGCCGAGCAGTACAAGGACAAGACCGGCAAGCTGCCGTTGCTCAAGCGCTGATCGGCCGATCACGAGGGCGGCGCGTGCCGCCCCGACCGCCATGACGTCCGCCTCCCCCATCCGTACCGATGCCGTCGTGATCGGCGCTGGACCGGTTGGGCTCTACCAAGCCTTCCAGCTGGGCCTGCACGAGCTGGGCGTGCACGTGGTGGAGGGGCTGCCCCATGCCGGGGGGCAATGCGCCGAGCTCTATCCCGGCAAGCCCATTTACGATCTGCCGGGCATCCCCGCCTGCAGCGGGCAGGAGCTGACGCAGCGGCTGCTGCAGCAGTTGGCGCCGTTGCGCATCCCCCTGCATCTGGGGCAGATCGTGACGTCGCTGCAGCGGTTGGCGTCCGGCGGGGCCGCACCTTCTCCGCGGTTTCGACTGGAAACGGACGGCGGCCTGGTCTTCGAATGCGTCGCACTCGTCATTGCCGCGGGCGTGGGCGCTTTTCTGCCGCGCAAGGCGCCGGTACAGGGGCTAGAGGCTTGGGAGGGCCGCCAGGTGCACTACCGCGATCCCCCTCCCGACGTCTGGGTAGGTCAGCGCATCGTCGTCATGGGCGGGAGCGAATCCGCCGCGGCACTGGCGCTGCGACTGGCCGACGGCGGGGCGGCCGATGTCACGCTGCTGCACCGCAACGACCGATTCGCCATCGACGCCGAACTGGATGAACGGCTGCAGTCCGCCATCGGCGCCGGCTGGGTGCGCCTCTGCATGGGCCAGCCGGTGGGGGCCATCGCCGCCGCCGACGGCCGTCTGGATGCGCTGGAGATCGCCACCGCCGATGACCGTCGGCTCACGCTGCCGCTCGACCTGTTCTTGCCCCGGCTGGGGCTCAATCCGCGCCTCGGACCGATCGCCGACTGGGGGCTGGCGCTGGAACGCAAGCACCTGGTCGTGGACACCGAGGGCTATCGCACCTCGGAGCCGGGCATCCATGCGGTGGGCGATGTCAACACCTATCCCGGCAAGCGCAAGCTCATCGTGTGCGGCTTTCACGAGGCGACCCTGGCCGCGTTCGCCATCGCCCAATGGCTGCGCCCGCAGGAGCGGGTCGTTCTCGAATACACCACCACCAGCACCCGGCTGCAGCGGCTGCTGGGCGTCGGACCGGACTGATCAGTCGAGCAGCCGCATCGGCACCGGCGCATAGCCGTGGTTCAGCGGCCCGCTGCCCTGGCCGGTACGCACATGGGCGCCGGCGGCAATCGCTCCCCGCACCCAGCCCTGGGCGGACTGCACCGCCTCCTCCAGCGTCTGGCCGATGGCAAGGAACGAAGCGATGGCCGACGACAGGGTGCATCCCGTGCCGTGCACGTTGTCGCTGACGATGCGCTCACCACTGAGGCGGATCCAGTACGCCGGCGGCTCGCCTCGAATGGCCAGCAGGTCGGTGACCACATCCCCGGGCAAGTGCCCCCCCTTGAGCAGCACGGCCGCCGCGCCGCGCTGCAGCAGATCGGCGGCGGCGGCTTCCAACTCATCCGCCTGCATGATTGGACGGCCCAGCAACAACGCGGCCTCGTCCAGATTGGGGGTCACCACGGTGGCGCGCGGGAACAGCTCGCACACCAGCCGCTCGATGGTCGCATCCTCGATCAAGGTGTCGCCGCTGGTGGCCACCATCACCGGGTCCAGCACCACATTGGGCAGGTGGTAGGTGTCGATGGCCCAGGCCACGGCCTCGACGATGTCCGGCGCATGCAGCATGCCGATCTTGACGGCGTCCACGCCGATGTCCTCCACCACCGCGGCGATCTGCTCTTTCAAAAACGACGCCGGCACCCCTTGAATGGCCCGCACCCCCAGGGTGTTTTGGGCCGTCAGTGCCGTGATCGCCGTCATGCCGTAGCAACCCAGGGCTGCGATGGTCTTCAAATCGGCCTGGATGCCGGCACCACCACCGGAATCGCTGCCGGCGATGGACAACACCCGGGGATAGCGGGAGCGGTGCGGGTGGGCAAGATCGTTCAGGTGCGACATGTGTGACATTATCCGCCGCCCGTGCATGGACGTGGGGCCTGCGGGCCCGGCGCGGGTTTTCCCTGGGGTACCATCCAGGGCATGCGCTCCCGCGAACCCGTCCTGATCCTCGGCGCCGGCCTGATGGGTCGGCTGCTCGCCCTCACGCTGGCGCGGGCCGGTCACCCGGTCCACATCGTTGATCCGGCGCCCGACGCCACGCAGGCCGGGGGTGCCGCCCGTGTAGCAGCCGCCATGCTGGCGCCGCTCGCCGAATCGGCCGTGACCGAACCCAACGTCGTTGTCATGGGACGCTACGCACTGCCCCGTTGGCAGGCGCTGTGCGAGGGGCTGGCACAGCCGGTGTACTTTCAACGAAACGGCACGCTCGTTCTGTGGCACCGCCAGGATGCGCAAGAGGCCGTCCGCTTCGAGGGCCTGCTGCGCCACACCACCGCACGTCTGCCCGATCTGCCCGCCCCGCGCGCGCTGGACGCGCAAGGCGTCGCCGAGCTGGAGCCGGCCGTGGCCGGGCGCTTTCAGCGCGGTCTGTACCTGCCGGACGAAGGCCAGCTCGACAACCGCCAGCTGCTCGACGCGCTGCTGACCACGCTGGCCGCACTGGGCGTCGCGGTGCAGTGGGGTACCGCCATGACGCTGGAGCAGGCCCTGGGCTGGCAACGCGACCACTCCGGCGGCTGGGTACTGGACTGCCGCGGCCTGGGCG
The DNA here is from genome assembly GCF_046292505.1 of Tepidimonas sp. Classification (GTDB taxonomy): domain Bacteria; phylum Pseudomonadota; class Gammaproteobacteria; order Burkholderiales; family Burkholderiaceae_C; genus Tepidimonas. The sequence continues at coordinate 9,496 of NZ_JBKBQX010000007.1, read as the reverse complement.
CGCGCGAGGACTGGCCCACGCCAACCGCTGCGGGCAGCGGCCCGCTGCGCGGGGTGCGTGGCGAGGTCGCTCGCCTGCATGCCCCGGACGTCTCCCTGTTGCGTCCCACCCGGCTGCTGCATCCGCGCTACCCCATCTATATCGCCCCCAAGCCGGGCCATCTGTTCGTCATCGGCGCCACCCAAATCGAGTCCGACGACCTGTCCCCGGCCAGCGTGCGCTCCACGCTCGAGTTGCTCAGCGCCGCTTACGCCGTCCACCCCGGCTTTGCCGAGGCCCGCGTGCTGGAGCTGTGTGCCCAATGCCGCCCCACCCTGCCGGACAATCTGCCCGCCGTGGTCGAGCGCGCGCCACGCGTGCTGCAGATCAACGGGCTGTACCGCCACGGGTTCATGATCTCGCCCGCGGTACACGACGCCGTCATCGAGTATCTGCAGAACGGCCGCACCGACTTGGCGCAGCGCCTGGGCCTGACATTCGTCCGAGCCGAGGCCGACGCCCCCGTCCGCACACCATGAAGATTTGGATCAACGCGCAACCCGTGGAACTGCCCGACGGCGCCAGCGTCGCCGATGCGGTGGCCCGCGTCAACGATGGCCAGGCCCCCCAAGCGCCGTTTGCCGTGGCCGTCAACCTGCAGTTCGTGCCGCGCGCACAATACGCCCTCACGCCGCTGAGCGATGGCGACCGCGTCGAAGTCATCGCCCCCATCACTGGCGGCTGACCCACCATGACCGCACCCTCCACCCCAGCGTCCCCTCCGTCTGATCCGCTCATCCTGTACGGCCAAGCCTTTGGCAGCCGTCTGATGCTGGGCACCGCGCGCTACCCGTCGCCCGCCGTGCTCGAGCAGGCCGTCCTGCGCGCCTCGCCCTGCATGCTGACTGCATCGCTGCGCCGCCAAGGGGCGCTCGGCCTCGATGCCTCGCACGGCTTTTGGACCCTGCTGCAGCGCCTGGGCGTGCCGGTGCTGCCCAACACCGCTGGCTGCCACAGCGTGCAGGAGGCTGTCACCACCGCCGAAATGGCGCGCGAGGTGTTCGGCACCGAGTGGATCAAACTCGAGCTGATCGGCGACGACTACACGCTGCAGCCCGACACGCTGCAACTGCCCGTGGCGGCCGACCTGCTGATCCAGCGCGGCTTCAAGGTGCTGCCTTACTGCACCGACGACCTGGTGCTGTGCCAGCGTCTGCTCGACGTCGGCTGTCAGGCCGTCATGCCGTGGGCGGCCCCGATTGGCACCGGACTGGGCCCCGTCAACCCGCACGCCCTGCGGACCCTGCGCGAACGTCTGGACGTGCCGCTGATCGTGGACGCGGGGCTGGGCTTGCCGTCCCACGCCTGCCAGGTCATGGAGTGGGGCTTCGACGCCGTGCTGCTCAACACCGCCGTGGCGTTGGCGCAGGACCCGGTCGCCATGGCAGGTGCCTTTGCGGATGCGGTCGCAGCAGGGCGCGCGGCCCATCTGGCAGGGGCAATGGCACCGCAAGCATCGGCACAGCCGAGCACCCCGGTGCTTGGCACCCCCTTCTGGCACCAAGGCTGACACTCCCCATGGTCCCCGCCGTCCTCGACGCCCCCCTGTCCGCAGTGGACGCCATCGTTCAGCACCACCGTGCGCTGCGGATCGAGCGCGATGCCGACCCCACCGCCACCCCTGCCGATGGCACCGTAGAGTCTGTGGCCTACGCCGCAGCGCGTCGCCTCGGCTTCGTGGACGGGGATGCGCGATGCGTGGCGCAGGCCTGGGCCCGGCGCAGCGCCCACCGCCCGTTCGACCCCGCGGACTGGCCGGATGACCCCGCGGATTTCGGGTTCGACCTGCCCGCAGCCCGCTTTGCCCCCTGCCCGCATCGGCTCGGGCTGTATGCCGTGCTGCCGGATGCGACATGGGTCGCCCGCATGGCGCGTGCCGGGGTACCCACCCTGCAACTGCGCTTCAAACACCCCGATCCCGAACGCATCGCCCACGAAGTGCGCGCCGCCGTCGCCGCCGTGCGCGGCACGCCCGCGCGACTGTTCATCAACGACCACTGGCGGGACGCCATCGACGCCGGAGCCTATGGCGTCCACCTGGGGCAAGAGGATCTGGACTCCTTGACAGCGGGCGATCTGGCCCGCCTGCGCGACAGTGGGCTGCGCTTGGGGCTCAGCACCCACGGCTACGCCGAAATGGCGCGTGCGTGGCGCGTGGGGCCCAGCTACGTGGCGCTGGGGGCCGTGTTCCCCACCACGCTCAAAGTCATGCCCACTGCCCCGCAGGGGCCGCAACGGCTGGCGCATTACGCCCGCTTGACGCGCGAGGTGCCCACGGTCGCCATCGGCGGCATCGGCCTGACCGAGTTGCCCGCCATCGCAGCCAGCGGGGTGGGGGCGTTCGCCGTGGTGCGGGCCATCACCGGCGCGGACGACCCCGAGTCGTCAGCGGCCACCCTGATGCGCACCTGGGCCCACCTGCACGCCGGCGCGCCGGAGCAAAGGGCCGGCGAAGGGTTATAATGAACGTCTGTTCCCCGATAGCTCAGTCGGTAGAGCGCCGGACTGTTAATCCGTAGGTCCCTGGTTCGAGCCCAGGTCGGGGAGCCAGCACAACCAACGCGGCCTGCACCAATTCGCAGGCCGTTTTGTTTTGCAACAGCCAGTTTTGCGCTATCTTGGCTGCAGTGTCCCACGGCGGTCGAGCCGCTGGTGCCGTCGGGGCTAGGCTTGGCTGCCTCGGCTGGCGTGGACTAGTGAGCTGGGCAGCGTGCAAGCGTCCCTCGTCCAGTGTGTCGAGGGCCTTCGCGCCGTTGTTGCGAGCGATCGCCAGATGCAGCGCGTCGCCCGCCGGGCACTTGGCAAAAAAGGCTATCCGGATTAGGCTGTGTTTGAAAGCTCACAGCCGTCCGGATTCCAGTAGCTCGATCAGTGTGTTTATTTCGGCCCCGTAGTTCTTTGGTGGCCCTGGCGGTTCGTGTGGGTGCTCGCCCTTCGTCGTTGCGCTCATGGCTCGCACCCATAATCGGCGTCGTCATTTGGCAGATTCTCTACAAGCTCACGCACCTGCTAATACAGGCCCGGAAGATCGCCGGCGGATCGACCTCCAGACGATCTCAAAGTCCACCTTGAAGTAGCCATGTGCGACAGCATTTCGCATCTGGTATGCGAACGACAACGGCAACTCAGGATGGTCAGCCGCAAAGTCTGGGTAGTGCTTTTCGATGTTATTGCTGGCCTCGCCGATGATCTCAAAGTTGCGGATCACGGCATCCTGCACCAACTGGTTGTTCAAGAAACTCAGTTCGTCCATGTCCTCGGTGTAGCGGTCGATACGCTCAATGGCTTCAAGGATATGTGTCGTATCCCGGATGATCACATAATACCCAGCCGCCGTGGATACCTGCTGGCACGCAGCATCTTGCAAGAGCTGCTGCGAGGCGCGGGAGTCGGCGGCAAGGTCTCATCCGAAGGAGTGCGATCATGATCGTGCGACTGCACAAGTTGGCGCGCACCACCCCGGCGATCCGCGCTGCAGAATTGCCGCCAGCGACGAGTCGATCCAGACGCTGGCCCAGCGCTACGGTGTGTCGCCCATGACCGTCTTCAAGTGGAAGCACCGCACGAGCTTCGAAGACCGGCCGCACACGCCGCATCGGCTGCCGACCACCTTGACAGCGGCGCAGGAGATCATCGCGGTGCAACTGCGCAAGACCTTGCTGCTGTCGCTGGACGATCTGCTGGCGGTCATGCGCGAGTTCGTCAACCCAGATGTCTCGCGCTCTGGCCTGGATCGCTGCCTGCGCCGCCACGGGGTGAGCAACCTGCGGGCGCTGCAGCCGCAGACGCGCAAGGCCACGCACGCCCCCTTTGCTGCCTACGAGCCGGGCTACGTGCACATCGACGTCAAGTACCTGCCCCAGATGGCCGATGAGGATCGGCGTCGCTACCTGTTCGTGGCCATCGACCGCGCCACGCGCTGGGTGTTCATCCAGCTCAAGAGCGCCAAGAGCGCACGCGCCGCGCGCGCCTTTCTGGCCGCCCTGGCCAAGGCCTGCCCGGTGCGCATCCGCACGATCCTCACCGAAAACGAGCCGAAGGCGACGTTTCTGCGCAGCAACAACGGCAAGGAATTCACCGACCGCTTCGTCACCACGGGTGAGCGTACGCCCACGGGGCAGCACGCCTTCGATGAGCTGTGCGCTGCGCTGGGCATCGAACATCGGCTTACCCGTACACGGCGGCCGCAGACCAACGGCATGGTGGAGCGCTTCAACGCTCGTATCGAAGAGGTGCTGCGCAGCCATCACTTCCTCAGTGGCCAGGACCTGGAGCAAACCCTCTTGCGCTACGCTTGGCTCTACAACCACCATCTGCCTCAGACTGCCCTCGATGCCCGCACGCCCATGCAGGCCATGAAGGACTGGTATCGGCGAAGATCGGATTTGTTCCAAAAGCGACCCCATAATCATCCGGGACATGACATCCACCGGCTTGTCAAAGCTGGTGAAAAACGCATACCAGTAGGTGCGCGTGTCGTCCACCGGCACATGCATCTGGGTGATGGTGAGCGTCTCGGACAGCGGGATGACGAAGGTGTGCGGAAAAACGTCGTGCGTCACCCGAACATGGGTGAGCGCCTCGGTCATCGGCCGCAGCGTGGTGATCTGAAAGCCCCACGGGCGCAGCTCGAAGCGGATGTCGGGCCGGTGGAACTCGCGCATGATGCGCGTCATGGGCCAGCGCTGGCCGTCGGCCTCACCCAGACTGGCGCTGCGGAACTGCTTGCCCGCCGCGTTGTCCCCGATGGCCTCCAGAGGCGCATCGTTCAAGAAGCGGTGCAGAAACGACGTGTGCGCCGGATCGATACCCACCTCGAAGGCCTGCAGCCAGTTGCAGTGCCACAAGCCCTTGAAGGCGAAGACGTGGGTGTCGGGCGCCACCCAGCAGTCCAGCCGCGGCAGCGGTGGCGGCGTGCGCCCCTCCTCCCCCAGCCACGCAAACAGCACCCCGCCGCGCTCGACGACCGGGTAACTGCGCTGTCGCACCCGGTCGCACAGCGTGCTGCCCAGCGGCTCTGCCGGCGTCTCCAGACAGCGGCCGGTGGCGTCGAATTTCCAGCCATGAAAGGGGCAGCGCACGCCATCCCCCTCGTGCCGGGCAAAGGCCAAGTCGGCGTTGCGGTGCGGGCAGTCCCGGTCCAGCAGACCCCAGCGACCCTGGCCGTCGCGAAACAGGATCATGTCCTGCCCCAGCACGCGCACAGCCTTCAGCGGGCGCTCGGCCATGCGGGGATCGAGGGCGGGGTCGAACTCCTCCGCCAACGCCACCGGCTGCCAGTAGCGGCGCAACAGCACCCCGCAGGGCGTTCCTGGCCCGATACGGGTCAGACGCTCGTTTTGCTCGGCCTTCATGGGCAATGCGCCTCCTGCACACGCGACATGGCAGATATAGCGCGTTCTTCCCACCCTGTCCATGGCCGATGGCGCGTGCCGTTGACAGCCACCGCCGATTCACTCACAATGGTGAACGTTCATTCACTCCCGTACCGGTTTTTACCATGTCGGACGATCAACACCTCAACGCCCTACGGGTGTACTGGAAGGCGCACAAGGCCTTTCCCTCCATGGCGCGGCTGGCCGACGTGCTCGGGCTGTCGTCGTCAGGCGGCGTGTTCAAGGTGATCGGCCGACTGGTGGACGCCGGCTACCTGGAGCGGGTGGATGGCCGCATCGCCCCGACACGCCAGTTTTTCGCGTTGCCGGTGCTCGGCCAGGTTCGGGCCGGGCTGCCACAGCCGGAAGACCAATCCGCCGGCCTGGAGAGCGTGGGGGTGGAGGACTATTTGATTCGCCACCCGGAACGCACGGTGTTCTGCCGCGTCCGGGGCGACTCCATGAAGGACGCGGGCATGCTCGACGGCGACATGCTGGTGGTCGAGCGCAACCGCCCCACCAAGGCCGGCGACATCGTGGTGGCGGTGGTGGACAACGAGCTGACCGTCAAATACCTGTACCCGCTCAAGGGCGCCGCGGGCTGGGTGCTCAAACCCGCCAACCCGGACTATCCCGACATCATCGCGCACCAGTCGCTCGAGGTGCTGGGGGTGGTGGTCGGGGTGTTCCGGCGCCGCGACTGACCCCTACCCCAGACGGAGACGATGCGACATGAGCCTCAAAGCCTGGATCCGCAAGCTCACCGGCAAAGGGGGCGCGCTCAACCGCGCCACCTCGGCCCGTGACGTGTGCCGCCTCAACGCCATTGCGATGGCGTCCCGGGTGTCGGTGTATGAAATCGACTGACGCCCGGGATCGGGGCGGTGGGTGCGGCCTCAGACCCGCTCGAAAATCGCGGCGATGCCTTGTCCACCGCCGATGCACATGGTCACGAGGGCATAGCGGCCGTTGATGCGCTGCAGTTCATGCAAAGCTTTGACGGTGATGAGCGCGCCGGTCGCCCCGATGGGGTGGCCCAACGAGATGCCGGAACCGTTGGGGTTGACCTTGGCCGGATCCAGCCCCAGATCCCGCGTGACGGCACAGGCCTGGGCGGCAAAGGCTTCGTTGGCCTCGATGACGTCCAGATCGTTGACGCTCAGGCCCGCCTTTTGCAGCGCCAGGCGCGACGCCGGCACCGGGCCGATGCCCATGTATTTGGGGTCCACCCCGGCATGCGCGTAGGTCACCAGCCGCGCCATGGGCTTGAGGCCGCGTGCCTGCGCCGTGCGGGCGTCCATGAGCAGCACGGCCGCCGCCGCATCGTTGATGCCGGAAGCGTTGCCGGCGGTCACCGTGCCGTTTTCCTTCAAGAACACCGGTTTGAGCTTGGCCAGCTCTTCCATCGTCGCGTTGGGACGGAAGTGCTCATCGGTCGCGTAGGCCACCTCGCCCTTGCGGGTCTTGATCGTCACGGGGACGATCTGGTCCTTGAAGTACCCCGCCTCGGTCGCCCGCTGGGCGCGTTGGTGGCTTTCCAGCGCCAGGCGGTCCTGGTCTTCTCGCGTGATGCCCCATTTGGCGGCGATATTCTCCGCCGTCACACCCATGTGGATGGCGTGGAACGGGTCGTGCAGCGCACCGACCATCATGTCCACCAGCTTGGTGTCCCCCATGCGGGCACCCCAGCGCGTGTTCAGGCTGGCAAACGGAGCGCGGCTCATGTTCTCGGCGCCGCCGCCAATGGCGATGTCGCAGTCGCCCAGCAGAATCGATTGGGCCGCCGATACGATGGCCTGCAGGCCCGAGCCGCACAGGCGGTTGACGTTGAACGCAGGCGTGCCCTCGGCGCAGCCGCCCTGGAGGGCCGCCACGCGGGACAGATACATGTCTTTCGGCTCGGTGTTGACGACGTGACCAAAGACGACGTGGCCGACGTCCTGCCCCGGCGTCTGGGCACGGGCCAGGGCCTCGCGCACCACGATGGCGCCCAGTTCAGTGGGGGGCACGTCTTTCAGGCTGCCGCCAAAGGTGCCGATGGCGGTGCGCACGGCGCTGACGACGACGACTTCACGGGTCATGACGGGGTCTCCGATGGATCAAAACAGGGGGCGATACGCCGCCGGGCATCATAGCGTTGCATCAGTAGTCGCTGTGGTAGCCGGCCAGGTTCTCGAAGCGGGTCAACGCGTTGAGGAACGCGAGCTTGACGGTGCCCGTGGGGCCGTTGCGCTGCTTGCCGATGATGATTTCGGCCACGCCCGGCTCCTTGCACTGGTCCTTGGTGTAGTACTCGTCGCGGTAGATGAACATGATGATGTCCGCGTCCTGCTCGATCGCGCCCGATTCGCGCAGATCGGACATCATCGGCCGCTTGTCGGTGCGCTGCTCCACCCCGCGGTTGAGCTGCGACAGCGCGATGACCGGGCACTGCAGCTCCTTGGCCAGCATCTTCAGACCGCGCGAGATTTCGCCCAACTCGGTCGCGCGGTTTTCGCCGTCGCTGTTGGTGCCGCTCATGAGCTGCAGATAGTCCACCACGATCAACCCGAGCTTGCCGCACTGGCGCGCCAAGCGCCGGGCGTTGGCGCGCAGCTCGGACGGTGTCAGGCCCGGCGTCTCGTCGATGTAGAGCGAGATGTTGCGCAGCTTCTCGATCGCTTCGGTCAGGCGCGGCCATTCATCGGGCGTGAGCTTGCCGGTGCGCAGATGGCCCTGGTTGATGCGGCCGATGGAGCCCACCACGCGCACCGCGAGCTGCGCGGCCCCCATTTCCATCGAAAACACCGCCACCGGCAGCCCCTCGTTGAGCGCGACGTGCTCGGCGATGTTGATCGCGAAGGCGGTCTTGCCCATGCTCGGGCGCGCCGCGATGATGATCAGGTCGCCTGGCTGCAGACCGGCGGTCATGCGGTCCAGGTCGATGAAGCCGGTGGGCACCCCGGTGATGTCGTTGGGGTTGTCGGCCATCTCCTGCACGCGGTCGAGCAGTTCCACCACCAGCTTGTCCATCGACTGGAAGCCCTGCTTCATGCGGCTGCCTTCCTCGCCGATCGACAGGATCTTCTGCTCCGCCTCGTCCAGGATGGTCGCCACCGCCTTGCCGCGCGGCGCAAACGCCTGCGAGGCGATGTCGTCGCTGGCGGCAATGAGCTTGCGCAGGATGGCACGCTCGCGCACGATCTCGGCGTAGCGGCGGATATTGGCCGCGCTGGGCACGAACTGCGCCAGCTGGTTCAGATACGCCAATCCCCCCACGTCGTCGGCTCGGCCCAGGCTGGCCAGGTGTTCGTAGACCGTGATGACGTCGGCCGGCTTGTTGGCATTGATCAGGGCCGCGATCGACTCGAACACCCGCTGGTGCTCGGGGCGGTAAAAGTCGGTTTCGGTCACCAGATCCGCCACACGGTCCCAGGCCCCGTTGTCCAGCAGCAGGCCGCCCAGAACGCTGGACTCGGCCTCCAGCGAGTGCGGCGGCACGCGCAACTGGGTGAGCTGCGGATCGTCGTAGCGGGGTACGACCGGATCGGTCGGCAGGGGGTAAGACAGTTCGTCGCTCATCGGTCCGGATTGTGGCAGCACGCCGCCGGGCGCGAGCAGGGGTGGCCCCGGCGATACCGTCAGCGGGGCACGGCATCGCCCGACGGTGACACACCCAGGCGTTCGAGGAAGGCGCGCGGATCGTGCGCGGCGACGAAGGCCTCGAAGGCGTCGGCCGGCAAGGCGGGGCTGACCAGCCAGCCCTGCAAATGGTCGCAACCCGCCTGCGCCAAAAAGCGCGCCTGCTCCCACGTCTCCACCCCCTCGGCCAGGGTCTGCATGCCCAGCGCCTGCGCCAACTGGACGATGGCGCGGATGATGGCCTCGTCGTCCGGGTCCCGCCCGATGTCGGTGACGAAGGAGCGATCGATCTTGAGTTTGTAAAAACCCAGCTTTTTCAGGGGCGGTGTCAAGCACCAAGTGCAACGGTGGAATCACTGAAGGGAGTGGCTGGCTTGGGTGACTTTCTCCAGCATGGCCTGGTAGACGGCGATCGGAGGGTAGAAGCCGTGGATGGCGCGCGGGCGGTTGTTGAGCCGGTC
>NZ_JBKBQX010000006.1:0-127939 GCF_046292505.1 Tepidimonas sp. | reverse complement strand
CGCCCCGAGGCGTCCCGCCGCGCGCGCCAGCGTCGCCTGGCGTTCATCGGTCCCGGCCGTCTTGCGCGGCGCCCGCGGCGGCGCGCCGCTCCAGCGTGCGCCGCGACACGCCCAGCAACTGCGCCGCGCGCGTCTTGTCCCCGCCGACGGAGTCGAGCACCGCCTGGATGTGGCGGCGCTGCAGGGTTTCCAGATCCAGCGGTGCCTCGGCGGCTTTCGGGCGCTGCGGCTCGCGCAGCGGCGGATAGAGTGCCGAGACGTTGACCTCGCCCAGGATCAGCGAGCGCTCGACCCAGTTGCGCAGCTCGCGCACGTTGCCGGGCCAGCGGTAGCGCTGCAGCAGCGCCATCGCCTCCTCGTCGACCTCCAGCGGCGCCACCCCCAGCGCCGGCGCCAGCGTCTCGACGAAGTGGCGCACCAGCGCCGGGATGTCCTCGTGCCGCTCGCGCAGCGGCGGCAGCGTCACGTCCACCACGCGCAGGCGAAAGTACAGATCCTCGCGGAAGCGCCCTGCGGCCACCTCATCGGCCAGCGGGCGGTTGGTGGCGGCGATCACGCGCACGTCCACCGGGACGGTCTGCTGGCTGCCGACCGGGCGGATCTGCCGCTCCTCCAGCACGCGCAGCAGACTGGCTTGCACCGGCGGCGGCAGGTCGGCCACCTCGTCGAGGAACAGCGTGCCGCCCTGGGCGTAGACGAACAGCCCGTCGTGCGTGCCGTGGTCGCCGGCGGCGTGGCCGAACAGCTCGCGCGCGGGCTGCGTGCATGCAGCGCGCGTGCCACCAGTTCCTTGCCGGTGCCGGATTCGCCCTGGATCAGCACGGTGCTGGGCATCGGCGCGAGGCGCTCGATCGCGGCGCGCACCGCTTGCGTCGCAGCGGCCTGGCCGATCAGCGGCGTGCCTTCCGAGCGCGACGGCCGCATGTGGCGGCGCAGCACGAAGTTCTCGCGCCGCAGCCGCGCGCGCTCGTGACACTGGCGGATGGCGTTGAGGATCTGCGGTACCCGGAACGGCTTGAGGATGAAGTCCGACGCGCCGGCGCGCAACGCCTCGATCGCGGTGTCGAGCGAGGCGAACGCCGTGATCAGGATCACCTCGCCGCCGTAGCCCTGCTCGCGCAGCGCCTGCAGCCACTGCACGCCGCTGGTGCCCGGCAGCGCCACGTCCAGGATCACGAGGTCGAAGCGCTGCGCGCGCATCCAGCGCTCGCCCTCCTCGGCGCTGGCGGCGGCGGCGACGAAGCGGCAGCGCGGCGCCAGCGTCTTGACCAGGAAGTTGCGCATGCCCGGCTCGTCGTCGACCACCAGGATGGCGCCCTCGGGCCAGCTGCCCTCCTGGCCCGCTGCGGCCGGGGAGTCGGTGGGGAGAGGCTCGCGCAGGTCAACCATGGCGCCCCATTGTAAAAAAGTCCGAGCGTTTTGCTCGACTACTGTCGCATAAGAGACAGATCGAGCCGGCGACAGGCTGCGCCGGTCCGCGACAAGTTGTCGCCCCAGTGGGGTCGATACGCCGCGCTGCCCGGCCGATTGGGCATCGATCGAATCGCCACATCGTCTTGGTGGCGGCGCAGCAAATATCCGTGCATGGCGATACATCGATGGAATGTGATTTGCTTTCACAGCCGCTTCTGCCCTGCTTGGAATAGCCCACGACGTCGGGGTCGGGACGGGTGCGGTGCAGCCCTCTGGTCAGATGCGCCGTGGCGCGTTACCGTAACGGGCACTTACCCTGGATTCCGTCGCTTTCGCAGCCGAGGAGACCCTGATGAAGCAAGAGCCGACCCCCGTTCTGCCCAGTCGCCGGCGCTGGTTTGCGGCCGCTGGCGCCGTGGGCGCCGCTGCCGCTGCGGTCAGCGTGATGCCCGTCGCTCCCCGTTCCTCCGCTACCGAAGCGCCTGCGCCGACCCCGGCACCGCGCCGCGGCGGCGGCTACCACGCCAGCGCCCACGTGCAGCGCTACTACGACACCACGCGCGTCTGACCGTCCGCCCGAGGAGACCGGCCATGCTGCTGACCCGCACTTCGCATCGCCCCGCCGCCGGCGCCCGCGGCGAGGGCGCCTTCGTCGACCGCCTGCGCCACGGGCTGGCGCGCGCACTGCCCACCGTGGACCGGCGTGCGTTTCTGCGCCGCTCCGGCCTCGGTCTGGGCGTCGGTCTGGCGGCTTCGCAACTGACGCTGGTGCAGCGCGCCAAGGCGGCCGACAAGGCCGCCGCCGGCGCCGGCACCGGCAAGGTGGAAGTCAAGCGCACCGTCTGCACCCACTGCTCGGTCGGCTGCGCGATCGACGCCGTGGTGGAAAACGGCGTCTGGGTGCGGCAGGAGCCGGTGTTCGACTCGCCGATCAACCTCGGGGCGCACTGCGCCAAGGGCGCCTCGGTGCGCGAGCACGGTCACGGCGAGTACCGGCTGCGCTATCCCATGAAGCTGGTCGATGGCAAATACCAACGCATCAGCTGGGATCAGGCGCTGGATGAAATCGTCGCGCGCATGAAGCAATTGCGCGAGGAAAGCGGCCCCGATTCTGTCTACTTCGTTGGCTCGTCCAAGCACAGCAACGAGCAGGCGTATCTGCTGCGCAAGTTCGTCAGCTTCTGGGGCACGAACAACTGCGACCACCAGGCGCGCATCTGCCACTCGACCACGGTCGCCGGCGTGGCCAACACCTGGGGCTACGGCGCGATGACCAACTCGTACAACGACATGCAGAACGCCAAGGTGGCGCTGTACATCGGCTCCAACGCCGCCGAGGCGCACCCGGTGTCGATGCTGCACATGCTGCACGCCAAGGAGCTGGGCTGCAAGATGATCGTGGTCGATCCGCGCTTCACGCGCACGGCGGCCAAGGCCGACGAGTACGTGCGCATCCGCTCCGGCACCGACATCCCGTTCCTGTTCGGCTTGCTCTACCACATCTTCAAAAACGGCTGGGATGACAAGGCCTACATCCAGGCGCGCGTCTACGGCATGGACAAGGTGGGCGAGGAGGTGATGGCCAAGTGGACGCCGGACAAGGTCGAGGAAGCCTGCGGCGTCAAGGAGGAGCAGATGCTGCGCGTGGCGCGCATGCTGCACGAGAACCGCCCCGGCACCATCGTCTGGTGCATGGGGCAGACGCAGCACACCATCGGCAACGCGATGGTGCGCGCCAGCTGCATCCTGCAGCTGGCGTTGGGCAACGTCGGCGTCAGCGGCGGCGGCACTAACATCTTCCGCGGCCACGACAACGTGCAGGGCGCCACCGACGTCGGCCCCAACCCCGACTCGCTGCCGGGCTACTACGGGCTGGCGGCCGGCTCGTGGAAGCACTTCGCCGCCGTCTGGGGCGTGGACTACGAGTGGATCAAGTCGCGCTACGCCGAGGGCATGATGGAAAAGCCCGGCATCACGGTGTCGCGCTGGATCGACGGCGTGCTGGAGAAAAACGAGCTGATCGACCAGGGCCCCAATATCCGCGGCATGTTCTTCTGGGGCCATGCGCCCAACTCCCAGACCCGTGGCCTGGAGATGAAGAAGGCCATGGACAAGCTGGACCTGCTGGTGGTGATCGACCCGTACCCGTCGGCCACCGCGGCGATGGCGGCCATGCCGGGCGACCCGAAGGACCTCAACCCCAAGCGTGCCGTCTATCTGCTGCCGGCGGCCACGCAGTTCGAGACCAGCGGCTCGTGCACGGCGTCCAACCGCTCGATCCAGTGGCGCGAGAAGGTCATCGAGCCGCTGTGGGAAAGCCGCAGTGACCACATGATCATGTACCAGCTCGCGCAGAAGCTGGGCTTCGACAAGGAGCTGGTCAAGAACGTCAAGCTGCAGAAAGTCAAGGGCATGGACGAGCCGGTGCCCGAGGACATCCTGCGCGAGATCAACCGCGGTGTGTGGACCATCGGCTACACCGGTCAGAGCCCCGAGCGCCTGAAGGCCCACATGCGCAATATGCAGGCTTTCGACGTCAAGACGCTCAAATGCAAGGGCAAGGTCGTGGACAAGGAAACCGGCTACGACCTGACCGGCGACTACTTCGGCCTGCCGTGGCCGTGCTACGGCACGCCCGAGCTCAAGCACCCCGGCTCGCCCAACCTGTACGACACCTCCAAGCATGTGATGGAGGGGGGCGGCAACTTCCGCGCCAACTTCGGCGTCGAGCGCGACGGCGTCAGCCTGCTGGCCGAGGACGGCTCGCACTCCAAGGGCGCCGACATCACCACCGGCTACCCGGAGCTGGACCACATCCTGCTCAAGAAGTTGGGCTGGTGGGACGAGCTCACCGAGGAAGAGAAGAAGGCCGCCGAGGGCAAGAACTGGAAGACCGACCTCTCCGGCGGGATGATCCGCGTGTTCATGAAGAACCACGGCTGCCATCCGTTCGGCAACGCCAAGGCGCGCGCGGTGGTGTGGAACTTCCCCGACGCCATTCCGCAGCACCGCGAGCCGATCTACGGCAACCGCCCGGACCTGATCGCCAAGTACCCGACGCACGACGACCAGAAGACGCGCTGGCGCCTGCCGATCCTCTACAAGACGCTGCAGCAGAAGAACGTCGAGGCCAAGCTGCACGAGAAATTCCCGCTCGTGATGACCTCGGGCCGGCTGGTCGAGTACGAGGGCGGCGGCGAGGAGACGCGCTCCAATCCGTGGCTGGCGGAGCTGCAGCAGGAGATGTTCGTCGAGATCCACCCGGCGGCGGCGGCGCAGCGCGGCATCCGCAACGGCGACCGCGTCTGGGTGACGACCCCCACCGGCGCACGCATCAACGTCCAGGCGCTGGTGACGCCGCGCGTCGCGGAGGATCACGTCTTCCTGCCGTTCCACTTCTCCGGCCGCTGGCAGGGCCAGGACCTGCTGGCGCACTACCCGCAGGGCGCCGCCCCGGTGGTGCGCGGCGAGGCGGTCAACACCGCCACGACCTACGGCTACGACATCGTGACGATGATGCAGGAAACCAAGACCACGATCTGCAACGTGGAACGCGCCTGAGGAGCAGACCATGGCCCGCATGAAGTTCATCTGTGATGCCGAGCGCTGCATCGAGTGCAACGGCTGCGTGACCGCGTGCAAGAACGAGCACGAGGTGCCCTGGGGCGTCAACCGCCGTCGCGTCGTCACGCTCAACGACGGCGTGCCGGGCGAGAAGTCGATCTCGGTGGCCTGCATGCACTGCTCGGATGCGCCGTGCATGGCGGTTTGTCCGGTGCAGTGCTTCTACCGCACCGAGGAGGGCGTGGTCCTGCACGACAAGGACATCTGCATCGGCTGCGGCTACTGCAGCTACGCCTGCCCGTTTGGGGCGCCGCAGTTTCCGGGGCAGGGCACGTTTGGCGTGCGCGGCAAGATGGACAAGTGCACCTTCTGCGCCGGTGGCCCCGAGGCCAACGGCAGCCAGGCCGAGTTCGAGAAGTACGGCCGCAATCGCCTCGCGGAAGGCAAGCTGCCGGCCTGTGCGGAGATGTGTTCGACCAAGGCGCTGCTGGCCGGCGACGGCGACGTGGTGGCCGATATCTTCCGCTCCCGCGTGCTGCAGCGCGGCAAGGGTGCCGAGGTGTGGGGCTGGGGCACGGCCTACGGCACACAGTCCAAGGCGGGGGCTTGATCATGCGCACGCGTCCTATCGCCCTCCCCCTCGGGGCCGTCCTCGCCGCAGTCCTGCTGGCCGGCTGCGAGCGGCCGCAGACCGCCACCGGCATCAAATCCGACCAGCCGCCCTATCGTGGCAGCACGGCGACCGCATTTGCCGACTCGGGCTGGCAGGCCGGCGACCGCAATGCGTGGACGCAGCACCTGCGCGCCCGCGCCCAGTACGGCCAGAACGAATACAGCCGCCCGGGCGGCGCCCCTCAGTGAAGTCGGAGGTGTGGCCATGAGCACGATCCCGATCCCGGCCGCCCGCGTGCTGGCGCGGCTGGCAGCGCTGGCCGCCTCGCTGACGGTGGCCGCGGCGCTGGCGCAGCAGGCTCCGGCGTCCTCCGCCGCCCCCGCGGGGGAGCCGCGCACGTTGGTGGACGCGGCCAGCCAGCCCGGCTACGCCACGCAGAACAACGCCGAACGCGCCCAGGTGCAGCCCGGCAACAATGCGCCGATGTGGCGGCAGGTGGGTCAGGGCGTGGAAGGCGTGGTCAACTTTCCGTACCGCGAATACGGCGTGCTGATCCAGCCCACCGTGCAGTATCCCGGCGCGGCCGCCACCAACGCCGGCGAGGCGTGGCGCCAGGTGCGCAATCGCGTCATCCTGCCCTATGGCGGTTCGCTGGTGCTGATCGTGCTGCTGGCGGTGGCGATCTTCTACTTCACCAAGGGGCCGCTCAAGCTGCACGCGCCCGAGACGGGGCGCCAGATCGAACGTTTCACCGCCTTTGAGCGGGCCGCGCACTGGGCCAATGCAACGGCCTTCGTGCTGCTGGCGGTTTCGGGCCTGGTGATGGCGCTGGGCCAGTATGTGCTGCGGCCGGTCATCGGCGCCACGCTGTTCGGCTGGCTGACCTACGCGCTGAAGAATGTGCACAACTTCGTCGGGCCGTTGTTTGCGGTGTCGCTGGTCATCGTCATCGCCGCCTTCGTGCGCGACAACCTGCCGCGGCGCGAGGACTGGGCGTGGCTGGTGCGTTTTGGCGGCCTGTTTGGCGACCGCGAGGTGCCGTCGCACCGCTTCAACGCGGGCGAGAAGATCGTCTTCTGGGCGGGCGTCTTCGTGCTCGGGCTGGTGGTCGTTGGCTCCGGCCTCGTGCTGGACAAGCTGGTGCCGGGGCTGGAGTACCTGCGCGCGCAGATGCAGCTGGCGCACATGATCCACGCCAGCGCCGCGCTGCTGATGGTGGCGCTGTTCATCGGCCACATCTACATGGGTACAGTCGGCACCGAGGGCGCCTACCGGGCGATGAAGACGGGCTACGTCGACGAGACCTGGGCGCGCGAGCACCACCAGCTCTGGTACGAGGACATCCAGGCCGGCCGCATCCCGGCCGAGCGCAGCACCCCGGCCGCGCAGCCCGTGGCCCCGGTGCGTGCCACCACCTGAGCATTGCAGGAGGGACCGAACCATGCGATCCATCACCCCGATGTGGCGGCTGGCGTTGTTGGCGGCTACGCTGCTGAGCGGCACCGCCGTCTGGGCCAAACTGCCCGCGCCGACGTTGACCGACGAACAGAAGGCCGCCGCCGAACTGGCCAAGGCCAAGGCCGCGCACCAGGCCAAGGTCGATGCGTTCAAGACCTGCAAGGCGGCGGAGCGCGCAGCGGAGCATTACTTCAAGCAGCACCCGCAGGCGGCCAAGCCGGCGGGGGCGCCGGCCTGTGCCGATCCCGGCCCGTTTGCCGAACCCGGTGCGCCGGCCGCCCCGGCCAAGAAGTCCTGATGTAGCCTGATCCAGGCTTGATCCGCCCACTGGCCCATGTGGTTGTCTGAACCGGCCTCGTTCGGTGCCCCGTTGCCGGCGGCCCCATGCCCGCCGCGCCTGTCGGCGGCGGTCGCCCCGCTGACGCGCGCGGTGGAGGTGATCGATGAATTCGGCCAGCGCCGCACGATCCACATTCCAGCCGAGCGCGACCTCACCGTCTACGTCGACAAGCGCGAACTCGTCACGCTGATGACGCTGGGCGCGCACCCCGAGTGGCTGGTGCTGGGGTATCTGCGCAACCAGCGGCTCATCGAGTCGCCCGAGCAGGTCGACTCCATCACCGTCGACTGGGACGTGGGTGCCGCCGCGGTGCGCACGCGCGCGGGCTTGCCGCAGCTCGAGGCGCGTACCGCACAGCGCATCGTCACCACCGGCTGCGGGCAGGGCAGTGTGTTCGCCAGCGTCATGGAGGCGGCTGGTGCGATCCGCCTCGACTCCCAGGCGCGACTGCGCCAGTCGCAGCTCTACGCCATCCTGCGCGCGGTGCGCGAGCAGGACTCGGTCTACAAGCGCGCCGGCTCGGTGCACGGCTGCGCGCTGTTCCGAGGCGAGGAGCTGCTGATCTTCGTCGAGGATGTTGGCCGCCACAACGCGGTGGACACCATCGCCGGCTGGACCTGGCTGCAGGGCGGCGCGCTGCTGCGCGGCGACGACAAGGTTTTCTACACCACCGGGCGCCTGACCAGCGAGATGATCCTGAAGGCCGCGCAGATGGGCGTGCCGATCGTCGTGTCGCGCAGCGGCATCACGCAGATGGGGCTGGAGGTGGCCGAGCGCCTGGGCCTGTGCGCCATCGGACGCGCCACGCACACGCGCTTCCTGTGCTACACGCACCCCGAGCGGCTGGTGTGGGATACTCCGCCGTCATGAGTGAAGCCGCCGAACGTCGAGTCCACGTCATCGATCACCCGCTGGTGCAGCACAAGCTGACGCTGATGCGGCGCAAAGACACCAGCACCAAGACCTTTCGCCAGCTCATCCACGAACTCAGCGCCCTGCTGGCCTACGAAGTCACGCGCGACATCCCCACCCACGAGGTGGCGATCGAAACCCCGCTGGAGTCCACCACCGGGCGCATGATCGACGGCAAGAAGACGGTGCTGGCCTCGATCCTGCGCGCCGGCAACGGCTTCCTGGACGGCATGCTGGAGGTGTTGCCCAGTGCTCGCGTCGGCCACATCGGCCTGTACCGCGACCCGGCGACGCTCAAGCCGGTCGAGTACTACTTCAAGATGCCCTCCGGCATGGAGGAGCGCGACGTCATCGTGCTCGACCCGATGCTGGCCACCGGCAACTCGGCGGTGGCAGCGGTGGACCTGCTCAAGCGCCTGACGCCGCGCTCCATCCGCTTCGTCTGCCTGGTGGCGTGCCCGGAGGGCATCGCCAACTTCCACGCCCACCACCCGGATGTGCCGATCTACACGCCGGCGGTGGACCGTGGCTTAAACGAGCACGGCTACATCGTGCCGGGCCTGGGCGACGCGGGCGACCGGATCTTCGGAACCAAGTGAGGCGTCGCCCGGTCGTACCCGCGTGACGACGCCCCCGACCGACCGCTCCCGCGCCGCCCCGTCCGCCTGGACCCTGGGCTGGCGTTCCCTGTGGCGCGACTGGCGCGCCGGCGAGCTGACCGTGCTCGTGCTGGCGATCGCGCTGGCCGTGGCGGCACTGACGGCCGTGGCCTTCTTTGCCGATCGCCTGCAGGCCGGCCTGCAGCGCGACGCGCGCCAACTGCTCGGGGGCGACGTGGTGCTGCGCAGTGACCACCCCGTGCCGCCCGACTACGAAGCCCAGGCTCGGGCCTTGGGGCTGGCGGTCACGCGGCACCTGACCTTCCCCACCATGGCCCGCGCCGACGATGCGGACGGCGGCGAGGCGCGGCTGGTCTCGCTCAAGGCCGTGGCGGCGGGCTACCCGCTGCGCGGTGAACTGCAGACCACGACCGATCCGGAAGACTGGGTCGGACAGGCTGGCCCCGGCACGCCGCCGGCGGGCGAGGCCTGGGTGGATGCCGCGTTGCTGGAGGTCCTGGACCTGCGTCTGGGGCAGCCCTTGTGGCTGGGTGATCGGCCGTTTCGCCTCACCCGCATCGTGGCGCTGGAGCCGGACCGTGGCGCGGGTTTTCTGTCGTTTGCGCCGCGCGTGCTGATTGCCGAGTCCGATCTGGCGGCCACGGGCTTGGTGCAACCCGCCAGCCGCATCCAGTACCGGCTGGTCGTGGCCGGCGACGCTGCGGCGGTGCGCCGGTTCGAGGCGTGGGCCAAGGCCCGTCTGGCGGACACCGGCGAGCGTGGCACCCAGATCGAGAGCTTCGAGTCCGGCCGGCCGGAGTTGCAGCAGACCCTGCAGCGGGCCGAGCAATTTTTGAGTCTGGTGGCGCTGCTGGCCGCGCTGTTGGCCGCCGTCGCGGTGGCCGTGGCGGCGCGTCAGTATGCGCTGCGCCATCTGGACGATTGTGCGCTGCTGCGTGTGCTGGGCTTGGCGCAGGGGACGATGGCCCGCGCGTATGCCGTGGCGTTTGGGCTGGCCGGGCTGGCCGCGGCGGCGGTCGGCACGGCTGTCGGATTTGGCGTGCACTTCGTGTTCGTGTGGTGGCTGTCCGGGTTGATGCAGACCCAGTTGCCGGCGGCGGGGTGGGCCCCGGTGGGACTGGGGCTGGGCGTCGGGCTGGTGTTGATGGCCACCTTTGGGTTGCCGCCGGTGCTGCAACTGGCGCGGGTGCCCCCGCTGCGGGTCATCCGGCGCGACGTGGGTGGCGTGCAGCCGGCCACGCTGGCGGTGTTTGGTGGCGGGGCACTGGGCTTTGCCGCCCTGTTGTTGGCCGCCAGCCGGGACCTGACGCTGGGGGCCATCGCCGTCGGGGGCTTTGCGGTGGCGGTGGGGATTTTTGCCGCCGTCGCCTGGGGGGCGCTGGGCGCCTTGCGCCTGCTGGTGCGCGAAACCCATGCCCCCCGCTGGCTGGTGCTGGCCACGCGCCAGATCACGGCCCGCCCGGCTTACGCCATCGTGCAGGTGGCCAGCCTGGCCGTGGGGCTGCTCGCGCTGGTGCTGCTGGTGCTGCTGCGCACCGACCTGATCGACAGTTGGCGCCAGGCCACCCCACCGGATGCGCCCAACCGCTTCGTCATCAACATCCAGCCCGACCAGGCCGAGTCCTTCCGTGCCCATTTGCAGGCGCAGGGTGTGGACCGCTACGACTGGTACCCCATGGTGCGCGGCCGCCTCGTGGCCATCAACGGCCAGCCGGTGCGGCCGGAGCAATTCAGCGGCGACCGCGCGCAGCGACTGGTCGAGCGCGAGTTCAACCTGTCCTACAGCCGCGAGTTGCCGGCGCACAACCCGCTTGCCGCCGGACGCTGGCAGCCCGACGAAGTGGGGGCCATTAGCATCGAAACCGGTCTGGCCGAGACGCTGGGCTTGCGTCTGGGTGATCGCATGGCTTTCGACATCGCGGGCGTGTCGCACGAGGCGCGCATCACCAGCCTGCGCAAGGTGGACTGGGCCTCGATGCATGTGAATTTCTTTGCGCTGTTTCCGGTGCAGTCCATGCCGGCGGAGGTGCCCTACACCTACATCGCCGCGTTTCGCGCGCCGGCCCAGGCCGGTTTCGACCGGCTGCTGTTGCAGCGCTTTCCCAACGTGACCAATGTGGACACCAGCGCCGCCGTCGCCCAGGTGCAGCGTGTGCTGGGGCAGGTGATCCGGGCGGTGGAGTTTTTGTTCGGATTCAGCCTGGCGGCCGGAGTGGTCGTGCTGCTGGCGACGGTGGGGGCCACGCGGGCCGAGCGCGAACGCGACTACGCCGTGCTGCGGGCGCTGGGGGCCCAGTCCGGGCTGCTGCGCCGCGTGCAGCGCACCGAGCTGCTCGGCGTCGGCGCGCTGGCGGGGGCGCTGGCCTCGGCGGTGGCGGTGGCCGTCGGCTGGGCGCTGGCGCGCTTCGTGTTCGATTTCGACTGGCGCGTCTCCGGCTGGGTCCCGCTGGCCGGGACGGGGGTGGGGGCCGGGCTGGCGCTGCTGGCGGGCTGGTGGACCCTGCGCGGGGTGCTGCGCACGCCCGTCGTGCAGACGCTGCGCCGCGCCGCGCAGTGATCGCCTTGTCGTCGCTCAGGCCCGCCCGTGGCTGGCGGTGCGCAGCAGCACCACCAAGGCGCCCGCCCCACCGTCCGCCGGCCGGGCCTGCACGAAGGCCAGCACCTCGCTTTTTTGCACCAGCCAACTGTGCACCCGGCCCTTGAGGACGGGCGTCTTGCCCGGCGAGCCCAAACCCTTGCCATGCACCACGCGCACGCAGCGCAGACCGTGCTTGTGCGCTTCCCGGATGAAGGTCGCCAGCCGCTCTCGCGCCTCGTCCGTGCGCAGGCCGTGCAGGTCCAGCTCGGCCTGGATGGCCCAGTGTCCCTGCCGCAGGCGGCGCGCCACGTCGGGGCCGATGCCGGGGCGGCGAAAACTCAGGTGCTCGTCGGTGTGCAGCAGGGTTTCGACGTCGAACTCGTCGCTCAGGGCGGCCTGCATCACCGCCCGTTCGTCGGCCTGGCGCTGGTGCGGCACCGGCCTCGGGCGCGGCCGTTGCGGCTCGATCCGGCCGTGCGGCGCCAGCCGATGCACGGGCCCGACGGCGCGCTCGAACAGCAGCCGGTCGCGCTGCGCGCGCTCCTGCGCCTCGCGCCGGGCGGCTTCCGCGGCGGCCTGTGCCGCGGCGGCCTGCGCGGCGCGCTGGGCCATCGCCTTCTGAATCTGCCGCAGATCGGCCAGCGTTCGCACTTTCATGGCAGCGCCGATTGTCCCGCAAGTCCCACCAGTGTCGCCGGCGCGCCGGCCGTGGCGCGGCTCAAATCAGTCCGCGCTCGGCCATCGAGGTGCAGCCCGCGCGCGTGACGATGAAATGGTCCAGCACCCGGATGTCCAGCAAGCCCAGCGCGGCCTTCAGGTTACGGGTCAGCGCCTCGTCGGCGCGCGAGGGCTCGGCCACGCCGCTGGGGTGGTTGTGGGCCAGGATGACGGCGGCCGCGCCATGGTGCAGGGCGCGCAGGGCCACCTCGCGCGGATAGACGCTGGTTTGGTCCAGCGTGCCGCGAAACAGCTCCTCCAGCGCGATCAGGCGGTGTTGGCTGTCCAGAAACAGCACGGCAAACACCTCGTGCGCCCGCTCGGCCATGTGCAACCGCAGCACATCCATCACCGCCGCGGGGGCATCCAGAACCGGGCGCTCGCGCAGCCGTTCGCTCAAGGCACGCCGCACCATCTCGGTCACGGCCAGCAGCTCGGCCCGTTTGGCCGGCCCCAACCCTTTGACGCTGGCCAGTTGCGCCGGCGTCGCCTGCAGCAAGCCGCTCAGGCCGCCCCAGCGGTCCAGCAGCGCCTGGGCAAATTGCAGCACGGGCTGGCCAGCAAGGCCCGTGCGCAGCAACAGCGCCAGCAGCTCCGCATCGGCCAGGGCCTGCGGGCCGCGCGCCAGCAGTTTCTCGCGCGGACGGGCCTGCGGGGGCAATTCACGCACCATGGTTTCCTCCCTGTTTTCTACAATGCGCATTTTCGCGCGCCGCCGTGCGGCTTGACCACCATGCCCGTCGTCCAACCCGGTTCCTTCCTGACCCTGCACTACCGCCTGTCCGGGCCGGACGGCACCGCTTTCATCGACACGTTCGCGGCCCAGCCGGCCACACTGTCGCTGGGCGCGGGGGAGCTGTCGCCGGCACTGGAGCAGCGCCTGCTCGGCCTGGCCGAAGGCACCCACACCGTTATCGATCTGCCGGCCGGCGAAGCTTTTGGCGAGCGCCAGCCCGACATGCAGCAGTGGGTCGCGCGCAAGCTGCTCGACGCGCTGGGCGATCCGCACGAGCGCTACGCCCCGGGGGACGTGGTGCAGTTCCCCACCCCCGACGGGCGCGGCAGCTATGCCGGCCTCGTGCGCGAGGTGCGCGACGACGGGGCCGTGTTGTTCGACTTCAACCATCCCCTGGCTGGCCAGCCGGTGCGGTTCGAGGTCCACATCATCGGGGTGCTGTGATGGGCGCGGCCGTCCAGGAGGTGCTGCTGGCCGAGCCGCGCGGCTTCTGCGCGGGGGTGGATCGGGCGATCGAGATCGTCGAGCGCGCGCTGGCCAAGTTCGGTGCACCCGTCTATGTGCGCCACGAGATCGTGCACAACCGCCACGTCGTCGACGATCTGCGCCAGCGCGGCGCGGTGTTCATCGAGGACTTGGCCAATGTGCCGCCCGGGGCGGTGTTGGTCTTCAGCGCCCACGGCGTCAGCCGCGCCGTGCAGGCCGAGGCCGAGCGACGGGGTTTCCAGATCTTCGACGCCACCTGCCCGCTGGTCACCAAGGTCCATGTGGAAGTGGCCAAGCTGCGCCGCGAGGGCTACGAGTTCATCCTGATCGGCCATGCCGGCCATCCGGAGGTCGAGGGCACCATGGGCCAGCTCGACGGCGGCATCCACCTCGTCGAGACGGTGGCCGATGTGGCCCGGGTGCAGCCCGCGCAGACCGAGCGCATCGCCGTCGTCACCCAGACGACGCTCAGCGTGGACGATACGGCGGAAATTTTGGCGGCGGTGCGCGCGCGCTTCCCCGCGCTGCGTGAGCCCAAGCAGCAAGACATTTGCTATGCCACGCAGAACCGGCAGGATGCCGTCAAGGCGCTGGCGCGGCAGGTGGATGCCGTCATCGTGGTGGGCAGCCCCACCAGCTCCAACACCAACCGCCTGCGCGAGCTGGCCGAGCGCCTGGGCGTGCCCACCTACATGGTCGACGACGCGTCGGAGCTGCGCGACGAGTGGTTTGCCCGGGCCCCCCGCGTGGGGGTGACGGCCGGCGCGTCTGCCCCGGAAGCGCTGGTGCAAGGCGTGGTGCAGCGCCTCAAATCGTTGGGCGCCACCGCCGTGCGCCGCATGGACGGGCCGGTGGAGACCATGCGCTTTCCGCTGCCCAAAGGGTTGAAGACGGATTGACGCCGCCCCGCGGTCAGTGAAAGTCGCGGCTGGTCACCGCCAGCTCGCCCAGCCAGGGGCTGAGGTCTTGCACATGTCCGGCGATCAGGTGGCAGACCGCGTGCTCGCCGTCCCCCTGGCGCTGCCATTGGCCCCGGATGGCCAGCAGCTGCCCTTGCCACAGCGCCTGCCGAAAGCGTGTTTGCACGTGGCGCCAGACGATCACCGGTACCGTGCCGGTTTCGTCTTCCAACGTCAGGAACAGCACACCCTGGGCCGTGGCGGGCTTCTGGCGGGTCGTGACCAGTCCGCAGGCCCCCAACAGACGGCCGTGGGGCTGGGTTCGCAGCCGCTGCGCGGGCAGCCACTGCGCGGCGGGCAGCCGCGAGCGCAGCAGTGCCAGTGGATGGGCGCGCAGGCTCAGGCCGGTGCCGGCGTAGTCTTGCCAGACTTCCTCGCTCAAAGGGGCGGGGGGGGGTTGCCACTGCGCGTCGTTCGGCCCGTTTCTCTCGTTCGCCCCGGGCACTCCAGCGGGGATCGTCGGGACGGTCGCTGCCCGCTCCAGCGCCAGCGGTGCATGCCAGCCACTGACGGCCCACCACTGCCGGCGTCGGTGACCCGCCAGTCCGCGCAGGGCGTCGGCCCGCGCCAGGGCCTGCAGCGCGCTGCGATCCAGGGCGGCGCGGCGCGCCAAATCATCCACGTCGGCCCAGGGGCGTTCGCGGCGCGCGGCCATCATGCGTCGCCCGGCCGCCTCCCCGAGTCCGTGGACCAGGCGCAGCCCCAGCCGCACCGCGGGGGCCGTGGCGTCGTGGACGGGCTCCAGCGTGCAGTCCCAGTCGCTGATCCGCGCATCCACGGGGTGCACGATCACCCCGTGTCGCCGGGCGTCTTGGACCAGTTGCGCGGGCGCATAAAAGCCCATGGGCTGGGCATTGAGCAGCGCCGCCAGAAAAGCCGCGGGCTCGTGGCATTTCAGCCACGCGCTGGCCCAGGCCAGCAGCGCAAAACTCGCCGCGTGGCTTTCCGGAAAGCCATAGGCGCCAAAGCCGCGGATCTGGCGCACGATGGCTTGGGCGAAGTCCGGCGCGTAGCCGCGTGCGGCCATGCCGTCGAGCAAGCGCTGCTCGAACCGCTCCAGCTCCCCCCGCCGCCGCCAGGCCCCCATGCTGCGGCGCAGGGCGTCGGCTTCCTCGGCACTGAAGCCGGCGGCCAGCATGGCGATCTGCATCACCTGCTCCTGAAAAATGGGAACCCCGAGCGTGCGCTCCAGGGCGGGGCGCAGCTCCGCCCGGGGCAGATCCAGCGGTTCACCCCGGCGCTGGCGCTCGCGGGCGGCCAGATAGGGGTGGACCATGCCGCCCTGGATGGGCCCGGGCCGCACGATGGCCAACTGCACCACCAGGTCATAAAAGCAGGCCGGCCGCAGGCGCGGCAGCATGCTCATCTGGGCCCGGCTCTCGATCTGGAACACGCCCACCGTGTCGGCGCGCTGGATCATGGCGAAGGTGGCGTCGTCGTGGGGCGGAATGTCGGCCAGCGTGAACGGGCGGCCGCGCCACTGGCTAACCAACCGCAGCGCCCCGTGCAGCGCCGTGAGCATGCCCAGGGCCAGCACGTCCACCTTGAGCAGGCCGAGCGCATCGATGTCGTCTTTGTCCCACTCGATGACGGTGCGCCCCGGCATCGCCGCCGGTACCACCGGCACGGTGTGGGTCAGCGGCTCGCGGGTCAGCACGAAGCCGCCCGTGTGCTGCGAGCGGTGCCGGGGTGCGCCCACCAGGGCCTGGGCCAGATCCAGCCAGCGCTGAACGGCCGGGTCGTCCGGGCGCAGACCGGCGGCCACTACGGCATCTGGGGCCAGATCCCGTGGCGCCTGATGGCGGCACTGGCGGGCCAGCGCATCCACCACGTCGGGGGCAAATCCCAGCGCCTTGCCCACGTCACGCAGGGCGCTGCGGCCCTGCCAGCGGATCAGGCTGGCGGCCAACGCTGCCCGCTCGCGGCCGTATTTGGCGTACAGGTACTGGATGACCTCTTCGCGGCGCTGGTGCTCGAAGTCGACATCGATGTCCGGCGGTTCGGCCCGCGCCCGGCTGATGAAGCGCTCGAACAGCACATGGTGGCGTGCGGGGTCCACCTCCGTGATGCCCAGGCAGTAGCACACCGCGGAGTTGGCGGCGGAGCCCCGCCCCTGGCACAGAATGCCGCGCTCGCGTGCAAAACGCACGATGTCGTGCACGGTCAGAAAATATTTTTCGTAGGCCAGCTCGCCGATCAACGCCAGCTCGTGCGCGATCTGGGCCTGCACGGCAGCGGGTGTTCCCTGAGGGTAGCGCTGGCGCGCGCCGGCCTCCACCAGGGCGCGCAGGTGCTGCGCAGGTGAGCGACCTGCGGGCACGATCTCGGGTGGGTATTCGTAGCGCAGCTCGTCCAGCCGGAAGGTGCAGCGCTGCGCAATCGCGCGTGTCGCCTCGATTAAACCCGGGGCGAAGCGGCGCTGCCAGCGGGCAGTGGGCCACAGGTGCGCCTCGGCATGGGCGCTCAGGGCCAATCCACACGCCGCCAGCGGGCGCTGCAGCCGGATCGCGGTCAGGGTGTCGAGCAGGGGCTGCTCGCCGGGGTGGCTCATGCGCACTTCGGGCGCGGCGACGGCGGGCACGCCGGCTCGTGCGGCGGCGGCCAGCAGCCGTCGTTGCCAGGCGGCATCATCCAGCCGCCCCTCGGCCGTGATGCCCAGCCAGCCCCGGTCTGCCCATCGCTCGCGCAGCCAGCTCCCCAGCGCGTGCAGGCCGGTGGCCCAGGCGGTGTCATCGGCCGATGGCAGTGCCCAGGCCCAGGGCACGGCCATGAGCAGGCAGCCGGACAGATCGGGGACGTCGTCGATGTCCGTGTGCAGCGGCAGGGCCTGAGGGTCTGCGGCGACGGGGGCGGTGGGGCGTTCCCGACCGCTTGCCGCAGTGGCCTGGCCCTGGCGCAACCGGCTGATCCAGGCGCTGAGCTGGCCATAGCCTGCCCGGTCCGCCGCCCAGGCCACCAGCGTGAATCCGCCCCCCGGCAGCACCGGCCAGCGCACCCGCCAGTGGCTGCCCACGAGCAGCGGCAGGCCGCATGCGCGCGCGGCCACGTGGGCCTGCACCACCCCGCCTAAGGTGTTGTCGTCGGTCAGTGCCAGCGCGGCATATCCCAGTGCATGGGCCCGCCTGACCAAAGTCTCGGGGCTGGCGGCGCCGCGCAGGAAGCTGAAATGGCTCAGTGAGAACAGGGCGGCCGGCGCGGTCATGCGTATACCCCCGCAAGCCGCCACGCTCCCCAGCCCGCTGGGCCGGGCAGGGCGTGGCGGTGCAGCCACCAGCAGCGCCCATCGGCCGAGGTGGCCACGCCCATCTCCCAAGCCACCGGGGTGTCCCACCAGCCGGTGGCGATGCGCTGCGGCCCCAGCACCCGCCGCAAGCGCTGGCCCTTCAGGCGCGGGTGCCCGTCGGGGCCGGTGTCCAGCCGCCGTGGCTGCGGCAGCCACCAGGGGGGCTCCCACAGGGCAGCCATGGCGGCCAGGGCGAGCGCATGGGCCGCAGCCCCACGGTCGCTGCCCCGGCGTCCTTCGGTGTCCAGGGGGGCTTGGAGGGCGGCGCGCCATCGCTGACGCCGTGCCGGATCCCAATCGGCGGCGCGTTGCACGGTCTGCACCCGGGCCGGGCCGAGCCGGGCCGACAGGCGTTCCAGCAGCGCCTCCCAGCTCAGGGTATCGTCGGCGGGCCGGTCCGGCAGCAGCGTGGTGGGTGCCGGGCTCCATGGGACGACATGGATGGTTTCCAGCCACAGCCCCTCGACCGCGGCATCCAGGCGGGCGCGCGCCAGGGCGTCGTGGAGCTGCGAGCGCAGCAGTCGGGTGTCCCGTGTGGGCCGCCGGTGCCGAAATTCCAGGGCCGTTGCCGCCGGGTGGCCCTGCCAGCCCAGCCGCCAGTGCAACACACCGGCCTGCCGCTGCTGCAGCCAGGCCATCAACTGGCCCAGCAGCCGCTGGCCCGCGAAGGCCAGCGCGGCGGTCTCGGCGCTGGGCGCGGGCAATGCCAGGGTCTGGTGGAAGCGTTCCGGTGCCCGCCAGCCGGGCAGCGCGAGTGCTCCCTGACCGTACAGCGCGTCCAGCGCCTGCAGCAGGTCCGGCGCGGTGCGGCGTGCCAGGCCCGCGCGCGGGCAGCGGCGCAAGTCCCCCAGCGTGTGCATCCCCAAGGCGTTCAGCACCGGTCGATGCGGTCGGGCGGGGCCCAAGTGGCTGGCGGGCAGCGCATCCAGACGGGCCCACCAGTCCGGTCCCAGCGCATAGCCGAAGCCGCCGGCCGTGGGGGTGGCGCGGGCGATCGCCAAGGCGGCCAGGGCGGTCGGCGCCGCTCCCAGCCGCCTCCAGCCCAGGGCGGCCCCTTCGTGCCGCAGGCGTCGCAGCAGGGCTGCCCGTCCGCCAAACAGCCGCTGGCTGGCCGTCAGATCCAGCAGCCAGCCGTCCTCGTGCGGCACGGGATGCGGGCCGTAGCGGGCCAGCCAAGGGCCTGCGGGTTCAGGGGTGGACGAGCCGCAGGCGGGCAGACAGGCGATCCACAGGGCGTTCGGTGGCATGGCGTGCGGGGTCTTCCGGCGGGGATGGGGGCAGCAGCCGGCGCAGCGGCAGCGGGGCTTGTAGCCGCACGGGGTGCGCCAGCGGTGGGCCGCGTCGCTTGCGGATGTGCACCGTCAGGCCATCGGCATCGCCTGCACCGATGTCCAGCCGCAGCGGTGCGGCCGAGGCGGGCAAGCCGTGCGCCCGGTCATGGCTGGCCAGCACCAGCGGGGCCGGCCACGCCCCGGGTCGGGTGCCGTCGCGCTGCGCGCTCGAGGCCGCCAGTTGCAGCCGGCGCACCAGTCCCGCCGTCGGCCGCTGCCAATGCACCCAGCACAGGCTGACGTCGGGGCAGCGCAGCGCCTGCTCGGCCGCCCACAGGGCGTCGGCATCGCCCGTGGGCTGCAGGCGCAGCAGTCGCTCCGGGGCCACCCCCTGGGCGGCCCAGGCGTGGGCGTTGGGCTCCAGCGGCAGGCCGATCAGCACGAGCGGCCCCTGCTGGACGGCCGTCTGCAATACCGGCAGCAGCAACCGCCAGGGCAGGGTGTCGGCGTCGAGCGCGCATTCGACCACGGCACCGAGCGGCCATCCGCTGCCCGGCAGCACGGCGTCCAGGGCCGTCCACCCGGTCGTGTGGGTGGACCGCGTGACCGGGGCCATCTGGTCGGCCCACCAGATATCGTGGCGCAGGGGGTTCGGTGCCATACCGATACTGTACAAAAAAACAGTATTGGAGCAAAAGCGTGGGCTCACACGGGGGATGGCTGGCGAACAGCACGCGGGCGGTGCCACGAAAGTAAAAAAGGGTGCCGAAGGTGGTCGGTAGCCGCCGAACGGCGCCGCAGCCGGCTTGGTGATGGCGAGCGCTCGCCCTACAATGCCCAGTGTGGCCGCGGTGTCCGTCCGGTTGGTGTGCAACCGGGTGGGGCGGGCGGCGACGTATCGGCAAATTTGCTGGGTTCGCGTAAAGGGATTGCATGTCTGGATTTGAGTCGGCCTGGAGTCTGTTCATCGACTTCCTGGCCCAGGGGCTGACCGCAGCCTCGTGGTGGCAGATCGTTCTGTTCACCCTGGTGCTCACGCACATCACCATCGTCAGCGTCACGCTGTTTTTGCACCGCCATCAGGCGCACCGCGCGCTGGACCTGCACCCGGCGGTATCGCATGTCTTTCGCTTCTGGCTCTGGATGACCACCGGCATGGTCACCAAGGAGTGGGCGGCCATCCACCGCAAGCACCACGCCAAGTGCGAGCAGGAGGGCGACCCGCACAGCCCGCAGGTGTACGGTATCCGCAAGGTGTTCTGGGAAGGCGCCGAACTCTACCGGGCCGAAGCCAAGAACCAGGAAACCCTGCGCCGCTATGGCCATGGCACGCCGGACGACTGGATCGAGCGCCACCTGTACACCCGGCACTCGCGCCTGGGCGTCAGCCTGATGTTGATCATCGACGTCGCCCTGTTTGGCGCCGCCGGGCTGGCCGTGTGGGCGGTGCAGATGGTGTGGATTCCGTTCTGGGCGGCCGGTGTCATCAACGGCATCGGCCACTACTGGGGCTACCGCAACTTCGAGGCGCCGGACGCCAGCACCAATGTCTCGCCCTGGGGGTTGATCATCGGTGGCGAGGAGCTGCACAACAACCACCACACCTTCCCGACGTCGGCCAAGTTCTCCGTCAAGCCGTACGAGTTCGACATTGGCTGGGTGTACATCCAGGCGCTGGCCAAACTGGGGCTGGCCAAGCCCAAGAAGGTGCCGCCCAAGTTGGCGTTTGGTGATGCCAAGCCGGTGGCCGATGAGCAGACGCTGGAGGCGATCGTCGCCAACCGCTACGAGGTGATGGCCCGCTATGCGCGCCAGATGCGGGCGGCCATGCAGGCCGAATGGGACACCCTGCGGGCCAAGACGGGCGGCGACGAGTCGCTGTTGAAGCTGGCGCGTCGCTGGCTGCACCGCGATGATGACCAAGTGCCAGCCCCGGTGCGGGCCAAGCTGCAGCAGGTGTTCGGTGCCGCGCCCAGCCTGGCCAAAATGCACGCGATGCGCGAGGAGTTGCGCCAACTGTGGTCCAACACCGCGCTGACCCGTGAGCAGATGGCGCGCGAGCTGCAGGCGTGGATCCACCGTGCCGAGCACAGCGGCATCCAGGCCCTGAGCGATTTTGCCCAGCGCTTGCGCGCGGCGCGACTGGCGCCCTCGGCCCCCTGAAGCTGGGGGGCAGCGATAAAAAAACCGCCAGCGTTGCTGGCGGTTTTTTTTGTGGTGCCGATGCGAAAACCGCTCGACAGACAGCCGGCCGCGCGGGCCGGCTGGCGGCTGGTCACTTGAGCTTGGTTTCCTTGTACTCGACGTGCTTGCGCGCCACCGGATCGAACTTCATGAACGCCAGCTTGTCCGGCGTGGTCTTCTTGTTCTTGGTGGTGGTGTAGAAGTGGCCGGTCCCCGCGGTGGATTCCAGCTTGATCTTTTCGCGTCCGCCTTTGGCAGCCATGATGGACTCCTATGTGGTGATCAGGCCTGACCGCGGGCACGCAGGTCGGCCAGGACGGCATCGATGCCGACTTTGTCGATCAGGCGCAGCGCCGCGCCAGAGACGCGCAGACGCACCCAGCGGTTCTCGCTCTCGACCCAGAAGCGGCGGGTTTGCAGGTTCGGCAGGAACCGGCGCTTGGTTTTGTTGTTGGCGTGGGAGACGTTGTTCCCCACCATGGGCTTTTTGCCCGTGACTTCGCACACACGTGCCATGTTGGTCACTCCAATCAGAACAGCCCACCCGGTCGACCCGGGTCGGCACCTCGTCCGCGTCCTGTGTTGTGCCGCCTGCCACACGTGGAGTGCCCCATCGGGATGGTCTGGACAATACACGGCGTGTGGACGGCTCCGGCTCGCGGACGGCCAAATTGCCGCGGCCGCTTGACCGCAGCGAATCAAAGATTATACCGGGTTACCGATGCTTGGGGTTGCACTCTCTTAGGGTGGGGAAGTGGACAGAGGGCTTGTCAGCCTTATGCAGACGGACCGGAACGCACGCGCAGGCGCAATCCGTTGGGCAGAGGGGTCGCTTGACGAAGCACGCCTTCGGCCAGCCAAAGCGCTGACCGTTGGGCGCGCTCGGCCACCAAGGGCAGCGGCAGTTGCAGGTAGTCGTCGTTGAAGACCTCGAAGCTGTAGTCGCCCTGATAGCCGATCTGATCGAGCTTGAGCACCAACTGCACCAACTGCTCGCTGTGCACGCCTTCGCCAGGAAACACGCGGAAGGTCCGCGCGGTGGTCATGCGCTCTTCGAACGTGCGTGTCTCCTGCCACATGAAGTCGGCCAGCTGCACCAGAAAAATTTTGTCCGGTTGTAGGTAGTCGATTTCGTCCAGCGCGGTTTGCGCGGCGAAGATGTGGAACGAGTCGATGCCCAGTCCGAGGTTGGGGCAATCGGCGCGCATCACCGCTTCCCAGGCGGTGGTGAACTCATTGACATGCCGCCCCCACGATAGGGCTTCGTAAGCGATCTTGATGCCGTAGGGAATGGCCAGCATGGCGAGCTTGCGAAGATCGCGGGCGATGTGATCCAGTTTGCCGCTGGCATGACGCGAGGTAGACGAACAGACCAATAGCACGTCGCACCCCAGCGCCGCGCACATCTCCAGCATGGCCTTGGCGATGTCTACCTTGTAGTGGTGCAGGTGGCCGCTCAAACCCTCGAAATCGCGCAGCACCTGAAAGCCCGTGCCGCGCAGCCCGCTGGCCTGTACCGCCTTGACGGCTGCCCGCCAGCCGCCCGGGTGCCCTACTAGGTCGTTGGCTTTGAGCATGACCTGACTGAAACCGGCATCTTTCATTGCCTCCAGTTTGGCCTCCAACGGGCCGGCCAGGCTGATGGTGTCCATGCCAAAGCGGGCAATGGTCTGCTCGATGGAGTGGGTCCGGCGCCACATGATTCAAGCTCCGCCCGTTTCGCTGTGCACCAGCTCGAACACGACCGAGCCCAGATAGGTTTTGGTGATGGCGCCACGGGGCTCGGTGTGGGCCTCAGGTGTCTCCACGAATTCCACCCCCAAGGCGCGCAGCGCCCGTACCGCGGCCAGCACATCCGGCACGCCCAGGCCGATGCGCTGTAGGCGCTCGCTCGCATCGTAAACGTTGGGCTCGGGCTCGACGAGCTGGATCAGGAAGCGGTGGGCAGCCGACAATGCCGGCACACGCAACAACTTGCCCTTGGGCATGATGCCGAAGCGTTCCTCATCCGGAATCGGCTCGGCGCCGAGGAGCTCGCGGTAAAACTCGATCCAGTCGTAACTGCGGCCGGGCCCGATGTATTGCACGATCCCGAAAAAGTGGATGCCTGCTGTGGCCGGCGGATGCTGATCCACCGTGGGGATGGGAACGAAATCGACGTCGTAGATGGAAAACTCCTGATACCGGTCCACCAGATAGATGCGGCTGCCGCCCGCGCCGTGGATGGCGGGGATGTTGAGCTCCATCACCTCGGGATGGGTGGGAACCGCCCACGCCCCCCGCTCCAGCACGTAGTCGTAGGCGGCCCGGGCATCGCGCACGCGCAGCGCGATGCCCGAGATGCTGGGGGCTTCACCGCCGTGGTTGGCGGCTCGGGCTTCATCGGGATGGGCGTTGACGACGATGTTGAGGCCGCCTTGCCGATACAGCAGCACTTCGCGCGAGCGGTGGCGGGCAATGGGGCGAAACCCCATCATCTCCAGCACCTGTCCCAGCGCCTGCGGCTTGCTGGTGGCGTATTCGATGAATTCCACCCCGTCGAGGCCAATGGGGTTGGATGCGTCGCTGAACGAGGCTTGCAACGGTTCACGGGCCGATGCGGTGGGCTTGGTCAGAAAGTCGCTCACAGGTGGCCTCCGATACGGTGGCTCAGTAGCTCAGGCGGGCCAGCGCCCGCAGGTGGTCGGCGCTGGTGCTGGGGTAGCCGAAAAACTCCAGATAGGCCGGGATCTGCTCGAACAGCATGTCAGCGCCCACTTGGATGCGGCAGCCCCGCGCCTGCGCGGCGGCGAGAAAGGCGGTCATTTCGGCGCGCATCACCACTTCGCCCACAAACGTTTGCGGCGAGAGCCGATCCATGTCGATCGGCAGCGGGTCGCCCTCGTTCATGCCCATTGGCGAAGCGTTGACCACTAGGTCGTAGCCGCGGGGGTCGCGTGTGTGCAGTCGTACCGACAGGGCGGGGAAGTGCGCTTGCAGACGGGCGGCCAAGGTTTCGGCCACCTGTGGCTGAATGTCATGCAGTCCCAGGCTGCTCACGCCCGCGGCAGCCAGAGAGGCCGCGATAGCGCTGCCCACGCCGCCGCAGCCTACGATCAGCGCCTTGGCGCCTTCCAGCGCCAGACCTTTGCGCCGTAGGCCGCGCACAAAGCCTACCCCATCGAACAAATCGCCTACGAGGCGCCCGTCTGCACCGCGCTTGACAGCGTTGCAGGCGCCAGCCACCTGCACCGTCGGGCTGGCTTCGTCGAGCAGCGCCACCGTAGCCACTTTGTGTGGCATGGTGATGAGAGCACCCCGCACGTTCTCCACCCGGAACAGGCTGCGCAACAGATCGGGATAGGCCTCGGGTCTGCAACCCATGGGCACCACCACGGCATCAATGCCGCTGGCCTCGAAATATGGGTTGTAAATCATCGGCGCCTTGAAGCTGTGCGTGGGGTAGCCGATGTGGGCGATGAGTTCGGTGTTGCCCGTGATCATGGCTTGGGCTTACTTGCGTAGTTTGTTCAGTTCAGCCATGACGGCATTGACCGTGGCCTCGCCCACATTGACGCTGTGTTTGGCGATGACGGGTTTCATGCGCTCGCGAAACTTGGCCAGTTCGGCGAGGGGCAATTCGGTCACCTGCATGCCGGCCTTGCGCAGGTTATCCAGTGTGCTGGCTACGGCGGCGCGGGATTGCTCACGCTGGTATTTGATGGATTCGGCCGCCGCTTCACGCAGGATGCGCTGCTCATCGCTGCTCAAGCGATCCCAGAAGCGCTTGCTGACTAAAATGGACTGCGGGTTGTACTGGTGGTAGGTAAGGGCCAGATGACGCTGAACCTCAAAGAGCTTGGCACCGTAAATGGTGGCCAAAGGGTTTTCCTGACCGTCCACGGCCCGCTGCTCCAAGGCGGCGTACAACTCGGGGAAAGGTAGCGGGGTGGGGTTGGCCCCCAAGGCGCTGACCCAGTCCACGTTGATGGGGTTGGGGATGACGCGCAGCTTCAGGCCGGCGATGTCTTCCACCCGGTTGATGGGGCGGCGGCTGTTGGTGATGTGCCTAAAGCCCAGCTCGTAGTAGCCCAGTGCGACGAGGCCGCGCTCTTCCAGCTTGGCGTGCAGGCTGCGGCCGAATTCACCGTCCACCACGGCATCGGCCTCCTGCGGGTTGGCAAACAGGAAGGGGAAGTCATAGACGGCGAAGTCGCGCACCAGGCTGGCCAGGATGCCCGAATTCATCGAGGCCATTTCCAATGTGCCGCCTTGCAGGGCCGACAGGTTGGCCTGGTCGCTGCCCAAGGCGCCACCTGGGAAGATATTGACCTTGAGCGTGCCGCCCGATTTGGCCTCGACCAGTTCACCGAATTTTTCCATTCCCATCACGATGGGGTGACCTTTGGCGTTCTGGTTGGCAAATTTGATCGTCTTGGTCTGTGCTGCGGCCACGCCGACGGTGGCGACGGCGGCCAGCGCCAGAACGGTCTTGAGGAACAGTCGTTTCATGGTGTCTCCTGCGGGTAGGGCGGCACGCGAAATGGGGATGGGGTGCGGCCGGCGTGCCGGTCGGTCTGGCCCCAGACGGCATCAGGAATAGAACCAGCGGTACGGAGTGATCACGATTTGCGGGAACAGCACCAGCAAAAACAGCACGATGACCTGGGCCAGCAGGAAGGGCCAAACCCCTTGGGCCACCTGTTGAATCTTCATCTTGCCCACCCCGGCCACCACGTTGAGCACCGTGCCGACCGGTGGTGTGATCAGCCCAATCGCACCGTTCATCACGAACAGAACTCCGAAGTACACCGGATCGGTGCCCGCAGCCTTGACCACTGGCATCAGAACCGGGGCAAGAATCAAAATCATGGGTGTCAGATCCATTGCCATGCCAATGACCAGGATCAGCAACATGATCACGATCAGCAGCAGGGTCGGGTTGTCCATGAAGGGCTGCAGGATGTCGATGAGTTGCCCCGGCAGGTTGGCCACGGTGATGAGCCAGGCGCTGACCGCGGCGGCCGCCACGAGGAACATAATGATGGCGGTGGTCTTGGAGGCAGCCACCAACACCTGATAGAGCTGCTGAAGGCGCATTTCCCGGTACACCACGGTGGCCACGAACAGCGCATAGACCGCGGCCACCACGGCTGCCTCGGTGGGGGTGAATACCCCCATCTTCAGGCCCACCAGCACGATCACGGGCAAGCCCAGCGCCCAGGTCGATTCGCGCAGGGCTTTCCATATCTCGGCGCGACTGGCTCGCGGTGGGGTGGAAGCGCCTTCTTTGCGGGCCACCAGCCACCAAGTGATGGCGATGGCGATTCCCATCAGAATGCCGGGTACGATGCCGGCGATGAACAGTCGCCCGATGGAGACGTTGGCGGCGACGCCGAAAATCACGAACGGAATCGAAGGTGGAATGACCGGGGCAATGATCCCTGCCGAGGCGATCAGGCCGCCGGAACGGGCCCGGTCGTGGCCGGCCTTGACCATCATGGGCAACAGCAACGCTGCCAGCGCCGCCGTATCGGCCACCGCCGATCCGGACAGCGACGCCAGCAGCACCGCCGCCAGGATGGTGACGAAGCCCAGGCCGCCGCGCACGTGGCCCACCAGGGCGAGTGCCAGATTGACGATGCGCCGCGACAGACCGCCGACGTTCATGATCTCGCCAGCCAGCATGAAGAAAGGCACCGCCAGCAGCGGAAAGCTGTTGGCGCCTTCGAGCACGTTTTGCGCCAGGATCTGGGCATCGAACAGATCCAGATGCCACATCAGCGCCACGCCGGAGAGCAGCAGGGCATAGGCAATCGGGATGCCCAGGGCAATGGCGCCGATCAGCGCGCCAACGAATATCAGAACGGCCATGTGGGCATCCCCGGTCAATGTTTGGGGTCGGGTGAGGCGGATGCAGAGGCTTCGGAGGGTTCCAGCCCGCGCGGGCTGTGCATGTGCGCCAGGGTCAGGCGTCCGGTGACTATGCGCCAGAGGTCGATGAGCAGCAGGCAGCCGGCTGAAGCGGCAAACACCACGCCGCTGCCATACGCCCATCCCATCGACCAGCCCGTCACTGGGGCCTGGACATCCCAGTTGATGCGGGTTTGCGCCAGGCTGCCCTGGAACATCAGCCAGGTGGCGAACAGCATCAAGCCGTGACCGATCAGCAGGCCCATGCGCTGGCCCAGCGGCGGCAGCCGTGCGATCAGCATGTCCACCCCCATGTGGGCGCGTTCCCGGATGGCCACCACCGCCCCTAGGAACACCAGCCACAGAAACAGCCAGCGCGACAGTTCCTCGGACACGGCAATGCCGGAATTGAAGCCATAGCGCAACACGACATTGCCGAACACCATGAGGACCATTGCCGCCAGGCAGAAGGCCATGATGGCGCTGAGCGCGCGGCAATAGTGGTCCAGCAAACGATCGAGCATGGGTGTCTCCTTGGATAGTTATTTTGTACGAACTGGTTAGTTTTTTTATAGGGGTAAACCATGACCCCGTGCAAACGGCTGGTGCAAAAGGGGTCAGCGGTCGGCGCGCAGGTAGCGGACCACCATCTCCACCGCCAAGGCGCGGCGATGCGCCACCGCGTCGGTATCTGGGCGGTCGCGCTTGAAGATCAGGTCGAAGGTGTGGCGGTTGGAGACGTTGAAAAACGCCAGCGAAGAAATGGCCCAGTGAATGTCTAGCGGGTCCAAGCCAGGCCGAAACACGCCTTCGGCCACGCCACGGTCATACAGCTGGCGGATGGCAGTGATGGCCGGGGTGTTGAGCTCCTGAATGAAGCGGCTTTGGGCCAGGTACTGGCCACGGTGGATGTTTTCCGACATCACCAGCCGGATGTACGGCTCGTTGCTGTAGTGGTGGTCGAAGGTGTAGGCTACCAGGCGACGCAGGGCTTCCTCGGGGGGGAGGTCTTCCAGGTGCAAGGCTGCCTCGTTTTGTCGCATCCGGCGGTAGGACTCCTCCAGCACCGCCAGGTACAGCCCCTCCTTGCTACCGAAGTAGTAGTAAATCATCCGCTTGCTGGTCCGGGTGGCATCGGCGATTTCGTCGATGCGTGCGCCCGCCAGCCCCTTTTCAGCAAACACCTGGGTGGCCACTTCCAGGATGTTGGCCATGGTCCGCCCAGGGTCGTTGGTACGGGTTGCCACCCACTCGCGACCAGTGCGGGAAGCGCGGGCAGATGGAGACCGCGTAGCGGGATGTACCATCTGGTTCATGGCGGCAGTATATGCCGCCTGCTCGGTCCGGCGCCTCAGCTCGGCTGTTGTTCCAGGAAGCGCTGCGCATCCAGCGCCGCCATGCAGCCAGTGCCGGCGCTGGTGATGGCCTGGCGGTAGACGTGGTCCTGCACGTCGCCGGCGGCGAACACCCCCGGCACGCTGGTCATCGTCGCCATGCCGTCGTGGCCGCCGCGCGTGACGATGTAGCCGTCTTTCATGTCGAGCTGGCCGGCGAAGATCTGCGTGTTGGGGCTGTGGCCGATGGCGATGAAGACGCCCTGCAGCGCCAGCTCCTCGGTGGCGCCGGTCTGCACGTGGCGGATGCGCACGCCGGTGACGCCCTTGTCGTCGCCCAGCACCTCGTCGAGCACGTGCCAGAGCTTGAGCTCGATCTTGCCTTCGCGCACCTTCTCCATCAGCTTGTCGACCATGATGGCCTCGGCGCGGAAGGTGTCGCGGCGGTGGATCAGCGTGACCTTGCGCGCGATATTGGCCAGGTACAGCGCTTCCTCCACGGCGGTGTTGCCGCCGCCGACGACGCAGACGTCCTGCCCGCGGTAGAAGAAGCCGTCGCAGGTGGCGCAGGCGCTCACGCCCTTGCCCATGAAGGCCTGCTCCGACGGCAGGCCGAGGTACTTGGCCGAGGCGCCGGTGGCGATGATCAGGGCGTCGCAGGTGTAGGTGCCGGCGTCGCCAGTCAGCGTGAAGGGTCGTTTCGACAGGTCGGCCGTGTGGATGTGGTCGAACACGATCTGCGTGGCGAAGCGCTCGGCGTGCTGCTGGAAGCGCTGCATCAGCTCCGGGCCCTGCACGCCGTGCACGTCGGCCGGCCAGTTGTCGACCTCGGTGGTCGTCATCAGCTGGCCGCCCTGGGCCAGGCCGGTGATCAGCAGCGGCTTCAGGTTGGCGCGCGCGGCGTAGATCGCCGCGGTGTAGCCGGCCGGACCGGAGCCGAGGATGAGAACGTGGGCGTGCGTGGACATGCCAACGATTGTACGGAGGTGTCGGGCACCGCGCTCGGGTTAAGCTTGGGGTTGCCCACCCAGCTTGCCCGTTTGCCCATGAGCCGATCCGTCAATGCCCTCAACGCCGACCTGGCCACCCCGGGGAGGGGCTGGAAGCGATTCGCGCAGGAGATCGGTTTGCTCCTGGGCGCGGTGGTGCTGGCCTTTGCCTTTCTGGCCATGCTCAGCCACGATGCGGCCGACCCGGCCTGGTCCACTTCGGGCACGGGGGTGGGCTACCGCAACTGGGGCGGTCGGCTGGGGGCGTGGGTGTCGGACATCGGCTACTACGTGTTCGGCGCCTCGGTCTGGTGGTTGCTGGCCGCGGGCGCGCGCGCCTGGCTGGCGTCGCTGGCGCGCTGGTTGCGCGCCACGCCCGCACCGCCGCCCGGGTCCGCCTGGTGGCAGACGCCCGCGTGGCGCACGGCCGCGTTCGGCGTCGCCGTGGTGGGGCTGATGTGGGCCAGTTGCGTGCTCGAATGGAGCCGGCTGACCCGCTGGGACGCCTGGGTGCCTGGGCATATTGCCGGCGGCGTCCTGGGCGAACTGGCCGGACCGGTCGCGCTGCGCTGGCTGGGGGATACCGGATCGGCCTTGGTGGCGCTGGCCGTGTGGACGGTGTC
Organism: Tepidimonas sp.; assembly: GCF_046292505.1. Lineage (GTDB taxonomy): Bacteria > Pseudomonadota > Gammaproteobacteria > Burkholderiales > Burkholderiaceae_C > Tepidimonas. The sequence continues at coordinate 97,967 of NZ_JBKBQX010000006.1, read as the reverse complement.
GGTGGCGGTGGTGTTTGGGTTTTCGTGGGCGCAGGTGGCCGAGCGCATCGGCGCGGCGGTGGACCAGTGGATCGAAGCCCGGCGGGAGCGACGCGAGGTGGACGAAGATGTGCGCATCGGCCAGCGGGCTGCGCGCGAACGCAGCCGCCAGGAGGCCGAGGTGCGCGCCTCGCATCCCCCGCACGAGCCGCATTTCGATGTGCCGCCGCCGGCGCCCGAAGCCGACGCGGGCCCGCGGGCCGAGGCGCCCACGGCGGCACCGTCCGATCAGGAGGGTGTCCGTGCGGCGCCCAAGTCGACCGCCCGGCTGCAGATCGAGCCCACCGTGGCCGAGGTGGAACCCAGCGCCCGCGCCGTCAAGGAGCGCCAGCAAGCGCTGTTTGCCGACGGCGAGTCGCCGCTGCCGCGGCTGGACCTGCTCGACCCGCCGGCGCGCCAGCCGACCACCGTGGCGCCCGAGACGCTGGAGATGACCAGCCGGCTGATCGAGAAAAAACTCGCCGATTTCGGCGTCGAGGTGCAGGTGGTGGCGGCGCAGCCTGGCCCGGTCATCACCCGCTACGAGATCGAGCCCGCCACCGGTGTCAAGGGCTCGCAGATCGTCAACCTGGCCAAGGACCTGGCGCGCTCGCTGTCGCTGGTGTCGATCCGCGTCATCGAGACCATCCCCGGCAAGAGCCTGATGGCGCTGGAGCTGCCCAACGCGCGGCGCCAGACCATCCACCTGAGCGAAATCCTCGGCTCGCAGGTCTACCACGAGGCGCGCAGCCTGCTGACGATGGGGCTGGGCAAGGACATCGCCGGCCATCCGGTGGTGGTGGACTTGGCCCGCATGCCGCACTGTCTGGTGGCGGGCACCACCGGCTCGGGCAAGTCGGTCGGCATCAACGCCATGATCCTGAGCCTGCTCTACAAGGCTGAGCCGAAGGACGTGCGGCTGCTGCTGATCGACCCGAAGATGCTGGAACTCAGCGTCTACGAGGGCATCCCGCACCTGATCGCGCCGGTCGTCACGGACATGAAGCAGGCCGCCAACGGCCTGAACTGGTGCGTGGCCGAGATGGAGAAGCGCTACCGCCTGATGAGCAAGCTGGGCGTGCGCAACCTCGCGGGCTACAACGCCAAGATCGACGAGGCCGCGCAGCGCGGCGAGTCGATCCCCAATCCGTTCAGCCTGACGCCGGAGGCGCCCGAGCCGCTGGCGCGTCTGCCCTACATCGTGGTGGTGATCGACGAGCTGGCCGACCTGATGATGGTGGTCGGCAAGAAGATCGAGGAGCTGATCGCGCGCCTGGCGCAGAAGGCGCGCGCCGCCGGCATCCACCTGATCCTGGCCACGCAGCGGCCCAGCGTCGACGTCATCACCGGCCTGATCAAGGCCAACATCCCGACGCGCATCAGCTTTCAGGTCAGCAGCAAGATCGACAGCCGCACCATCCTCGACCAGATGGGCGCCGAGGCGCTGCTCGGCATGGGCGACATGCTCTACATGCCGGCCGGCACAGGTTTCCCGACCCGGGTGCACGGCGCCTTCGTCAGCGACGACGAGGTGCACCGCGTGGTGGCGTTCCTGAAGGAGCGCTATGGCGAGCCGGACTACGTCGAGGACGTGCTGGAGAGCGCCGGCGGCGACGGCTTCGGCGGCCCCGAAGGCGGTGGCGACGCACAGGGCGGCGGCGAAAAGGACCCGCTGTACGACCAGGCCGTGGCCATCGTGCTGCAGGACCGCAAGGCTAGCATCAGCTACGTGCAGCGTAAGCTCAAGATCGGCTACAACCGCGCCGCGCGGCTGCTGGAGGACATGGAGAAAGCCGGCCTGGTCAGCGCGCTGACCGCCAGCGGCCAGCGCGACATCCTGGTGGGCGGCCGCACCGAATGAGGCCGGCGCGCAGCGGCACCCTGACCCCCCGCGCAGGCGCGGAACCCCGCCACCCCCATCCCTTTCCAAGCACCATGCAACGACGCTTCGCATTGCTCGCCTTGACGGGGTCCGCCCTGGGCTGGTTGCCCCTCTCCACCTGGGCCCAAACCGAGGGCCTGCGCGAACTGGAAACCTTTCTGTCCAGCGTGCAGCAGGGCCGCTGCGCCTTCACGCAGACCGTGACGGCCCCCCCGCGCGACGGCGAGGCCATGGCGCGCACCCGCACCAGCCGCGGCGAATTCGAGTTTTTGCGGCCGGATCGCTTTCGCTTCCGCTACACCCAGCCGTTCGAGCAAGTCATCGTGGCGGACGGACAGACGCTGTGGCTGTTCGACCCGGATCTCAACCAAGTCACCGCGCGCCGGCAGGCCGACGTGTTGGCCAACACCCCGGCGGCGCTGCTGGCCGCCGCCCCCGATCTGCGCGCCGTGCGTCAGGCGTTCACCCTGTCAGCGGGCGAATCGCGCGACGGGCTGCACTGGGTAGAGGCTGCGCCCAAGGCGCGCGACGGTCAGGTGCAGCGCATTCGCATTGGATTTCGCCAAGGCCAGCTCGAGGTGCTGGAGATCCTGGACAGCTTCGGCCAGCGCTCTGTGATGCGGTTCGGCCCCCTGGATCGTTCGACCCAATTCACGGCGGCGCACTTTCGCTTCCAGCCACCCGTCGGCGCCGAGGTGCTGCGCCAGTGATGTCCCGGCCCGCATGCACGCCGGGGCACTGCCTGGGCCCATGCCGCCTCAGCCCCGCAGCGGCAGTGCCGCGCCGATGGCCATGAAGACGCCGCCGCAGGCCTGATTGAAGCGCCGGCCCGCGCGGCGCAGCCACGGCGTCAGGCGCGAGGCCGTGCTTGCAATCAGGGTCTCGGTGATCACCTCGATGACGGCGAAGGTGCCGGCCATGACCGCGAACTGCCCCCACAGGCTGCGATGCGGGTCGATGAACTGGGGCAGGAACGCGGCAAAAAACAGCAGCCCTTTGGGGTTGGTGACGGCCGACAGCAGCCCCTGGCGGAACAACGACAGCCCCGAGCGCCGCTGCGGGCTGGGGCGTATGTCCATGCCGATCGGCGGCGCCCGCCAGACCTGGATGCCCAGGTACACCAGATACAGACCGCCCACCCACTTCATGACGGTGAGCCAGACCAGCGAAGTCTGCAGCAGCGCCCCGATGCCAAACATCGACAGCGCAATCACCACGACGAAGCCCAGCGCCCCGCCGCCGATGGTGTAGAGCGTGCGCTGCCGCCCGTACAGCGCGCCGTGGGTGAGGGCCAGCAGGCCATTGGGCCCGGGCGACAGCGACAGCCCCAAAGCCGCCAAGGCGTACAGAAGCCAGGTGTCGAAAGCCATGCGGCCATCGTGCCACTGCGCGGCAGGGGCGGTCAAGCCGTGCGCGCGGCGCGGGGTGCACCTGGGCGACAATCGCCGCATGGCCCAGACCCCCTCCGTCCCCCTGGCCGAACGGCTGCGCCCGCGCACGCTGTCCGAGGTCGTCGGCCAAGCGCATCTGCTTGGCCCCGGTATGCCACTGCGGCTGGCATTCGAGAGCGGCCGGCCGCACAGCTGCATCCTGTGGGGGCCGCCGGGCGTGGGCAAGACCACGATCGCGCGCCTGATGGCGCAGGCGTTCGACGCCCAGTTCATCGCCCTGAGCGCGGTGCTGGGCGGCGTCAAGGACATTCGCGACGCGGTCGAGCGCGCCGAGGCCGCGCGCAGTGGGCTGCACCCGCAATCGACGCTGGTGTTCGTCGATGAGGTGCACCGCTTCAACAAGGTGCAGCAGGACGCCTTTTTGCCGCATGTGGAAAGCGGCCTGTTCACCTTCGTCGGCGCCACCACCGAAAACCCGAGTTTCGAGGTCAACGCCGCGCTGCTGTCGCGCGCCACCGTCTACGTGTTGCAGCCGCTGGCGGAGGCTGACCTGCAGGCGCTGATCGAGCGGGCCTCGAGCACCGGCGAGGTGCCGGCGCTCAGCGCCGCAGCGCGGCAGCGTCTGGTGGCCTACGCCGATGGCGACGCGCGCCGGCTGCTCAACACGCTGGAGACGCTGGCCGTCACCGCGCGCGCGCAGGGCCGCGCCGAGGTGGATGACGCCTGGCTGCTGGCGACGCTGGGCGAGCGGTTGCGTCGCTACGACAAGGGTGGCGACCAGTTCTACGACACCATCAGTGCGCTGCACAAGAGCGTGCGCGGCAGCGACCCGGACGCGGCGCTGTACTGGTTCGTGCGCATGCTCGATGGCGGTGTGGATCCGCGCTACGTTGCGCGCCGACTGGTGCGCATGGCCACCGAGGATGTCGGGCTGGCCGATCCGCGCGCGCTGCGGCTGGCGCTGGACGCGGCCGAGACCTACGAGCGGCTCGGCAGCCCGGAAGGCGAGCTGGCGCTGGCGCAGGCGGTGGTGTACCTGGCCGTGGCGCCCAAGAGCAACGCCGTCTATACCGCCTACAAGGCCGCGCGCACCTTCGTGGCGCGCGACGGCACACGCGCGGTGCCGCTGCACCTGCGCAATGCGCCCACGGCGCTGATGCGCCAGCTCGACCATGGTCGCGGCTACCGCTATGCGCACGACGAGCCCGATGCGTTTGCCGCGGGCGAGCGCTACTTCCCCGAAGGCGTGCAGGAACCGCGCTTCTACGAGCCGGTGCCGCGCGGGCTGGAGCTGCGCATCGGCGAAAAGCTGACCGAGCTGCGCCGGCGCAACGCCGAGGCGCGTGCTGCGGCGGCGACCGGCGTGCCGCCGGCCGGCAGCTCACATTAGTTCGCCTAATGCGTTTGGAGTTGCATTGATAGGAATTCTGGTTTTCCCCGGGTGGGCGCGGAAATTGCCGGGTAAACCCTAGGGTTTGGCGGGTCAGCTAGGGCAAACACGCACCGGTTGGCGAAAAACGCTTCGCTACAATCCGCCCACTCTGAACCCGCCCCAAGGCCGCACCCAGGCCGGAACTGGCGGGTTTTTTGCTAACCCGGCCGGCCAGCAGCCACCGGGATGGTGGTTCCTCACAACGGAGAGCTCTCATGGATGTTTTGCTACAGCAGATCATCAACGGTCTGGTGCTGGGCAGCATGTACGCGTTGGTGGCGCTTGGCTACACCATGGTGTACGGCATCATCGGGCTGATCAACTTTGCCCATGGTGACGTGCTCATGATCGGCGCGCTGACCAGCTGGACGATCATCGTCCAGGCCCGCGAGGCCGCGCCCGGTATGCCCGGCTGGGCGTTGTTGGTCCTGGCCGCGCTGATCTCGATGGTCGTCTGCGCCGCGATCAACTTCTCGATCGAGAAGCTGGCCTACAAGCCGCTGCGCAACTCCCCGCGGCTGGCGCCGCTGATCACCGCGATCGGCATGAGCATCTTGCTGCAGACGCTGGCGATGATCGTGTGGAAGCCCAATCCCAAGTCGTATCCGACGCTGTTGTCGAGCGAGCCGTTCAACCTGGGTGGTGCGGTCATCTCGCCCACGCAGGTGACGATCCTGGCCACCACCGCCATCGTGCTGTCGCTGTTGATGTTCATGGTCAACAAGACCAGCCTGGGCCGGGCCATGCGCGCCACCGCCGAAAACCCGCGCGTCGCCGGCCTGATGGGGATCCGGCCGGACGTGGTGATTTCGGCCACCTTCATCATCGGGGCGATGCTGGCGGCCATCGCCGGCATCATGTGGGCATCCAACTACGGCACGGTGCAGCACTCGATGGGCTTCATGCCGGGGCTCAAGGCCTTCGTCGCCGCGGTCTTTGGCGGCATCGGCAACCTGGCCGGTGCCGTGGTCGGCGGCATCTCGCTCGGCCTGATCGAATCGCTGGGGGCAGGCTATCTGGGGCCGCTGACGGGCGGCTTCCTGGGCAGCCAGTATTCCGACATCTTCGCCTTCATCGTCCTGGCCATCGTCCTGACGCTGCGTCCGTCGGGCCTGCTTGGCGAGCGGGTGGCCGACCGCGCCTGATGCGCCCGGACAGGAGATGCTGACATGAGTCAATCCAAACAATCTTCCAAGCTGGTCGTCTTTGCTCTGGCGGCCATCGGCCTGCTGGTTCTGCCGCTGCTGCTGCAGGCCACGGGCAGCAACTCGTGGGTGCGCATCGTCGATGTGGCGCTGCTGTACGTGATGCTGGCGCTGGGCCTGAACATCGTGGTGGGCTACGCGGGCCTGCTCGACCTGGGCTTCATCGCTTTCTTCGCGGTCGGTGCCTACCTCTACAGCTTGCTGGCCTCCAGCCATCTGGCGGACAACTTCCCCGCGATCGCGGCGATGTTCCCCAACGGCATTCACCTCAGCTTCTGGATCGTCATCTTCCTGGCCGCCATCCTGGCCGGCATGACCGGGCTGATGCTGGGCTACCCCGTGCTCAAGCTGCGCGGCGACTACCTGGCCATTGTGACGCTGGGGTTTGGCGAGATCGTGCGCATCTTCATGCTCAACCTGGACCGCCCGATCAACCTGACCAACGGGCCCAAGGGGATTGCCGGTGTCGATGCGGTGACGGTCTTCGGCCACAACATGGGGCAACGGCTGACCATATCGCTCGGGGACTGGACCTACACCTTCGAGTCGGTGACGCTGTACTACTACCTGATCCTGTTCTTCGTCGTGATGACGGTGATCATTGCGCACCGCATGGGCAACTCCCGCATCGGGCGCGCGTGGATGGCCATCCGCGAGGACGAGATCGCCGCCAAGGCCATGGGCATCAACACCCGCAACCTCAAGCTTGCGGCCTTCGGCTCCAGCGCCACCTTCGGCGGCGTCGCGGGCGTGCTGTTCGCCTCGCTGATGCGCGGCGTCTATCCGGAATCGTTCATCCTGATGGAGTCGGTGATGATCGTGGCGATGGTGGTGCTGGGTGGTCTCGGCCACATCCCGGGCGTGATCCTGGGGGCGCTGCTGCTGGGCGGCCTGCCGGAGCTGCTGCGCCACCTGGCCGGTCCGCTGCACTACCTCACCGACGGGCGTCTGGCGCCCGAGATCTTGCGCCAGTTGCTGATCGCGCTGGCCATGATCATCGTCATGCTGCTGCGCCCGCGCGGTCTGTGGCCCGCGCCCGAGCACGGCAAGTCGCTGAGCAAGTGAGGAGCTCTCCATGACAGACACCATCCTGAAAGTCAGCGGCGTCTCCAAGCGCTTCGGCGGCCTGCAGGCGCTCTCGGACGTCGGCATCGAGATCAAGCGCGGCCAGGTCTATGGCCTGATCGGCCCCAACGGCGCCGGCAAGACGACCTTCTTCAACGTGCTGACGGGCCTGTACACCCCCGACAGCGGCTCGTTCGAGCTGGCGGGCCAGCCCTACACGCCCACCGCGGTGCACGAGGTGGCCAAGGCCGGTATCGCGCGCACTTTCCAGAACATTCGGCTGTTCGCCGAGATGACGGTGCTGGAAAACGTCATGGTCGGCCGCCATGTGCGCACGCGCTCGGGCATCTTCGGCTCCATCCTGCGCACGAGCAGCTTCAAGGCCGAGGAAAAAGCCATCGCCGAGCGCTCGATGGAACTGCTCGAATACGTCGGCATCGCCAAATACGCCGACTACAAGGCGCGCACCCTGTCCTATGGCGACCAGCGCCGGCTGGAGATCGCGCGCGCCCTGGCCACCGACCCCAAGCTGATCGCGCTGGATGAGCCGGCCGCCGGCATGAACGCGACCGAGAAGGTGCAGCTGCGCGAGCTGATCGACCGCATCCGCCGCGACAACCGCACCATTTTGCTGATCGAGCACGACGTCAAGCTGGTCATGGGCCTGTGCGACCGCGTCACCGTGCTGGACTACGGCAAGCAGCTCGCCGAGGGCACGCCCGCCGAGGTGCAAAAGAATCCCAAGGTGATCGAGGCCTACCTTGGTACCGGAGGACACTGAAATGGCGAATACCCTGTTGAAAGTCACGGGCTTGAAGGTCTCGTACGGCGGCATCAAGGCGGTCAAGGGCATCGACCTGGAGGTGCGCGAGGGCGAGCTGGTCACCCTGATCGGCTCCAACGGCGCGGGCAAGACCACGACCATGAAGGCCATCACCGGCATGTTGGTGTCCGAGGGCGGCGACATCGTCTACCAGGGCCAGTCCATCCGCGGGGCGGGGTCGTGGGATCTGGTCAAGCGCGGGCTGGCCATGGTGCCGGAGGGCCGCGGCGTCTTCACGCGCATGACCATCACCGAAAACCTGCTGATGGGCGCCTACGTGCGCACCGACAAGGCCGAGATCCAGCGCGACATCGATCGCATGTTCGAGCTGTTTCCGCGCCTGAAAGAACGACGCGACCAGCTCGCCGGCACGATGTCCGGCGGCGAGCAGCAGATGCTGGCGATGGCGCGCGCGCTGATGAGCCGTCCCAAGCTGCTGCTGCTGGACGAGCCGTCGATGGGCCTGTCGCCGATCATGGTGGACAAGATCTTCGAGGTGGTGCGCGATGTGCACGCGCAGGGGATGACGGTGCTGCTGGTGGAGCAGAACGCCCGCCGCGCGCTGCAGGTGGCCGACCGAGGCTATGTGATGGACTCGGGCGAGATCATCATGCACGGCGAGGCCAAGGCCATGCTGGACGATCCGAAGGTCCGCGCGGCCTACCTGGGCGAAGCGGCCGTCTGACGGCCTGCCGATGCGAACGGGGCGGCACCGGCGTGGGCCGCCTACAATCGAGGGTTTTGCGGTGTGGGCCGCAAAACCCTTTGTTTTTTGCATCCCGGTGGTGCCATGACCGATTCCGTCCATCCCGCGCCCGTCGAGGCCCCGAGCGAAAACCAGCTCATCGCTGAGCGCCGCGAAAAACTCCAGGCGCTGCGTGCCGCTGCCGGTCAGGGTGCCGGGCCGGCCTTCCCCAACGACGTGCGGCCGCAGCACACGGCCGAGGCTCTGCAGGCTGAGTACGGCCACATGAGCAACGAGATGCTCGAGCCGCTGCAGGCCCGCGTCAGCGTCGCCGGGCGCATGATGCTCAAGCGCGTCATGGGCAAGGCCAGCTTTGCCACCGTGCAGGATGCCTCCTTCGGCCCCACCGGCGGGCGCATCCAGCTCTACCTCACCAAGGACGCGTTGGGCGAGGCCGCCTACGACGCCTTCAAGCACTGGGATTTGGGTGACATCGTCTATGCCGAAGGCACGGTGTTCAAGACCCGCACGGGCGAGCTGTCCGTCAAGGCCGATCGGCTGCGTCTGGTGGTCAAGAGCCTGCGCCCGCTGCCGGACAAGTTCCACGGCATCCACGACCAGGAGCTGAAGTACCGCCAGCGCTATGTCGATCTCATGACCGATGTCGCGGCGCGCGAGCGCTTCGTCGTGCGCAGCCTGGCTGTCACGGCCCTGCGTGAGTTCATGGTGCAGCACGGTTTTCTGGAGGTGGAAACACCCATGCTGCACCCCATCCCCGGGGGGGCGAACGCCAAACCCTTCGTGACCCACCACAATGCGCTGGATCAGGAGATGTTCCTGCGTATCGCCCCGGAGCTCTACCTCAAGCGCCTGCTGGTGGGGGGCTTCGATCGCGTGTTCGAGATCAACCGCAACTTCCGCAACGAGGGGATCAGCGTTCGCCACAACCCCGAGTTCACCATGATGGAGTTTTACGCGGCGTACTGGAACCACGTGGATTTGATGGCGTTTACCGAGCAGCTCATCCGCCACGTGGCCCACACCGTGTGCGGTGGCGGCCGGCTCGTCTACCAGGGGCGGGACGTGGACCTGGATGCGCCGTTCGAGCGACTGACCATCCGCGAGGCCATCCTCAAGCACACCGACGCGGGCGAGCGTGTGGACGATCCGGCGTGGCTGCGCGAGCAGTTGCGGCGCCTGGGGCTGGATCCCGTCAAGGACCGGCTGGACAGCCGCAGCCTGGCCGGTCTGCAGGTCCTGTACTTCGAAGAGACGGTGGAGGACAAGCTCTGGCAGCCGACCTTCATCTGCAACCACCCCACCGAAATCTCGCCGCTGGCGCGCGCCAGCGACACCGATCCGACGATCACCGAGCGCTTCGAGCTCTACATCACCGGGCGGGAAGTGGGCAACGGCTTTTCCGAGCTGAACGACCCCGAGGACCAGGCCGCGCGCTTCCATGCCCAGGTGGCCAACAAAGACGCCGGCGACGACGAGGCCATGTACTTCGACGCCGACTACATCCGGGCGCTGGAGTACGGCATGCCGCCCGCCGGCGGCTGCGGGGTGGGCATCGACCGGCTGATCATGCTGCTGACCGACAGCCCGAGTATTCGCGACGTGATCCTGTTCCCGGCTTTGCGGCGCGAGGCCTGATCCGGGCCGCGGATCAGGCGTACGCGCGCAGCGCCTGGCGCATCTTCTTCATCGCCGCTGCCTCGATCTGGCGGATGCGCTCGGCGCTCACGCCGTATTCATCGGCCAGCTCCTGCAGCGTGGCGCCGCCGGTGCCGTCGTCGTTGACCTGTAGCCAGCGCGCCGTCACGATGCGGCGCGAGCGCTCGTCGAGTTGCGCCAGCGCGTGTTCGATGCCCTCCGAGCCCAGGCGCTCGCGTTCGCGCGCCTCCAGCACGGCGGTGGGCTCGTGGCGGTGGTCGGCCAGGTAGGCGATCGGGCCGTAGGCCTCTTCCCCATCCTCGTTGGGCAGGGGGTCGAGCACCACGTCTGCGCCACCCAGGCGGGTTTCCATCTCGATCACATCCTCGCGGCGCACGTTGAGTTCGCGAGCCACGACGTCGATTTCGGCCTCGGACAGGCGCTCGCGTGCCACATCCTCGTCCAGCGCATCGGCCTTGAAGCCCCGCTTGAGCGAGCGCAAATTGAAAAACAGCTTGCGCTGGGCCTTGGTGGTGGCGACCTTGACCATGCGCCAGTTGCGCAGAATGAATTCGTGGATTTCCGCCTTGATCCAGTGCACCGCGTAGCTGACCAGCCGCACGCCCTGGGCGGGGTCGAAGCGCTTGACGGCCTTCATCAGGCCGATGTTGCCCTCCTGGATCAGGTCTGCCTGGGGCAGGCCGTAGCCCAGATACTGGCGCGAGATGGCCACCACCAGCCGCAGGTGGGACATCACCAGCTTGCCGGCCGCCTCCAGGTCCTGATGCTGACGCCAGCGCTGGGCGCAGTCGCGCTCTTCGTCCGCGCTGAGCAGCGGAATGCGGTTGACGGCGCTGATGTAGGCATCCAGATTGCCCAGCGGCGGCAGTGTCAGCGACGTGCTGGACCACGACGCCGCCGGCGCGGCGGGGGACGCAGGCGTGAGGGCAAGGGACATCGCGGTCATGGGCTCTCCTCTCCTGGACTGATCGCTCATCATGTTAGCACTCTCTTGGATCGAGTGCTAAATGCGGAGTTCCCTCCCCGGTGCTCGGTCGGGGGGCGTGGTTGCCCTCGGGCGCCCGAGGGCCGCTTGACGGCCGGCGTCCGATCGGAAACCATCCCGTCATCATGACAATGCATGGGCTCGGTCGTTGGTGCGCTTGGCGTGTGGGGCGACGGGGACTGCCCCGGGCGGTGCTGGGCGCGGGGCTGGCCCTGGCACTGGCGTCGGTGGCCCCGCCGATGCGCATGGCCGTTGCGGAGCCCGCCCGCTTGCGTGCCGAGGTGGTGGCCGCCGGACTGGAGCACCCCTGGGCGCTGGCGTTTTTGCCGGATGGGCGCTTTCTGGTCACCGAGCGTCCCGGGCGCTTGCGTGTGGTCGAGGCCGACGGCCGTCTGGGCGCGCCGATCGCCGGCCTGCCCCGGGTGGATGCGGCGGGACAGGGCGGCTTGCTCGATCTGGCGCTGGACAGTGACTTTCCCCGCCACCGCACCCTGTATTTCTGCTACGCGGAGCCGCAACCCCAGGGCCGCGGCAATTCCACCGCCCTGGCGCGCGCGGTCCTGTCCGCGGACGCGACCCGGTTGCAGGATCTGCGGGTGATCTTTCGCCAGCAGCCGCGTGTCGCCAGCCGATTGCACTTTGGCTGCCGCATCGTCGAGGCGCCCGACGGCACCCTGTTTCTGACGCTGGGCGAGCGCTATCAACGCATGGCCGATGCGCAGACGCTGGACAACCACCATGGCAAGGTCGTGCGCGTGACCAAAAACGGTGCCGTCCCGCCCGACAACCCACTGGTGGGCCGCGAGGGCGCCTTGCCCGAGATCTGGAGCTGGGGCCACCGCAACCCGCAAGGGGCCGCCTGGGGCCTAGACGGCCGGCTGTGGATGCACGAGCACGGCCCGCAGGGTGGGGACGAGCTGAACCGCCCCGAGCGCGGCGGCAACCACGGCTGGCCGGTGGTGACCTTTGGCGAGCAGTATGGCGGCGGGCGCATCGGCGAAGGCTCGCACAAGCCCGGCATGGTGCCGCCGCTGCACCACTGGACGCCGTCGATCGCGCCCTCCGGCATGGCGTGGCTGACCAGCGACCGCTACGGAGCGGCGTGGCGCGGCAACCTGTTCATCGGCGCGCTGCGCGGCCAGCACCTGGTGCGGCTGGAGCTGGACGGCACGCGCGTGGTGCGTGAGCACCGCCTGTTGACCGAGCTGGGTGAGCGCATCCGCGATGTGCGCCAGGGACCGGACGGCTGGCTGTATGTGCTGACCGACGCCCCGGATGGGCGTCTGCTGCGCCTGCGCCCCGCGCCCTGAGGCCCGCTCTGGGGGGCAAACGGGGGCAAACGGGGGCAAACGGCGCCTCCTGGCGTAGACTGTCCGCCTGGGGCCGGCAGGGGGTCGGCCCCAACCGTCTGGAGTCGACCCATGCGCACCCTGTCCCTTCGCTTCACCACGGGTTTGATCGCCGGCGCCACGGCGCTGGCCTTGGTGGCCGGCCCGGCCTGGGCCACCGCCCCGACCGACGGCGCGGGTCCCACTTGCCATGCGGCCGCGGCCCAAAAAAAGCTGGCGGGTGCCGCCAAGACGTCGTTCCTGAAGAAGTGCGAACAAGACGCCCAGACCGCCTGCGATGCCCGAGCGGCCGAGAAAAAGCTGGCTGGCGCGGCCAAGACCAGCTTCACACAGAAATGCCTGCGCGACGCCGTGGGCCAGGCGCCGCATTGAAGCGGTTGAGCGGTCGCGGCGAGAGGGAGCATCCATGTCCGTGTTGACCCTGCAGCAGGCCGTGCGCGCCAACCCCGTGCTGGCCGATGTGGCCGAGCGCGCCTGGGTGTCGCGGCGGCTGCTCCAGCGGGTGGCCGTGCATTTGCCCCCCCTGCTGCGCGAGCGGGTGACCGCCGGGCCGCTGGAGGACGGGGTGTGGTGCCTGCTCGCGGCCAACCCCTCGGTGGCGGCCAAGGTGCGGCAGCTCGCGCCAGTGTTGCTGGCGGCGGCCCGTTCCGCGGGTGGCGAAGTGCAGACCCTGCAGGTGCGGGTGCAGGGGCGCGACGCGTCCCAGGTGCCCGTCCGGTAGCCCGTGCACGCGGGGCTACAATGCCCGCACTGTCGGTTCCGGGTGCGCAGGCCCCCGGGCGGCGTGTCATGGCGTTCCGCCGCTGGCGGAGCGGTCCGAGAATTGCTTGAGCCGCGCCTGCCCCCGGGCGGTCGCGCGGCGGGGTTTGTATGGCCATCCCGTTCCTGACCAAGATTTTCGGCAGCCGCAACGATCGGCTGCTCAAGGGTTATCGCAAAACGGTGGCGCGCATCAATGCGCTGGAGCCGACGTTTGCCGCGCTGAGCGACGAGCAGTTGCAGGCCAAGACGGCCGAGTTCCGCCAGCGGCTGGCCAACGGCGAGTCGCTCGATGCCCTGCTGCCCGAGGCATTTGCCACGGTGCGCGAGGCCAGCAAGCGCGTCATGATGATGCGTCACTTCGACGTGCAGCTGATGGGCGGCATCGCGCTGCACCAGGGCAAGATCGCCGAAATGCGCACCGGCGAGGGCAAGACGCTGACGGCCACGCTGCCGGTGTATCTGAACGCCCTGACGGGCAAGGGCGTGCACGTCGTCACCGTCAACGATTATCTGGCCAGCCGCGATGCCCAGTGGATGGGCAAGCTCTACCACTGGCTGGGCCTGAGCGTGGGGGTCAATCTGCCCCAGATGCCGCGCGAGCAGAAGCAGGCCGCCTACGCCGCCGACATCACCTACGGCACCAACAACGAATACGGCTTCGATTACCTGCGCGACAACATGGTGTACGAGGCCCGCGACCGCGTGCAACGCGGCCTGAACTACGCCATCGTCGACGAGGTGGACTCCATCCTGATCGACGAGGCACGTACGCCACTCATCATCAGCGGCCAGGCCGAGGACCACACCGAGCTGTACCAACGCATCAAGACGCTGGTGCCGGCCCTGACCCGGCAGGAAGGGGAGGCCGACCCCCGAACGGGCGAGGGGGTCATCAAGCCCGGTGACTTCACGCTCGACGAAAAGTCGCACCAGATTCACCTGACCGAGCAGGGGCACGAGCACGCCGAACAACTGCTGGCGCGCGCGGGGCTGCTGCCCGAGGGCGCGTCGCTGTACGACCCGGCCAACATCACCCTGCTGCATCACCTGGTGACGGCGCTCAAGGCCCAGCACCTGTACCACCGGGACCAGCATTACGTGGTGCAAAACGGCGAGATCGTCATCGTCGACGAGTTCACCGGCCGCCTGATGGTCGGGCGGCGCTGGAGCGACGGCCTGCACCAGGCGGTGGAGGCCAAGGAGGGCGTGGCCATCCAGCCCGAGAACCAGACGCTGGCCTCGATCACGTTCCAGAACTATTTCCGCCTGTACGGCAAGCTGGCGGGCATGACCGGCACCGCCGACACCGAGGCGTACGAGTTCCAGGAAATCTACGGCCTGGAGACGGTGGTCATCCCGCCCAACCGGCCCAGCCAGCGCCGCGACGAACAAGACCGTGTCTACAAGACCACCGGCGAGAAGTACCGGGCCGTCATCGCCGACATTCGCGACTGCCACGAGCGTGGCCAGCCCGTGCTGGTGGGGACCTCGTCGATCGAGAACTCCGAGATCATCGCCCAACTGCTGCAGCGCGAGGGGCTGCCGCACGAGGTGCTCAACGCCAAGCAGCACGCGCGCGAGGCCGAGATCATCGCCCAGGCCGGCCGCCCGGGCGCGATCACCATCGCCACCAACATGGCCGGCCGTGGCACCGACATCGTGCTGGGCGGCAACCTGGAGAAGATGATCGCCGCGGTGGAGGCCGACCCGGCGCTGGACGAGGCCGCCAAGGCGCAGCGCATCGAGCAGCTGCGCCAGCAGTGGCAGGCCGACCACGAGAAGGTCAAGCAGCTCGGCGGGTTGCGCATCATCGGCACCGAGCGGCACGAAAGCCGCCGCATCGACAACCAGTTGCGTGGCCGTGCCGGCCGCCAGGGGGACCCGGGTTCCAGCCGCTTCTACCTGAGCCTGGACGATCCGCTGATGCGCATCTTCGCCGGCGACCGGGTGCGCGCCATCATGGACCGCCTCAAGATGCCGGAGGGCGAAGCCATCGAGGCCGGCATCGTCACCCGCTCCATCGAGAGCGCGCAGCGCAAGGTCGAGGCGCGCAACTTCGACATCCGCAAGCAGCTGCTGGAATACGACGACGTCGCCAACGACCAGCGCAAGGTCATCTACCAGCAGCGCAACGACATCATCGATGCCGAGGACCTGTCGGCGCAGGTCGCGGCGCTGCGCGAGGGCTGTTTGACCGACCTGGTCCGCCAGTATGTGCCGGCCGGCAGCGTGGAGGAGCAGTGGGACGTGCCCGGCCTGCAGCAGGCCCTGGCCGAGGAGTACGGGCTGAGCGTCGATCTGGTCGGCGAACTGGAGCGCGCCGAGGCCATGGACGACGAGGACATCGTGCGCCGGGTCGTCGAGGCGGGTCACGCCGCCTACGAGGCCAAGGTGGCGCTGGCGGGCCGAGCGGCGTTCACCCCCTTCGAGCGGGTGGTGCTGCTGCAAACCCTGGACAGCCACTGGCGCGACCACTTGAGCGCGCTGGACTACCTGCGCCAGGGCATCCACCTGCGCGGCTATGCGCAGAAGCAGCCCAAGCAGGAGTACAAGCGCGAGGCGTTCCAGCTCTTTGCCCAGATGCTCGACGGCGTGCGCAACGAAGTCACGCGCGTGCTGATGAATGTGAAGGTGCAGTCGCCCGAGCAGGTGAGCGACGCTGCCGAGCGCCTGGAGCAGGACGCCGAGCGCCTGACCAACGTCACCTATACCGCACCGACCGAGACCGGCGAGGCCGAGACCACCGCCGATCAGGGGCTGCTCAACAAGGCGGGGGCCGCCGCATTGCCGCGCGTCGGCCGCAACGACCCCTGCCCGTGCGGCAGCGGCAAGAAGTACAAGCACTGTCACGGCAAGCTGACCTGAGCTGCCGACCCAGGAGTCCGCGATGGCCGTCAACTGGAGCGTTCCTGACACCGCCGACCTGCTGCCCGTGCCCGGCCTGCGCCTGGGCGTGGCCGAGGCGCACGTGCGCAAGCCCAACCGCAAGGATCTCACCGTCATGCTGCTGGACGAAGGCAGCGCGGTGGGTGGCGTCTTCACGCGCAACCGCTACTGCGCCGCGCCGGTGCAGGTCTGCCGCGAGCACCTGGCCGCGGGGCAGGGCATCCGCGCGCTGGTGGTCAACACCGGCTGCGCCAACGCCGGCACCGGCGAGCAGGGGTTGGTGGATGCGCGCACCGTGTGCATCGCGCTGGCGCAGCGGCTCGGCGTGGCGCCGCAGCAGGTGCTGCCGTTTTCTACCGGCGTCATCATGGAGCCGCTGCCGGTGGATCGCATCGTCGCCGGGCTGCCGGCGGCGCTGGCCGACGCGGCCGGGGACGGCGCCCACTGGCTGCGCGCGTCCGAGGGCATCATGACCACCGACACCGTGCCGAAAGCCGCCAGCCGCCGCGTGGCGATCGAGGGCGTGCCGGTGACGGTGACCGGCATCGCCAAGGGCGCCGGCATGATCCGGCCCAACATGGCCACGATGCTGGGCTTCGTCGCCACCGACGCGCCGGTGGCGCCGGCGCTGATCGGGGAGCTGGCCCGCCGCGCTGCCGACGGCTCGTTCAACCGCATCACGGTCGATGGCGACACGTCCACCAACGACTCCTTCGTCGTGATGGCCACCGGGCGTGCGCCGCTGGCGCGCCTCGAGACGCTCGACAGCCCCGCCGGGCAGGCCTTGCTGGCGGCGGTGACGGAGGTGGCGCGCACGCTGGCGCACGCCATCGTGCGCGACGGCGAGGGCGCGACCAAGTTCATCACCGTGCGCGTGGAGGGCGGGCGCACCACCGACGAGTGCCTGAAGGTCGCCTACGCGATCGCGCACTCGCCGCTGGTCAAGACCGCCTTCTACGCCAGCGACCCCAACCTCGGCCGCATCCTGGCGGCGGTGGGCTACGCGGGTATCGACGACCTCGACCAGGGCCGCATCGAGCTGTTCCTGGACGACGTGCACGTCGTCACGCGCGGCGGGCGCCACCCGGCCTACCGCGAGGAGGACGGCCAGCGCGTGATGAAGCAAAGCGAGATCACCGTGCGCGTGGACCTGGGGCGAGGTGCGGCCGCCGAGACGGTGTGGACGTGCGACCTCAGTCACGACTACGTCCGCATCAACGCCGACTACCGCAGCTGAGCTCAAGCCGATGAACGAACGATTCGAACGGTTGCTGGCGCGCGCCGAGGCGCTGATCGAGCGCATCGAGTCCATCCTGCCGCAGCCGCTATCGGCGCCGGACTGGGCGGCCTCGGTGGCGTTCCGCTACCGCAAGCGCGGCGCGCACGGCGTGCTGGAACCGGTGCGGCATGTGGCCTCGATCCGGCTCGACGACCTGCAGGCCATCGATGAGCAGAAGGCCAAGGTGCAGCGCAACCTGGAGCGCTTCGTGCGCGGGCTGCCGGCCAACAACGTGCTGCTGACCGGTGCGCGCGGCACCGGCAAGAGCTCGCTGATCAAGGCGTGCCTGAACGAATACGCCGCGCAGGGCCTGCGCCTGATCGAAGTGGACAAGGCCGACCTCACCGACCTGCCCGACCTCGTCGAGGTGGTGGCGCCGCGGCCGGAGCGCTTCCTCATCTTCTGCGACGACCTGAGCTTCGAGGAGGGCGAGCCGGGTTACAAGGCGCTGAAGTCGATCCTGGACGGCTCGGTGGCCGCGGCCACCCCCAACGTGCTGATCTGCGCCACCAGCAACCGCCGCCATCTGCTGCCGGAGAAGATGCGCGACAACCTCGCCGCCACCTACGACGACGACGGCGAGCTGCATCCGGGCGAGGCGGTGGAGGAGAAGGTCTCGCTGTCGGAGCGCTTCGGCCTGTGGGTGAGCTTCTACCCGTTCAGCCAGGACGAATACCTGGCCGTGGTGCGGCAATGGCTGGCGGCCTACGGCGTGCCCGAGGCGCAGTGGGACGAGGCGCGCCGCGCGGCGCTGGTGTGGGCGCTGGAGCGCGGCGCGCGCAGCGGGCGCGTGGCCTATCAGTTCGCGCGCGACTGGGCTGGCCGCACGTCGCCGGAGGCGGCATGAGCGCGCCCGCCGCCGCGCCGGCGCCGCACGAGGTGCTGGTGGTCGATGCGGATCAGCCGCGCGCGCCCGGGCCGCGCCCGGTGGTGGACGTCGCGGTCGGCGTGCTGATCGACCGCGACGGGCGGTTTTTGCTGACGACCCGGCCGTCCGGCAAGGCCTACGCCGGGCACTGGGAATTCCCCGGCGGCAAGGTGGAGCCGGGCGAGACGGTGGAGCAGGCGCTGCGCCGCGAGCTGCAGGAGGAAATCGGCGTGACGATCGGTGCCGCGCATCCTTGGCGCGTGCTGGAGGCCGACTACCCGCACGCGCGCGTGCGGCTGCACGTCTGCCGCGTGCACGACTGGCGCGGCGAGCTGCAGATGCACGAGGGGCAGGCGTTTGCCTGGCAGACGCTGCCGGTGACGGTGGCGCCGGTGTTGCCCGGGACGTGGCCGCTGCTGCGCTGGATGGGGCAAGAGGGCGGTCCCGAGATCGCCCAGGCAACGGCCTGATCTGCTCACCGGAACAGGTGGCGGGGAATCCACCACAGGTAGAACACCATCCCCGCCAGTTCCACCAGCGATTGCAGGACGATGATCAGGGCGACCACTTCCCACCCCGGGGGCAGGGCAAGGGCGAACGGCAGCACGACGAAGGAGTTGCGCGTGCCCAGACTGAAGGCGAGCGTGCGGCCCTGATCGCGCGGCAGTCGCATCAGGCGGGCCAGCGCCTTGGCGATGGCCCCGCCCAGCAGCAGAAAGACGACGAAGACAGGGATGACTCCGGCCAGCGAGCCCAAGGCGTCCCAGGCCGCATGGGCCTGGGCACCCGCGATCAAAAACACCACCACGGCCAGCAGCGGAACCGGCCACCACGCCAGCCGTTCCCGCCAGGCGTGCCGGGTGGGTCGGGCTTCGATCCAGCGCTCCGACGCGGCCGCCAGCAGCAGGGGCACGGCCACCACGCCCAGGGCGGGCGCGATATCCGTCAACCCCCACCCGGCGAGCGGGTGCGCATCCAGCAGCAACCACAGGTACACCGGCAGCAGCGCCAGTTGGAGCAACAGGTTGATGGGGGTGGTTGCGATGGCGCGTGCGACATTGGCCCCGCCCAGTTGGCTGAAGGTGATGAACCAGTCGGTGCAGGGCACGAGCAACACCATGGCGACTCCCAGGCGTACCGCGGGGTCCGGCGGCAACCCGGCGAGCAGCGCCGCCACGACCGCTGGCAAAACGACGAAGTTGCCCACCAGCATCGCCGCGATGAAGCGGTGGTCGCGGAAGGCATCGCGCACATGCCACAGGGGTACCTGCACGAAGGTCACGTACAGCAGCAGCACCAGGGTGGGCCACAGCCACGCCTCCAGCACGGGGGCGGTGTCGGGCCAGACGCCGCCGGTGAGCAGGCCGGCCGCGATGGCCACGGCATAGATCCAGACCTGCCGGCGTTCGAGGGTCAGGCGGTTCATGACCCGGCCACCGCAATCACGAGGGGACGGGGCCGTCGGGCCACTCGCCCGAATTGGGGGGTGTCGGGTCGGGCACGCGAAAGCGCTCGCTGGCCCAGGCGCCCAGGTCCAGTTGCTTGCAGCGCTCGCTGCAAAAGGGGCGCCAGGGGTTGTCGGGCGCGTAGCGCGACGGTCCGCCGCAGGCAGGGCAGGTGACGGTGCGGGCGGCGAAGGGCTGCGTCATCGGGGCGCTGGCCGGCATCAGGCACACAGGTGGACTTCGAACTCGGCCTCGGCGTCGGCGGCGTGCTCCAGCCGGCCGTCGTCGGTGCGCCGCAGCAGCCGCACCGAAAACAGCAGCCGGTTGCCGCTGATCTCGGGGATCAATTGCAGCGCGGGGTCCAGCCACACGCGCAGCAATTGGAAGGTGCGGCTTTGCGGCAGGCTTTGTTGGTATTGACCGTGCGTGGCGTAGACCTTTTGCGCCAGGCCCGATTCGCGCAGCAGCCGCAGCAGCAGATGCACGGGCTCGGCCAGGCAGGCGATCTCACCCGCCCAGCGGGCCAGGTCGGCCTGCCGCTGTTCGACCGGACGGTGTTGCCAGTCGTGGTAGGCGGGCAAGTCGAACTCGCAAGTGCCGCCGGGGATGGCGATGCGGTTGCGAATGGCCGTCAGCCATTCGTTGCCGGCCAAGGCATGCCCCGCCTTGCCCTCGTCGTCGCGCAGGGCCGCGTAGCAGGTGTCGATGCGGGCGATGAACTGGTCCAGCGCCGCCTCCGAGATGGCGGGGTTGCCCCGATAGCCGTTGAAGATCTGCTTGTGGCGCTCCAGGTCTTTCAGGATCTCGGTTTTGAGGTCGGCGCGGGCGCCGACGTCCACGATCTCGAACAGCGTCTGGATCGCATAGTGGTGATCCAGCGGGTGCGTGCGCGACACCAGTTCGGCCAGCCGCCGCAGCAGGTGCTCCAGGCGCAGGTAGGTGCGGATGCGCTCGTTGAAGGGGTATTCGTACAGGATCACGCGGGCATCATAGCGGCAATCCCCGCGCTTCCCACGCACGCCGCACGCGCTCGCGCAAGGTGTCCAGATCGACGTCGTCGTTGTCGATCACCACGTCGGCCGCGGCCAGCCGTTGGGCCCGGCCGGCCTGTTGGGCGAGTACGGCCAGCACCTGCTCGCGCGGCCAGCCATTGCGGGCCATGACGCGGCGGATTTGCGTCTCTGGTGCGCAGTCGACCACCCACACCCGGTCGCAGCGCTGCCGCCACGCCGCCGACTCCACCAGCAGCGGCAAGTCCAGCACGATGGCGTCGGCCGTGCAGGCGGCGATGCGGCGGTCGATCTCGGCCCGCACCAGGGGGTGGACGATGGCCTCGAGCCGCGCCTTGGCGTCGCCGTCGCTGAACACCCGCGCGCGCATGCGGTCGCGGTCCAGCGCGCCCGCAGGCGTGATGAAGGCGTCGCCGAAGGCCTGCCGGATCGGCTCGATCGCGGCGCCGCCCGCCGCGGTGCTGGCGCGCGAGATGGCGTCCGCATCCACCACGGTCGCGCCCAGCGCAGCGAGCATGGCCGCAACCGTGCTTTTGCCGCTGCCGATGCCGCCGGTCAGCCCGATGCGCAGGGGTCTGCCCATCACAACCCCAACGCGCCCAGCAGGCGCTGCGGTCCAAGCGCCCACACCAGCAAGCCGCCAAAGGCCAGAAAGGGCCCGAAGGGCACGTAGCGGCCCTCGCGCAGGGTGTTGGATGCTTTCATGGTCAGCCCGACGACGGCGCCCAGGGCCGAGGCGACCAGCACCAGCGGGATCAGCGCGGACCAACCCAGCCACGCCCCCAGCGCGGCCAGCAGCTTGAAGTCGCCGTATCCCATGCCCTCCTTGCCGGTGAGCAGCTTGAACGCCCAGTAGATGCTCCACAGCGACAGATAGCCAGCCACCGCGCCCCACAGCGCATCGGGCAGGGCGACCCCGCTCAGGCCGGTGGCGGCGGCGATCAGACCGGCCCAGACCAGCGGCAGCGTGATGTCGTCCGGCAGCAGGGTGGTGTCCCAGTCGATGAAGGCCAGAGCCAGCACGGCGGCCATGAACCCCCACCACGCGACGGTGGCCGCGCTGGCCCCGTGGCGGGCAAACACCAGGGCGAAGGCCAGGCCGGTCAGCCCCTCGACCAGCGGGTACCGCCAGGGGATGGGCGCTGCGCACGCCGCACAACGGCCGCGCAGCATCAGCCAGCTCAGTACCGGAACGTTGTGGAACCAGCGGATGGGGGTGTGGCATGCCGGGCAGTGGGAGCGCGGCGTCAACAGGTCGTAGCGGGCCGGGGCCGGGGCGACCGCATCCCCGTTGTCGCCTGCGGCGGGCGTTTGCAGCGCGGCGCATTCGGCCGCCCAGCGGCGCTCCAGCATCCGCGGCAGGCGGTGGATCACGACGTTGAGGAAGCTCCCAACGATGAGCCCCAGCACGGCAGAGATGACCCACCCCCACGGATCGGGTAGGGTGTCAAGGTAGGTGGAGGACATGCGCGCGGTACTTGCAGCATAGCGGTACGGATACCGGCAGTGTAGTGGCTGCGAAGTCCGGAGCCCCGCTCAGGCGGTGAGCAGCCCGCGCCGTTCGATGAACCGAACCACCTCGTCCACGCCGTGCAAGGTCCGCGCGCGCCAGCGCTCGGCCAGCAGCGCGGCGCTGGGATTTTCGCGCCGCAGCCGCGGGTGGGCGATGATGGCGTTGCCATACAACTTGACGCCGTGCTGGGCGTAGGGCATGACCACGATCTCGTCGGTCTTGACGCCACGCGCCTCCAGGTTGAGCAGCGAGGTGAACGAAAACCCCGTGATGGCGTCGATGTCGCCGCGCACCAGCATGGTTTCGCGCAGAGGCGGATCCATCGAGGTCCAGGTCACAGGCCCCACGCCGTTGGCCTTTTCGAAGATGGGCCAGGCCTTGCGGCCGGCGTCGAAGACGGGCGCCCCCAGCTTCTTGCCGCTCAGGTCCTTGGGCGTGCGGATGCCGGATTTTTTGAGCGCCAGCACCGCCGCCGGGGTGTTGTTGTAGACCATCATGACGGCCACCGGCTTGTTGGGCGCGTCGGGGTTGTTGGCGTGGAACTCCATCAGCGCGGCCATGTCCGCGAGGCCCATGTCGTAGGTGCCCGAGGCGACGCGGGTGACGGTGCCGGCCGAGCCGTTGCCGGCGTCGATGCTCACATGTGCGAGCAGGCCGGCCGCGCGTCAGCCCCGCACCCGCGCCGCCGCGACCGCCGTCATATTCAGCACACGGCGCACGGTGGCTGCCGGCGTCAGCACATAGGCCGTGCCGTTGACGCCCATCAGGATCGGCCCCACCGTCACGCCGCCGCTGGTGGTGGTCTTCATGACGTTGTAGAGGATGTTGGCGGCGTCCAGGTTGGGGCAGACCAGCAGGTTGGCGCTGCCGGACAGCGTCGAGTCGGACAGGAAGCGCCCGCGGATCTCCGGCTCCAGCGCGGCGTCGCCGTGCAGCTCGCCGTCGCACTCGATCTCGGGGTGCGCGGCGACGAACAGGTCGCGCGCGGCGCGCATTTTGCGCGCGCTGGCGCGCTTGGACGAGCCGAAGGTGGAGTGCGACAGGAACGCCACCTTGGGCACGATGCCAAAGCGCTGCACCTCCTGCGTGGCCATCCAGGCAATCTCGGCCAGTTGTTCGGCGCTGGGGTCCTCGTTGACGTAGGTGTCGGTGATGAAGATCGGCCCGCGGTCGGTGTTGACCGCATTGAGCGCGGCGTAGAGCGAAGCCCCGGGACGCCGCCCGAGGATGGCGTCGATGCGCTCCAGGTGCGTGGTGTAGGTGCCGACCAACCCGCAAATGAGGGCGTCCGCATCGCCCAGGTGCACCATCAACGAGCCGATGATGGTGTTGGAGCGGCGCACCGCGGCCTTGGCCACCTCGGGGGTGGCACCGTTGCGCTTCATCAACTGGTGGTAGGCCTCCCAATACTGCCGGAAGCGCGGGTCGTCCTCGGGGTTGACGTTCTCGACGTCCACCCCGAGCCGCAGGTGCAGCCCCGCTTTGCGGATGCGCGCCTCGATGACCGCCGGGCGGCCGATCAGGATCGGCTGAGCGATGCCTTCCTCCAGCGCGAGCTGGGCCGCGCGCAGGGCGCGTTCGTCCTCGCCGTCCGCATAGGCCACGCGGGCTTTGGGCGCCACGGCCTTGGCAGCGTTGAAGACCGGCTTCATCAGGATGCCGGTCTGGTAGACGAAGCGCTGGAGGCTGTCGCGGTAGGCCTCGATGTCGGCGATCGGGCGCGCGGCGACGCCCGAGTCGGCGGCCGCCTGCGCGACCGCCGGGGCGATGCGCAAGATCAGCCGGGTGTCGAACGGCTTGGGGATGAGGTAATCCGGGCCAAACTGCAACTCCTGCCCGGCGTAGGCGGCGGCGACCTCGTCGCTGATCTCGGCCTTGGCCAGGGCCGCGATCTCGTGCACGCAGGCGAGCTTCATCGCCTCGGTGATGCGGGTGGCGCCGCAGTCGAGCGCGCCACGGAAGATGTAGGGGAAGCACAGGACGTTGTTGACCTGGTTGGGGTAGTCGCTGCGCCCGGTGGCGATGATGCAGTCCGGCCGTGCCGCCTTGGCGACCTCGGGACGGATTTCCGGCTCGGGGTTGGCCAGTGCCAGGATGACCGGCCGCTCGGCCATGGTCTGCACCATCTCGGCCGTCAGCACCCCGGGCGCCGAGCAGCCCAGGAACACGTCGGCACCGCGCACCGCATCGGCCAGCGTGCGCGCCGCCGTTGTGCGGCAGTAGCGGCGCTTGGATTCGTCCAGCCGGCCGGACAGGGCATCCTCGCGCTGGTCGTGGATCACGCCCTTGGAGTCGCACACCAGCATGTGCTCGGGCCGCGCCCCCAGCGCGACGAACAGGTCCAGCACCGCGATCGCGGCCGCCCCTGCGCCGCTGACGGCGATGCGCACCTCGCCGATGCTTTTGCCGACCAGCTCCAGCGCATTGATCAGCGCCGCCGTCGAGATGATCGCTGTGCCATGCTGGTCGTCATGGAACACGGGGATCTTCATGCGCTCGCGCAACTGGCGCTCGATGTAAAAGCACTCCGGCGCTTTGATGTCTTCCAGATTCACGCCGCCGAGCGTGGGCTCCAGCGCGGCGATGATATCGACCAGCTTATCCGGGTCCTTCTCGGCCAGCTCGATGTCGAACACATCGATGCCGGCAAACTTTTTGAACAGGCAACCCTTGCCCTCCATCACCGGCTTGCCGGCCAGCGGGCCGATGTCGCCCAGGCCCAGCACGGCGGTGCCGTTGGTCACCACGCCGACCAGGTTGCCGCGGCTGGTGTAGTCGGCGGCCTTGTTGGGGTCGGCTGCGATCTCCAGACACGGATAGGCCACGCCGGGGGAGTAGGCCAGGCTCAGGTCGCGCTGGTTGGACAGCGCCTTGGTGGGCGTGACGGAGACTTTGCCCCGGGTCGGGGTGCGGTGGTATTCGAGCGCGGCGTCGCGCAGGGCTTGTTCGGCGGGCGTCATGGTGGCGTGATGCGCAAGGGACGAAAAAGGGACATCGCCACCCGCCGGGGCCCCCGGTCGGGCGGCATGACGCGCCAAGTGTAACGAGCACACGTCCGGGCAATGCTCACTACAATGTGAACAGTGATCGCGATCGTCCGTCATCGCCGCTGGCCGCTTGCGCTGGCCCTTCTGGCGCTGCTGTGGGCAGCGCTGGCGCCCACGCTCGCCCGGGCGTGGGTGGGCGATCCACGTGCCGGTGAGCGGGTGCAGATCTGCACCAGCACCGGCATGGCGTGGGTGACGCTGGAAGCAGCCGGCGACGCCGCGCCGGACGATGGCAGCGCCGCCGCGATGGCGTGCGACTGGTGCCTGCTGCACGGCGGGCCAGGGTTGCCGCCGTCCGCAGCCGGCGGCGGTCTGCCGCCTGCCGCCGATCCGTCGGCGCCGGTGCTCGATAAGGTCGGCGCGGCCGTGCCACCGCTGGCGTGGTGGTGGCCGCAGCCGCACGCGCCTCCGCTCCTGTTTGTCTGACGCCGCACCGCGTGCGGGCCGTGCTGGCTCGCCCTGGCGCTGCCGCCGTGGCCGCCCGCCGCCGATCGCGGCATGCCGGGCGCGCCTCCCCCTTCTGTCACGACGCCCAGGAGGCTTGCTTTCGATGAACCCTGATCGCTTGGCCGCGGCGCCCCGGCGCCGCTGGCTCGGCCTCGCTGCTGCCGCGCTGGCGGCCGTGGCCGTCCCTTGGTTGGCCGGCTGCGAGCGCGGAGCCGACCGCCCCGCGCTGCGCGGCATCGATGTCACCGGCGCGCCGTACGGCCGCACGCTGTCCCTGACCGATCAGCACGGCCAGCGCCGCACGCTGCAGGACTTTCGCGGCAAGGTGGTGATGCTGTACTTCGGCTTCGTGCAGTGCCCGGACGTCTGTCCGACGGCGCTGGCGCGCGCGGTGGAGGTGATGCAGCGCCTGGGGCCCGACGCCGAGCGTGTGCAACTGCTGTTCGTCACCGTGGACCCGGAGCGCGACACCCCCGCGCTGCTGCGCGACTACATGGCGGCGTTTTACCCGTCCTTTCTCGGGCTGACCGGCACGCCCGACGAGATCGCCGCGGCGGCGCGTGAATTCAAGGTGTACTACGCCAAGGTGCCCACCGGCAGCGGCTACACCATGGACCACTCGGCGCAGACCTACCTGATCGATGCGCAGGGTCGCCTGCGCATCGTGCTCAAGCACGAGCAAACCGCCGACGACTACGCGCACGACATCGCGTGGTTGCTGCGCGAGGGCGCCTGATGCCCCACCGTTCCGTTTTCCAACCCCCCCGAAAGGAGATCCCACCATGTCCCGCAACCTGATCCGCAGCGCCGTCGCTGGCGCACTGCTGGCCCTGACCGCCACCGCTTGGGCGCAGACCGTCAAGATCGACGAGCCCTGGGTGCGCGGCACCGTCGCGCAGCAGAAGGCCACCGGCGCCTTCATGCGCCTGACCGCCCCAGAAGCCATGCGCCTGGTGGCCGGCGAGTCGCCGGTGGCCGGCGTCGTCGAGATCCACGAGATGGCGATGGACGGCGACGTGATGCGCATGCGCGCCATTCCCGGGCTGGCGCTGCCCGCGGGCCGGCCGGTGGAGCTCAAGCCCGGCGGCTACCACGTGATGCTGATGGACCTCAAGCGCCCGCTGGCCGGCGGCGAAACGGTGCCGCTGACGCTGGTGTTCGAGAACGCCGCCGGGCAGCGCGTGCGCCAGGAGGTTCAGGCCAAGGTGATGGCGTTGGGTGCGCCCTCTGGTTCCATGGGGGGCGCTGGTCACGGCGCGCATCGCCACTGATTCCGAAATCCGAAATCTGACATCTCGAAAGGAGGATCGCGATGGATCCCGTTAGGGTGGCCCTGGGGCGAATTGGCTCGATCCGCATGGCGATGGCCACGCTGCTGTTGGGTTTGGGCTTGCTGGCCAGCGTGCCGGCGTGGGCGCGCACCAGCATGGCCGATGAATCCACGCCGATCGTGGAGTTGATGCCGCTGATCCTCAAACACGAGGCGCAGCTGGGTCTGGCCGACGCGCAGCGTCAGGCGCTGGAGCAGTTCCGCAAGGAGGCGATGCCGCGCCGCATCGCGCTGACCAAGCGCATCCGTGACCTGCGCGGTGAGCTGCGGCTGGCCATTCTGGAGGGCGCGCCGCAGGTTCGCCGCGACGAGCTGCGCCAGCAGCTCGTGCAGGCCGAGCAAGAGCACCTGCAGGCGCGCGAACGCTGCGCCGAGTTCGTGCGTGCGACGCTGACGCCGGAGCAATTCGCGCGCGTGCGCCAGTGGTATCTGGAAAGCCTGCATTGAGATGGTTGCCGCAGCCGTTCCGGATGACAGGCAAGGGGCCCCTTGCGCGTCGCCGTCGTCGGTGATGCTGGCGCCGCAGCAGATCCTGTTCGACGCCGGCGGTGGTGGTGGGCCTTGGCGTCTGCTGCGTGGGCTGGTGCGGTTGGATCATGTCGGCCGTGACGGGCCGCTGCTGGTGATGTTGGCCGAGCCAGGCGACTGGCTCGGCATCGATGCGCTGGCAGCGCAGCCGCACGGCTGGCGCGCCACCGCCATCACCCCGGTGGTGCTGCAGGGGCCGCTGGCGCCGCCCGATGCGACGCAGCGTGCGACTTGGCTGACCGAGGCGCTGCTGCAGCTGCCTGAGCGTGCGCACTCGATGGCGCTCTTGCGCACCGGCTCGGTGCGCCAGCGGCTGGCGGCACTGCTTCGTTTGCTGGCGCGGCCGGATGTGCTGGGCGAGGCCGACGGCCCGCTGGGCCTGCGCCGCCGCTTGCCGCCGCTGCGCGTGCTGGCGGAGTTGGTGGACGCCAAGCACGAGACGGTGTGCCGCGTGCTGGCCGAACTGCTGCCGCGCCAGCCTGTGCAGGCCGCCGAGGTGGCCGGGGCGGTTGTCCAGGCCGCCGCGGCCTGAGAGGCGACGTCACCCGGCTCAGACAGTGGCGTGCTGCAGCGCCACGGCCGGGGCTGGCGCCGAGGCCGCCCCGGCGCCGCGCGCGAACGTGACCACGTGGTCGACCGCGGCGCGGATGCCGATCCACTCCCCGATCGCATGGTCGTGGTGCGACGGCACGTGCACTTGCAGCAGTTGACCGTCGGCCAGCCGCAGCGTGTAGAGAAACTCCGCGCCACGGAAGGCCTTGCGCACGATCTCGGCCCGAAACGGCGAGGCGTCGTCGTGCACCACGTCGTCGGCGCGCAGCAGCACCTCGCACAGCCCGTCGGGGAAGGCGCTGGGCAGCGGACACTCGGCCACATCCTCCAGCTCGCCCAACGGCGTTTCCACCACCACCTGCTGGCCCCGCGTCAAGATGCGCGCCGGCGCAAACACGCCGTGCCCGATGAACTCCGCGACGAAGCGCGTGGCCGGCCGGTGGTAGAGCGCATAGGCGTCGTCCCATTGGTGCAGCCGCCCCTGGTGCATGACGCCGATCACGTCCCCGATCGCGAAGGCCTCCAACTGATCGTGCGTGACGAAGAGCGCCGTGATGCCCGCAGCCTTGATGATGCTGCGGATCTCGTGCGCCAGCCGTTCGCGCAGATCCACGTCCAGGTTGGAGAAGGGCTCGTCCAGCAACAGCAGGCGCGGCTGCGGTGCCAGCGCCCGTGCCAGGGCCACGCGCTGCTGCTGACCGCCCGAGAGTTCGTGCGGATAGCGCCGCTGCAGGCCCTCCAGCCCGACCAGGCGCAGCGCCTCGGCCACCCGCGCGCGGCGCTGGCCGGCATCCCAGTGGGCCAAGCCAAAGCCCACGTTGCGCTCCACGTCCAGGTGCGGGAACAGCGCATAGTCCTGGAACACCATGCCGATGCGCCGGTGCTCCGGCGCCACATGCACACCGTCGCCGCTGACCGGCTCGCCCCCCAGCGCGATGGTGCCGCCGGCAATGCGCTCCAGCCCCGCCACCGCGCGCAGCAGCGTGGTTTTGCCGCATCCCGATGGTCCGATGAGCACGCCGATGTCGCCGGCGCGCAGGCCCAATGTGACGCCATCGACAGCGGGCTGGGGCGCGCGCGGATACCGCACGGAAACCTGGGTGACAGCGAGGTCCATGCCAGCATTGTAGATAATGCGCATTCTCATTTGCACCCGCTCATGGATAACCCACCCAACGTCGCTCCGGCACCGCGTCCCGCGGTGTCTCCGTCCCGCTGGCTGGGTCGCCGCTGGCCGGTGGGGCAGATGCTGGCGCAGGCGGGGCTGCCCCTGTTTGCCGCCGCGCTGGCCCTGCCGGTCATGGCCCTGGTCGTGGCGGCGCTGGCGGGGGATGCGGCATCCGCCAATGTCTTGCGCGAGATGGCGGCCACGGTGCTGCCCGGGTACGTGTGGACCAGCCTCTGGCTGTGCCTGGGCGTCGCGGTGGCGGTGGGGCTGGTCGGATCGGCGACGGCAGTGGCCGTGACGCTGTTCGACTTTCCCGGGCGGCGCACGGCCGAGTGGCTGCTGCTGCTGCCGCTGGCCATGCCGGCGTATGTCGTGGCCTACGCCTACACGGACTTTCTGCAGTTTTCCGGGCCGCTGCAGACCACACTGCGCGAGGCGTTTGGCTGGCAGGGGCGCCTGTTCCCCGAGATTCGCAACCCCTGGGGCGCGGCCTGGGTGTTCACCTTCACCCTGTACCCCTATGTCTATCTGCTGGCGCGCACGGCGCTGGCGGAGCGCGCGCCACAGTTGCTGGAGGCGGCGCGGCTGCTCGGTGCCCCGTTTGCCCGGCGCGTGCGCGAGGTCGCGCTGCCACTGGCGCGCCCCGCCATCGCGGCTGGCATCGCCCTGGCGCTGATGGAGACGCTTGCCGACTACGGGGTGGTCAGCTATTTCGGGGTGCAGACCTTCACCGCCGGCATCTACAAAGCGTGGCTGGTGATGGACGACCGCACCGCCGCGGCGCAGCTCGCCCTGATGTTGTTGGCCACCGTGGCCCTGCTGCTCTGGGCAGAGCGGCGGGCGCAGCGGCGCTTGCGGTTTTCCGCCCCGCGCGCCCAGCGCCAGGGGGCCGACGCACAGCCAGCGCGGCTGATGGGCCGGCAGGTGGTGCTGGCCTGGGCCGTGTGCGGCCTGCCCGTCGTGTTGGGTTTCGTGCTGCCGGTGGCCTTCATGCTGCGTCCCTTGGTGCAGGGTTGGGATGAGCTGCCATGGCACGCCTTTGGCGGGTGGGCGCGCAACAGCCTGCTGTTGGCGGGAGGCAGTGCCGTACTCGCCACAGGGGCGGCCCTGGCCCTGGCCCATGCGGTGCGGCGAGCGCCCAGCGTGCTCAACCGGTGGGCGGTGCGTGTGGTGGGCCTCGGGTATGCAGTGCCGGGGGCTGTCGTCGTCGTCGGCCTGCTGCTGCCCGTGGGCTGGGCGCAGGCCCGCTGGCCGGACAGTTCGGTGTCCTACTGGGTGACGGCCACGGTGCTGGGCATCGTCTGGGCGTATCTGGTGCGCTTCACGGCAGTGGCGCTGCAGTCGGTGCAAAGCGGCTACAGCCGCATCCCCGCCAGTTGGGACGATGCGGCCGCCACCCTCGGGGTGGCAGGCGCTGCCCTGTGGTGGCGCGTGCATTGGCCGCTGTTGCGCCGCTCCACGCTGGCCGCGCTGCTGCTGGTGTTCGTCGATGTGATGAAGGAACTGCCCGCGACACTGGTCCTGCGGCCCTTCAACAGCGACACGCTGGCGGTGGTGGCGCACCAACTCGCCCGCGACGAGCGCCTGGGCGAAGCCGCCTTGCCCGCCCTCGCGCTGGTGGCGGTGGGCTTGATCCCCGTGGTGCTGCTCAGCCGCGCCCTGCGCCGCGGGGAGGCGGCTGCGTGCTGATGGCGCGACCCCCTGGCGCGTTGCCAGGCATTGGCCCCCCCGCCAGGAATCGAACCTGGATTTGCCGCTTAGGAGGCGGCCGTTCTATCCATTGAACTACGGCGGGTTCCTGGTGTGGCGTCGCGGCCATCGTGAACATGCCAGTCTACACCAAGACCTTTACGTTCTCGGCAATGGGGCGTTTGGGGGCTTCGATGTCAAAGACGCATTGACTACAATGCAATCATTGCAAGCAACTGGAAGTGCCCCCATGGCTGCCCTGACGATACGGAACGTCGACGAGGCCCTCAAGCGGTCGCTGCGCCTGCGCGCGGCGCAGCATGGCGTGTCCATGGAAGAAGAAGCGCGCCGCATTCTGCGGGAAGCCTTGCTGCGCGTATCCCCCACCCAGCCGTTGGGGCAGCGCCTGCGGCAGCGGTTTGCCGACGTGGCGGATGCAGACTTCGAACTGCCGGTGCGTCAGAAGCCGCGCACGCCCCCCGTTTGGGATGATGCGCCGTGATCTTGCTCGACACGAACGTGCTGTCGGAAGCCATGCGGCCGCAGCCCGCCGAGGCGGTGCTGGCGTGGCTGGACGGCCAGCCGACCGAGCAGGTGTGGGTGTGCTCCATCAGCCGTGCCGAAATCGCGCTGGGGCTGGCCCTGATGCCGGCGAGCAAACGCCAAGCCGCACTGGCGCACGCGGCCGAGGCGATGTTCGCGCAAGACTTCGCCGGGCGCTGCCTGCCCTTCGACGAGCGGGCGGCGCTGCACTATGCCGCCATCGTGGCGCAGCGCACCCGCGCCGGGCGCCCCATCAGTACCGAAGATGTCCAGATCGCGGCCATCGCGCGGTTGCATGGCCTGGCGTTGGCCACGCGCCGTGTGGCGGATTTCGAGGGGATTGACGGTTTGGCCGTGGTCAATCCCTGGCTGGCCGGCGCTTGACCGGGCGTTTGCCGCGCCGTCTTTTTCGGCACCGTTTTTCAGCGCGGTCATTTGGACAACAGGCGCATCGCGTCCTCCAGCCCCTTGAGCGTGAGCGGGAACATGCGCCCGCCCATCAGCTGCTGGATGATCGAGATGCTTTGCCGGTACTGCCACACGCCCTGCGGCTCGGGATTGATCCACGCAAAGCGCGGGAAGGCGTGCGTCAGGCGCTGCAGCCACTCGGCGCCCGCTTCCTCGTTGTTGTATTCGACGCTGCCACCGGGTTGCAGGATTTCGTAGGGGCTCATGGTGGCGTCGCCCACGAAGATGAGCTTGTAGTCCTTGTTGTAGCGCCGGATCACGTCCCAGGTGGGGTGCTTCTCGGCGTAGCGGCGGCGGTTGTTCTTCCACACATAGTCGTACACGCAGTTGTGGAAGTAATAAAACTCCAGGTGTTTGAACTCGGCCCGCACGGCCGAAAAAAGCTCCTCGACGCGCTGGATGTGCTCGTCCATGGTGCCGCCCACGTCCATCAGCAGCAGCACCTTCACATGGTTGTGCCGCTCGGGCACCATCTTGATGTCCAGGTAGCCTGCGTTGGCCGCGGTGGCGCGGATGGTGTCGGGCAGATCCAGCTCCAAGTCCGAGCCCTCGCGCGCGAAGCGCCGCAGCCGCCGCAGCGCCATTTTGATGTTGCGCGTGCCCAGCTCTTGCGTGTCGTCGTAGTCGCGGTAGCTGCGCTGCTCCCACACCTTGACCGCGCTGCGTCCGCCACCCTTGCCGCCGATGCGGATGCCCTGCGGGTTGTGGCCGCCGTGGCCAAAGGGGCTGGTGCCGCCGGTGCCGATCCACTTGCTGCCGCCGGCGTGGCGCTCTTTCTGCTCTTCCAGGCGCTTGCGCAACTCCTCCATCAACTGGTCCCACTCCAGCCGTGGAGCGTTGGCCTTTTGTTCCTCGGACAACACGCGCTCCAGGGTCTGGCGCAGCCAGTCGGCGGGGATGTCCTTGGTGAAGTCGGCGATTTGCTCCACCCCATGGAAGTACGTGGCGAAGGCGCGGTCGAACTTGTCGTAGTGCTTTTCGTCCTTGACCAGGGTGGTGCGAGCCAGGTAGTAGAAGTCGTCGATCGAGCACGCCTCGGGGTTGAGCGGGCCGACCACGCCGGCCTGCAGGGCTTCCAGCAGCGTGAGGTACTCCTTGACCGACACGGGCAGTCGGGCCGCACGGAGGGTGTAAAAAAAGTCGGTCAACATGGGGTGGGGGGGCGGGTCAGCGCGGGCGCGCCAACTGATGCTGCAGGTGCGCCTTCACGCTCGGCCACTCGCTGGCGATGATGCTGTAGACGCAGGTGTCGCGCAAGCTGCCCGGCGCGTCCGGGTGGGTGCAGATCTGGTGGCTGCGCAGCACGCCGTCCAGCTTGGCGCCCAGCCGCTCGATGCCCGCGCGGCTGGCTCGGTTGAAGAAGTGCGTGCGGAATTCCACCGCGATGCAGCCCAGCTCCTCGAACGCGTGGCGCATCAGCAGCCATTTGCACTCGGTGTTGAGGGCCGTGCGCTGCACGGCCCGCCGATACCAGGTGCTGCCGATTTCCAGGCGCCGGTTGGGGGCGTCGATGTGCATGTAGGTGGTCATGCCGACTGCGCGCCCCGCGAGCGCCCCGCTTTGGGCGATGACTGCAAACGGCAGCATGCTGCCGGCTGCCTGCAGTGACAGGCGGCGTTCGATCTCGGCGCGCATGTCCTGCGGCTGGGCAATGGCGGTGTACCACAGCCGCCACAGCTCGCCGTCCTGCACCGCGTCCACCAGGTCGTCGTGGTGCGCCAGTGCCAGGGGCTCCAGCCGGGCATGCTGGCCGACCAGGGTAACGGGCTGACACCAGGGGGTCGAGGGTGGGGTCATGGGCGCACCGATGTGGGCGGGTGTCAGCGGTTGCGCTGGTTCATGAACACGAGCTTTTCGAACAGAACCAGGTCCTGCTCGTTTTTCAGCAGTGCGCCGACCAGCGGGGGCACCGCCAGCTTGCCGTCACCGGACTGCAGCGCGCTCGGGGCAATGTCTTCGGCGGCCAGCAGCTTGAGCCAGTCCAGCAGCTCCGACGTGGAGGGCTTTTTCTTCAGCCCCGGCAGTTGCCGGATGTCGAAGAAGGTCCGCATCGCGGCGCCGACCAGCTCGTCCTTCAGGCCGGGGAAGTGCACCTCCACGATCTGCTTCATCGTGGCCGGCTCGGGGAACTTGATGTAGTGGAAGAAGCAGCGGCGCAGGAAGGCGTCGGGCAGCTCCTTCTCGTTGTTGGAGGTGATGAACACCAGCGGCCGGTGGCGCGCACGGATGGTCTCGCGCGTCTCGTAGCAGTGGAACTCCATGCGGTCGAGCTCGCGCAGCAGGTCGTTGGGGAATTCGATGTCGGCCTTGTCGATCTCGTCGATCAACAGCGCCACCGGACGCTCGGCGGCAAAGGCCTCCCAGAGCACGCCCTTGACGATGTAGTTGCGGATGTCCTTGACGCGGTCGTCGCCGAGCTGGCTGTCACGCAGGCGGCTGACCGCGTCGTACTCGTAGAGGCCCTGTTGCGCCTTGGTGGTGGATTTGATGTGCCACTGCAGCAGCGGCATGTCCAGCGCGCGCGCCACCTCCTCGGCCAGCATGGTCTTGCCGGTGCCGGGTTCGCCCTTGAGCAGCAGCGGTCGCTGCAGCCGGATGGCGGCGTTGACGGCCAGCAGCAGATCGGGGGTCGCAACGTAGGAGGACGAACCGGTAAAACGCATGGTTTTCATGGAGGATCGAGGGTGGAACGAGTCTATATAATCGGGCGTTGATTTTTGTCAAACGTCCCTCCGATTGTGCTTGCAACATGAACCAAACGATGACCACTCTGCTGAAATCCGTTGTCGCAAGCGCGACCGTCGTTGCTGCCCTGGGCGCGCAAGCCCAGACCCCCGCGGGGGACGTCAAAGCCGGTGAATCCAAGGCGGCCATGTGCATCGGCTGCCACGGCATCCCGGGTTACCAGAACAGCTTCCCGGAGATCCACAAGGTCCCCAAGATTTCTGGTCAGTCGGAGCCGTATATCGCGGCCGCGCTGCAGGCGTACCGCAAGGGTGATCGCAAGCATCCGACGATGCGCGGCATCGCTGGCTCGCTGTCGGATCAGGACATCGCCGATCTGGCGGCGTTCTACGCCGGACACAACCCCGGCGTGACCGCGCCCGAGCAGCCGAAGGCGGCGCCGGCAGCCGTTGCCGCGCTGCTCGAAAAAGGCGCTTGCGTGTCGTGCCATGGGGCCAACTTCAGCAAGCCCATCGACCCGAGCTATCCCAAGATTGCCGGCCAACATGCCGACTACCTCTACGTCGCACTCAAATCCTACGGCGTGGAGGGCAACCCCCACATCGGCCGGGCCAACCCGATCATGGGGGGCATCGTCAAGCAGTTCACGCTGGCAGAGCTCAAGCAGATTGCCAACTACATGGCGACCGTGTCGGGCGAGCTGGCGACCAAGCCGCAGTCTCGCTTCCGTTGATCGCGCAAGCGTCCCCTGCCTGATCGACCGGCCCCTTGTGGGCCGGTCGGCGTTTTTGCGGTGTGCCGTGGTCGGTGCCACGGCATGCGGGCGGGCGGGCCGGGTTTTGGGTGGTCCGGGGCTGTACAATGGAAAGTTTCGTCCAGACCAGAGTCGGTCTGGTGGTGCAACACGATTGGATGGGGGATCGAGCCATGCAAGGGCTTCATCTGACGGCTGATCTGTACGACTGCCGAGGGGCCGACGGTCTGTTGACCGATGCGGCCATGCTGGCCGAGCTGTGCCGGCGCCACACGATCGGGGTGGGGCTGACCCTGGTCGACGAGAAGTGGTATCCGTTTCCGCCGTACAACGGCCAGCCCGGCGGTGTGACCGGCATGCTGCTGCTGGCCGAGTCGCACCTGGCGGTGCACACCTGGCCGGAGCGCCGCGCGGTGACGCTGGACGTCTACGTCTGCAACTTCACCACCGACAACTCCGCCAAGGCCGAGGCGCTGCTGCGCGAGATCGTGGCCGCCTTCGGGCCCGGCCGCAGCGAGATCCACCGCCTGCAGCGCGGCAGCGAGCAGCGTCCGCCGGCGGAGACGATCCTGGAGGCGCTCAACGACGAGGGCGATGCGGTCTACGGCTACACCAGCAGCGAGCGGGTGCTGAGCCGCCGCAGTCCCTTCCAGACGATCGAGCTGATGCGCACGCCGCGCTTCGGCCTGGCGATGCGCATCGACGGGCACTTCATGACCTCCGAAGGCGAGGAGTTCTACTACCACGAGTGCCTGGTGCACCCGGCGGCGGTGGCGCACGGGGCGCCGCGGCGCGTGCTGATCATCGGCGGCGGCGACGGCGGCGCGGCGGAGGAGGTGCTCAAGCACCGCAGCGTCGAGCGCGTCGTGATGGCCGAGCTGGACGGCGACGTGGTGGCGATCGCGAAGGAGCATCTGCGCGCGGTGCACCGCGGGGCCTTCGACGACCCGCGGCTGGAGGTGCGCATCGGCGACGGCCTGGCGTTCGTCGCTGAGACCGCGGAGCGCTTCGACCTGATCCTGCTCGACCTGACCGACCCGGAGACGCCGGCCGGCTCGCTGTATCAGGAGCCGTTCTTCCGCTCGCTGAAGCGCATCCTGAACCCGGGCGGGGCGGTGGTGCTGCACACCGGCACGCCGGTGTTCGAGCCGCAGCAGGTGCGCCGCATCAACGCCGAGCTGCGCGCGGTGTTCGAGCAGGTGCACCCGTTGGGGCTCTACATCCCGCTCTACGGGGCGTACTGGGGCTTCTCGCTGGCCTCCGACCGGCTGCAGCCGCGTGCGCTGGACGAAGCGACGCTGCGGGCGCGCGTGGCGGCGCTGCCGGACCTGCAGTACTACAACGCCGAGGTGCACCCGGCGCTGTTCGCGCTGCCGACCTATTACCGCAAGCTGGTGCAGCCGCAGGAGAGCGCCGCGCCGCTGGAGGGCAAGGGCTGCTGCGCCGAGCCGGCGCTGGTCTGAAACGCGCCGCAGCGCCGGATCCGGCGGGACGGCAGCGGCAGGTTGCTGGTCCGCCCTGTCGGACGGACGTTTCGGCGGGCCGGCCAGGAGCCCTTGGCCCGCAAGCCGGGACCGCCGCCGCGGGGCATCAGGCCGCGGCCAGCCCCAACCGCGCGCGGTGGCGCTCGATTTGCTGCCGCACCTGTTGCGGCGCCGTGCCGCCCACCGTGGCGCGCGCCGCCAGGCTGCCGGCCAGGCTCAGCACGTCGTAGACGTCGGCCTCGATGCCGGGGTGGAAGCGGCGCAGCTCCTCCAGCGGTAGCTCGCTTAAGTCCACGCCGCGCTCGCTGGCCAGCCGCACTGCGGCGGCCACCGTCTCGTGCGCGTCGCGGAAGGGCACGCCCTTCTTGACCAGGTAGTCCGCCAGATCCGTCGCCGTGGCGTAGCCGCGCCGCGCCGCGGCTTCCATCGCCTCGCGGTTGACTGTCAGACCCCCCGAGCGCTGCCCGGTGGCGGGGTCGCGCTCGCCGCCGATCATGTCGGTGAAGATGCGCAGCGTGTCTTTCACGGTGTCCACCGTGTCGAACAGCGGTTCCTTGTCTTCCTGGTTGTCCTTGTTGTAGGCCAGCGGCTGGCCCTTCATCAGCGTCAGCAGCCCCATCAGGTGGCCGACGACGCGGCCGGTCTTGCCGCGCGCCAGCTCCGGCACGTCGGGGTTCTTCTTCTGCGGCATGATGGAGCTACCGGTGGTGAAGCGGTCGGCGATGCGGATGAAGCCGAAGTTCTGGCTCATCCACAGGATCAGCTCCTCGCTCAGGCGGCTGATGTGCACCATGATCAGCGCGGCGGCGGCGCTGAATTCGATGGCGAAATCGCGGTCGCTGACCGCATCCAAGCTGTTGAGGCACAGCTGCGGCTCGCCGTGCTCATCGACCATGCCCAGCGTGCGCGCCACGCGTGCGCGGTCCAGCGGGTAGGTGGTGCCGGCCAGCGCCGCGCTGCCCAGCGGCAGGCGATTGGTGCGCCGGCGCACGTCGGCCAGCCGCTCCTCGTCGCGCGCGAACATCTCCACGTACGCCAGCAGGTGGTGCGCAAAACTGACCGGCTGCGCCACCTGCAGGTGCGTGAAGCCCGGCAGGATCACGTCCACGTGCCGCTCGGCCACCTCCACCAGCGCCGCCTGCAGCTCGCGCAGCAGCGCGGCGATGGCGTCGATCTCGTCGCGCAGCCACAGGCGCACGTCGGTGGCGACCTGGTCGTTGCGGCTGCGGCCGGTGTGCAGCCGCTTGCCGGCGTCGCCCACGAGCTGCGTCAGCCGCGCCTCGATGTTGAGGTGCACGTCCTCCAGGTCCAGTTTCCACTCGAACTGGCCGGACTCGATCTCGGCGCGGATCTGCGCCATGCCGCGCTGGATGTCGGCCCAGTCCTGCGCGCTGAGGATGCCCTGTGCTGCGAGCATCTCGGCGTGCGCCAGGCTGCCCTGGATGTCGGCCTGCCAAAGCCTGCGGTCGAAGAACACGCTGGCGGTGTAGCGCTTGACCAACTCGCTCATCGGTTCGGAGAACAGGGCCGACCAGGCCTGGGACTTGGCATCGAGCTGATTGGGCGACATGACGGGACGGATGGGGTGGGGCGCCGATGGACGACTGGCCGGCGCAAGGGTATAAATAAAGCAGCAACGATTCTACCGGGGTCGCCGGGGCGGCCCGGCGGGAGTACGCACGATGGTCACTCGGGTGCTGGTGGTGGACGACGAGGCCTTGGCGCGCGAACGCCTGCGCGATCTGCTCGGGCGGCTGGATGGGGCGCTCGAGGTCGGTGAGGCCGCGGACGCCCGCACGGCGTACGCGCGTCTGATCAGCGAGCCTTGGGACGTGGTGCTGTTGGACGTGCAGATGCCCGGCATGGATGGGCTGGGCTTGGCGGAGCTGCTGCGCGGCCGTGCGCGGGCGCCCGCGGTGGTGTTCGTCACCGCCCATGCCGAGCATGCGCTGCGGGCATTCGAGCTGGATGCCGTCGATTACCTGACCAAACCCGTGCGGCTGGAGCGCTTGCGCCAAGCGCTGGACAAGGCGCTGCGCTGGCGCGCCGCCGCCCGGGACGCGGCCGCGGAGGGCGAGGGATCGGGCCCTGCCGCGGGTGGCATCGGCACCTGCCTCGTCATCCACGACCGCGGGCGCACCGAGCGCGTACCGATCGACGAAGTGATCTATCTGAAAGCGGAGCTCAAGTACGTCACCGTGCGCACGCGGGACCGCAGCTATATCTATGACGGCTCGCTGCACGAGTTCGAGCGGGCCCAGCCGGAACGTTGGCTGCGCATCCACCGCAACGCCTTGGTCGCGCGCGAGCGCGTGCGCGCCCTGGAGCGTGTGCATGAGCGCACCGGTGACAACCCGGGCGAGCCGTTCGATGGCTGGGTGGTGCGGCTGGATGGCGTCAGCGAGCGTCTGCAGGTCTCGCGCCGCCAGCTCGCCACCGTGCGTGAGGCGCTGCTGGCCGAGCGGGCGGCGTGCTAGCATCCCCGGCATGTCCCAATCCCTGCCCCGTGGGGCGGCCGCTGCGCCGTCCGGTACCCCTTTATCTGCCCTCGATCTGACCATCGCCACCCGCGAAAGCCGCCTGGCCTTGTGGCAGGCCGAGCACGTCCGCGCCTGCCTTCAGGGGTTGGGCCACCGGGTGCGCCTGCTGGGCATGACCACGCGGGGCGACCAAATCCTGGATCGGGCGCTGTCCAAGGTGGGCGGCAAGGGCCTGTTCGTCAAAGAGCTGGAAGTGGCCATGGATGAAGGGCGGGCGGATCTGGCGGTCCACTCGCTCAAGGACGTGCCGATGGAGCTGCCCGAGGGCTTTCGGCTGGCCTGCGTGATGGCGCGGGAGGACCCGCGCGATGCCTGGGTTTCCCCGCACGGCGACGGCCCGCAGGATCTGCCAGCCGGGGCGGTGATCGGCACCTCCAGCCTGCGCCGGGTCGTGCTGCTGCGCGAGGCGCTGGCCCGCCTGGGCCGCGATGACGTCCGCATCGAGCCCCTGCGCGGCAATCTGGATACGCGGCTGCGCAAACTGGACGAGGGACAGTACCACGCCATCGTCCTGGCGGCGGCCGGTTTGCGCCGCTTGGGACTGCAGGCGCGCATCCGGCGCGTGTTCGAGCCGACCGAGATGCTGCCTGCCGCCGGCCAGGGAGCGCTTGGCATCGAAATCCGGGCCGAGCGCAGTGACGTCGCGGCGGCCCTCGCACCCCTGGGGCATTGGCCCACCTGGGCCGCTGTGGCCGCGGAGCGGGCCGTCTCCCGCGCATTGGGGGGGAGCTGTTCCGTCCCGCTGGCGGCGCACGCCACCTGGGTGGGGCCGGCGCCGTCCGGGCCGGGCAACCCGGCCCGCTTGCGCATCGAGGCCGCCTGGGCCGAGTCCGATGCCGTCTTGCCGCTGCTGCGCGCGGTGGTCGAGGCCGAGGTGGCCGATCTGGCCTCGGCGGAGGCGGCGGGGCAGCGCGTGGCGCAGCGCCTGATCGCGCAGGGGGCGCGCGTCGTTGCCGCGGGGTGATTCCGTGTCCGCCGAGCGGGCGTCGCGGCCCACGGTCGTCGTCACTCGGCCGGCCGATCAAGCTGGCGTGTGGGTGCAGGGCGTGCATGCGGCCGGCTGGCCCGTGCTGGCGCTGCCGCTGATCGAGATCGTCCCTGCCGCCGATCCGCCCGCTTTGCGCGCGGCGGTGGCGGACTGGACCGATCTGGACGCCGCAATGTTCGTCAGCCCCGCCGCCGTGGGGGCGCTGCGACAGGCCGCCGTCCCGGCCCCCGCGCCAGGGTTGCGCTGCTGGGCGCCGGGCACCGGCACGGTGCGCGCCCTGCTGGACTGGGGGGTCGCACGGGCAGCCATCGATCACCCCCCGGCCGATGCGGCGCAGATGGATTCCGAGGCGCTGTGGTCGGTGGTCGGGCCGCAGGTGCGCCGGGGCCACCGCTTGTTGATTGTGCGCGGGGTTTCGGCCAACGGGCATGCGGGGCGGGACTGGCTGTTGGAGCGTTGCCGCGGCGCCGGTGCCACGGTGCGCACCGTCGTGGCCTACCGGCGACAACCCCCAGTCTGGGATGCGACCCGACGTGCCGAAGCCGCCCGGGCGGTGGCCGACGGTACCGTGTGGCTGTTCAGCAGCAGCGAGGCGGTCGGGCATTTGCGCGACCTGCTGCCGCAGGCCGCATGGTCGCGGGCCCGCGCCATCGCCACCCACCCGCGCATTGCCGAGGCGGCCCGGGCACTCGGCTTCGGCGAGGTCCGCACCTGCCGCCCCACGCTGCCCGACGTCGTGCAGGCCCTAGAATCGTCGCCGTGAGCGACCCCGTTTCCACCGATCCCGTCACCACCCCGCCGCCTGTCCCTCAGACGGGTACGGGGGGTGGGTCTTCGCGCCTGCTTGCCGCGGTGGCGACGGGGCTCGCCGTGGTGGCCCTGGCAGGAACTGCGGTGCTGTGGCAACGCCTGGCGCGCACGCAGGAGGAGCTGGCGCGCCGCACCACCGACGCCCAGGCCGAGCTGGCCGCGACGCGGGTGCTGGCCGATCAGGCCCAGGCGGCAGTGGCCGATCTGCAGGCCCGACTTGGGGTGGCGGAGGTCAAGCTGTCGGAGGTGTCGCTGCAGCGCACCCAGCTCGAGGAGCTGATGCTGTCGGTGTCGCGTTCCCGCGACGATGCCCTGGTGCAGGACCTGGAAGCGGCGTTGCGTCTGGCCATCCAGCAAAGCCAGCTCACCGGCAGCGTCCAGCCCGTGGTGACGGCGCTGCAGGGCGCTCAGCAGCGCATCGAGCGCGCCGCGCAACCTCGCCTGAATCCGGTGCAGCGGGCCATCGCCCGCGATCTGGAGCGCATCCGGGCCGCCTCACTGGTGGATGTGCCCGCCCTAGTGACCCGATTGGACGAACTGGCGCGCGCGGTGGACGAGTGGCCTCTGCGGTCTGGTCCGCCGCTGGACGATCCGATCCGCCCCGCGGGGGCGCCCGAACCCGCGGCGGATCTGCCGTCTGCGCCGACGGCAGGGGAGGGGGGGGCGCCAACCGACTCCACCTGGGCACGCGCCCGCGCCAGCGTCCAACGCTGGGTGGAGGCCGGCTGGATGCGGCTGCAGGTCGCCACCCGCGACCTGGTCCGGCTGCGCCGCATCGATCAGCCGGAGGCCGTGCTGCTCGCCCCGGACCAAGCCTATTTTTTGCGCGAGAACGTGCGCCTGATGTTGCTCAACGCCCGGCTGGGCCTGCTGGCACGGCAGTTCGACAGCGCGCGTGCCGATGTGCGCACCGTCGAGCGCCACCTGCGGCGCTACTTCGAGACCGATGCACCGCGCATGCGCCAGACGCTCGACACCCTGGCCGCGCTGCAGCGCGATCTGCGGCAGGAGACCTTACCCCGGCCCGACGAAACGCTGGCGGCGCTGTCTGCCGCGGCGGGAGGGCGCTGACATGGCCGCGCGCACGCGCGACGGGGCAACGCACTGCGGAGGCGGGCGGTGAAGGGGGTATTCGGCCTGTTGTTCGTGGCGGCGCTGGCGGTCGTCGCCGCACTGCTGATGGGCGACAACCCCGCCACGGTGTCGTTGTTCTGGCCGCCTTGGCGGGTGGACGTCTCGCTCAACTTGGTGCTGATCGTCGCGGTCGCCGGCTTCGCGTTCGGCTACGCTGCCCTGCGCGGCATCGCTTTGTTGCGCGAGCTGCCGCGCCGGGCCAGCCGCTGGCGGGCCTTGCAGCAAGAGCGGGCCACCGTGGGCCTGCTGCTGCAGGCTTGGGGGCACCAGTTGGGCGGGCGCTTCGTGCGTGCCCAGGGGGCGGCGCGCGAGGCCATCGCGCGCCTGCAGGCGGCCGACCGGGATACCGTCCCGTACGCCGATGCGCTGTGGGTGCTGGCACACCTGACCGCTGCCGAGAGCGCCCAGCAACTGGGCCAGCGCGAACAGCGCGACACCTGGTTGGCGGCGGCCACCGATGCGACGCGCGCCCGCGGGGCACCCGAGGCCCGCGAAGGCGCGCTGCTGCGGGCCGCCGAGTGGGCCATCGAGGCCCGGGATCCCGCCGAGGCGGCGCGCTGGCTGGCCGAACTGCCCCAAGGTGCGGCCCGCCGCATCCAGGCGGTTCGGCTGCGGCTGCGGCTGGCGCAATTGCGGCACGACAGCCGTGCCGCACTGGACATGGCACGTTTGCTCGCCAAACACCGCGCCTTTTCGCCGGAGGCGGTGCGCACCGTGCTGCGTGGGCTGTGGATCGAGGCCCTGCGCGATGCGCGCGACGAGGAAAGCCTGTCCGCGGTCTGGCGCAGCCTGCACGGCGACGAGCGCCGGGACCCCACTCGGGCGCTGGCTTTGCTGGCGCATGTCGAGCGGCTGGCGGCCGAGGGCTTGCTCGACGCCACGGGACCGGTGCCCCGCGCGGTGGACGAAGCCATCCGCACGGCCTGGGCGGGGTACGACACCCTCACGGGAGCGGATCGGCTGCGGGCCGTCGCCCTGGTCGAGCCTTGGTTGACGCGGCTGGATGCCGCATGGCTGCCCCGGTTGGAGGAGGCTCAGCAGCGCAACCCGGCGGATGCCGGTCTGCAGTACCTGGCCGGACAGGCATACCGCACCCGTGGCTTGTGGGGCAAGGCGCAGACGCTGCTGCAACAGGCGGTGCGCGGCCTGGACGACCGCGATTTGCGCCGGCGCTGCTGGTGCGCGCTGGCCGAACTGGCCGAGCAGCGCGGTGACGCTGCCGCCGCCGGCCACGCGTGGAAGCAGGCCGCGCTGACCTGAATGGACCGCTGCTCAGGACCGTCGTGCATACTGGGCACGGGCGTGGCCCAAGCGCTGGCGGCGCCGACGCCGCTGCGCCAGGCGTACCTTCAAAATCCATGCTCCGTGGACTGCCAGATACACCAACAGGCCGGTGAGGCTGGCGACGATGGCCAAGCCCACCACCAGGGGTTTGCCCACGTCGGTGATCCAGTGCCAGAAGTCGGCCAGCCACGACCCGCCGGAACCGTCGGTCGCCGCGCTGTCGCCGGCCGCTGCGTCGGCGTTGGCCCCCGGTGCGGACAAGACGATGGCGTCGGTCCCGCTGCGGGGGGACGCCGCGCTGGGCTCCGCCTGCAGCACCCACTCGCCCAGCTTGTACGCCCCAAAGTACACCGGCCCAAAGGTGACCGGATTGGTCACCAGCGTGCTTGCCACGGCGGCCGGTACATTCGCGCGCAGCAACACCGCCAGCGTGGCCGAGGCCGGGATTTGCGCCACGGGAATCAACAGCCCGAAAAACACCCCCAGCGCCAACCCCAGCGCCAGCCCCTTGCGGTTGATGTGCCACAGCCGGGGATGGTGCAGGTAGGGGGCAAGCCAGCGCAGCCAGCGCATGTCGTGCAGGCGCTCGCGGCTGGGCAGCAGGGACTGGACGCGCGCTTTCATCGGTGGTGGAGTACGAAAGTGTTCAGATTGTGACGCATCCGCCGCGATCCCCGCTATCCTCGCGCCCCATGCGATGGGAAGATGTGTTGTATTCGCAAGGGTTTGGCACCCGCCGCGCCTGCCGGGCGTTGATTCTGAGCGGGGCGGTGGCGGCGGGGGCCGACCGGCGCCCCGTCGTCGATCCGGATGAGCCCGTGCCCCCGGACGAGCTCGCCCCGGGCCTGCCGTTCTGGGTGGATGGGGTCTGCTGGCCATACCAGCCGCGCGCCTACCTGATGCTGCACAAGCCCGCCGGCTACGAATGTTCGCGCCGGCCTTCGGCCTGGCCAAGCGTGCACACCTTGCTGCCCGTGCCGCTGCGCCAGCGCCCGGGAGGGGCGGCCGACGGCGTGCAGGCCATCGGCCGGCTCGATCAGGATACGACCGGCCTGCTGCTGCTGTCGGACGACGGGGCCTTCATTCATCGCCTGACGTCGCCGCGCCACCATGTCCCCAAGGTGTATGTGGTGACCTGCCGCCACCCGGTCGACGAAGGACAGGCCCAGCGTCTGCGCGCTGGCGTCGTGCTGCACGACGATCCGCGTCCGGTGAC
Organism: Tepidimonas sp.; assembly: GCF_046292505.1. Taxonomy (GTDB): domain Bacteria; phylum Pseudomonadota; class Gammaproteobacteria; order Burkholderiales; family Burkholderiaceae_C; genus Tepidimonas. Next base: position 53,025 of record NZ_JBKBQX010000006.1, on the reverse strand, counting down.
GCCCGTGGCGGTGGAGCGCATCGATGCCAGCCGGCTGCGCCTGACCCTGACCGAGGGCCGCTACCACCAGGTCAAGCGCATGGTGGCGGCGGTGGGCAACCGGGTGGACGCGCTGCACCGCACCGCCATCGGCCCTGTGGTCTTGCCCGCCGATTTGGCGCCCGGTCAATGGCGCTGGTTGAGCGTGGACGAGGTCGCCGGCCTCCAGGCGGCAGGTGGCAAGGCCGCCGGCGTCAAGGCAGCGGGTCCAGAAACGCGCTGACGCCCTGCAGCAAAGCGTCGGGTCGATCGCGGTGCGGGCTGTGGCCGCACGCTGGCAGCACCAGCCGCTGGGCCTGGGGCGCGACCGCTGCAATCGCGTCCAGTTGGTCCAAGGTGCCGTATTCGTCGTCGGTGCCCTGCACCAGCAGCAGCGGTGCCGCGATCCCGCCGCACGCCGCCCGGATGTCGAACGCGCGAAACGCCGGCGAGAGCCAGGCATCGTTCCACTGCCAGAAGGCGTTGTCCACGTCGGCGTGGTAGCGCGCCAGCCGCTCGCGCAGGCCCAGGGGGTAGGCATCGCGCGCGGCGGCAATCGCGCGCAGGGCCACGTCCTCGACGAAGACATGGGGTGCCATCGCCACACAGGCCACCACCCGGTGCTGGCTGGCGTGCAGCAGCGCGATCGTCGCGCCGTCCGAATGGCTCACGAGCACGGCCTGCTGCAGCCCCAGCGCCCGCAACAGGCGGGGTAGGGTGGCGAACGCCTCGCGGTGCATGTAGTCCGGCCCGTGCCGGCCGCTCGTGCGCACGTCGGGGATGGGGTCGGAGGCCCCATAGCCGCGCCTGGAGTACATCCATCCCACGCGGCCGGTGCGCGCGCACAGGGCCGCGGGCCAGTGGCCGCCGCGCTGCCGCCACATGGCGACCGACCCCAGCCCTTCGTGCAGAAAGACGATGGGGGCGAGTGCCCGAGGGGCAGCCGGACGAATCGCCTGGACCTCCAGCCCTACGCCGTCGATCACGATGCGCATGGGCGGATCCAGCGATGCCTCGGTGGTTGGATGGGGATAAAGCGCTGGGGCGGTCGGCTCCATGTCCGCGATGGTAGAGCCCTCGGCACGCTCCGCCGGTTATGCTTGCGACATGCGTGTGCTGCTTGGTTCGTTCTGGCGCTCGGTCGCGTATTGCCTGCACCCGCGGGTCATTGCGCTGTCGCTGCTGCCCCTGGTGCTGATGGTGGCGGGGGCGTTTGCCCTGGGCTACTGGTTTTGGGACCGGGCGGTCGATGCCGTGCTGGCCTGGCTGGAGACGTGGTCGCTGGTCGAATTCGTGCTCGGCTGGCTGGACAGCGTCGGGCTGGGGGCGCTGCGGACGGTGGTCGCGCCGCTGCTGGTGCTCGTCATGGCCACGCCGCTGATCGTCGTGTTGGCGCTGCTGCTGGTGGCGTTTTTCATGACCCCCGCCATGGTGGATCTGGTCGCCCAGCGGCGTTTCCCGGACCTGCAACGGCGCCGCGGCGGCGGGGTGTTGGGTAGCGTGGGCTGGTCGTTGTGGTCCACCGTGCTGGCGGTGCTGATGCTGGTGGTGTCGCTGCCCTTTTGGCTCATTCCGCCGCTGGTGCTGGTGCTGCCCCCGCTGATCTGGGGCTGGCTGACCTACCGCGTGTTCGCCTACGATGCGCTGGCCGAACATGCCTCGGTGGACGAGCGGCGCGTTCTCATGGCCCGCCACCGCGTGCCCTTGCTGGTCATGGGGGTGATTGCGGGCCTGATCAGCGCGGCGCCCAGCGTGCTGTGGGCCTCGGGGGCGATGTTCATCGCGCTGGCCCCGCTGCTCGTGCCGCTGGCCATCTGGATTTATGCGCTGGTGTTCGCCTTTGCATCGCTGTGGTATGCCCACTATCTGCTGCAGGCGCTGGACGAGCTGCGGCGCGAGGCCGCCACCCCGCCGGCGCCGCCACCCGCGCCCCCAGCACCCGCAGATCCTGCAGCCCATTCCGTCCCGGCGGACCGCATCATCGACGTCGAGGCCCGCGCGCTTCCTTCTCCTCCTGCATCATGACGCCCGTATCCCCTTCTGCGACCGCCGCCCCGCGCTTTGGCCTTATCGTCATCGGCGACGAGATCCTCTCTGGCAAGCGCCAGGACAAACACCTGCCCAAGGTCATCGAGTTGCTGGGCGCCCGTGGCCTGCGCCTGGACTGGGCGCGTTATGTGGGCGACGACCGCGCGGCCATCACCGAAGTGCTGCGGCAGGCCTTCGCCAGCGGCGATGTGGTGTTCTCTACCGGGGGGATCGGCGCCACACCCGACGATCACACCCGTCAAGCGGCCGCGGCCGCGCTGGGGGTGGAGGCGGTCTTGCACCCCGAGGCCAAGGCCTTGATCGAGCAGCGCATGCGCGAGGTTGCGGCGGAGCAGGGTGTACCCTTCGAGCCCGATCGCCCCGACAACGTGCACCGCCTCAACATGGGGGTGTTCCCGGTGGGCGCGCGCCTCATTCCCAACCCGTACAACCGCATTCCGGGATTTGCGTGCGACGGTCCCGGGGGTGGGACGGTGCACTTCGTGCCGGGTTTTCCCGTCATGGCCTGGCCGATGATCGAGTGGGTGCTCGACACCAACTACCGCGCCCATTTCGGGCAGTCCCGGCAGCGCGAGCGTTCGGTCATCGTGTTTGGCGGTATCGAGGCGACCCTGACCCCGCTGATGGAGCGCATCGAGGCCGAGTATCCCGGGGTCAAGGTGTTCAGTCTGCCCAGCGTCGACCACCCGGAGTGGGGGCGGCACATCGAACTCGGGGTCAAGGGCGCAGACACCGCCGCGGCGGCCGCATACGAAGCCATGCGGGACGCTTTGCGCACGATGCCCGTGCGACTGGGCCCCGAATTGGTGCGATGATTCGATGCACCACAATGGTTCAAAATGCATTGAAACGGTGCATGTGCGTCCGCCCAGGGCGATGTGCACCCCGTGCGAATCTGGCATGGAACCTGCTTTCTACTGCCCGACTTCAGTCCTTTCCCTCGACCCGAACCTCTTAGGAGCACACTGATGGCCAAGACCGTCGCCGACGTGATGAACATGGTGAAGGAGAACGACGTCAAGTTCGTCGACTTCCGCTTCACCGACACCCGCGGCAAAGAACAGCACGTGACGGTGCCGATTTCCGCTTTCGGCGAAGACAAGTTCACGTCGGGCCATGCGTTCGACGGCTCGTCGATCGCCGGCTGGAAGGGCATCGAGGCGTCCGACATGCTGCTGATGCCGGACCCCAACACGGCCAACATCGACCCCTTCTTCGAAGAGACGACGCTCTACCTGCAGTGCGACGTCATCGAGCCCAGCGACGGCAAGGCCTACGACCGCGACCCGCGCTCGATCGCCAAGCGCGCCGAAGCCTACCTGAAGGCCTCGGGTCTGGGCGACACCGCTTACTTTGGCCCCGAGCCGGAGTTCTTCCTGTTCGACGGTGTGCGCTGGAGCACCAATCCGGGCAACTGCTTCTACGAAATCGAAGAGTACGAAGCGCCCTGGAACACCGGCACCAAGTTCGAAAACGGCAACCGCGGCCACCGTCCGCGCACCAAGGGCGGCTACTTCCCCGTGCCGCCGGTGGACAGCACGCACGACATGCGCGCCGAGATGGTGCTGATTCTGGAGTCGCTGGGCATTCCCGTGGAGGTGTTCCACCACGAAGTCGCCGGCGCCGGCCAGTGCGAGATCGGCACCAAGTTCAGCACGCTGGTCGAGCGCGCCGACTGGACGCAGGTGCTCAAGTACGTCATCTGGAACGTGGCCAACAGCTATGGCAAGACGGCCACCTTCATGCCCAAGCCCTACCACGGCGACAACGGCAGCGGCATGCATGTGCACCAGTCGGTCTGGAAGGACGGCAAGAACCTGTTCGCCGGTGACGGCTACGCGGGCCTGAGCGACTTCGCGCTGTACTACATCGGCGGCATCATCAAGCACGCCCGCGCGCTCAACGCCATCACCAACCCGACCACCAACAGCTACAAGCGCCTGGTGCCGCACTTCGAGGCGCCGGTCAAGCTCGCCTACTCGGCCAAGAACCGCTCGGCCTCGATCCGCATCCCGTACGTGGCCAACCCGAAGGCGCGCCGCGTCGAGGCCCGCTTCCCGGACCCGATGGCCAACCCGTACCTGTGCTTCGCCGCGCTGCTGATGGCCGGTCTGGACGGCGTGGAGAACAAGATCCACCCGGGCGAGGCCGCCACCAAGGACCTCTACCACCTGCCGCCGGAAGAGGACAAGCTGGTGCCGACCGTGTGCCACAGCCTGGATCAGGCGCTGGACTACCTGGACAAGGACCGCGCCTTCCTGACCAAGGGCGGTGTGTTCACCGACTCCATGCTCGATGCCTACATCGAACTGAAGATGCAGGAAGTCACCCGCGCCCGCGTCGAGGTCACGCCGACCGAGTACGACATGTACTTCAGCCTGTGATGCGGACAGGCCGCCCGCGCCAGGCGGCTTGCTGAATCACCCTGGGGGCGGCCGTGTGCCGCCCCCAGCCGTTTTGAACGATACTGTGTCGAGTCGCATTCTGTGGATCAGGGTTGGCATGTCGTTGCAGCAAAACATTCGGCGATGGGGCAAGGCGGGCGCGGCCGCTGCATGGGCGGCCGCCGTGTGGTGCGCCGCCGGTGCGGCCTGGGCGCAAGGCGGTGCCATCTGGCGCTGTGGCAACGAGTACACCAACAACCCCGGCCCCAACCCCGCGGGGCGCGGCTGCCGTGAAGTGCAGGGCGGCAACCTCACCATCGTCGAAGGCACCCGCCCCGCTGGCGGGGCGGCGGGGGCGCCGGGCAACGCGGGTGGGGCGGGCGGTGCGGCATCGGGCGCCGCGCCGAATGGCGCGCGCTCGCCCGCCGAGCGGGTGGAGCCGGACCAGCAGCGCCAGCGCGACGCCGAGGCACGCCGCATTCTGGAGCAGGAGCTGCGCCGGGCCGAGGAGCGTTTGGCCCAGGCCCGCGCCGATTACGCCGAGGGCAAACCGCCGCGGCTGGCGAACGAGCGCACCGACTCCCCGCGCTACACGGCGCGGGTGGAGGAGCTGCGCACCCGGGTCGAGCGGGCCGAGGCCGACGTGGCGGCGATCCGCCGCGAGATCGGTCGCCTGGACGGCGGGCGCTGACACCGCGATGGAAGCGCGTCGATCGCGGTCGGCCGGTGCCGACAAGCGCTTTGCGGCCTTGGACCTGCTGGCCACCCTGGTGGCGGTGGTGGACGATCGGGGCCATGTGCGCTACGCCAACCATGCCCTGGAGGATGCGATTGGCCTGTCGCGCCGCAATCTGGCCGACGTGTCGCTGACCGAGTGGGTGACCCAGCCGGAACTGCTGCAAAGCGCGCTGGATGGCGCGCGCGGGCACGAATACGCCGTCATCCGCTACGACACCCACCTCAAGCGTCTGCTGCGCGAGCCCTTGCCGGTGCACCTGGTGCTGGCGTCCACCGAGTGGCCCGACCACCGCGTCGTCGAGATGCTGCCGCTGGAGCAACAGACCCGCCAGGAGCGCGAAGAACGCCTGTTGGAGCAAGCCCAGGCGAACAAGGAGCTGATCCGCAATCTGGCGCACGAGATCAAGAACCCTCTGGGGGGCATTCGCGGTGCCGCCCAGTTGTTGCAGATGGAGCTGGCCGAGCGCGATGACCTGGTCGAGTACACCGAAGTCATCGTGCACGAGGCCGACCGCCTGCAATCGTTGGTGGATCGGCTGCTGGCGCCGCACCGGCGCGCGCCCGTGATGGCCGACGTCAACATCCACGAGGTCTGCGAGCGCGTGCGGGCGATCATCCTGGCCGAGTTTCCGCGCGGGCTGCGCGTGGTGCGGGACTACGACACGTCCATCCCCGAGTTCCGCGGCGACCGCGAACTGCTCATCCAGGCCGTGCTGAACCTGGCGCACAACGCAGCCCATGCCCTCAAGGAGCGCATTGCCGCGGGGGATGCCTGCATCACCTTCCGCTCGCGTGTGCAGCGGCAGGTCACCTTCGGCAAGCGGCGCTTTCGCCTGGCACTGGAATTGCATGTCATCGACAACGGTCCCGGCGTGCCCGAGGAGATCAAGGACCGCATCTTCTATCCGCTGGTGTCGGGTCGGGATGGCGGCTCCGGCTTGGGGCTCACCCTGGCGCAGACGTTCGTGCAGCAGCACCAAGGGCTCATCGAGTGCGACAGCCGACCGGGACACACCGATTTCAAGATCCTCATCCCGTTGCCGTGATCCGGTGGCGCGGTGGGGCGAGCAGGAAGTGCCGCGCATGAAACCGATCTGGATTGCCGACGATGACCCCTCCATCCGCTTCGTGCTGGAAAAGGCGCTGGCGCGCGAGGAGCTGCCCACGCGCAGCTTCGACGGGCCCAAGGCCGTCCTCGACGCGCTGGCCGATGGCGCGGACGAGGGCCCCCAGGTGCTGGTCAGCGACATCCGCATGCCCGGCGGCTCCGGGCTGGAACTGCTGGAGAAAGTCAAGCGCCAGCATCCAGCGCTGCCGGTCATCATCATGACCGCTTATTCGGACTTGGACAGTGCGGTCGCCGCCTTTCAGGGCGGGGCGTTCGAATACCTGCCCAAGCCGTTCGACCTGCCCAAGGCGGTGGAGCTGATTCGCCGCGCCGTCGAGGAAAGCCAGCGCGAGGAGGTGGCCCAGGAGACCCTGTCTGCCGCCCCCGAAATCCTGGGGCAGGCCCCGGCGATGCAGGACGTGTTTCGCGCCATCGGGCGGCTCAGCCAAAGCCATGTCACGGTGCTGATCACGGGCGAGTCCGGCTCTGGCAAAGAACTGGTGGCGCGGGCGCTGCACAAGCACTCGCCGCGCGCCAAGGGGCCGTTCGTCGCCATCAACACCGCCGCCATCCCCAAGGACTTGCTGGAGTCCGAACTGTTTGGCCACGAACGCGGTGCTTTCACCGGTGCCCAGACCTTGCGTCGCGGCCGCTTCGAGCAGGCCGAGGGGGGCACGCTGTTTCTGGACGAAATCGGCGACATGCCGTTCGAGCTGCAGACCCGGCTGCTGCGCGTGCTCTCGGATGGTCACTATTACCGCGTCGGCGGCCACAGCGCCATCAAGGCCAATGTGCGCGTCATCGCCGCCACCCACCAGAACCTGGAGCAGCGGGTCAAGGAAGGGGCGTTTCGCGAGGATCTGTACCATCGCCTGAATGTGATCCGCTTGCGGCTGCCCCCGCTGCGCGAGCGGCGCGAGGACATCCCGCTGCTGGCCCGCTTCTTTTTGCAGCACAGCGCGCGCCAGTTGGAGGTGGAGCCCAAGCGCCTGTCCGACGCGGCACTCGAGGCCCTCAGCGCGTTCGACTTCCCCGGCAACGTGCGGCAGCTGGAGAATTTGTGCCACTGGCTGACGGTGATGGCGCCGGCCCAGGTCATCGAGGTCAAAGACCTGCCGCCGGAGGTCCTGCAGGCCATTCCCGCGACCGCCGCGCCGGCGCCGACGGCAGGCGCGGCGCCGCATCGGGCTGTCCTGCCGGGGCCTCGGTCGGCCGGGGACACGCCGGGGGCGGTTGCCCCGGCGCCGGCCGCCGGCTGGGAGGAGGGCCTGCGTGCCGAGGCGCAGCGCCTGCTGGCCGAAGGCCGGCGCGACATCTGGGACACCCTGATGGGCCGCGTCGAGCGATGCCTGCTCGACGCGGCGCTGCAGGCCACCCACGGCCGCCGCATCGAGGCCGCGCAGCGCCTGGGCATCGGCCGCAACACCATCACCCGCAAGCTGCAGGAGCTGGGGATGAGGTAAGGCTTGGCTTATCGCGGTGTCGGTAATTTGTTGTTGTCGACTGCATGTGGCGGACTTTCCGACACGTGGCTCCGAACGAGCTTTTCAATCACGGGGCCGATGTGCGCTGCGACTAGGCGCGCGCCTGCCATCGAAAGGTGATCATCGTCGTAATAGAGCAGTTCGCCATCCTTCATGGCGTAGCAACGCTCGGCGTCGCAAAGCGGTTCCATGGCGTCGACGAGGATTACATTGCTGAATGAGGCTACTGCCTGCCTGAACACGCTGCGGTAACCGTGCTGGCGTCGTTCGACATCCTTGCGATCAATTGAGCAATCCGTCTTTGACTTGTCTTCCGTTAGCCAGGTATAAGGTTTGGGTAGACATGCCTTTGGATGAAAGTCGAGCTCAGGATTGTCTAGTACCACAATCACTGTCTTGTTGGCGTTTTTTAGTGCCTGAAGTGTCGAGTAGACAGCGGCTGTGAATTTTTCGCTGGGGCTTGCATCTGTTGGAAGGTGGTCGTGTACAGTTACCCTGGATTTATTGCCTTCGACGTCGCCAAAGCCTTGACTTTCGTAATGCCATGGCCATCGTGAAGCCATGACGATTATCCTGGGTGTTTGACTGTCAAATGCGAATGTGAGTGTCGTTCGAGCAATTAGCTTTCGGTTCTCGAGGATGTCGATGGCGTCGTCGATTCCTCGGTTGGCAAAATCGAGTAACGGGGCAGTGCCTGATCCGCCAATATGCTTGAGATTGATGCCGCGCTGGCTGAGCCATTCCGAAAGACCTGGGTACAGACTGACGGCGTGCGAGTCACCGATCAATAAAACATCAGGGCTTGCCGTTGAGGTTTGTTTGCAGAATATGATTCCTTGGTACTTCGGATCGACCGGTGGTCTGAAACTTTGTAGGCAGCCCTTGTCCTGGTTTTCTGGAGCCCCAGGTCGTTCACTCAGGGCTTGCAGCTTTTTATCAAGGTAGTGGTCATGTTGGCCAAGGCGTTCAGGCCATCCGTCGCGCCAAGTGGTGATGAGACCGATACCGATGCATGCCGCCATCGCGAACAACAACGCCGTGATCGTCTTTATTTGTTCACCCCGACGCCGGATTGGTATTTCCAGCCAGCGCCAAGTGGTATAGGCGAGCGCGAAGGCTGCCAATACGGCGACGATCCGCCAGCTGCGTGGCGGCATACCTCCCACTTCGATGACGCGCAGGTAGGCGAGGATCGGCCAGTGCCACAGATAAAGGGGATAGCTGATAAGGCCGATCAAGACCAGCGGCTTCCGGGAGAGTAGCAGGCGGTTTGCGGCAGACGAAGATCCGGAACCGATCAACAGCACGGCGGCGGCTACCGGAATCAGCGTTTGGGCGTTGGGCCAGTCGCCGGGCTTGAGCAGCAGGACCGACCCTGCCAACAGGGCCACTGCGAACCACGACACCCCATCGCGCGCTAGTGATGGCGTTGTTTCGGAGAAATGGACAATTCCGTTATGTTGCAGGGTGGCGAGGATGGCGCCAGCCATCAACTCCCATGCTCGCGTGTGCAGTAAATAGAAAGTTGAAGTGGGGTGATTGGTTGCTCCTTCGAGCATCAAGACGGCGGAAACGATGAACAGTGCTGCCAGCGCCAGCAACAAAAGTCCGGCTTTTCGCCATGCGGCAATCAAGATTATGGGTGTCAAAAGATAGTACTGTTCCTCGACGGCGAGCGACCAAAGGTGCAAGAGCGGTTTTAGCTCGGATGAGGTGTCAAAGTAGCCGCTTTCCTGTAGGAGATTGAAGTTTTGGAGAAAAAATCCTGATGCGGTGATGTGTCGGCCGAGGGTTTTGAGGTCGCTTGGGTAGAGAAGCGCGACCCCTGCGATCCAAGTGGCTAACAGGGTGACGGTCAGTGCCGGAAAAAGTCGGAGTATGCGGCGTCGATAAAAATCGAGAATGCCAAAATATCCATTATTCAGTTCACGAAGTATAATTCCGGTAATCAAATAGCCGGATATGACAAAGAAAATGTCGACACCGATGTAGCCGCCAGGAAAATATTTGGGGAAGGCGTGGAAACCTACTACTGGCAGGATGGCAAGGGCCCGCAATCCATCGATGTCGGGGCGGTAAACTGGTTGCGGGTTGCGGGTTGCGGGTTGCGGGTTGCGGGTTGCGGGTTGCGGGTTGCGGGTTGCGGGTTGCGCATTTTTGTTTTTAGCTCATTTGTAGCCCGTTCAGCGTCAGCACCACGGGCGCGTGGTCGCTGGGTTGCGGGCGCTTGCGGGGCGTGCGGTCGATGGCGCAGGCCACGGCGTGGGGCTTGAGTGCGTCACTGATGAGGATGTGATCGATGCGCAGCCCGCGGTTTTTGGGGAAGGCGAGCTGGCGGTAGTCCCACCACGAGTAGCTCTTGGGGGGCTGCGGGAACAGCCGAAAGGCGTCGTGCAGCCCCAGGTCTTTGAGGGCCTGCAGCTGCGCGCGCTCCTCGCGCGTGCAGTGGATGGTGTCGCGCAGGCCGTCCGGGTCCCACACGTCGTCGTCGTCCACGGTGATGTTGAAGTCGCCCATCAGCACCAGTCGCGGGTGACGGGCCAGCTCCTGTGCGACCCAGGCGCGCAGCGCGTCCAACCAGCGCATCTTGTAGGCGAACTTGTCGCTGCCCGGCGCTTGTCCGTTGGGAAAATAGGCCCCAATCACGCGCAGCGGTGGCACACCCGATGCCGGCTGGACCGTGACCGCAATTGCGCGCGCCTGTTCATCCGCGAAGCCCGGGATGTTGCGCTGAACCTCCTCCAGGGTGCCGGGCGAGCGCACCAGCAAGGCCACACCGTTGTAGGTCTTTTGACCCAACCACGCGGCCACGTAGCCCGCTTGTTCCAGCGCCTGGGCTGGAAACCTGTCATCGGTGAGCTTGAGTTCCTGCAGCGCCAGCACATCCACCGGGTGGTCGGCCAACCAATCGAGCAGGTGCGGCAGTCGGACGGAAAGGGAGTTGACGTTCCAGGTAGCGAGGTGCATGAGGGGTGTGAGCGGTCAATCGCTGCTGCATGTGAACGATTCGCCGTTGATGTTTCCTGTGACTGTCGTGAAGGTGCGCGAAGCGGGATCGCCGTTGGGCTGCAAGGTGATGGTGCCACTCCACCCGTGCGGGACTTGGCAACTGTAGTTGCCTGCGTCGACCGAGCATACGCCGTCTGCGTAAGGATAGCCTGCGCTGACGGCTCGGGCACCGGTGCAGTTGGTACCGCTGCCGCTGATGGTGTGCAGCAGGCTGGCTTCGTTAGCCAGCACGTGTTGGGTATAAACCAAGCTGGGGACACCTTCCCGGCCCCCGCTCTTCGGTATGCCGTTGGCATCGAGCCCAAGCCATTCACCCGCCCGCCGAAAGACGGTATACGTTGCCGGTGCCGTGCCGGTGATTGCGCTGCCGGTCGTTTTGAATACATTCGCGCACGTGGTTGAGTCGCGAATAATGGCAAAATCAAGACGCCATGTCTGTTTCAAATTGGAGTAAGTCGGCATCGCAATGACCTCGTGGGAAGGGAGTACGCCCGATGCGCCTACCACAGCGCCGCTGGTGTTGCGTACGAGGGTTTTGATATTGCGGATCCCACTCAAGAACGCACTGCCATCGGTCTCCCCTGGGCATGCGAGGTCGGCTCTGAAATCGCATTTGCCGATTCTGGTCGTTCCGTCAAACAAGTTGTAAACATCGTTGCAGTTATAGGATTTTTGCAGCAAGCCAATGTTACCGCGCCAACCTTCCGGTACATAGCACACGTAGGCTGCGGCTGTGTCGGTCGTCAGCGATGCACCGGGTGTTGAAGAATCCGGGCGCAGGCCATAGGTTTCCGGATCATTTTCGTCAGAAAATGGCAGCGGGAAGATGCAATAAGTCACATCGCTGCGATACACCGTGACGTTAAGAATTGAAGTTGGGTTTTGATTTTTTCCGGCAGTTTGATCGACGGCTACCAAGCCACTCAGTCGCACGAATGGTACCGAGCTGGCGATCTTGGCTTTGTTGTCGACCAACAGAATGTATTCGCCTTTTGTGCTCCGAACGATTCTTGCTTTGTCGTTTCCTGTGGGGCGAACGGTTGAATCTTCCGTAAACGCATAGTCGTCCGGAACAAACTTGGCGGTCGTGGGCGGGGCACCACCGGCTCCGCCACCGGTTCCCCCGGTACCGAGGGTGGCGCTGGTGGCGAGGGGGTCGTTCCACGACACGGTGCTGTGCAGGGTGACGTTTTTGCTGCGCTCGCGCGTCGTCCAAGTGACCGTAACCTGGATGCGATGACGCGCGGCGGTGCAGCTGCCGTCCACGTTGGTGGCTGGCGTCACGGTCCATGCCCGGGTATACGTCGTCTCCAGCCCTGTCAGGGACACCGTGTCGGAGCCCGTTCGGACTATCGTGCCGGCCGCACAGCTCGTGCCCTGGTGTTCCGTTTTCAGCGTGGTGTTGCGCAGCTCCTCCAGCTTGGCGCGGCCCAGGCTGTAGGCCATAGATGTGGCCTTGGCATCGGCGCTGGCGGTGACGATGGCGGATTGCAGCTTGGCAATGCCCAAGATGCCGGCTGCGACCACCATCATCGCCACCAGTCCCTCGACCAGGATGTAGCCCGCATGGGCATATCGCGGGGATCGACGCTTTGGGGAGTGCGCCATGGTCTTGTCCTTCGATGAACGTATTAGGGCTGTCCAGGCCAATCACGCCACGTACCGGCAACTGGCATGTGCATCCAGAAGTTTCGGGGGTCGGTCCTGTCATCGGGGGGGGCGGGCGCGGGTGCGGTTACTCTGAGGGTCCCGTTGAGGTCTTCCACGCTCTGCGCGAGCAGATTGCCCACGATCTTGACGGTGCCATTGAGCCGCTTCAGATTGCGCGCGACGACCGTACCGTAGATCGTGTTGTTGCCGTTCAATGTCAGGTCGCCCTCGACGATGAGCAGGACGGGTTGGGCTGCAGTTCCCAGGTCCATGTTGGGGTCAAAACTGTTGGTACCGGGGTTGACGTAGATGATCTTGCCCGCGTGGCCGTCTGTGGCCGAGGGCAAAGCCTGGCCCGCCCCCAGGCGCAAGTCCGCTCCTGCCACGACCGTGGAAAGATCCACGCCCAGCATGTTGCTGTAAAAATCCGCGAACGGACGCATCACCCCCGTCACCGGATCCTGCGCTTGGCTGCGTATCTGGGGATCGTTGTACACGACGTCCGGCCCCACGAAAAATCGATTGCCGTCCTTGCCAGAACTGGTCTGGTCGGTTCTGCCCTCGACGGCGATCTTGGTCTCGAAGCTCCCATTCATGGCGCCGATATCGGTGCCGGTCCAGATGGTGACGCCACCTGGGTTGTTGTTGGTCACCGTCAGATTGCCGGTGAGCTTGGCCGGTAGCGCCACGGCCGCGGTGATGGTACCGAGGCTGGCCGTTCCCCGTCCGATCGCCTTTTGCGAGCTGACCATGACTCCAACGCAATAAACAGCCGACCCGTCGTTGCTTCGCCCAACGGCGTACAAGTGTCCACCGACCCCACCCTCGGTCTGATCGTGCCGGGTTTCGAGCGCCGCCGGACATTGAGCAAACAGGGTCGCTTGGCTGAGCCCGTTGGTGGCGTCCAGCTCGGCCGGTCGGAGGAAACGCAACTGCTCCACCGGCAGGCCGCTCAAATCCCGCTGAAGACACTCCTGGGCCAGGATTTGCTGCGGGGTTCGTGCGCCAGCGCCGGTTTCGAGCAGCCCGTTGGCTTGGTATTGCGCCAGCATACAGTCCAAGGCAGCTTCGGCGTGCGACTGGGCTTCTTTGAGTCGTGCCTGGGTACCTATCACGTTGAGGTCGTTCAGGCTGGACCGCGAGGTGTAGGCGGCGACGATGCTGAGTACCAGCAGCAGTACGACGCTGAGCAGGAGCGTGGCCGCCCCGCGCACGTGTGAATACCGGCTTTGCCTCTGGAGGGGAATGGCGCAATGGCGGGTCATCATGGGGTTCGCCTGTCGTTGCGAATTTCGACGGACGTCCGAGCCACCTTGGTGATGGCATCGGCTGCTGCGGTGCTCGTCGCGGTCAACTGGATCGTGACGTAACGGCGCTCTGCGATCAGCGCCCCACCGGGTGCCGACACGGCACTGTTGGCGACGGTGAACTGCAGTCCGTCGTTCGCAACGCGCATGACGTTGGGGTCGCTCAGCGGTTGCCAGGTGCCGTTGTTGCAGTCGGTGTCGGACGATCCATTGCTGCGGATTTCCACCCTCCCGTTGGTAACCCTGAACCCGAAAAACTCTTGCGAGTCCTGGATGCCGTTTCCGTTGTAGTCGTAGCTGTAGAGAAAGCACGACGACGTCGTCGAGGTTGCTGGAGGCGTCGGGACCGGGAACACCCGGGAGAACGGATTGCCCGTGCCGGGGATGGCTGTATATCCCGCCCGCCGGATGTCGTTGGCCATCAGATCCAGCAGGGTCTGGACATCGACGTTGATACGGTCGGCCCGTATGTTGGTCCGACTGCTGTTGGTCACTGCGATGAAGGCCGCGAACGCCCCCCCCATCACGACCAGCGCGATCAGCAAGCCGACGAGCAGCTCGACCAACGAGACGCCGCGCTGACGTCCCGGTATCGATACGGGGTCAGGGACAGGTTTGCAAACCGGCGACATTGCTGGCTCCTGCAGGGCTGCATGCGGTCGCGCGCCCGAGCGTCGAAAGAAGCACGCGTGTCTCGGATCCCGACGGCGAGCTCAGTCGGATGGTGACTGCCGTGCTCACCACACCGCGGACCGGGTCGATCATGGCCTGAACGACACCACCGTCGGTGGATAAGGCGATCGTGGAGTGCTCACCCGAGCCCGTCCAGACCTTGGGAATGTTCTGGGTTGTTGTCCTGATCCGTGTGCTGACGATGCACACCGTGGCGTCCACTTTCGTCTTGCCGCAATCGTCCGTGTCGCCAAACCCGACGGCCCAGGTTCCCGAAATGCCGGGCTGTATGCCCAGGTGCATGGGCCGGGATTGACTGGCGGCCTCGGCCCGTGCCGCCTGGACTGCCCCGAGCACATGCTCGGTCGCGCTGCGCAACCGCTGTCACTCCACGAATGCCGAAAGGCTGGGGGCGGCTATGGCGGCGATGATGGCAAAGATGGCCACGGTCACCATGAGTTCGATCATGGTGATTCCCCGGCACGGCACCGGCCGGGTGTTCGGATGAGGTTCGGTGCGGGGGGACATCAGTTTTTCCAGCATCCGGCCGGACCTGTGGTCATGACCCCACCCGATACGGAAAGCGTCAACGGTGTGCAACCGGTGTCGGCTTGTTGTGACGCGCTTTGCGCTGTTGCCGTGGCCTGGAATCCGGTCGCGGTCGCGGTTGGGATGGCGAGTTTGTAATGCCCATCCGGAGAGTTGTCACCCAGACCCAGGGTCGCCAGACTGGTGGTGTATGTCGCGTTCGTGGAGCGGTGCTTCTCCTGCGCGAGTGCAATCTGGTGCAGCGCCGATTGACCATCGACCCGGCGCGATTCCCGAACGTAACGGTTATACGACGGCAGCGCAATCGCAGCCAGGATCGCGATGATGGCTGCAACGATCATGAGTTCGATGAGCGTGATGCCCTTGCCGGCTCGTGCCAGGGGTTGCGTCCAGGGCAGATCGTGGTGTGACAACATGATTTTGCGGCGAATATCCGGTTTGGGAGCAACGCCCTGATACTAGTGTGCCCGGTCGTCGATGCCGCAAAGACCGGACGGGTGGTTGTGACAGCCAGACAGGCGGCCGAGGGTTTTGGCACGCGCGAGCATCAGCAAGGAGGGATCCCGGCAAGCGGAGGGCTGGTGCTCGGAACACACGAGCGGATACGCCCCATGCCGTGCACGACGATGCGTACGGCGTATCCGCTGGGCGACTGTAGGGTGACGTTGCCAGCAGTGATGGTTCCGCGCGCGGGGTTGATACCGAAAATGCCCTCGGCAACGTTGGGTCGCAGGTCGATATCCGGCCAATCGTCGCCGGTCACGACACGCGGTGTGCCATCGATGTGGCAGCCCGATTTGAGCGTACAGTCGCAGCCCCCGCCCATGTGCCAGCCGTAGCACCACTGTCCCGGGCCAGTGCGTTGGAAACGGACGGTCAGGCCGCTTTGACGTTTGCTAGCCTCCGCCTGCGCGAGTCGCAAATCGTTGTGCACCAAGGTGGACGCGGAGCGCAATCGATGGACTTCCTGCCATTCCCGAAGCGTTGGCAGTGACAGCGCCACTATGATCCCCAGTGTGGCCAGCACAATCAACGCTTCGATCACAGACACACCCATGTCTGGGCGTGGCCCACGGCCGTCCCCCATTCCCTTGCCCTCCCTGCCCGTTGCCGCAGCAACACCAGTATTCTGGCAAGGCGCTCATCGGCTCACTATCCCCTATTTCGGGGAGCAGGAGGCCGAACCCTTAAGGTTGCACGGGGCAGTTGTGGTGCACGTAAGCGACGTGTGTGACCTGGGTGGTCTGGATGGTGGGCGCAGTTAGATCGCGGCCGCACTCTGCGGGTGGACGACGGTGCCCGCCTCGCGCACCACCACCTCGCCGCGCAGCGAGTGCGGCAGCGCCTGCGTGATGCGCACGTCGATCATCCGGCCGATGAGGCGCTGGCCGTGGGGGTCGCCGTCGAAGTTGACGATCCGGTTGCAGGCGGTGCGGCCCATCAGCTCCTGCGGGTTCTTCTTCGACGGGCCTTCGACCAGGATGCGCTGCACGGTGCCGACGCGGCTCGCGCTGATGCGCTCGGCGCTGGCCTGCAGCGCGGCCTGCAGCGTCTGCAGGCGTTGGAGCTTGACCTCGTGCGGCGTGTCGTCCGGCAGGTTGGCCGCCGGCGTGCCGGGCCGCGGGCTGAAGATGAAGCTGAAGCTGGCGTCAAACCCCACGTCCTCCACCAGCCGCATCAGCTTGGCGAAGTCGTCCTCCGTCTCGCCGGGGAAGCCGACGATGAAGTCGCTCGAGAGGCTCAGGTCCGGCCGCACCGCGCGCAGCTTGCGCACCGTGCTCTTGTATTCCATCGCGGTGTAGCCGCGCTTCATCGCCATCAGGATGCGGTCGCTGCCGTGCTGCACCGGCAGGTGCAGGTGGCTGACGAGCTGCGGGATGCGGGCGTAGGCCTCGATCAGGCGCGGCGTGAATTCGTTGGGGTGGCTGGTGGTGTAGCGGATGCGCTCGATGCCGGGGATCTCGGCCACGCACTCCAGCAGCAGCGCGAAGTCCTCGCCGTCGTCGCCACGCCAGGCGTTGACGTTCTGGCCCAGCAGCGTCACCTCCTTGACGCCCTGCTCGGCCAGGCCAGCCACCTCGACCAGCACGTCCTGCAGCGGGCGCGAGACCTCCTCGCCGCGCGTGTACGGCACGACGCAGTAGCTGCAGTACTTGCTGCAGCCCTCCATGATGCTGACGAAGGCCGAGGCGCCCTCCACCCGCGCCGGCGGCAGGTGGTCAAACTTCTCGATCTCGGGGAAGCTGATGTCCACCTGCGGGCGGGCCTGCCGCTGGCGCTGGCGCAGCAGCTCGGGCAGGCGGTGCAGCGTCTGCGGGCCGAACACCACGTCGACGTAGGGCGCGCGCTGAATGATGGCCTCACCCTCCTGGCTGGCCACGCAACCGCCGACGCCGATCAGCACACCCTTCTTCTTCAAATGCTTGACGCGCCCGAGGTCGGAAAAGACCTTTTCCTGCGCCTTTTCGCGTACGGAGCAGGTGTTGAACAGGATCAGGTCGGCCTGCTCGGGGTCGTCGGTGGGCTCGTAGCCGTCGGCGGCGGCCAGCACGTCGGCCATCTTGGCCGAGTCGTACTCGTTCATCTGGCAGCCGAAGGTGCGGATGTAGACTTTTTTGCTCATGGGGCGTCAGCGGTGCGTGGTGTAGATCCAGGGGCTGGACGGGAAAAAGCCCAATAGTCTAGCGCGTTGCGCGCAACAGCGCCTTTTCCAACTCCAGCACCGCCAGCACGGCCACGCCGGCGCCGGCGCTGAGGGCCAGCAACGGCAGGGGCAGGGCCGCGCTGCCAAACCAGCCTTGCATGAAGGGCGTGTAGGTGAACAGCGCCTGCAGCCCGCAGGCGACGGCCACGGCTGCCAGCACCCGGGGGGTGCCGCGCACGCCCGTCCAGGTGAACGACGGTGCCTTGAGGTAGCGCACGCTGAACAGGTAGAAAATCTCCATCGCCACCAGCGTGTTGACCGCCAGCGTTTGCGCCACGTCGGTCGGGTGGCCGGCATCCAGCGCCCAGCGGTAGACGCCAAAGATGCCCACCGCGAACAGCGCGGACACCAGTCCGATGCGCCACAGCACGAAGCGGCTCAAAATGGGCTCGCCCGGTTCGCGGGGCGGGCGGCGCATCACGTCGGCCTCGGTCGGCTCGAAGGCCAGCACCATGGCCAGCGCCACCGAGCTGACCATGTTCACCCACAGAATTTGCACGGGTGCGATCGGCAGCGCCAGGCCGAAGAGCACCGCCACCAGCAGCGAAATCGACTCGCCGCCGTTGATCGGCAGCAAGAACGTGATCACCTTGCGCAGGTTGTCGTACACGGTGCGGCCTTCCTCGACCGCGTGGGCGATGGTCGCGAAATGGTCGTCGGCCAGCACCATGGCAGCGGCCCGTTTGGCCGCCTCGGTGCCCTTGTGCCCCATGGCGACGCCCACGTCGGCGGCTTTCAGTGCGGGGGCGTCGTTGACGCCGTCTCCGGTCATCGCGACGATGTCACCGTTGGCTTGCAGCGCGCGCACCAGGCGCAGTTTGTGCTCCGGCGCTGCGCGCGCAAAGACGTCGGTGGTTCGGACCGCCTCGCGCAGCGCGGCGTCGTCCAGCGCCTCGATCGCCTGTCCCGACAAGGCCGGGGCCCCCGATCCCAGGCCCAGTTGATGCGCGATCGCACTCGCGGTCACGACATGGTCGCCGGTGATCATCTTGACCCGGATGCCCGCGGCGCGGCATTGCGCGATGGCGGCTTTGGCTTCCTCGCGCGGCGGATCGATGATGCCAACCAATCCGACGAGCACCAGATCCCCGGCCACGGCGTCGTGGGTGAGCGGGCGATGGCTCGGCAGGGTGCCGGTGGCGATGGCCAGCATGCGCCGGCCTTGGCGGGCTTGCCGTTCGACCTGATCGGCCCACTCGGCGCAGCGCAGCGGCTGGGGGTGACCGTGGGCGTCCAGTTCGTGGCTGCACATCGTCAGCAGCCGCTCTGGCGCGCCTTTGACCCAAACGTCGAGGCGCGTGTCGGCCCCATCGCCGCGGCGGTGGGCCGTGGCCATATAGCGGCGCTCGGATTCGAAGGGCAGCACGCCCACGCGCGGGCGCTCCTCCCCCAGGCGGACGGGGTCCAGCCCCGCTTTCATCGCCAGCGTCAGCAGGGCGCCTTCGGTGGGGTCGCCGGACAGCCGCCAGTCGGTCGCGCCCCCTTCGCCCTGGAGGAGTTCGGCATCGTTGCACAGGGCCGCGCCTTCGGCCAGCGCGAGCAGGGCGGGTGCCTCGCGCCACAGCTCCGCGGGCTGCAGCGGCACGTCGCCGCGCAGCAGCGCCCCCGTCGGCGCATAACCCACGCCCTCCACGTCCACCAGGCCGTCGGCCAGCGCCACCTGCTGCACGGTCATTTCGTTGCGGGTGAGGGTGCCGGTCTTGTCCGAGCAAATCACGGTCACGCAGCCCAGCGTTTCCACCGCAGGCAAGCGCCGCACGATGGCGCGCCGCTGCGCCATGCGCTGCACGCCAATGGCCAGTGTGATGGTCATGATGGCGGGCAGACCCTCCGGGATGGCCGCCACCGCCAGCCCCACGGCCGCCATGAAGGTGTCCAGCGCCGGCAGCCCGCGCACCCGCCAGCCGAACACGAACAGCAGCGCGGCGGCGGCCAGCACAGCCAGCGTGATCCAGCGGCCCAGTTGGGCCATCTGGCGCACCAGGGGGGTGGTGGTGTCGCCGACGTCCTGCAACAGCCGCCCGATGCGGCCCATCTCGGTGCCCATGGCGGTGGCCACGACGACCCCGCGGCCCTGGCCACGGGTCACCAGCGTGCCCGCGTAGCCCATGCTGCGCCGGTCGCCCAGCATGGCCGCCACGGGGACGGGGTCGGCCCGCTTCTCCACGGGCACGGACTCGCCGGTCAGCGCCGCTTCGTCCACCTGCAGTTCGTGCACCTGCAGCCAGCGCAGGTCTGCCGCCAGGCTGTCGCCGGCCGCGGCCTGGACGATGTCGCCCGGGACCAGGTGGGCGGCGTCGATTTCGACCAGATGCCCGTCGCGCCAGACGTGCGCGCGGGGGGCGAGCAGGTTGCGGATGGCAGCTAAGGCGCGTTCGGCTTTGCCTTCCTGAATCAGGCCGATCGTCACATTGAGCATGACCACCGCCACGATGACGACGGCGTCGATGCCGTGCCCGATGGCGACGGTGATGGCGGCGGCGGCGAGCAGCACCCAGATCAACAGGTTGTCGAACTGACGCGCCACTCGCCGCCACAGTGGCACGGGCGGTGTCTCCGCCAGCCGGTTTTCGCCGTGGTGCTCCAGCCTTGTGGCCGCGTCGGCCGCGCTCAGGCCCCGCGCGGCGGTGTGCAGGTGTTGCAAGACCGCGTCCCCGTCGAGGGCGTGCCAAGCGGGGGTGGGGCGGTTGTCGTCGGCGCGGGGTGGCTCGGGAGGTGGCATGGCTTTGTCCATGATAAGGGCGGGGTTATCGTCGGACGCGGCCATGCCGTCGCGAGTTCCTGGCCCGACCGTCGCGCAGGACCCGTCGCGGGATCGGGGTGTCGGGGTCAGTCGCCGGTGTGCGCTTCGGATCGCCGGCCGGCCAGCGCCACTCCGCGCAAAAAGCTGGTCAGGGCTGCATCGGCACGGTGCTCGGCCAGCAGCTCGGCCGCGCGCTGGGTGTCGCGCCATCGGCCGATGCGGCTTTGCCACGCGCGGGCGTCGCGCTGCCAGCGATGGACACGCCGAGCAGCTTTGTCGGGCAAGGTGGGGACGATGGCTTCGGCCCCGTAGCGCAGGCGCTTGGCCAGCAACCGGGCGGCATGCAGGGCGTCGGTGGTGGTGTGGGCATCGGCGGGATGGGCCGACTCCCGAAGGCTGCGCTCCAGCCGCGCATGCCAGCGGCCCAGCCGCTCGGCGGCCCAGCCGGCGGGGGCCTCCACACGCTCGGGCAATTGGTGCAGCCATGTGGCGCAGGCCAGCAAGGCCTGCGCGGTCGCCGGATCACTCAGTTGCCCCCGCAGCGCCCGTCGGGCGGACCTCACGCTGGCGGTCAGCCGCCGGGTCGCCTGCTGCCAGGCGCGCAGGCGGTCGGGGTGCACGGTGTCGTCTTCCACAAACAACGGGCCCCAGAGGGGCAGCGTTTCGGACAGCGCCACGTCCAGGTCACGCACCGCGCCCAGACTGGCCAGCAAGGGGCGCAGCGCGTCGTGCGCCGGCGGGGTGGGCAACCATGGGCGCAGAAGGCGCTGCAGGCTGCGCCAGCGCCGCCACCCCACCCGGGCTTGGTGCACGGCTTCCGGGTCGTCATGGCGCGCCGCCAGCAGCAGGTTGTCGCACAGTTGGCCCAGGGCATCCCCCAGCGCGGCGCGGGCGACGGCCATCGGATCGGCGTGTCGGGGCAGATCGAGCGGCCGCGCGACGATCGGCTGATCCAGCGTGCCATCGCCCAACCGTTGGGCCTGCTCGGCCTTGCTGGTGCGGGCGGGCAGCAGCGGCAGGTCGCTGGCCAGCGCATCGGCCAGGGCGTGCAGGGCGGCGGGGTCGCCGGCCTGCAGTTCCAGTTCCAATTCCAGCAGTGGTGCCCGGCGGCCGTGTGCGCGGATGTCCCCGGCGTCCAGCGCGATTTCGACGACGCTGCCGTCGTCACCCCGCACCGTCCAGGTCGTGCGCAGGCAGCGGGTTTCGTGTACCGGCTGCAGGGCATCGAGCCGTTGTGCCAAATCGGGGGCTGCGGCCAGCGCGGTGGTCAGCAGCGCCGCCCGATCCAGCGCGGGCCGCGCCAGCGGCATGGTCCACTCGCCGCGCACGCTCAAGGCCCCGCTGCCGTGGCCGGCGGTCTTCAGGGTTTGCTCCCAGCTGCGCCTGGCGCGAGTGCCTTGCGTCGGTTGCGCGGTTGCCGGCGTCTTGCCCGGCAGTACCTCGATCCCCCGCAGGCGCAAGGCGCAGCGCTGGGTGCGCAGCCAGCCGTCCGGGGTGTCGTAGTAGCGGTTGACCAGCCGTTGCTGCCGCATGGGGCGCCGGCGCAACAGCGGGTGGCGGCGCAGGCGCTGCAGGGCATCGTCGGCGCGCATGCCCGGCAGGGCGAACTTGAGTTCGATTTCTTGCGGCACAATGACCTCCGCCAGATACAGAACGCCTATCGTAGCCGCCCCATTTGTCATGAGCCATACCCCTCGCGACCTGTCCCACCTCGAGCCCCGCGACCGCGCCGAAGTGCTGGCGCAGGCGCTGCCCTACATCCGCCGCTACCACGGCAAGACGATGGTCATCAAGTATGGCGGCAACGCGATGACCGACCCCGAGCTGCAGGCCGCGTTTGCCGAGGACGTGGTGCTGCTCAAGCTGGTGGGCATCAACCCCGTGGTGGTGCACGGCGGCGGCCCGCAGATCGAGACGCTGCTCAAGCGCCTGGGCAAGGAAGGCCGCTTCGTGCAGGGCATGCGCGTGACGGATGCCGAGACGATGGAGGTGGTCGAATGGGTGCTCGCCGGCGAGGTGCAGCAGGACATCGTCGGCCTCATCAACCGCGCCGGCGGCAAGGCCGTGGGGCTGACCGGGCGTGACGGCGCGATGATCCGCGCCCGCAAGCTGCGCATGGTGGATCTCGACGACCCCAGTGTCGAGCACGACGTCGGCCAGGTCGGTGACATCGTCTCGATCGACCCGAGCGTCGTGCGTGCGCTGCAGGAGGATCAGTTCATCCCGGTGGTCAGCCCGATCGGCTTTGGCGAGCACAACGAGAGCTACAACATCAACGCCGACGTCGTGGCGGCCAAGCTCGCCACCGTGCTGCAGGCGGAAAAGCTGCTGATGCTGACCAACATCCGCGGCGTGCTGGACAAGGAGGGGCAGCTGCTGGCGGAGCTCACCCCGCGGCGCATCGACGAGCTGGTGGCCGACGGCACCATCAGCGGCGGCATGATCCCCAAGATCGCCGGCGCGCTGGATGCGG
Source organism: Tepidimonas sp. (assembly GCF_046292505.1). Lineage (GTDB taxonomy): Bacteria > Pseudomonadota > Gammaproteobacteria > Burkholderiales > Burkholderiaceae_C > Tepidimonas. Next base: position 30,137 of record NZ_JBKBQX010000006.1, on the reverse strand, counting down.
CCAAGAGCGGCGTCAAGGCCGTGCACATCATCGACGGGCGCGTGCCGCACGCGATCCTGCTGGAGGTGCTGGGCGACCAGCCGTTCGGCACGATGATTCGCTCGCACTGACAGGGTTTGCACGTTGGCGCCGATGCTGGGCGTCAGCACCATCCTCCGGGCTGGCGTCTGGTCGGGTTAGGGTGCAGGGTTTTCCCTAGGTCTTGGGGATTGACAGGCCGTCGTTCGCCTCTAGAATAGAACGACCGTTCGTTTTATTTTGGAGGCTCGCATGGCCGACATCGACGCCGCTCACCCGGCGGCTCGCGCCCGTGGCCGCAGCGCAGGCCGCGCCCCGCACAAGGGGCAGCAGACCAAGGCTGCCATCATCGACGCGGCGCTCGGGCTGGCCTCGCACGTCGGGCTGGAGGGCCTGAGCATCGGCGCCATCGCCGAGCTGATGGGCATGAGCAAGTCGGGCGTCTTCGCGCACTTCGGCTCGCGCGAGGAGCTGCAGATCGCCGTCGTGCGTGAGTACCACGCGCGTTTCGAACGCGATGTGTTTCAACCGGCACTGGCCGCCCCGCGCGGGTTGCCGCGGCTGCGCGCGCTGTTCGACCATTGGATGCGGCAGACGTCGCTGGAGATCGACTCGGGCTGCATCTACATCAGCGGCGCGGTGGAGTTCGACGACCGCCCTGGCCCCGTGCGCGATGCGCTCGTGGACACGGTCAATACCTGGCAGTCGGCCGTGCGGCGTGCCATCCGCATCGCCATCGACGAAGGTCACCTGCGCGCCGACGCCGATCCGGCGCAGATCGCCTTCGAAATCCACGGTCTGATCCTTGCGCTGCACTACGAGGCGCGCTTTCTGCGCAGCCCGGCCGGGCTGCACCATGCCCGCACCGGTTTCGACAACATTCTGGCGCGCTACCAGCCCTGAGCACCAGCCCCTTCAACCCCTCCACCGTTCACCCGCTTTCCAGGAGACCACCATGCCCCAGTACACCCCGCCCCTGCGCGACATGCAGTTCATGCTGCACGAAGTCTTTCACGTCGTCGACGAGCTCAAGGTCTGCCCGCCGCACGCCGAGGTGGATGCCGACACCATCAACGCCGTGCTGGAAGAGGGGGGCAAATTTGCCGCCGAGGTGACTTTCCCGCTCAACATCAGCGGCGACGCCGAGGGCTGCCGGCTGGACAAGACCACCCACTCCGTCACCACGCCGCAGGGCTTCAAAGCCGCATACGAGCAGTACGTGGCCGGCGGCTGGCCCGCCCTGTCGTGCGACCCGGCCTACGGCGGACAGGGGCTGCCCTTCGTGGTCAACCAGTGCTTCTACGAGATGCTCAACAGCGCCAACCAGGCGTGGACCATGTACCCCGGTCTGTCGCACGGAGCATATGAGTGCCTGCACGCCCACGGCACCGAGGCGCAGAAGGCGCTGTTCCTGCCCAAGCTGACCAGCGGCGAGTGGACCGGCACCATGTGCCTGACCGAGCCGCACTGTGGCACCGACCTGGGCCTGCTGCGCACCAAGGCCGAGCCGCAGCCCGACGGCACCTACAAACTCACCGGGCAGAAGATCTTCATCTCCGCCGGTGAACACGACCTGGCCGAAAATATCGTGCACTTGGTGCTGGCCCGCCTGCCCGACGCTCCGGCGGGCAGCAAGGGGATCAGCCTGTTCCTGGTGCCCAAGTTCCTGGTCAACCCCGACGGCAGCCTGGGCGAGCGCAACGCCATCTACTGCGGCGGCCTGGAGCACAAGATGGGCATCCACGGCAACGCCACCTGCCAGATGATCCTGGACGGCGCGGTCGGCACCCTGGTCGGCCAGCCGAACAAGGGCCTGCAGGCGATGTTCGTGATGATGAACGCCGCCCGCCTGGGCGTGGGCAACCAGTCGGTCGGGCTGACCGAGGTAGCCTTCCAGAACGCGCTGGCTTACGCCAAAGACCGCATCCAGATGCGCAGCCTCTCGGGTCCGAAGGCCAAGGACAAGCCCGCTGACCCCATCATCGTGCATCCGGACGTGCGCAAGATGCTGTTGACCGCCAAGGCCTATGCCGAGGGCGGGCGAGCCCTGTTGATCTACTGCGCGCTGCTGCTGGACAAGGAATTGCACCACCCCGACGAGAAAGTGCGCAAGGACAGCGCCGATCTGCTGGCCCTGCTGACACCGATCGCCAAAGCCTTTCTGACCGACAACGGCTTCGAGGCCACCAACCACTGCCTGCAGGTCTTTGGCGGCCACGGCTACATCAAGGAATGGGGCATGGAGCAGTATGTGCGCGATGCCCGCATCAACATGATCTACGAGGGCACCAACACCGTGCAGAGCCTGGACCTGCTGGGCCGCAAAGTGCTGGCCAACAACGGCGCCACGCTCAAGAAATTCGGCAAGCTGGTGGCCGCGCTGGTGGAGGAAGAAGGCGTCAACGAGAAGATGGCCGAGTTCATCAACCCGCTGGCCTATCTGGGCGAGCAGATGACCAAGTTCACCACCGAAATCGGCTTCAAGGCGCTGCAAAACCCGGATGAGGCTGGCGCTGCCGCCGTGCCCTACCTGCGCGTGGCGGGCCACCTGGTGTTCGGTTATTTCTTTGCCCGCATGGCCTCGGTGGCGCTCAAGGCCATCGCCGCCGGCAGCACCGACCCGTTCTACACCGCCAAGCTGCAGACGGCGCGCTTTTACTTCGCGCGCCTGTTCCCGGAGACCGCGACGCTGATGCGGCTGGCCCGCTCCGGCAGCGCTGCGCTCATGGACACCGACGCGGCCCTGGCCTGATCGTCTCGGCGCAGAGGAGTCGACCCATGCGGCACGGCATCGTTGCACTGTTGCTGGCCCTGGCCGCCCCGGCCTGGGCCAATCCCACCCCCGTCGGCCGGTGGCACACCATCGACGACGACACCAAAGAAATCAAAAGCGAAGTCGTCATCACCGAGCAGGACGGTGTGCTGACCGGGCGCGTCGAGAAGCTGCTGCGCAAGGGCGCTGACCCCAACCGCCGCTGCACCGCCTGCACCGACGACCGCAAGGATCAGCCCATCGTCGGGTTGGAGATCATCCGCGGCGTGCGGCAGGTGCCGGGCAAGGCGGTTTGGGAGGGCGGCACCATCCTCGATCCCGAAAACGGCAAGACCTACAACGTGCGCCTGACCCCGGTAGAAGGCGGCGCCAAGCTGGAGGTGCGCGGCTCCATCCTGTTCATTGGCCGCACGCAGACCTGGGTGCGCGCGAACTGACGCGCCCCGCCCATTGCAAGGATTCATCATGTCCCGATTCACCGTCAAACGCGTCGCCGTGCTCGGCGCCGGCGTCATGGGGGCGCAAATCGCCGCGCACCTGATCAACGTCAAGGTGCCGGTGGTGCTGTTCGACCTGGCCAAAGACGGCGCCGACAAGAGCGCCATCGCCCGTCAGGCGATTGCCAACCTGAAGAAAATGAAGCCCAGCCCGCTGGGCGTGGCCGATGATGCCGATCTGATCCGGCCGGCCAATTACGACGAGCACCTGGCGCTGTTGGGTGAATGCGACCTCGTCATCGAGGCGATCGCCGAGCGCATGGACTGGAAGCACCAGCTCTACGCCCGCATCGCGCCGCACTTGGCCGCGCACGCCATCCTGGCCACCAACACCTCGGGCCTGCCGATCTGTCAGTTGGCCGAGCCGCTGCCGGCGGCGCTGTGTGCGCGCTTCTGCGGCATCCACTTCTTCAACCCGCCGCGCTACATGCCGCTGGTGGAGCTGATCGCCGCGCCCGAGACGCGCGCCGACGTGCTCGACGCGCTGGAGGCGTTCGTCACCACGACGCTGGGCAAGAACGTCGTGCGTGCCAAGGACACGCCCAACTTCGTCGCCAACCGCATCGGGATTGCCGGGATGCTGTCGACGATGGTCGAAGCCGAGCGGCATGGCCTGACCTTCGACGTCGTCGATGACCTGACCGGCAAGCGGCTCGGGCGCGCCTCCAGCGGCACCTTCCGCACCGCCGACGTGGTGGGGCTGGACACGCTGGCGCACGTGATCCGCACGATGCAGACCCAGCTCAGCCCGGAGACCGATCCGTTCTACCCGACGTTCGAGACGCCCAAGGTGCTGCAGGCGCTGCTCGACAAAGGCTTCCTTGGGCAGAAGACCAAGGCGGGCTTCTACAAGAAGGTCGGGCGCGACGTGCTGCGCTTCGACCTCGCCACCGGCGACTACGTGCCCGCCGGCGCCAAGGCCGACGAGGTCTACGGCCGCATGCTCAAGAAACCCGCGCCCGAGCGCCTGAAGCTGCTGCGCAACGCCGAAGGGCCGCAGGGGCGCTTCCTGTGGGCGATCCTGCGCAACGGCTTCCATTACGCGGCGCTGCATCTGCAGTCGATCGCCGAGACGGCGCGCGACGTCGATCAGGCGATGCGCTGGGGCTTTGGCATGCAGCAGGGGCCTTTCGAGCTGTGGCAGCAGGCCGGCTGGCTGGAGGTGGCGCGCATGGTGCAGGAGGACATCGACGCCGGCCGCGCGCTGTGCTCGGCGCCGCTGCCGGCCTGGGTGTTCGAAGGCCCGGTGGCCGAGCGCGGCGGCGTGCACCAGCCGGAGGGCTCGTGGAACCCGGCCACCGGCCGCTTCGAGCCGCCGCGCACGCTGCCGGTGCACGCGCGCCAGCTCTACCGCGAGCGCGTCCTCGGCGAAGGCGGGCCCGACTGGCGCACCGACGGCGCCACCGTGTATGAAGACGACGCGATCCGCCTGTGGACGCTGCCGCGCCCCGGCCTGGACGACGTGCTGATCGCCAGCCTCAAGACCAAGATGCACGCCATCAGCCCGGCGGTGGTGGAGGGGCTGGACCGCGCGGTGGAGGAGGCCGAGGCGCGCTTCGCGGGCCTGGTGGTGTGGTCGGGGGATGAGCCGTTTTCCGTCGGCGCCGATCTGCAGGCCACGCTGCCGGCGTTTGCGGCGATGGGCGTGCAGGCCATCGAGTCGGTGGAGGCGGAGATGCAGCGCGTCATGCTGCGGCTGCGCTACGCCCAGGTGCCGACGGTGGCGGCGGTGCGCGGCATGGCGCTGGGCGGCGGCTGCGAGCTGGCGGTGCACTGCGCGCGCCGCGTGGCGCACATGGAAAGCTACATGGGCCTCGTGGAGGTCGGCGTCGGCCTCATCCCCGGCGCCGGCGGGTTGACCTACATCGCCCGCCGCGCCGCGGAAAACGCCCGCGCCAGCACCGGCACCGACCTGCTGCCGTTCCTGACCGAGGGCTTCAAGGCCGCGGCGATGGCCACGGTGGGCACCAGCGCGCTGGAAAGCCGCAAGCTCGGCTACCTGCTGGACAGCGACGTGATCGTGCCGCACCGCGACGAGCTGCTGTTCGTGGCCGTGCGCGAGGCTCAGGCCCTGGCCACTGGCGGCTACCGGCCGCCGCTGCAGCGCCGCTTCCCCGTCGCCGGTCGCTCGGGCAAGGCCACCATCCTAGGCTCGCTGGTCAACATGCGCGACGGCGGCTTCATCACCGCGTACGACTTCCACATCGCCAGCCGCATCGCCCATGTGGTCACGGGCGGCGACGTCGAGGCCGGCACGCTGGTGACCGAAGACTACCTGATGAAGCTGGAACGCGAGGCGTTCTGCGCCCTCATCGTTCAACCCAAGACACAGGCCCGCATCATGGCCTTGCTCGACAGCGGCAAGCCCCTGCGCAACTGAACCTGCGGAGACACCCGACATGAAAACCCGACAAGACGCCTACATCGTCGCGGCCACCCGCACACCGATCGGCAAGTCCCACAAGGGCTACTTCCGCCACACCCGGCCCGACGACCTGCTGGCGCACGTGTTGCGCGCTGCCGTGGCGCAGGTGCCCTCGCTCGACCCCGCCGCCATCGAAGACGTGATCTGCGGCTGCGCCATCCCCGAGGCGCAGCAGGGCTTGAACGTCGCGCGCGTCGGCGCGGTGCTGGCCGGTCTGCCCAAGAGCGTGGGCGGCATCACCGTCAACCGCTTCTGTGCCTCGGGTCTGTCGGCGGTGCAGATGGCGGCCGACCGCATCCGCGTCGGCGAGGCCGACGTGATGATCGCCGCCGGGGTAGAAAGCATGAGCATGGTGCCGATGATGGGCAACACGCCCAGCCTCTCGCCGGCGATTTTTGCCAACACCGACGATGTGGACGACTACGGCATCGCCTATGGCATGGGGCTGACCGCCGAGAAGGTGGCGCAGCAGTGGAAGGTGTCGCGTCAGGCGCAGGACGAATTCGCGCTGCAGTCGCACCAGCGTGCCATCCGCGCGCAGCAGGCCGGCGAATTCCGCGACGAGATCACCCCGGTGGAGGTGGAAGAGCGCAGCTTCGACCCCGAGACCGGCGAGGTGCGCCTCACTCGCCGCACCGTCGATTTGGACGAGGGCCCGCGCGCCGACACCACCCTAGAAGCCCTGGCTAAGCTGCGCCCGGTGTTTGCCACACCCCGTCGCGCCGACCTCACGCCCACTGGGCTGGGCAGCGTCACGGCGGGTAACAGTTCGCAGACCTCCGATGGTGCCGGTGCGCTGATCCTGGCCAGCGAGGCGGCCATCCAGCGCTTCGGCCTGCAGCCGCTGGCGCGTTTCGTCGGCTATGCCAGCCGCGGCGTGCCGCCGCACATCATGGGCATCGGCCCGATCGAAGCCATCCCGGCGGCGCTCAAAGCCGCGGGCCTGAAGCAGGACGACCTCGACTGGATCGAGCTCAACGAGGCGTTTGCCGCGCAGTCGCTGGCGGTGATGAACCAGCTCGGGCTCGATCCGGCCAAGGTCAACCCGATGGGCGGCGCGATCGCGCTGGGCCACCCGCTCGGGGCCACCGGCGCGATCCGCTCCGCCACTGTCGTGCATGCGCTGCGCCGCCACAACCTGCGCTACGGCATGGTGACGATGTGCGTCGGCATGGGGCAGGGCGCGGCCGGTATTTTCGAGCGGGTATGATGGCGCAGGAGACCACGATGGCCGACATCCTCGAACACACCGAAGGCGGCGTGCTGACGCTGACCCTCAACCGTCCCGCCCGCAAAAACTCGTTGACCAGCGCCATGTATGCCACGCTGGCGGATGCGCTGGCGCGCTCGGCCGCGGACGCCTCCGTGCGCGTCGTCGTCATTCAGGGCAACGAGGCGATGTTTTCGGCGGGCAACGACATCGAGGAGTTCCTCCACGCTCCGCCCGCCGGCACCGACAGCCCGGTGTTTCGCTTTTTGCGCGGCATCGCCACCTTCCCCAAGCCGCTCGTGGCGGCGGTTTGCGGGCCGGCGGTTGGCATCGGTACCACGATGCTGTTCCACTGCGACCTGGTGTACGCGGGCGACAATGCGGCGTTTTCCATGCCGTTCGTCAACCTGGGCCTGTGTGCCGAGGGGGCGTCCAGCCTGATCGCGCCGCAGATGTTCGGCTACCACCGCGCGGCCGAGGCGCTGCTGCTGGGCGAGCCGATTTATGCCGAGGCGGCTCTGGAGGTGGGGCTGGTCAACAGGGTGTTGCCACCGACCGAGGCCAACGCGTACGCCCAACAGATCGCGCGCAAGCTCGCCGCCAAGCCGATGTCGTCGCTGGTCGAGACCAAGCGCCTCATGAAAGGCGCCCAGCAGGACGCCGTGCTGCAGCGCATGGCCGAGGAGGGGGCAAGCTTCGGCCGCATGCTGCGCGAACCCGCCGCCAAAGAAGCCTTCTCGGCTTTCTTGGAGAAACGTGCACCCGACTTCAGCCGGGTGTGACGCGAAGGGGTGGCCGTGACGCGCATCGCACATCCGCCTCTGGCGCCCGTCGCCTTCGAGCCCGAATTCGTCGAAGGCGTGCGCGAGATCTTCGAGCAGAAGATCGTTTTCAACACGGTGCTGGGCCTGCGCATCACGGACATCGCCGCCGACCGGGTGCAAGCCCGCATCGCCATGCGGCCGGAACTGGTCGGTCATTTCGCCTACAACCGCATCCACGGTGGTGTGATCAGCGCCGGGCTGGACGCGATGGGCGGGCTGGCGGTGATGGCGGCGATCGGCGCGCGCCATATGGACGAGCCCCCCGCCCAGCGCCTACACCGCTTTGCCAAGCTGGGCACCATCGACCTGCGCATCGACTACCTGCGCCCCGGCATCGGCGAGGCCTTCGTGTTGGAGGCCGAGGTGCTGCGTCTCGGCTCACGCGTGGCGTCCACCCGCATGGCGTTTCTGGGCACGGATGGTAAGCTGCTGGCCACGGGGGCTGGGGCTTACATCGTGTCATGAGGGCTTGGCCACGCCGATGCTGCCCGTCGTCTACATCAACCTCGACCGCGACACCCAGCGGCGGCAGGCGATGGAGGCGATGCTGCGGCGCCGCGGACTGCCGTTCGAACGCCTGGCGGCGGTGACATGGACGGCACTGGACGAGGCCAGCCGCACCCGTCTATACGACCCGGCATTGAACCAGCGCCAGTTCGACCGCCCGCTGGTCGATGGTGAGAAGGGCTGCTACGCGAGCCACCTCAAGGCCTGCGAACATCTGCTCGCCTCCAGTGCGCCTGCTTTGGTCGTGCTGGAGGACGATGTCGAACTGTCGGACGCCGTTGCCGATGTGCTGGCGGCGATCGAGGCGCTGCCCCCCGAGGGGTGGGATGTGATCAAGTTGTACAGCCGGCGCAACGAGCGGCCGGCTGCCGCCACGCCGTTGACCGGTGCGCACCAGCTGGTGGCTTACCGTCGCGTGCCCAGTATGTGCAACGGCTACGCCCTCAGCCGCGCCGGAGCTGCCAAGCTGCTGCAGCACCGGCGTTCGTTTGGTCGGCCCGTGGATGTGGACGTGCGCTACTGGTGGGAGGCGGACCTTCGCGTGCTGGGCATCGTGCCCGGGGTCGTGACGCTGGGGGCCGGTTCGGAGGCGAGCAGCATCTGGCGGGCTGGGCGCCCCGGTCGAACCTGGGCAGAGCGCTGGCGGCGTTGGTCCTCGCAGCTCGATTATTCGCTGCGCAACGCATGGCATCGGCGCCGTCAGGTCCTGCCGGCCGAGGTCGCTCGGCGCCCTCACGGGTGAAGGCCATCACCCCCCCGTTCGGTGGGTGAATCGCCGGTCACCAGGCGGACCAGCAGTTCCCGGTACCGAGCCTGCATCGAGCGACGGTCGAAACGCGCCCACACATCGTGCTGGCCCGATGCGGCGAGCGTGCGCGCGGTGTCGGGGGCCGCGTTCAGAGTGCTCAGCGCATCGGCCAATGCCTGGGCGTTGCCCGGGGGGACGCGTACGCCTGTTCGGTTGTCGTCGATCACCTCGCGAATGCCCTCGACGTCCGAGCCGATCGCACAGCAGCCACTGGCCATTCCCTCGATCAGCGACAGGGCCAGGCCCTCGTAGTGGGAGCTGAGCACGCAATAGCGAACCCGGCCGTACAGGGACGGCAAGTCGCTGACCGGCCCGAGGAAACGCACCCATGGTGTGACGCCGAGCCGCTCGGCCAGGCGCTCGGCACGGCCCCTCCAGCGGCGACTGCCGCCACCGGCCAAATAGAAAGTCATAGGGGTGCCGCGATCGAGCAGTTCGCGCGCGGCACGGATGAGGGTTTCGTGGTCCTTTTGTCGCGCAAACCGGGCCGCCATGACGACGGCGGCCTCCCGCTCGTCCCACGGCTGACTGGCCGACCACCGCGACAGATCGATGCCGTTATCAATGGTGATGCAGCGCGAATCCGGATGGCCCAGCCGCACGAGCGCATCCCGGACCGAGTCCGAGACACCGACCAGCGCATCGGTGTGCCGCGCGAGCCAGCGCGACTGCCACAGCCGCCAGCGGCCATACCGCTCGCGCACATTGTGCTCCACCTGCACCAAGTGGGGCACACCCGCCAGCAGGCCTGCCCAGCGGCCCCACAGATGGTCGCTGAAGCCATGCGCCACCAGCACGTCTGGGCGCCAAGCGCGGCACAGGCGGACCAGCCGCCACACGGTCAGCACATGGGGCCAGCCGGGCACGGTCTTTACCGCGATGCCGCGGCGGCGCAGTTCGTCGATGCGGTGCGCCGGCGTCTGCCGTTTGCGCCGCAGCACCAGCAGCGTTTGCAGGTCCGATTCACCCGCGCACAGGTCGATGGCGACCTGGGTCGCCCCGGAAAACCCGCCGCTGACGAAGTGCAGCACCCGCAGGGGCGATGCTCCATCCCGGGAAGGTGGCTGGGGATTCATCGGTCACCTTCCACTGCGGCGGGCCGCAGGACCATGCTGGCCCACACCAGATTCATGAACAGGTAAACGAGGTTGCCGCTGTTGTGTGCAAACATCGCCTGCGTCATGCCAAAGCCCAGGTAGCCCAGCACCAGCATCAGCCCGGCCCACGCGGCCCATGAGCGGTCGTCGCTGGGGTGTCGGCGGCGCAGGTGGCGGCAATGGATGACCGCCGGCACGCCATAGAACAGCGCCAGTGCGAGCACGCCGACCGCCCCGGCTTTGGCCCACAGGTCCAGCCACTCGTGGTGTGCATGGCCAAAGCGCAGCACGACCGCGGGGGCCTGTCCGGCCTCCACCCATTCGCGTTTGCGCTGCTCGTAGCCGGCCTCGCTCCAACCCAGCCCAGGCCGCTCCAGCCCCATGTGCCAAGCCAGGCGCCAATGCGCCAGACGGTGGCCGACCGAGGTTTCCGCATCCCCCTGGCGGTACAGCTGCAGGTCGCGTTGCAGGGCTTCCAGGCGTTGGTTCAGTGACGAATCGTTGGCTACCCAGATCAGTCCGCCGATGGCCAGAGCAAATACCGTGGCGACGGTTCCGATGGGCCCGCGGTGCGGACTCGAGGAGGAGGCAGCGGCACGACCGCCGGGCAGATACCCCCGCCATGCGGCCAGCGCCAGCAGGATCAGAAGAGCCGCAAGCACCCACCAACCCCCGCGCGCGCCCGACAGCAGCGAGGCGTAGGAGCCAGCCAGTACGGCGCCGATGGCAGCCCAGCGTTCCCATCGGGTCCGGGCCCGCCACGCCGCCAGCGCGCTCCACAAGGCCAGCAGCACGGCCACGTTGCCAAATTGGATGGCGTTGGTATCCCCATGCGCACGATCCAACCCTAGGGCGTGCACCTGCCAGCCGGCCACCGCGGCCGCCAGCCATGCACCAACCCAGCAGCCACGCAGCGTCCAGGTCAGTGGCGGTGCCGTCCGCATCAGGGCCGGTGCCGCCATCAGCGCCAGCAGATATTTGGCAAAGCGGTCGAAGTCCCCTGCCCGCAGGGCATGCCATTGCAGGTCCAGCCGCAGCAGCCAGACCAAGCCCATTGCTGCAATCGATCCGAGCAGCCAGCGCCATGGCGCCGTCCACCCGCCCGGCCGACGCAGGACGGGACCGGCTGCCAGCAGGCCGGCAAACACCAGGCACAACGCGCCCCACGAGTACCCAGATGGGATGGCCAGGCTGAGTGCAGGCAGCAAAAAAGCGCCCGCCGCGACCAGGCGATGCACCCAGGACGGCGGCGGCTCGTCAGCGGCGGACCCGGTCACAGAAGGACATGCACATGCGCGGGCGCGCGCCGTCAGCCATGGTGGCATGGCTGCTCCCCGGCGCGAAGCCGGTACACCGTCCCACAATACGGGCAGTGCACTTCACCGGTTTTCGCCACATCCAGAAAGACGCGGGGATGGCCGTTCCAGAGCTGCATGCCGGCTTTCGGGCTGGGGCAGACCACGCCGCCATGCGCATTCAGGTCGCGCACGGACAATTCGACGACGACAGGGGCTGAAGTCGGGCTGCTCATAGGGGGTCACACCAGCGTCAGCCAGTGCGCGTACTTCGGGTTGCGGCCGTTGACGATGTCGAAGAAGGCGCTCTGGATGCGCTCGGTGATCGGGCCGCGCTGGCCCGCGCCGATCTGGATGCGGTCGAGTTCGCGGATCGGCGTGACCTCGGCGGCGGTGCCAGTGAAGAAGGCCTCGTCGGCGATGTAGACCTCATCGCGCGTGATGCGCTTCTGCACCACCTCCAGGCCCAGATCCTTGGCGATGTGCAGCACGGTGTTGCGCGTGATGCCGTTGAGCGCGCCGGCCGACAGGTCCGGCGTGTAGATCACGCCGTTCTTGACGATGAAGAGGTTCTCTCCGGCGCCTTCGGAGACGAAGCCGGCCGGGTCCAGCAGCAGCGCCTCATCGTAGCCGTCGTCGGTGGCCTCCATGTTGGCCAGGATGGAGTTGGTGTAGTTGGACACCGTCTTGGCCTGCGTCATCGTGATGTTGACGTGGTGGCGCGTGTAGCTGGAGGTCTTGACGCGGATGCCGCGCTTCATGCCTTCCTCGCCGAGGTAGGCGCCCCACGCCCACGCCGCCACCATCAGGTGCACGCGGTTGCCCTTGGGGCTGACGCCGAGCTTTTCCGACCCGATCCAGGTCAGCGGACGGATGTAGCCGCTTTCCAGTCCGTTGGCCCGGATGACGGCGCGCTGCGCCTCGTTGACCTCCTCTATGCTGAAGGGGATCTGCATGCGCAGGATCTTGGCGCTGTTGAACAGGCGCTCGGTGTGCTCCTGCAGCCGGAAGATCGCGGTGCCGCGCTCGGTCTTGTAGGCGCGCACGCCCTCGAAGGCGCCGCAGCCGTAGTGCAGCGTGTGCGTCAGCACGTGCACCTTGGCATCGCGCCAGTCGACGAGTTCGCCGTCCATCCAGATCTTGCCGTCGCGGTCGTGCAGCGGGAGGGGTGTCGCCATCGGGGTGTCCTTGGGTTGGGGGCGCCTGTCTGGGGCCTGTGCCGGAGTGGGCGCACCGGGATCAGAAGTGGTCGTCATTTTACGTGGCTTACCCCCGGTGCCGTGCTGCGGTACGGGCCGATTCGACCGGCTCTTGGGCGGTGTCAGTGCCGTGCCATGGCGGGGCGCGGGACGATCGTTTGAAAAACGGGCGATTTCCCCCTAAAGTCGGGCTCAAGTTGGTCGATAACACGAATGAGCGCAGGGAGTGTGGCCCTTGCGCACAGACGAGTTGGGGGTTGCGCCATGTTGACCATTTCATCGATTGCCGTGGCACCGGCGCCGCAATCGACGCCGACCGTGCGGGCCCAGCCAGTGACCCCGGCGCGGCCCGGCAATGCCGTTGCCCGTGAGAATGCGGCCGGTGCCGTCGTGGCGCCGCAGGGCGAGGCCGCGCGTGCGCAAGCGCAGGCGGCGCCACCGACGTTGGCGCCGGTCACCCCGGCGCAGGAAGGCCAGCGCGCCGACGGCTTTGCCAACGGGGCCGCTCCCGAGCGGTCCGGACTTCCGCTGCCCACCCTGGGCCGCGACAATCCCCGCGCCACCGATGCGCAGGCGATGACCGACCAGGAGGCGGCGCAGGCCCGGGCGGCTGAGCGAGACAAGCGGGCGCGGGAGGCCCAGAATGCCGATGCCCAGCGCCGTGCCGAGGCGCAGTCGCGCCCACGGCAAGCCGGTGATGCCGCCGGACGGTCGGGCCAGAAGGATTTTCCCGAGGTCAAGAACCCGGCCCAAGAGGCGATGGATGCCCAGATCAAGGACCTGTTGCCCAACATGTGGAAGGCCAGCCGCGCCGCGGTGGACATGATGATCGGCCAGGAGGCCGTCCAAGCCGCGCAAGAGCGCGCCCAACGGCTGGAAGAGTTGCAGACGCGCCTCAACACCCGGCCTCTGGCCAACCTGCCGCCCAACGACGTGGCGCAGAACTACGGCGCGGCCGCTGACGACGGCAGCCGACCGGCGCCGGGGGGGCAAATCGACCAACTGGCCTGAGCCTGATCGGTCGGACGTCGCCTTCAGATGCGGTGCCGCACGCCCGAGGCCGACACGCGCTCCATGATGGCCCGCGCAATCTGCTTGAGCGGCAGTACCTCGTGCACGGCTCCCGCTTGGATGGCCATTTTGGGCATGCCGAAGACAACGCAGCTCGCTTCGTCTTGGGCAATGTTGTAGGCCCCGGCGTCACGCATTTCCTTCATCGCCTGGGCCCCGTCGCCGCCCATGCCGGTCAGCATCACCCCGATGGCATTGGGTCCCAGGACCCGCGCACAGGAGCGAAACAGCACCTCCACCGACGGCTTGTGGCGGTTGACCGGCGGTGAGTCGTCCACCACGGCGATGTAGTTGGCGCCGCTGCGCGCGATGGAAAACTGGCGCCCGCCCGGGGCGATGTAGGCATGACCGGGCAGGATGCGCTCGCCGTCGCGCGCCTCGGCCACCCGGATGCGGCACAGCGAATCCAGCCGCGCGGCAAAACTGGCGGTAAAGCCCGGCGGCATGTGCTGGGTGATGACCACCGCCGGGGCGTCGGACGGCAAGTCGACCAGAATCTCTTTGATCGCCTCGGTGCCCCCGGTGGAGGCGCCGATGCAGATGATCTTCTCGGTCGACAGCCGCAGCAGTCCGGTGCCCGAGGCCGTCCCCATCGGGACGCTGGGTGTCGCGGCCACCGGGGTCGACGTCGCGGCGGCTGGGGCAGCGGTCAGACGCCGCACATGGGCCTTGGCGGCGATGCGGATTTTTTCGACGATGTCGTCGGCCAACTCCTGCAGCCCCGCGCTGACGCCGACGCGTGGCTTGGCGACGAAGTCCACCGCACCCAGCTCCAAAGCCTTGAGCGTCGTCTCGGCGCCTTGCTCGGTCAGCGTCGAGACCATCACCACCGGGGTGGGGCGCAGCCGCATCAGGCGCGAGAGGAACTCCAGCCCGTCCATCTTCGGCATTTCGACGTCCAGCGTGATGACGTCGGGGTTGCGCTCGCGGATGATCTCGCGCGCTTGCAACGGGTCGGCGGCTGCGCCGATGCAGGTCATGTCGGGTTGTTGATTGATGATCTGGGTCAACAGACTGCGCACCAGCGCCGAGTCGTCGACCACCACCACCTTGATCTTGGGCAGATCAGGGGTGTTGCACTTGATTATTGACTCCGCCACCTTTAGCGCAACTTCAGCAAGCCGCGAAGCAGGGGAATAGATGGCGTTGTTCTGGTCGCTTCAAAAGCAAGGCCAAGGGAGAAGAGCCGGCTATGGCCGGCCCATCCGAACTGGGATCGCGTCGCGCCGCTGGTTAACGCAGGAGTGCCAGCACGTTTTGCGGCAGCTGGTTGGCCTGGGCGATCATGGCGGTGCCGGCCTGCTGCAGGATCTGCGTGCGGCTGAGGTTGGCGGTCTCGGCGGCGAAGTCGGCATCCATGATGCGGCCGCGGGCGGCGGTTTGTTTTTCCACCGCCTTGCGCAGGAAGGCGATGGTGTTCTCGAATCGGCTCTGCACGGCACCCAAACGGGCTCGGCGTTCGTCAACTGCTGCAATGGCTTGGTCCAAAGCGCTGATGGCGCTGGCGTTGGCCGACGTAGCGCTGATATTGAGCGCAGAATAACTACCGCCACCGCTCACGACTGCGCTAAAGTTGGCATTGCCGCTCAGCGAGATGTCTGCCGATGCGATGGTGATTCGGTTTTCCGTACCAGAGTTGGCGCCCACTTGGAACTCGTAATTGGCCGACCCCGCCAAAATCGCTTGACCGTTGAACTGCACCGAGCCGCTCATACGGGCCAGTTCGCCAGCGAGTTGTTGGTATTCTTGGTTGAGTTTGTCGAGGTCACCGCCCGTTCCCGTGGTGTTGGTGGAGTTGACCGCCTGCACAGCCAGCTCGCGCATGCGCTGCAGCATTTCGGTCATCTGACTCAGGCCACCTTCGGCGACCTGGGCAAGCGAGATGCCGTCGTTGGCGTTGCGGATGGCGACATTCAAGCCGCGCACCTGGGTGTTCATGCGGTTGGCGATGGCAAGGCCGGCCGCGTCGTCCTTGGCGCTGTTGATGCGCAGACCCGACGACAGGCGCGCCATGGTCGTCTGCAGCGACTGCATGTTGTTGACGGTGTTGCGCTGCGCGTTCAGCGAAATGGCATTGGTGTTGATGCACAGGCTCATAGCGGTCGCTCCTGTGGTTGACAACCCGGGTGGCCCAGCGCAGTTGGCCCCATGCCTTCTGCCGTTGAACCCTTTGGTGTCCGGTTGAGTGATATATCGGGCCCCCGCGGCAAAACTTGAGGGCCTCCTCATAGAATCGGTGCACGCCCGTCGCGCGCTGCGCGCGGGGCGCGTCTGCCGAGTGCTGCATGAGTCGAATCGACCGATCTTCCCCCGTCCCGCTGCCCACGGAGCAGCTGCGCATCGGTTTGGTACTGCCGTTCACGTTGCTGGACGCGGAGGGGCGGGTGTTGCTGGCCAAAGGGCAGCGCATCGAGGACGAGCAGCAGTTGCGCCTGCTGCGCGAGCGTCGGCAAGTCTTCGTGCCCTTCGAGGAGTCGGAGCTGGCGGTCAAGGTCTTCATGACGGGGCTGCTGGAGCTGGACCGGCGTGGCGGGGCGATCAAAGACCTGGACCGCTACGTGCAGTTGGGCGAAGACGGCGCGGCCAAGGATGCAGAGCCGTTGCGCGGTACGCAGCCGGAGCAGTGTGCCGAGGTGGCCGCGCGTTTGCGTCGGCTGTTGGCGGGCATCGAGATGGGGGGCGTGGCACCGGCGGACGGGCCGGTGCGCTTTGAGCAGCTGTGGCGTGACATCGGGCAGCTCACCGCCAACGAGGCGGTGGCGGAGACGAGCACGCTGGTGCTGATCTACCGTGCCTGCACCAGCCCGGCCGAGTACAGCGTGCTGCACGCGCTGCAGTGCGCCGTGCTGGCGCGCCAAGTGGCGCCGCTGCTCAAACTGTCGGCGGAGGAGTCGCGCACCCTGGTGCTGGCCACGGCGAGCATGAATGTGGCGATGTTGCGGCTGCAGGATGCGCTGGCGCAGCAGCGCGTGGCCCCATCGCCGGTGCAGCGCGCGCAGATCGACGCCCATGCCGCCGAGGGCGAGCGGCTGCTGCGCGCTGCGGGTGTGTCCGATCCGCTGTGGCTGGAGGCGGTGCGCTTGCACCATACGCCGCTGGCGCCAGGTGTGGCGTTGGCGCAACGCCCGCCGGGCCAGCGGCTGGCGCACATCGTGCAGGTGTTGGACCGGTACACGGCGGCCATGAGTCCGCGCGCCAGTCGCCCGGGGCGCACGGCCAAGGACGCGGCGCGCACGGCGATTCTGTTTCGCACCGGGGGCGAGCAGGACGAGGTGGGGCTGGCGCTGGTGCAGTTGCTGGGCCTGTATCCCCCCGGTACTTTTGTGCGCCTGACGGGGGGCGAGACGGCGCTGGTGTTGCGCCGTGGTGCGCGGGCGGGCACGCCGGTGGCGGCCGTGGTGGCCAACCGCGCTGGCGAGCCGCTGGGGACGCCCAAGCTGGTCAGTACCGCGCGCCCGGAATATGCCCCGTCCGATGCGGTGCCGGGGTCGTCGGTGCGTGCGCGCATCAATTTGGACGAGATGGTCAAACTGCTGGCCTTCGCCCGCACGCCCGGTTCGGGGTTGCGCTGACGGCATTGGACGGCATGGACCGCCCGCCCAAGGCCCCGAAAGTCCCCGAGTCGGTGCTGGTCGTGGTGCACACGAGCGCGCTGGACGTGCTGTTGCTGGAGCGGGCCGATGCGCCCGGCTTCTGGCAGTCGGTGACGGGCGCCAAAGATACGCCGGACGAGCCGTGGGAACGGACCGCGGTGCGGGAGGTGGCCGAAGAAACCGGCATCGACGCCCGTGCGGCAGGTTGTGCCCTGAGCGACTGGGGGTTGGAGAATGTGTACGCGATCTACCCCCGCTGGCGTCACCGGTACGCGCCGGGCGTGACGCACAACACCGAGCGGGTGTTTGGTCTGTGCGTGCCGCCGGGGACGGTGGTGCGGCTGGCGCCCCGGGAGCACACGACACATATCTGGCTGCCGTGGCGCGAGGCGGCCGATCGCTGCTTCTCGCCCTCCAACGCCGAGGCCATTCTGTGGCTGCCGCGGTATTGGCCGCGGGGCTGATGGCATGATTGGCGCATGACGACCGTGCGCGTGGCGACCTACAACATCCACAAGGGGGTGCAGGGGGTGGGGCCGCTCAAGCGGCTGGAGATCCACAACCTGGTCCGCGCGGTGGCCGCGCTGCAGGCCGACGTGGTCTGCCTGCAGGAGGTGCGGGCGTTTCATCGCCGTCTGCAGCGGCGTTTTGGCCATTGGCCGGCTGGTGATCAGGCGCAGTTTCTGGCCCCGCCGGGCTACCACGCCGTCTATCGGACCAATGCCGTGACCCGCCACGGCGAGCACGGCAATGCGCTGCTGAGTCGCTTTCCGGTTTTGGCACAGGCCCACCAGGATGTGTCGGATCACCGTTTCGAGCAGCGGGGGCTGTTGCACGTGAGCCTGGCCGTGCCGGGCGGCGCGGGCGAGGCCGGCTGTCCACCCGTGCGGGCCTTGCATGTGATCGTCGTGCATCTGGGACTCATCCACGCCAGCCGGGAGCGCCAAGTGCAGGCGCTGGGGCGCTTCATCGACCAGTCCGTGCCCGCTGGTGCTCCCTTGGTCGTGGCCGGCGACTTCAACGACTGGAGCGAGCGGCTGCACGAGCCGATGGCGGCGCTGGGCCTGCACACGGCCCCGCAGTCGCGCGTGCCCACGTATCCGTCGCGTTGGCCGCTGCTGCCACTGGATCGCATTTATGCACGCGGGGTGGCGGTGCGGGCGCTGTCCGTTCCCCACGGGGGCGGTTGGGGCCGCTGGTCCGACCATTTGCCGCTGGTGGCAGAGTTGGCGTTGCCGTGACTGCACCCCTGCGTCCTGGGCATCGCCTGCGGCTGCTGGAGGGCGGGCGGGCCCTGTTCCCGGCCATGGTGCAGGCCATGGATCGGGCGCGCCATTTGATCCATGTGGAGACGTACATCTTCGTCTTTGCCCACGATGCCTTGCCCGTGGCCGAGGCCATGGAGCGCGCGGCCCGACGCGGCGTCCAGGTGCGGCTGGTGGTCGATGCGGTCGGCACTCCGCAGGTGCCGGCCGAATGGGTGCACCGCTTTCGCGCGGCAGGGGTGCAGTGGCGAACCTACGCGCCACTCGGGCGCCTGGGGCTGTTGATCCCGAGCCGCTGGCGGCGCCTGCACCGCAAGCTGTGCGTGGTCGATGGGGTGGTGGGGTTTTGTGGCGGGATCAACCTGATCGACGACCGCGACGACGTTGTGCTGGGCCGGTTGACTGTCCCCCGCCTGGATTACGCCGTGGAAGTGAGCGGGCCACTGGTGGGCGACATGCTGGCCACGATGGAGCGGCTGTGGTGGCGACTGCTGGCGGCGCGGCGTGCGCGCCGGCGCGAGTTTCGAGCGGCCTGGCAGGCGTGGCGCGCGGCGCATGTCGGCGACGATTTGCGCGCTTGGTGGCAGGGCTGGTTCATGGAGCGCGATGCGGCGCCGTCCGGCCCCGATGGCGGGCCGACCGTGCACGGGGCCGCCGCCGCCGTGCTCTGGCGGGACAACGTCCGCCACCGCCACGACATCGAGCATGCGTATCTGCAGGCGATTGCGCAGGCGCGGCACGAGGTGATCATCGCCAATGCCTACTTCATCCCTGGGCGACGACTGCGCCATGCACTGGCGCAGGCCGTTGCACGCGGGGTGCGCGTGCGCCTGCTGGTGCAAGGCAAGTACGAACGTTTTTTGCAGTACCACGCCCCGAGGCCGGTGCATGCGTGGCTGCTGCGCGCGGGGGTGGAAATCCGCGAGTACGCGCCCAGCGCCCTGCATGCCAAGGTGGCGGTGGCCGACGAGCGGTGGGCCACGGTCGGCTCCACCAACCTCGACCCGATCAGCCTGTTGCTGGCGCGCGAGGCCAACGTCGTCACCACCGACGCGCGCTTTGTGCGCCACTTGCGCGCCCGGCTCGACCACCTGACGCGCACCGCTGGGGTAGTGCTGGACATGGAGACGCTGCAGCGGCGCCCGTGGCACGAGCGGGCGCGGGACTGGATCGCCTTTGCCGTCATGCGGGCGGTGCTGTTTTTGACCGGGCACCGGTACTGATGGTGGGGTTGATGACCCGGTGTTAGCATCCAGGCATGCTTATGAAAGCCTCCGAGACCATGACCGACGACACCCAGCCCGACGAGGGCGTGCCCGTCTCCGTGCGGATCCGCGAGCGGATCCGGGCGGCGCGCAAGCGCTTTCACTCCAACGACAACATCGCCGAGTTCATTCGCCCGGGCGAGTTGGAGCAACTGCTCGACGAGGTGTCGGAGAAGATGCAGGCCGTGCTGGATGCCATGGTCATCGACACCGCCAACGACCACAACACCGAGGACACCGCGCGCCGCGTGGCCAAGATGTACCTCAAGGAGGTGTTCGCGGGTCGCTACGTGCCGGCGCCGTCCATCACCGAGTTCCCCAACGCCGAGCATCTCAACGAGCTGATGATCGTGGGGCCGATCACGGTGCGCAGCGCGTGCAGCCACCACTTCTGCCCGGTGATCGGCAAGGTGTGGATCGGCGTCATGCCCAACGAACACACCAACGTCATCGGGCTGAGCAAATATGCCCGCCTGGCCGAGTGGGTGATGGGCCGCCCACAGATCCAGGAAGAGGCAGTGGTGCAACTGGCCGACTTGATCCAGGAAAAGACCCAGCCCGACGGGCTGGCGATCGTCATGGAAGCGACGCACTACTGCATGGCGTGGCGCGGCGTCAAGGACATGGACAGCCGCATGATCAACTCGGTGATGCGTGGGGTGTTTCTGAAGGATTCGAACCTGCGCCGCGAATTTTTGTCCCTGATTCCGCGGAGCTGAGGCCATGCTGGTGCGTTTGCTCTACGTCAGCCGGGCCGTGGACCCGGACACCTCGCACGCCATCGAGTCGATCCTGGCCTCGGCGCGGCGCCACAATTTGCACAACGGCATCACCGGCATCCTGTGCTACGGGGGCGGCATCTTTTTGCAGGCCATCGAGGGGGGGCGCAGCGCGGTCAACCGGCTGTACAAGCAGATCGTCGACGATCCGCGCCATCAGGATGTCGAGCTGCTGCTCTACGAAGAAATCACCGAACGCCGTTTTGGCGGCTGGACCATGGGGCAGGTCAACCTCACCAAGCTCAACACCTCCATCGTGCTCAAGTATTCCGAGCGGCCGGAGTTCGACCCCTACACCGTCTCGGGCCAGGTGTCGCTGGCGCTGCTGGAAGAGCTGATGGCCACGGCCAGTATCATCGGCCGCGTCTGAGCACCCGAGAGGCCGGCATTGGTGACCGTGGCGGAGCGCCCGCGGCTGCTGGGGTGCGACTTCACCAGCGCCCCGTCGGCGCACAAGCCCATCGTGCATGCCGTGGGGCGCTTGGTGGGGGAGGGTGGACGCGGGTGTCGCGTGGTGCTGGAGGGGCTGGAGCGTTTTGCGTCGCTGGCCGCATGGTCCGCCGCGCTGGAGCGTCCGGGTCCGTGGGTGGGGGGCTTTGATTTGCCGTTTGGGCTGCCGCGGGCGTTGGTGCTGGCTTTGGGCTGGCCGACGACGTGGCAGGCTTGCATGGCCCACTATGCGGGGCTGTCGCGGGCGCAGATCCGCGAAATTTTTGCCGCTTACTGCGCGGCGAGGCCGGCGGGGGCCAAGCTGGCGCACCGCGCCACCGATGGCCCGGCGGGCTCCAGCCCCAGCATGAAGTGGGTCAACCCACCGGTGGCCTATATGCTGCACGCGGGCGTGCCGCGATTGTTGGCGGCGGGGGTGGCATTGCCCGGATTGCACGAGCCGCCCGGCGGCGCCGACCGCGTGGCGCTGGAGGCCTATCCGGGGCTGCTGGCCCGCAGCGTGCTGGGGCGGCGGTCGTACAAAAGCGATGAGTCGGCCCGACAGACCCCGGAACGCCTGATTGCCCGCAAGAACCTGCTCCATGCCTTGGAGGCCGGTACCGCACCGCTGCTGGCCGCAGCGGGCCTGCGCCTGCATCTGAGCCCTGCGCAGCACGAGGCGCTGGTGGACGACGCCCGAGGGGATGCTCTGGACGCCGTGCTGTGTTTGGTGCAAGCGGCTTGGGGCTGCCTGCAACACGAAGCCGGTCACCCGTGCTGGGGTTTGCCGCCGTTCGATCCCTTGGAAGGGTGGATCGTGACGGCGGAGGCATCTGCGTCCGTCAGGCCGGCCGATGGCGCAGGCCGCACACCGGACACTGCGGGTGCCGGGCGAGCTGCACCTCGGTGAACGCCAGACCACGGCCGTCCAGCATCAGCAGTCGACCGACCAGGCGCGAGCCCAAGCCCACGATCAGCTTGAGCGCCTCGGCCGCCTGCATCGTCCCGATGATGCCCACCAGCGGCGCAAAGACACCCATCGTGGCGCAGCGGGTTTCTTCCAGCCCCTCGGTTTCCGGGAACAGGCAGGCGTAGCAGGGCGAGCGCGGGTCGCGCGGGTCGTATACCGACAACTGCCCGTCGAAACGGATGGCCGCCCCCGACACCAGCGGAACCCGGTGTCGCACGCTGGCGCGGTTGATCAGGTGGCGGGTGCGGAAATTGTCAGTGCAGTCCAGCAGCACGTCGGCGCCAGGCAGCACGCCGTCGAGCACGGCGTCGTCGGCGCGCTGCAGCAGCGGCTGGATGCGCACCTCCGGATTGATGGCGCGCATGGCCACTTGCGCCGACTGGGCCTTGGGCAGGCCCACACGCGACAGGTCGTGTGCGATCTGGCGCTGCAGGTTGGTGGCGTCCACCGTGTCGTGGTCGATCACGGTGATGCGGCCCACCCCGGCGCTGGCCAAGTACAGCGCGACCGGCGAGCCGAGTCCGCCCGCGCCCACGATCACCGCATGGGCGGCCAGCAGCCGCTCCTGGCCTTCCACGCCGATGTCGTCGAGCAGGATGTGGCGCGAATAGCGCAGCAGTTGCTCGTCGGTCATGTTTGGCGTCAGTTGTCGGCCTTGGCCGGGCGCTCGGCGGCGGTCTTGCTGGCCACCACCGGCAGGCCCTTGAGGCGGTTGAGCGCCTGCTGGAGCTGGAAGTCCTTCTCCGACCCAAACTCCGGCAGCAGCCGCGCGCCGGGGTTCTTGCGCTGTTCCTCTTCCAGCCGCTGGCGCGCCTGCTCGCGTTCGCGCTCGCGCTGGCGCAGCGCCTCGCGTTCGGCCTCGGTCAGCTTGGCCTCGTCCGGGCCGGCTAGGTGCTTCTCGAGGTCGGCCTCGCGCGTGCGCAGCGCGGCGAACAGATTGCCCTCGGGCGTCTCGTCCACCCAGACGTCGGGCACGATGCCCTTGGCCTGGATCGAGCGGCCGCTGGGGGTGTAGTAGCGCGCGGTGGTGAGCTTGAGAGCCGTGTCCGGGCCGAGCGGGCGCACCGTCTGCACCGAGCCCTTGCCGAAGGTCTGGCTGCCCATGATGACCGCGCGCTGGTGGTCTTGCAGGGCGCCGGCGACGATCTCGCTGGCCGAGGCCGAGCCCTCGTTGACCAGCACCACGAGCGGGATGCGCTTGAGCAGCCCTTGCGTGCTGGCGGTCAGCCGCGCGATCGGATCGTTGCCGGCGCGACGCAGGTAATCGCGCGGGGTGGCGCGATAGGTGGCCTTGCTTTCCTCCAATTGGCCGTTGGTGGTGACCACCACGGCGTCGTCGGGCAGGAAGGCCGCCGACAGACCCACGGCCGCATCCAGCAGGCCGCCCGGATCGTTGCGCAGGTCCAGCACCATGCCCTTGAGCGTCGGCTCTGAACGCGCGATCTCTTCGATCTTGCGGGCAAAGTCCTCCAGCGTGCGCTCCTGGAATTGCGACACGCGCACCCAGGCGTAGCCGGGCTCCACCACCTTGGCGCGCACGCTGACGGTCTTGATCTCTTGCCGCGTGATGGTCACCGGGAAGGTGCGGTTTTCGTCCCGGCGGAAGACGGTCAAAGTCACCTGGGTGTTGGGCTCGCCGCGCATGCGCTTGACGGCGTCATTGATCGTCAGGCCCTTGACAGCGGTGTCGTCGATCTTGGTGATGAGATCCCCCGCCTTCAGCCCGGCGCGGAAGGCAGGCGAGTCCTCGATCGGCGTGACGACCTTGACGAGGCCGTCTTCCATCGTGATTTCGATGCCCACACCGACGAAGCGCCCCGAGGTGCCTTCGCGGAATTCCTTGAAGCTCTTGCGGTCGAAATACTGCGAGTGGGGATCGAGCGACGACACCATGCCAGCGATGGCGTCGGTGATGAGCTTCTTGTCGTCGACGGGCTCGACGTAGTCGCTCTTGATCATGCCGAAGACGGCGGCCAGTTGCTGCAGCTCCTCCAGCGGCAGCGGCGCGAGCGTGGCCCGCGCGGTCGCCTGCACCTGCACCGTCGTCAGCGCGCCGGCCAGCGCCCCGAGGGCCACCCAGCCGGCAATCTTCAGTTTCTGCCCCATCGCAATCCCTGTCGTCGCGTCTCGCGCCACTATACACGTTGGACCGGCGGCGCGCCGGCGCGGTTCCCGTCGGGCGGGGCCAGGGCTCAGGCTTGGCCCTGGCGGGCGACGGCGGCTGCGGCCGCTTCCGCCGCGGCGGCGTCACCCAGGTAGTAGCGGCGCAGCGGCTTCATATCGTCGTCGAACTCGTACACCAGCGGGATGCCGTTGGGGATGTTCAGCCCGACGATGTCCGTGTCCGAGATGCCGTCCAGATGCTTGATGAGCGCGCGGATGGAGTTGCCGTGCGCAGCGATCAGCACGCGCTGTCCGCTGCGGATGGCGGGCACGATGGTGTCGTTCCAGCACGGCACCACGCGCGCCACGGTGTCCTTCAGGCACTCGGTCAGGGGAATCTGCTCCGGCGGCAGGGCGGCGTAGCGCCGGTCCTGGCGCTGGCCGCGCGGGTCGTTGGGGTCCAGCGGCGGTGGCGGCGTATCATAGCTGCGGCGCCAGACGAGCACCTGCTCGTCGCCGTACTGCTTGGCCATGTCCGCCTTGTTGAGGCCCTGCAGGGCGCCGTAGTGGCGCTCGTTGAGCCGCCAGTCCTTGATCACCGGCAGCCAGGTGCGGTCCATCTCGTCGAGCACATACCACAGCGTGTGGATGGCGCGTTTGAGGACGCTGGTGAAGCACAGGTCGAAGTCCCAGCCTTCCGCCTTGAGCAGCCGTCCCGCCGACATGGCCTGCGACACCCCCGTGGGCGTGAGGTCGACATCGGTCCAGCCGGTGAAGCGGTTTTCGAGGTTCCAGGTGGACTCTCCGTGGCGGATCAGGACGAGCTTGTGCATGGCGACAGGGGGGATTCCCGATTGGGACGACAAAGGGAAAACCCACATTCTAGAATACCGGTCTGCCGGGGCAGGGCTGTCCCGTTCGATTCCCAATCAAGGCGTACCGTGGATTTTTTGATCGAAAACTGGATGTTGGTGGCGGTGGCGGTCGGCTCGGCCGTGATGCTCATGTGGCCGGCGTTGGGCGGCGCAGCGGGCGGCGCGGGCGTGTCGCCGACCGAAGCGGTGCAACTCATCAACCGCGAGAAAGCGGCCGTGATCGACGTGTGCTCGCCCGCCGAGTTTGCCGCCGGGCATGTGACGGGGGCGCGCAATATCCCGCTGGACGCGCTGGAGCAGCAACTGCCCCAGGCCGTCAAAAACAAGGCGACGCCGCTGGTGCTGGTGTGCGCGTCGGGCATGCGTTCGCGCCGCGCCGTGGCCATCGCCAAGAAGCTGGGTTACGACAAGGCGGTCTCGCTGTCGGGCGGCATGGCCGCCTGGCGCGGTGCCAACCTGCCGGTCCAAAAGGCCTGATCGCGCACCGCAAAGGGCAACCGCATGGCACACGTCAAGATTTTCAGCAGTGACTACTGCCCCTATTGCCACCGGGCCAAGGCGCTGTTGCGCGCGCGTGGCGTGACCGAGTGGGAGGAGATCAACGTGGATGGCCGACCCGAGGTCCGTCAGGAGATGGCGCGGCTGGTCGGGCGCACCAGCGTGCCGCAGATCTTCATCGACGGGCGTCACATCGGGGGGTGCGATGATCTGCACGCCCTCGATGCCCGTGGTGGCCTGGTGCCGTTGCTGCAGGGGCAGGCCGGCTGAGTCCGGCCGCGCTCGGTCAGTGCGGCTGCCGCTGTCATAATCCAATCGTTTTGCCGGCCCCGATGCGGCGCACTCCGCGCAACCGGGGGCGGCTTCACCCGGGCATCCGCCGCCGGCGGGTGCTCCTCATCCACTTCGACCATGTCCGACGATCAAACCCCCGTTTTCCAGATCCAGCGCATCTACCTGAAAGAGGCCTCGCTGGAGCAGCCGAATTCCCCCGCCATCTTCCTGGAGCAACAACAGCCCAGTGTGGACATCCAATTGGGTGTCGAGGCCAAAGCGGTGGCCGACGGGGTGTACGAGGTGGCGGTCGCGGCCACCGTGCACACCAAGATCGGTGAGCGCACCGTGTTTCTGGTCGAGTGCAAGCAGGCGGGGATTTTCGAGATCCGCAACCTGCCGCAGGAGCAAATGGGCCCGATCATGGGCATCGCGTGTCCGCAGATCGTCTATCCCTATCTGCGCAGCAATGTGGCCGATCTGATCACGCGCGCCGGCTTCCCGCCCGTGCATCTGGCCGAGATCAACTTCCAGGCCATGTACGAGCAGCAGCAGGCCCAGCAGCAGGACGACGCGCCGCGCATCGTCACCGCCTGATGGGTGCTGGGGTGGGTGAGTGGCCCACCCTGTCGCCAACCGTTGTCCTGCCGCTGTCATGCACCTGACCGTGATCGGTGCCGGCGCCTGGGGGACGGCCCTCGCCATCGCGGGGGCTGGCACCCATCGAGTGCGCCTGTGGGCCCGCGACCGCGCGCAGGCCGAGCGTCTGCACAGCGAGCGGGTCAATGCCCGCTACCTGCCGGGGGCGATGTTTCCGCCGGCGCTCGAGTGTGACGGCGGCGACCCTGCGTTGCTCGCGCCGTTGCTGGCGGCCACCGACTTGGTCGTGATCGCCACGCCGATGGCGGGGTTGCGACAGTGGTTGCAGTGGCTGTCCGGCGCATTGCCCGCAGCGGACCGTGGCGACGTCCCCGTCACCTGGCTGTGCAAAGGCTTCGAGCGCGCCCGCGAGCCCGGCGCCGACGGCTTGTTGGGGCATGAAATCGCCGCCCAGGTGGCGCCCGACCTGCGCGTCGGGGTTCTGAGCGGCCCCAGCTTTGCGCAGGAGGTGGCGGCGGGCCTGCCGACGGCGTTGGTGGCGGCCGGTGGCCAGGCTGCGGTGCGCGACGCCTTGGTGACCGCCTTCCATGGCCCGACGCTGCGCGTCTATGCCAACGACGACATCGTCGGCGTCGAAGTCGGCGGGGCGGTCAAAAACGTCATGGCCATCGCCACCGGGTTGTGCGACGGCTTGCGCCTGGGGCACAACGCCCGGGCGGCCTTGATTACCCGTGGCTTGGCCGAGATGACCCGCCTGGGGCTGGCGCTCGGGGCGCGGGCGGAGACCTTCATGGGCTTGTCGGGCTTGGGCGATCTGGTGCTGACCGCCACCGGCGACCTGAGCCGCAACCGCCAGGTCGGGCTGCTGTTGGCCCAGGGCCTGACGCTGACCCAGGCGGTGGATTCGCTCGGGCATGTGGCCGAGGGGGTCTACAGCGCGCGTACCGTGGCGCAGCGCGCCCGTTCGCTGGGGGTGCGTATGCCGATCACCGACGCCGTGGTGGCGCTGCTGGACGGCGCGCTGCAGCCGCGCGATGCGGTTGCGCGCCTGATGGCGCGCGATCCGGTGGCGGAGTGAGGTCCCCGGGGCGTCAAAACTCCCAGTTGTCGATCAGGCGGGTGCGGCCCAGGCGGGCCGCACCGAGCGCCACCAGGCGGCCGGGTTGCAGGTCCGCCACCGTGGGGGGCAGCAGATCCTCGCGCCGGCGTACGGTCAGGTAGTCGGGCTGCCAGCCACGGGCCGCCAGCGCCTGCTCGGCGTGGCGCTCCAGCGCCGCCAGGTTGCGCTCGCCGCCCAGCACGTCGGCGGCCAGCAGGCGCAGCGCCTGCACCAGTTGGGGCGCCTCGGCGCGTTCGAGGGGCGAGAGATAGCCGTTGCGCGAGCTCAGCGCCAGCCCGTCCGGCGCGCGCGCGATGTCGCCGCCGTGGATGGTGATGGGCAGAGCAAACTGCCGCACCATCTGGCGAATCACCATGAGCTGTTGGTAGTCCTTCTTGCCGAACACCGCGTGGCGCTCGCCCTTGGCCTGGGCAAAGACGCACTGGAACAGCTTCATCACCACCGTGCAGACGCCGGTGAAAAAGCCGGGGCGGAAATGTCCCTCCAGCATGTCGGCCAGCGCGGGGTGCGGCTGCACCTTGAAGGTTTGCGGCTCCGGGTACAGCTCGCTTTCGGCCGGCGCGAAGACGATGTCACAGCCGACTTCCGCCAGGCGCTCGCAGTCGGCCTGCAGCGTGCGCGGGTAGGTGTCGAAGTCCTCGTGCGGCAGAAATTGCAGCCGGTTGACGAAGATGCTAGCCACCGTCACGTCGCCCAGGGTGCGTGCATAGCGCACCAGGCTCAGGTGGCCGTCGTGCAGATTGCCCATGGTGGGCACGAAGGCGGGGCGGTCGAATGGGGCGAGCGCCTGGCGCAGCTCGGCGATGGTGTGGATGACTTGCATCGGAATGGCGGGGAGGCAAACGGGGGGCGTGGGGCGCGGCAGGCCGCGGTTCACCACGCGTGCATGGCATTGTCGGGGAAGTCGCCGGCCTTGACGGCGGCGACATAGGCGGCCATGGCGTCGCGCACACTGGCCGCCCCATCCATGAAGTTGCGCACGAACTTTGGTGTCTTGCCCAGGTGGATGCCCAGCATGTCGTGCATCACCAGCACCTGGCCAGCGGTGCCATTGCCGCTGCCGATGCCGATGGTGTGACAGCGCGGCAGCTGTTGGGTGATCTCGGTGGCCAGCGCGGCGGGCACCATCTCCAGCACCAGCATCGTGGCGCCCGCATCCTGCAGTGCCAGCGCGTCGCGGCGCAATTGCTGCGCTTGGGCGTCGTTGCGGCCCTGCACGCGGTAGCCGCCGATGGCGTGCACCGTCTGCGGCGTCAGGCCCAGGTGGCCGCAGACGGGGATGCCGCGCTCCACCAAAAACCGCACGGTCTCCACGGTCCAGCCTCCGCCTTCGAGCTTGACCATGTGCGCGCCAGCCTGCATCAGCGCCGCGGCGCTGCGCACGGCTTGCTCGCGCGACTCTTGATAGCTGCCAAAGGGCAGGTCGCCGATCACCCACACGGTGCCCTGCACGCGGCGCAGGCCTCGTACCACGCTTTCGGTGTGGTAGCACATCTCTTGCAGCGACACGCCGACCGTGCTGGGGCGTCCCTGGCAGACCATGCCGAGCGAGTCGCCCACCAGCAGACAATCCACACCGGCGGCGTCGGCCACCGCGGCAAACGTCGCGTCGTAGGCGGTGAGCATGGCGATTTTCTCGCCGCGCTCGCGCATCTCGAGCAGGCGCGGCAGGCTGATGGGCTTGCGCGGCGGCAGGGGCGCGGCGGCCGGCAAGGTGCCGTACGGGGTGCGCGGTGTGGTGTCGGTCATGGCGTCCAGTTCTCCAAGTCGCGCAAGTCTAGTCGATGCGTCTGCCCTGGCTCTCGGGGACGAACAGGCCGATGTGGATCCCGTTATGCTTGTGGTTTACGGAGTTTTAGGCCTGTCGATGAGCGATCCTGCACGCCCCGACCCCCTGTCGTTGCAACCCCCGCTGCCAGATATTGCCGCGCAGGCGGCGGCCGATGTCGCCCGCGCACTGGCCGAGGACGTGGGCAGCGGCGACCTGACCGCCGCGCTGGTGGACCCTGGTCTGCGCATGCGGGCGCGGGTGATCGCGCGCGAGTCCGCTGTGGTGTGCGGCGAGCCCTGGGTCCGCGCGGCCGTGCAGGTGCTGGACCCCGGTGCGCAATGGCACTGGCGGGTGCCGGATGGCCAGCGGGTCGAGCGCGATGGGGTCGTGTTCGAAGTCGAAGCCCATGCCCGCGCCCTGCTGTCGGCCGAGCGCACCGCATTGAACTTTTTGCAAACGCTGTCCGCCGTGGCCACCCAGACCGCGCGCTATGTGGCGGCGGTGGCGGGCACGCGCGCCCGCATTTGCGACACGCGCAAGACGCTGCCTGGTCTGCGCGTGGCGCAGAAGTACGCTGTGCGCACCGGCGGCGGGCTGAACCACCGCATGGGCCTGCACGATGCGGTGCTGATCAAGGAAAACCACCTCGCCGCCGCCGGCGGCGTGCGGGCGGCGCTGGCGCGGGTGCAGTCCAGTGCCCCACAGGCGCTGTTCGTGCAGATCGAGGTCGAGACGCTGGCCCAGTTGCGCGATGCGCTGGATGGCGGTGCGCGCGTCATCCTGCTCGACAACATGGACTTGCCGACCCACGTCAGGATGCGCATCTGTGCCTCCGTATCGCCCTCAAAGCGTTGCCAAAGCTCCGGCGCCAC
>NZ_JBKBQX010000005.1:76604-139040 GCF_046292505.1 Tepidimonas sp. | reverse complement strand
CCCTGCAGGGCGCCGTAGTGGCGCTCGTTGAGCCGCCAGTCCTTGATCACCGGCAGCCAGGTGCGGTCCATCTCGTCCAGCAAGTACCACAGGGTGTGGATGGCGCGCTTGAGCACGCTGGTGAAGCACAGGTCGAAGTCCCACCCCTCGGCTTGGAGCAGTCGTCCTGCCGACATGGCTTGCGACACTCCCGTGGGGGTGAGGTCGACATCGGCCCAGCCGGTGAAGCGGTTTTCGAGGTTCCAGGTGGACTCTCCGTGGCGGATCAGAACGAGCTTGTGCATGGCGGAAGGGGGATTCCCGAGTGGAACAACAAAGGGAAAACCCACATTCTAAAATACGGGTTTAACGGGACGGGTTTGTCCCGATCGACTCCAAACCAAGGCGTACCGTGGATTTTTTGATCGATAACTGGATATTGGTGGCGGTTGCGGTCGGTTCGGCCGTGATGCTCATGTGGCCGGCGTTGGGCGGTGCGGCGGGCGGAGCGGGCGTGTCGCCGACCGAGGCGGTGCAACTCATCAACCGCGAGAAGGCGGCCGTGATCGACGTGTGCTCGCCCGCCGAGTTTGCTGCCGGGCATGTGACGGGGGCGCGCAACATTCCGCTGGACGCGCTGGAGCAGCAGTTGCCCCAGGCTGTCAAAAATAAGGCGACGCCGCTGGTGCTGGTGTGCGCGTCGGGCATGCGCTCGCGCCGCGCCGTGGCCATCGCCAAGAAGCTGGGCTACGACAAGGCGGTTTCGCTGTCCGGCGGCATGGCCGCCTGGCGCAGCGCCAACCTGCCGGTCCAAAAGGCCTGATCGCGCACCACACAGGGTAACCGCATGGCACACGTCAAGATTTTCAGCAGCGACGACTGTCCTTACTGCCACCGGGCCAAGGCGCTGTTGCGGGCGCGTGGCGTGACCGAGTGGGAGGAGGTCAACGTCGATGGGCGGCCGCAGGTCCGCCAGGAGATGGCGCAACTGGTCGGGCGCACCAGCGTGCCGCAGATCTTCATCGACGGGCGCCACATTGGGGGGTGCGATGACCTGCACGCCCTCGATGCCCGCGGCGGACTGGTGCCGTTGTTGCAGGGGCAGGGCGGCTGAGGCCGGCGGCTCCCCGCCGGTTCGGCTGCCGCTGTCATAATCCACCCGTTTGGCCGGCTCCCGTGCGGCGCATCCCGCGCCCCCTGGGCGGCTTCATCCTGGCATCCGCCGCCGGCGGGTGCTGCTCAACCGACTCCGACCATGTCCGACGATCAAACCCCCGTTTTCCAGATCCAGCGTATCTATCTGAAAGAGGCCTCGCTGGAGCAGCCGAACTCCCCCGCCATCTTCCTGGAACAACAACAGCCCAGCGTGGATATCCAGTTGGGTGTCGAGGCCAAGGGGCTGGCAGACGGGGTGTACGAAGTGGCGGTCGCGGCCACCGTGCACACCAAGATCGGTGAGCGCACCGTGTTTCTGGTCGAGTGTAAGCAGGCGGGGATTTTCGAGATCCGCAACCTGCCGCAGGAGCAAATGGGCCCGATCATGGGCATCGCCTGCCCGCAAATCATTTACCCCTATCTGCGCGCCAACGTGGCCGACGTGATCACGCGCGCTGGCTTCCCGCCCGTGCATCTGGCCGAGATCAACTTCCAGGCGATGTACGAACAGCAACAGGCCCAGCAGCACGACGACGCGCCGCGCATCGTCACCGCGTGACGGGCGCCGGGGCGGGTAACTGGCCCGCCCTGTTGCCGGCTGCTATTCTGCCGTTGCCATGCACCTGACCGTGATCGGTGCCGGCGCCTGGGGCACGGCCCTCGCCATCGCGGCGGCCGGCACCCACCGAGTGCGCCTGTGGGCCCGTGACCGCGCGCAGGCCGAGCGTCTGCAAAGCGAGCGGGTCAATGCCCGCTACCTGCCGGGGGCGATGTTTCCGCCCGCGCTCGAATGCGACGGGGGCGACCCCACATCGCTGGCGCCGCTGTTGGCGGCCACCGACTTGGTCGTGATCGCCACGCCGATGGCGGGGTTGCGACAGTGGTTGCAGTGGCTGTCCGGCGCATTGCCCGCAGCGGGCCGTGGCGACGTCCCCGTCACCTGGCTGTGCAAGGGCTTCGAGCGCGCGTGTGAGCCCAGCGCCGACGGCTTGTTGGGGCACGAAATCGCCGCCCGGGTAGCCTCTGACCTGCGCGTCGGGGTCCTGAGCGGTCCCAGCTTTGCGCAGGAGGTGGCGGCCGGCCTGCCGACAGCGCTGGTGGCGGCCGGTGCCCAGGCTGCGGTGCGTGACGCCTTGGTGGCCGCTTTCCACGGCCCGACGCTGCGCGTCTATGCCAACGACGATATCGTCGGCGTCGAAGTCGGCGGCGCAGTCAAAAACGTCATGGCCATCGCCACCGGGCTGTGCGACGGCTTGCGTCTGGGGCACAACGCCCGGGCGGCCTTGATCACCCGCGGCCTGGCCGAGATGACCCGCCTGGGGCTGGCGCTCGGGGCGCGGGCGGAGACCTTCATGGGCCTGTCCGGCTTGGGCGATCTGGTGCTGACCGCCACCGGCGACCTGAGCCGCAATCGCCAGGTTGGGCTGCTGTTGGCCCAGGGCCTGACGCTGACCCAAGCGGTGGATTCGCTGGGCCATGTCGCCGAGGGGGTGTACAGCGCGCGCACCGTGGCGCAGCGCGCCCGCTCTTTGGGGGTGCGCATGCCAGTCACCGACGCCGTGGTGGCGCTGCTGGATGGCGCGCTGCAGCCGTGCGATGCGGTCATGCGCCTGATGGCGCGCGACCCAGTGGCGGAGTGATTCCCTCCCAGAACTTGAGGAACATCTGCACCGCTGGTTTTTGGGTCTGGCACTATCCCCGTGGGCTGCCCTTTGCCGGTGGTTGGGCTCTCTTGTGCAAAACGGTGCATCGGACGAGCCGATGGTTTGGTCAGTGCAATGGTTCGGCCGACGGCTGGGCCATCCAACCCCTCCAGCCGAGCTTGCTGCGCCATGGCGGCACGGGGCTGCTGCGGCTACGGCCGGTTTGGAGGCGGCATCGTCAATCACCCACAGCTCATAGCGCGCGATCTCGATCCGATCGTCGGGGCCGACGTTGGCCGACACGACGGCGCGGCCGTTGACGTAGGTGCCGTTGGTGCTGTGGAGGTCGAGCACCTGCTCGCGGCCGTCCAGCGCGATGGTCAGCGTGGGCATGGAGCGCTCCCGGTCGCGCCATCGGGCGCGCAGTGGATCAGCGCGACGCTGAGGTTGTCGCGCCCGCCGGCGGCGTTGGCCGCGGCGATCAGGGCCTGTGCTGCATCATTGCCCCGTGCACAGCAGCACAGGATGTGGGCGATTTCCAACTCCGTCAGCATATCGGTGAGGCCGTCCGAGCACAACAGGTAGGTGTCGCCCACCGCCACTGTATGGAGAGCGATGTCGGCGTCCACCCGCGGGGCGATGCCGATGCCCCGGGTGACCAGATTGCGGTAATGGCTCACACGCGCATCCTGCGCGCGGATCAGTCCTGCCTCGAGATGTTCTTGTACTAGGGAGTGGTCGCGGGTCAGGGGCGCAAACTGGCCCTGACGCAAGCGGTACAGGCGCGAGTCGCCCACATGCCCCACGACCAGGCGGTCGCCCCGCACCAACGCGGCGACCACCGTCGTGGCCATGCCGCGGTGCGCCGGGTGGCTCAGCGCGTCCAGATAGACCGCGGCATTGGCCCGTTCGATGGCCTGCGCCAGGGCCTGCCTGGGGTCGGCGCCCACGGTGTGGGGATGTTGGCGCAGCGTGGCATGCACCACCTCGCAGCACAGCCGGCTGGCCACCTCGCCGGCGTTGTAGCCGCCCATGCCGTCGGCCAGCACGGCCAGTCCCAAATGGGCATCGACGAGCACGGCGTCTTCGTTGTTCGCACGCACCCGGCCGACATCCGTGGCGCAGGCGAACTGGTATTGCATGATACGGGGCGGGCCGCTGGGGCGCCGCCGCACATGGGTCAGAGCAGGCTCTTGAGCAGCTTGCCCATCTCGGAGGGATTGCGCGTGACCTTGAAGCCGCACTCCTCCATGATGGCGAGCTTGGCTTCGGCCGTGTCGGCGCCGCCCGAGATCAGCGCGCCGGCGTGGCCCATGCGCTTGCCCGGGGGGGCGGTGACGCCGGCGATGAAGCCGACCACGGGCTTTTTCATGTTCTCCTTGCACCAGCGCGCGGCCTCGGCCTCGTCCGGGCCGCCGATCTCGCCGATCATGATCACGGCGTCGGTGTCCGGATCGTCGTTGAACATCTTCATGACGTCGATGTGCTTGAGGCCGTTGATCGGGTCGCCGCCGATGCCCACCGCGCTGGACTGGCCCAGCCCCAGCTCGGTGAGCTGCGCCACCGCCTCGTAGGTCAGCGTGCCGGAGCGCGACACCACGCCGATGCGGCCCTTGCGGTGGATGTGCCCCGGCATGATGCCGATCTTGATCTCGTC
The DNA here is from genome assembly GCF_046292505.1 of Tepidimonas sp. Taxonomy (GTDB): domain Bacteria; phylum Pseudomonadota; class Gammaproteobacteria; order Burkholderiales; family Burkholderiaceae_C; genus Tepidimonas. The sequence continues at coordinate 134,606 of NZ_JBKBQX010000005.1, read as the reverse complement.
CGGCGTGATCAGGCCCGGGCAGTTGGGGCCCAGCAGCAGCGTCTTCTTGCCGCCGGCGGCCTCCTTGGCCTTCATCTTGTTGCGCACCATCAGCATGTCGCGCACCGGGATGCCTTCGGTAATGCAGACCACCAGGTCCAGGTCGGCTTGCACCGCCTCCCAGATGGCGTCCGCCGCACCCGCCGGCGGCACGTAGATGACGCTGACCGTGGCGCCCGTCTCGGCCGCCGCCTCTTTGACGGAGGCGTAGATGGGAATGTCGAAAATCTTCTCACCGGCCTTCTTGGGGTTGACGCCGGCGACGAAGCAGTTTTTGCCGTTGGCGTACTCCTGGCACTTTTCGGTGTGGAACTGGCCCGTCTTGCCGGTGATGCCCTGGGTGATGACCTTGGTGTCTTTGTTGATCAGGATGGACATGATGCGCTTTCCTCTCGGCAGGGCCAATCAACGGCCGGCGACGGCGGCGACGACCTTCTGGGCGGCTTCGGCCATGGTGTCGGCGCTGATGATGGGCAGGCCCGATTCGGCCAGCATCTTCTTGCCCAGGTCCTCGTTGGTGCCCTTCATGCGCACGACCAGCGGCACGTTCAGGTTGACCGCCTTGCACGCGGTGATCACGCCGGTGGCGATCACGTCGCAGCGCATGATGCCGCCAAAGATGTTGACCAGGATGGCCTTGACGTTGGGGTTCTTGAGCATGATCTTGAACGCCTCGGTCACCTTCTCGGCCGTGGCGCCGCCGCCGACGTCCAGGAAGTTGGCCGGCTCGCCGCCGAACAGCTTGATGGTGTCCATCGTCGCCATCGCCAGCCCGGCGCCGTTGACCAGACAGCCGATGTTGCCGTCCAGGCTGATGTAGGCCAGGTCGAACTTGGAGGCTTCGATTTCGGCCGGGTCTTCTTCGTCCAGGTCGCGCAGAGCGACGATTTCCGGATGGCGGAACAGGGCGTTGGAGTCGAAGTTGAACTTGGCGTCCAGCGCGATCAGGTTGCCCTGGCTGTCGCGGTTGAGCGGGTTGATCTCCACCAGCGAGGCGTCCGTCTCCATGTAGCAGCGGTACAGGTTCTGCAACAGCGTCACCGCCTGGTCCACCGTGTGGCCGGTCATGCCGATGCCCTCGGCCAGTTGGCGCGCCTGGGCGTCGGTCAGGCCGGTCAGCGGATCGACGAAGATCTTCACGATCTTGTCGGGCGTGTGCGCGGCGACCTCCTCGATGTCCATGCCGCCTTCGCTGGAGGCAATGATCGCCACCTTTTGCGTCGCGCGATCGGTCACCACCGACACGTAGTACTCTTTCTGGATGTCGGCGCCGTCTTCAATGTACAGGCGCCGCACCTTCTGGCCCTGCGGGCCGGTTTGGTGCGTGACCAACTGCATGCCCAGCATCTGGCCGGCCAGTTCGCGCACCTGGTCGATGCTCTTGGCGACCTTGACGCCGCCGCCCTTGCCGCGGCCACCGGCGTGGATCTGGGCCTTGACCACCCAGACCGGCCCGCCCAGTTTCTGGGCCGCCTCGACCGCCTCTTGCACCGTGAAGGCCGCAATGCCGCGCGGCACCGGCACGCCGAACTGACGCAAGATTTCCTTGCCTTGGTACTCGTGAATCTTCATGTGGTTCCTGTCTGAAGTGGCGTCTGACGGGAGGTCCGCCCGGCAGCAGGCGAGGAGTCGGCATGACCGCTCGCGCCGCCGCGTGCACGAGTGCGCGACGCCCCAGCATGGGGCGCCACGGCTGGCGGGCCAGCGCGGGACAGCGCGAACTGTATCATGGTGCGTCGCACAAACCTTGTGCGAAGCTGACGGGCCGCGCCGTCCCGTCGGGCTGAATTTTGACCGTGTCAATGGGGGGTAACCCCCGTGGAGTATCGCGATGGCCCACATCTTCATCGACGGGGAAGCCGGCACGACCGGCCTGCAGATCCGTGAGCGGCTGCAGGGGCTGGCCGGCGTGACGCTGCTGTCGATCGACCCCGAGCGCCGCAAGGACCCTCAGGCCAAGCGCGAGCGCATGGCGCAGGCGGATCTGGTCATCCTCTGCCTGCACGACGAGGCCGCGCGCGAGTCCGTGGCCATGATCGACGCCCTGCGGGCCGAGACCGGGCGCGCGCCGCGCATCATCGATGCCTCCACCGCGCACCGGGTGGCCCCTGGATGGGTGTATGGCTTTGCCGAGCTGGTGCCCGGGCAGGCCGAGGCCATCCGCACGGCAGACCGCGTGGCCAACCCCGGCTGCTACGCCACCGGGGCGATCGCGCTGATCCGTCCCCTCATCGACGTCGGCCTGCTGCCGCCGGACACCCCGCTGTGCCTGCCCAGCGTCAGTGGTTACACCGGAGGCGGGCGCACCATGATCGAGGCGTATGAATCCGGCCGCGCGCCCGCCTTCGAGCTGTATGCCCTGGGGCTGGAGCACAAGCACCTGCCGGAGATCATGGCCTACACTGGCCTGCAGCGCCGCCCGCTGTTCGTGCCGTCCGTGGGCAACTTTGCGCAGGGCATGTTGGTACAGCTCCCGCTGCACTTGGACGCGCTGCCGGGCCAGGTGCGCCCGGCCGACCTGCACGACGTGCTGGCGGCCCACTACGCGGGCAGCGCGTGGGTGTCGGTCGAGCCCCCCACCGCCGATGGCAAGCTGGATGCGGTGGCCTTGGCCGGCAGCGACCGGCTGGAGCTGCGCGTGTACGGCAACGACGCGCGCCGCCACGCCCTGCTCGTGGCCCGGCTGGACAACCTGGGCAAGGGCGCCAGCGGAGCGGCGGTGCAGAATCTGCGGCTGATGCTGGACGTCTGAGGAGGAGGCCATGACCCACGACCCCCACGCCCGTCGCGCAACGGCCCACCCCGCGCGGGGCTGGCGCCGGCGTGCGCTGTCCGCCCTGGGCGCCGTAAGCGGCGCGCTGCTGTCTGTCTGGCTGGCCGGCTGCGCTGCCCCGCCGCGCGACTTCGACTACCGCATTCCGGCCCAGCCGGAGGCCGCCACGGGCAGCACCGCCAAGCCCGGCTGGGCCACGCAGCGCTTTGCGGTCGCGGCGGCCAACCCCCTGGCCACGGATGCCGGCTACCAGGTGCTCAAGGCCGGTGGCAGCGCGGTGGACGCGGCGGTCGCCGTGCAAATGGTGTTGACGCTGGTCGAACCCCAGTCCAGCGGCATTGGCGGCGGGGCCTTCCTGCTGCATTGGGACGGCCGGCAGATCCAGGCCTACGACGGGCGCGAAACCGCCCCCGCCGGCGCGGAAGAGCGCCTGTTCCTCAAACCGGACGGCACGCCCATGGCCTTTTACGACGCGGTGGTGGGCGGCCGCTCGGTCGGCGTGCCGGGCACGCTGCGCATGCTGGAGCTGGCGCACCGCCAGCACGGCCGCCTGCCGTGGGTCAAGCTGTTCGAGCCCGCCATCCGGCTGGCCGAGGAGGGCTTCCCCCTGAGCCCGCGCCTGCACGGTCTGCTGCGCAACGAGGCCCACTTGAAGCGCGATCTGGTGGCGGCCCGCTACTTCTACCAGCCCGACGGCCAGCCCTGGCCCGTGGGCACTCGCGTGCGCAATCCCGAGCTGGCCGCCGTGCTGCGCGAGGTGGCCGCGCGCGGCGCGGATGCGTTTTACCGCGGCCCGATCGCGCGCGATGTGGTGGCCAAGGTGCAGGGGCATCCGACCAACCCCGGCCGCCTGACCGAGGCCGATCTGGCCGGCTACCGCGCTGTCGTGCGCGAGGCCCTGTGCGCCGACTGGCGGCAGTACCGCCTGTGCGGCTTTCCGCCGCCGTCGTCCGGGCACCTGGCCATTCTGCAGATGTTGGGCATGCTGGAGCACACGCCGGTGGCCACGCCGCTGCAGGACGGGCTGCCGGGGGCGGACTTTTTGCATGTCTACACCGAAGCCGCCCGGCTGGCCTTTGCCGATCGCGCGCAGTATGTGGCCGATCCCGACTTCGTCGCCGCGCCCGGCGGTGACTGGCGCACCCTCATCGACCCCACCTATCTGCGCCAGCGCGCCGCCCAGATCGGCGCGCAGTCCATGAAGCAGGCCAAACCCGGCCAGCCCGCGCCGCTGCGCGTCTCCCAAGCCCCGCAGCCGGAACAGCCCGAGTTTGGCACCTCGCACATCTCCATCGTCGATGCCGAGGGCCGCGCGCTGGCCATGACCACCACCATCGAAGACCAGTTTGGGGCGCGGCAGATGGTGCGCGGCTTCTTGCTCAACAACGAGCTGACCGATTTCTCCTTCGCGCCGGCCGATGCCGCTGGCACGCCGATCGCCAACCGGGTGCAGCCGGGCAAGCGCCCGCGCTCCAGCATGAGCCCGACGCTGGTGTTCGACCGACGCGACGGCCGGCTGGTCATGAGCGCCGGCTCGCCGGGCGGGGCGTTGATCATCCACTACACCGCCAAGACGCTGCTCGGCACGCTGGCGTGGGGCTTGAATGCGCAGCAGGCCATCGACCTGCCCAATTTCGGTTCCACCAACGGCCCCACGCTGCTGGAAAAAGGGCGCTTTCCCGCCGCCACCGTCCAGGCGCTCCGGTCCCGCGGGCACGAGGTGCGCGAGATGGACATGACCAGCGGCCTGCAGGCCATCCAGCGCAGCGGCAGCGGCTGGTTTGGCGGCGCCGATCCGCGCCGCGAGGGCGTGGTGATGGGGGAGTGACCCTGGGGAAAGCTCAATCGCCGTCCACCAGCCAGTGCCCGTCGCGCCGTGCGGCACCGCCGGCGCACAGATCGTCGATCAGCGCCTGCAGCCAAGCGTCGAACGGCTGCTGGCTGCTTCCGTAAACCGCGTGCAGACGCATCATGTAGGGCACGCCCCGCGCCCACGCGTGCACCGCCGCCAGCGGCTGGCGCTGCCACTGCAGCAGCTTGAACTTCAGCAGCACCTTGAGCGCATGCCGGCGGTGGCGCGCCGGGTCGGCGGCAAAGGCCTGCAGGCGCTGGCGCGCCACCGCCAGCGCCGCCGCCACCGGCGCGGCCGGCCCGGTGCCGCGGTGCGCGGCATCGCCGAACGGGCTGCCGTGGCCGGGGATGACGACGCACGGGGCCAGCCGCTCGATCCGGTCCAGCGTCGCCGCCACGGCGTCGAAGCCGGGCTCGCCCTCCAGCTCCGGAAAGACGACCCCGAAGCCATGCTGCCACAGCGCATCGCCGCTGATCAGCGTGCGGCTGGCCGGCTCGAACAGCATCACCGCGTCCGGGTCATGGCCCGGGGCGGCGTGGATCTCCCACCCGCGTCCGGCCAGCGTCACCGTCGCGCCCGGGATCAGCAGCGCATCGAACGTGAAGCGCGCGCAGTCCTGCCCGGTGGCGCGGTAGCTCAGGCGATCCTCGTCCCACGCGCGCACCGCGTCGGCCTGCCCGGGCGGGATGGCGGTGTGCAGGCCGGGGTAGCGCGCCTGCAGCGCGGCGTTGCCGCCGCAGTGGTCGCTGTGCAGGTGGGTGTTGAGCAGCCGCTGCAGCGGCCGTCCGTCCAGCGCGCGCTCCACCAGCGCCAGCGTCTGCGCGGCGTGGGTGACGTAGCCGCTGTCGACGAGCGCCGTGCCCTCCGGCCCCTCGCACAGCACCTGGTTGGCCGACAGCCAGCCGCGCTCGAACACGCGCACGCCGGCGGGCAGGGCGAGGGGGGGCGGGCTCATGTCACGCCGTCGCGCCCGCGGGCGCCTGCACGACGCGGTCGCGGCCCTGTGCCTTGGCCTGGTAGAGCGCGCCGTCGGCGCGTGCGATGGCCGCTTCCAGCGTCGCATCCGGTGGGGTATCGGCGGCCGCGGGCGCGACGGCCGTCAAGCCGATGCTGACGGTGTAGGCCGGCAGGCCGCTGTCGCCGGCCTGTGTGCGGATGCGCTCGGCGATGGCCAACGTGGCGACAGCGTCGGTGTCCGGCAGCAGCACGACGAATTCCTCGCCACCGTAGCGGCCGAAGCGGTCCGTGGCCCGCAGGGCGCGGCGCACGCGCTGCGCGAAGTCGCGCAGCACGCGGTCGCCGGCCTGGTGGCCATGGGTGTCATTGATGCGCTTGAAGTGGTCCAGATCCAGCATCAGCAGCCCGGCCGGCCGTTCGCTGCGCTGCTGGCGGCGCAGCTCGTGCGTGGCGGCGTCCCAGAAGGCGGCGCGCGTCAGCGCCTCGGTCAGGCTGTCGTGCATGGCCAGGTCGCGGATGCGCTGCTGCAGCCGCTGCTGCGCCAGCAGCACGAGGCCGATCCCCTCGCCCAGCAGCGAAAACGCATAGCTGCCGAGGTAGATGTTCTGCCAGACGGACGGGGTGAACAGGTCGGCGTCGCGCCGGCAATGATGCAACCGTTGCCGAGCACGATGCTGGTTGGTGCGCCAATCCACCCGCGCAGCCCCAACAGCACGGTACCAACGAAGATGACCAGCGGCCCCGCGGCCCACCACGCGGCGGCGGGCAGCAGCTCGCGGTTCTGCTGCCACAGGTGCAGCAGCACCACCGAGGTCAGCATGCCGATGGCGCCCAGCATCAGCACCACGGCGCGCAGATCGAGTTCGCTGGTCATCGCTCATCCCCACGACGTTGCCGGATCGATGCCAGTGTAGCGGGGCCGCGTGGTTGGCGCCGCTGCGACTCAGGCCTTGCCGCGCAGTTCGCGGCGCAGAATCTTGCCGACGTTGCTCTTGGGCAGCTCCTCGCGGAACTCGATGTACTTGGGCCGCTTGTAGCCGGTCAGGTTGTCGTGGCAGAAGCGCATCACCTGCTCCTCGGTCAGCGTGGGGTCGCTGCGCACGACGTAGAGCTTGACCGCCTCGCCGGAGTGCGGGTCCGGCACGCCCACCGCGGCACACTCCAGCACCCCGGGGCAGGTGGAGACGACGTTGTCGATCTCGGTCGGGTAGACGTTGAAGCCCGAGACGATGATCATGTCCTTCTTGCGGTCGACGATGCGGATGTAGCCGCGATCGTCCATGATGCCGACGTCGCCGGTGCGCATGTAGCCGTCGGGGGTGAAGACCTTGGCGGTTTCTTCCGGTTTGTTGTAGTAGCCGGTCATGACGTTGGGGCCGCGGATGCAGATCTCGCCGACGCCACCCGGCGGCAGGTCCTGGCCGTCGTCGTCCTTGATGGCGATCTCGACGCTGGGCAGCGGCAGGCCGATGGTGCCGGTGAACTCGGTGTTGGTGACGGGGTTGTTGGTGCCGATGGCGCAGGTCTCACTCATGCCCCAGCCTTCGATCATGGCGCAGCCGGTGACCTTGTGCCACTGTCGAGCCGTGCCCTCGCTGGCCGCCATGCCACCGGCCTGCGACAGCACCAGCGACGAGAAGTCGAGCTGGCGGAAGCGCGCATTGTTGAGCAGCCCGTTGAACAGCGTGTTGACCGCTGGCAGCACGTGGAACGGCCGGCTCTTGAGGACTTCGACGAACTTGGGGATGTCGCGCGGATTGGGGATGAGGGTGGCGTGCGCCCCGTGGCGCATGACCAGCAGCATCAGCGTCAGCGCGAAGATGTGGTAGAGCGGCAGCGCCATGATGTGGTTGGCGTGCCGCGGGTCGCCCACTTTGCTGAGCGCGGGGGTGAACCACGCTTCGGCCTGAAGGATGGCGGCGATGATGTTGCCGTGCGTCAGCACCGCGCCTTTGGACAGACCGGTGGTGCCGCCGGTGTACTGCAAAAAGGCGATGCTGTCGCGGTTGACCGCCGCCGGCTTGAGGGTCTGCGACTGTCCGCTCTCCAGTGCCCGACGGAAGGGCACGATGGTGCGCGCGCCCCCCGGCCCCTGCAGCGGCAGCTTGAACGCCGGCACCAGCTTGGCCACATGCCGCACCAGGAAGGTCATCCACCGCCCGTACCACGGCCCGAGCAGATCGCCAAAGCTGGCCAGCACGACGTGGCGCACCGGGGTGTGGTCGATGACCTCCTCCAGCGTGTGGGCGAAGTTTTCCAGAATGACGATCGCCTCGGCGCCCGAGTCCTTGAGCTGGTGCTCCAGCTCGCGCGCGGTGTAGAGCGGATTGACGTTGACGCAGGTGTAGCCGGCGCGCAGCACCGCCGCCATCGTGACGAGAAACTGCGGCAGGTTGGGCAGCATGATGGCCACACGCGCGCCCGTGGGCAGACCCAGCGACTGCAGGTAGGCGCCCAGGGCGGCGCTGTAGCGGTCCAGTTGGCCGTAGCTCATCCAGCGGTCCATGCACACCGAAACCGGGTCCTGCGGATGCCGGCGGAAAGCCTGCTCCAGCAGGCTCACCAGCGAGTCGTACTGGGTCGGGTCGATGTCGGCGGGCACGCCGGGGGGGTAGCTCGATAGCCAAATTCTTTGCATGGCGGCGTCGTGATCGTGTGGGTTGTCTATTGTGGCGGGAGCCCCGCGCCACCTGGCTCAGGGGATGCCCCTAGAAGCTGTCGCCGGCGGCACAGTTGCGCACGGTGTGCCGGCTGCTCCCCGGGAAGCCCGAGGATGTGGGGATATTCGGGAAAACCCTAACCGTTTCGGACGATTCGCCGTATAGTGTGGGCCATGGCCGTCTCCGCCCCGCCGCCGCCCCACGTCGCCGCGCCCGCGCGCGGCGAGCGCGTGCCCGTGCGCGATCTGCCGGCGGCCACCGACCCCGGCCCGGTGCGGGTGCGGCGCCCGCGCGCGCCGATCCGCACCTTGGAAGCCGAGCACCGCGACGCCATCCTGCGCCACCTGCTCGCCTTGGGGGAGCGCGACCGCTACTTGCGCTTCGGCTATGCCGCACAGGACGAGCACATCCGCCGTTACGTCGATGGTTTGCGGTTCGGTTTGGATGAGGTGTTCGGCATCTTCAACCGGCGGCTGGAGCTGATCGCCATGGCGCATTTGGCGTACATGGTGTCGCCCGAGCGCGGCAGCGACAGCGCCGAGTTTGGCGTCAGCGTCAGCGCCCACGCGCGCGGTCGTGGGTACGGTCATCAGTTGTTCGGTCGGGCGGTCGTGCACGCACGCAACCACGGGGTGCGCTACCTGTACATCCACGCCTTGAGCGAAAACGCTCCGATGCTGCGCATCGCGCGCAGCGCCGGGGCCACGGTCGTGCAGCACGCCGGCGAGAGCGAGTGCCACCTGGAGCTGCCCCCGGCCGACTTCGAGTCGCACGTCAGCGAACTCATCGAGGAGGAGGTGGCGCGCACCGATTACTGGCTCAAGGCCTACCGCCGGTGGTGGCGGCGGCTGGTGCGTTGGTTGACCGCGCGCGGCTGATGCCCGACGCCGGGACGCGGCTCGGGGACATGCCAGGGTCATGGCCCTGTTGTATCCTAGGGCCCATCGCAACCCTTGACCACACCCGTGGCCGATTCTTCCCACTCTCCGGGGCCGCACGCTGGCGTGCGGCATGAAGACAAGCGCAGTTTCCTGCAGCGGCTCGCCGAGTTCCTGCATCCGGGTCCGGACTCCAAGGACGAGCTCATCGAGACGCTGGCCGAGGCCGAGGACAACGCCGTCATCGACGCCGAGTCGCGCGTGATGCTCGAGGGTGTCATTCGCATCGCCGACATGACCGCGGGCGATGTGATGGTGGCCGCCCCGCGCATGGACGTGCTCGACATCCACGCCCCGTACGCCGAGCTGCTCAACACCGTCATCGACACGGGGCATTCGCGCTTCCCGGTGTACGAGGGCGAGCGCGAAAACATCATCGGCATCCTGCTGGCCAAGGACCTGCTCAAGCTGCAGCGCGCGCCCGAGCTGAATCTGCGCGCGCTGCTGCGGCCGGCGGTGTTCGTGCCGGAGAGCAAGGGTCTGAACGACCTGCTGCGCGAGTTTCGCGGCAACCGCAACCACCTGGCCATCGTCATCGATGAATTCGGACGCGTCGCCGGCCTCATCACGATCGAGGACGTGCTCGAGGAGATCGTCGGCGATATCGAGGACGAGTTCGACGAGGACGAGGAAGAGGGCGACATCTTTGCCCTGGCCGACGGCACCTGGCGGGTGAGCGGCGACACGCCCATCGAGCGTGTCAACGAGTGGTTCCAGGTTGCGCTGCCAGAGGCGGACTTCGACACCATCGGCGGCTATGTGGCCCATGCCATGGGGCGCGTGCCCCGGCGAGGCGAATCCCACCAGGCCGCAGGGTTGGTGTTCCAAGTGCAGCACGCGCGCGGTGGCGCGGTGCGTTGGTTCAAGGTCACGCGGCAGACGGCCGCATGAGGGGGCAGGTCGGCGCGGCGGTGGTGCTGGCCGGGCTGGCGCACGCGGCGGCGCTGGCGTGGCCCTTCGACGTGGCGCTCGGGGCGTGGCTGCGCTCTGGCGAGCCGGTGGCCGGGCTGCAAGGGGCGAGTCTGGTCGTGCTGGTTGCGCTGTTGGCCCGCGCGCCGACCGCCGTTGCCGCCGCGCTGCGGGCGGGCGGGTTTGCCCTCGCGTGGTTGGCGGGCACCTTTTGGTGGCTGTTCATTTCCATGCACGTCTACGGCGGGCTGGCCGCGCCGCTGGCGGTCGCGGCCGTGCTGGCGCTGGCGGCCTTTCTGGCGGTGGACTACGCGTTGGCCGCCGCCTTCTGGTGGCGTTGGCGCCACGCGGGCGTCGCAGCCCGGGTGGGGGCCTTTGCCGCGCTGTGGACGTTGGCCGAGATGGCCCGCGGCGTGCTGTGGACGGGCTTCCCCTGGGGGGCCGGGGGATATGCTCAGATCGAGGCGCTGGGCTGGCTGGCGCCCTGGGTCGGTGTCTATGGCATGGGGGCGGCCTCGGCTGCGCTGGCCGCGGCGCTGGCACTGGGGGGGGCGGCGCTGCGCGCCGGGGCGGGCGTGCTGGCTTTGGCCCTGTGGGCGGCGCCTGCCAGCGGCCCCGCGCTGCTCGCAGGGCTGCCCGATACCACCCAGGCCGCGGGTACCGTGCCCGTGCGGTTGCTGCAGGGCGCCATCGCGCAAGACCAAAAATTCGACACCGAGGCTGGCGTACCCCTGGCGCTGCGCTGGTACGGGCAGGCCATCGTGCACGCCAGTGCCGACCCCACGCTGGCGGGCGGCCTGGTCGTTGCGCCCGAGACGGCCATCCCCGTGCTGCCGCAGGACATCGACGCCGATTACTGGCACGCGCTCGCGGGTGCCGTGCGCGCCGGCCGCGTGGCGGTGCTGCTGGGCGTGCCCTTGGGCAGTTTTGCCGATGGCTACACCAACTCGGTCGTCGGTTGGCAGCCGGGCGAGCCTGCGACCGACGCGGGCCTCGACCCCTTCGCGGCGCTGAGCCGCTACCGCTATGACAAGCACCATTTGGTGCCGTTTGGCGAATTCATCCCGCGCGGCTTTCGCTGGTTTACCGACCTGATGCAGATTCCGCTGGGGGATTTTGATCGCGGCGCGCTGCCCCAGCCGCCGTTGGCGTGGGCCGGCCAACGCATCGCGCCCAACATCTGCTACGAAGACTTGTTCGGCGAGGAACTGGCCGCGGGTTTTCGCGATTCGGCCACGGCCCCCACCGTGCTGGTCAACGTCAGCAACATCGCGTGGTTTGGCGATACGGTGGCCATCGACCAGCACCGCCACATCTCGCGGCTGCGGGCGCTGGAGCTGGGCCGGCCCATGGTGCGCGCCACCAACACCGGCGCCACCGCGGTCATCGACCACCGCGGCCGCGTGGTGGCGGAACTGCCGCGCGGGCAGCGCGGCGTGCTGGATGCGACCGTCGAGGCCCGCTCTGGCATCACGCCCTATGCCGCCTGGGCGGCACGCTGGGGCCTGTGGCCGATCGCGGCCGCCTGTGTGGCGGTGTTGGCGCTGGGCCGGCTGGGACGGCCGCGCCGGAGCGCGCCGTAGAATCGGGCGCTTATGCTGACCTTCCAACAGATCATCCTGAAGCTCCAGTCGTACTGGGACGCCCAGGGCTGCGCGCTGCTGCAGCCGTACGACATGGAGGTGGGGGCGGGCACCAGCCACACCGCGACTTTTTTGCGCGCCATCGGCCCGGAGCCGTGGAAAGCCGCCTATGTGCAGCCCAGCCGCCGACCCAAGGACGGCCGCTACGGCGAGAACCCCAACCGTCTGCAGCACTACTACCAGTATCAGGTGGTGCTCAAGCCGGCACCCAGCAACATCCTGGAGTTGTACCTGGGCTCGCTCGAGGCGCTGGGTTTCGATCTGAAAAAGAACGACATCCGCTTCGTCGAGGATGACTGGGAGAACCCCACGCTGGGTGCCTGGGGTCTGGGCTGGGAGGTCTGGCTCAACGGCATGGAGGTGACGCAGTTCACCTACTTCCAGCAGGTCGGCGGCATCGACTGCAAGCCCATCACCGGCGAGATCACCTACGGCCTGGAGCGGCTGGCCATGTACCTGCAGGGCGTGGAAAACGTCTACGACCTGACCTATGCGCCCGGCCTGACCTACGGCGACGTGTTCCACCAAAACGAGGTGGAGCAATCCACCTACAACTTCGAGCACTCGGACCCGGACTTTCTGTTCACCGCCTTTGCCGCGCACGAGCGGCAGGCCAAGCACCTGATGGAACAGCAACTGGCCCTGCCGGCCTATGAGCAGGTGCTCAAGGCCGCGCACACCTTCAACCTGCTGGACGCGCGCGGCGCGATCAGCGTGACCGAGCGCGCCGCTTACATCGGCCGCATCCGCAACCTGGCCCGCAGCGTCGCCCAGAGCTACCTGGACAGCCGCGCGCGGCTGGGCTTTCCGATGGCGCCGCGCGCCTGGGCCGACGATGTGCTCGGTCAGCTCGAGAAAAAGGGGGCTGCATGACGACCCGGACCGCAAACCTGCTGGTGGAGCTGTTCGTCGAAGAGCTGCCGCCCAAGGCGCTCAAGACGCTGGGCGAGGCCTTTGGCCGCGCGCTGACCGACCAGTTGCGCGACCAGGGCCTGGTCGATGCCGACGCCGTGCTGACCCCCTACGCCAGCCCGCGCCGGCTGGCCGCGCACCTGAGTGGCGTGCGCGCCAAGGCCGACGACCGCGCGGTGCAGCTCAAGCTCATGCCCGTGGCCGTGGGCCTGGACGCGCAGGGCCAGCCGACGCCCGCCCTGCTCAAAAAACTGACCAGCCTGGGTGTGGACACGACCGACCCCGTGGCGGTGACCGCCCGGCTGCGCCGCCAACCCGACGGCAAGGCCGAGGCGCTGTTCTGGGACAGCGTGGTGGCCGGGGTGACCTTGGACGTCGGGCTGCAGAAGGCGCTGGACGAGGCGCTGCGCCGCCTGCCCATCCCCAAGGTCATGACCTACCAATTGGCCGACGGTTGGAGCAGCGTGCACTTCGTGCGCCCTGCGCACGGTCTGGTCGCCCTGCACGGGGATCGGGTGGTGCCGGTGCAGGTCCTGGGGCTGACCGCCGGGCGCCACACCCACGGTCACCGCTTCGAGGCGGCGCGCGACCCCATCGAGCTGCCGCACGCCGACGCCTATGCCGAGACCTTGGCGCGCGACGGCGCCGTCATCGCCAGCTTTGCCGAGCGCCGCGCCGAGATCCAGCGCCAGCTCGCACAGGCTGCCGCCCGCGTGGGCGGGGGCTGCCGGCCCATCGAGGACGACGCGCTGTTGGACGAAGTGACCGCGCTGGTCGAGCGCCCGAATGTGCTGGTCTGCCAGTTCGAGGAGGCCTTTCTGGAAGTGCCTCAGGAGTGCCTGATCCTGACGATGAAGGCCAACCAGAAGTACTTCCCGCTGCTCGATGCACAGGGGCGGTTGACCAACCGCTTTCTGGTGGTGAGCAACATCACGCCGCAGGACCCCAGCGCCGTCATCGCCGGCAACGAACGTGTGGTGCGTCCGCGGCTGGCCGACGCCAAGTTTTTTTACGACCAGGACCGCAAGCGCCCGCTGGAGTCACGGGTGCTGGGGCTGGCCAAGGTGGTCTACCACAACCAGTTGGGCACCCAGGGCGAGCGGGTCGAGCGCGTGGGTGCGATCGCGCGCTCCATCGCCGCGCGCCTGGGCGACGACACCCTGGTGCGTCAGGCCGATCTGGCGGCCCTGCTGGCCAAGGCCGATCTGCTGACCGACATGGTGGGCGAGTTCCCCGAGCTGCAAGGCATCATGGGGGCCTACTACGCTCGGCACGACGGGCTGGACGACGCGGTCGCCGAGGCCATCGAGGACCACTACAAGCCGCGCTTTGCCGGCGACGACCTGCCGCGCAATCCCGTCGGCCTGTGCGTGGCCCTGGCCGACAAGCTGGAAACGCTGGTCGGGCTGTTTGGCATCGGCAGCCTGCCCACGGGCGACAAGGACCCCTACGCTCTGCGCCGCCATGCGCTGGGGGTGGTGCGCATGCTCATCGAGCGCGACCTGCCGCTGGATCTGCCCGCCCTCATCGACGCGGCCGTGCCGGTGTTTGGCGACCGCATCCGCGATCCGCGCGAGGCGCTGACGGCGTTTTTCTACGACCGTCTGGCCGTGAACCTGCGCGAGCAGGGCTACAGCGCGCAGGAGGTGGACGCCGTGCTGGCGCTGCGCCCCGCGCAACTGCGCGAGGTGCCGCGCCGGCTGGCTGCGGTGCGCGCCTTTGCCGCGCTGCCCGAGGCGCCGGCGCTGGCCGCCGCCAACAAGCGCGTCACCAACATCCTGCGCAAGGCCGAGGCGGCCGTGCAGCCCCAGGTGGACCCGGCCCGGCTGGTGGAGCCGGCCGAACAGGCCCTGCACCAGGCCTTGCAGGCCGTGCAGCCGGCCGCCGACGCGGCCTATGCCGCGGGCGACTACACCGCCAGCTTGCAACGTCTGGCGGCGCTCAAAGCCCCGGTGGATGCCTTCTTCGACGGGGTGATGGTCAACGCCGACGATGCCGCCCTGCGTGCCAACCGGCTGGGGCTGCTGGCGGTGTTGCACCAGGCCATGAACCGTGTGGCCGACCTGTCGCGTCTGGCGGCCTGAAGGCGACCGACCATGGCGGTGCGTGAGCTGCGGCTGGTCGTCATCGATCGCGACGGTACCCTCAACCGGGATCCGGAAGACTTTCTGCACGGCCCGGACGATTGGGAGCCGCTGCCCGGCGCGCTGGAGGCGGTCGCGCGTCTGAACGAGGCCGGCTGGCGCGTGGTGGTCGCCTCCAACCAGTCGGGGCTGGGGCGCGGGTTGTTCGACGTGGACACCCTCAACGCGGTGCACGCCCGCATGCACAAGGCGCTGGCCGGGGTGGGTGGGCGCATCGACGCCGTGTTTTTCTGCCCCCACGCGCCGGAGGACGCCTGCGACTGCCGCAAGCCCGCTCCGGGGCTGTTTTTGCAGATCGCCGCTCGCTACGGTATCCCACCGTCCCAATTGGTGGCCGTGGGCGACTCGGTGCGCGATGCCTGCGCGGGGGTGGCCGCGGGTTGCGATACCCATCTGGTGCTGACCGGCCAGTCGGCCGTGCACCGCGATGGCACCCGCCCGGTTGGTCTGCCCGAGGGCGTCACCATCCACGACGACCTGCTGGCCTTCGCCGACGCCCTCATCGCCCGCCATACGCCGCAGGCCCGGGCGGCGGACGTGCCCACCGGGGGGGTCGGAGCGCGCCCATGAATGCGTTGCGTTCCTGGCTCCATCTGCTGTTCATGGGCGTGACGGTCGTGCCGTGGGCCACGGCCGCGGTCGTCATGTCCCCGTTCGTCTCGGCCAACCGGCTGTACTGGTTTTGCGTGGGCTGGGTGCGGCTGCAGGTCTGGGCCGCGCGCTGGATGCTCGGCATCCGCAATGAGGTCATCGGCTGGGAGAATCTGCCCGTCGGCGAGACCGCCCCCGCCATCCTGCTGGCCAAACACCAATCGACGTGGGAGACGTTTTGCCTGCCGGTGCTCATGCCCCATCCGCTGGCCTTCGTCTTCAAGCGCGAGCTGCTCTATGTGCCCTTCTTCGGCTGGGCGCTGGGCCGGCTGGACATGGTGCACATCGACCGCGCCAAACGGGCGCAGGCCTTCCACAAGGTCGTGGAGCAGGGGCGCCGGCTGCTGGCGCGCGGCACCTGGGTGATCATGTTTCCCGAGGGCACCCGCGTTGCCCGCGGTGCCCGTGGCCAGTACAAGACGGGTGGCACCCGCCTGGCGGTGCAGACCGGCGCGCCCGTGATCCCCATCGCCGTGACGTCGGGCCGTTGCTGGCCGCGCCGGGCCATCGTCAAACGGCCGGGCACGGTGGTGTTCTCCATCGGCCGGCCCATTCCGAGCGAGGGCCGCGACCCCGAAGCGCTGATGCGCGAGGTCGAGGACTGGATCGAGTCCGAGATGCGCCGGCTCGACCCCGAGGCCTACCGCGACGAGCGCCAGGCGGCGCTGACCGCCTGAGGGCTGTCGGGTGTTGCTGCCGCCCGGTGTTCCACCGCAACCGCCGGCGACCCTGCCCGGGTGGGCGCATCCGCGCGCCAACCGCGAGGTCGAACTGCACGGGGTGCGCATCGCCTACGAATTCCGGCGCAGTGCGCGGCGGACCATCGGCCTGTCGGTCGGCCCCCACGGCTTGAGTGTGCGCGCCCCGCGCTGGGCCACATGGCCCGATATCGAAGGCTTTCTGCACCACAAGGCGGACTGGGTGCTGGCCCATCTGCAGCGCCAGGCCAACCGGCCTCGCCCAGCCTGGCCCGAGCCGACCCCCGCTCTGCGCGCCCAGGCGCGCGCGCTGTTTGCCGCGCGCGTGGCCCACTTTGCCCCGCTGCTGGCCGTGTGTCCGGCGGCGCTGCGGGTGTCGTCGGCGCGCACGCGCTGGGGCAGCGCCAGCACGCGGGGCACCGTGTCGCTCAACTGGCGGCTGGTCTGCCTGCCGGTGGAGCTGCTCGATTACGTCGTGGTGCACGAGCTGGCGCACCTGCGCGAGATGCACCACGGCCCCGCCTTCTGGGCCCTGGTCGCCGCGGTGCTGCCCGACTACGCCGAGCGACGCGCGGCCCTGCGGCGCTACGCCCTCGGTTGATCGGCCCCGGCGCGGCACCGGACAGGCTTGCGCGCGGCTTCAGAGCGAGCGGGCGATGGCCGCGAAGGCGCTCGCGAGCGCCAGCGCATGCACCAGCGCCGCGCCGATCGTCAGCCCAATCACTGGCCGCAGCATGGCCACGGGCCGGCCGGTGGCCACATGCCGCCACAACAGGGCTGCCGCCGCCAGCGACAGCGGCAGCGAGGCCAGCCCCCACCACGCCCGATCCGGCGCGATCACGCCCAGCACTGCGGCCGCCAAGGCCCCGTGGGCCAGCACCACCAGCGCCGTGTAGAGCGTCGCCACGCCCACCGGGCCCAGGCGCACCGCGAGCGTGCGCTTGCCCACCTGGGCGTCCCACGGCGCATCGGGCAGGCCGTTGACCAGCAAAATGGCCGCCACCAGCAGCGCAAAGGGGATGGCCGACACCATGGGCACGATCAGCCACTGTCCGCGCTGGGTGTAATACGCACCCAGGACGACCAGCCACCACGCCAGCGCCACCGTCAGCTCGCCGGCGCCGCGCGCCATCAGCCGCAGCGGCGGTGCCGAATAGGCCCAACCGAGCAGCAGGCCGCCCAGTCCAATGGCGATCAGCCCGCCGCCTGCCGTCAGGGCCAGCCACAGCCCGCCCAGCACCACCAACCCCGTCAGCCCCAGGGCCAGGCGCCGCGCGTGGGTGGGCGATGCCGCCCCATCGGGGATCACGCGCGAGCCCCCCGTGAACGGCGACAGCGGCGCCGGGTTGAGGGCGTCCGCCCCGCTCAGCGCATCGTGGTAGTCGTTCCACACGTTGGCCGCCGCGTGGGCCATCGCCGCCAGTGCCAGCGTCACGCCCGCCCGCAGCGGGTCGAATCCGCAGCCACAGGCCGCTGCCATCGCCAGGCCCAGCGCCACGCCGGCCACGGTCACCCAGAGAAAACCCGGGCGACTCAGTCGCCACGCCGCGGACAGGCTCAAAGGGGTGTGGGGGGATACCGACATCGGTATCACTATAGCCAAGCCGCGGCGTGTTGCCTCATTCCCTCTGTTTTTCGGTGTGCCGCAGGCCCGCCCCCCCCTGTCCCCCGAGCGCACTCTGCCGTAAGATCGCGCCTGCATTGACGTTTACGTCAACGTCAAATCTGGCGGTCCGCGCCTCGGCGCGCCGCCGTTCACCGTCACCCGCCATGGCGAGCAGCACCACCTACACCATCAGCGATCTGGCCCGCGAATTCGACCTGACCACGCGTGCCATCCGCTTCTACGAAGACATGGGGTTGCTCAGCCCGCGCCGGGAAGGGCCGGGCGGGCGCAGCCGGGTCTATTCCGCGCGCGACCGCACGCGCCTGAAGCTGGTGCTGCGCGCCAAGCGCCTGGGCCTGAGCCTGTCCGAGGCCAAGGACCTGATCGACATGTACGACAGCCCCCGCGACACGGGGCCGCAGTTGCGCAAGTTTTTGCAGGTGCTGGCCGCCCACCGGCGCCAGATCGAGGAGCAGATGGCCGACTTGCAGGCCACGCTGGACGAGATCAAGGTGCACGAGAAGGAAGCGCGCACCTTGCTGGCCCGCCTGGGCGACGGGGTGAGTTCGCCCGAAAAAGCGGCATAATTGACGTTTACGTAAACGTCAATCAATGCGTTCGCCACCACGGCGGAGCTGGTGCATGGGGCCCCGGCGGCGCGCGCAGTCCCTGCGCGGTCATGCAGCAGACGCTGGTGCCGGTACCCAAGACCTATTGACCGCCATTTCACCCCGATCCCACTCCAGGAGACGACCCATGACCCACTTGCCCGGCCTCGATTTCCAGCTCGGTGACGACATCGATGCCCTGCGCGACGCGGTGCGCGCCTTTGCCCAGGCCGAAATCGCCCCGCGGGCCGCGGAAATCGACCGCACCGACCAGTTCCCGATGGACCTGTGGCGCAAGATGGGCGAGCTGGGCGTGCTCGGCATCACCGTGGAGGAGGCGTACGGCGGTGCGGCCATGGGCTACCTGGCGCACATGATCGCCATGGAGGAGATCAGCCGCGCCAGCGCCTCGGTGGGCCTGTCCTACGGCGCGCACTCCAACCTGTGCGTCAACCAAATCCGCCGCAACGGGACCGAGGCGCAAAAGCGCCGATACCTGCCCAAGCTGATTTCCGGCGAGCATGTCGGCGCGCTGGCGATGAGCGAGCCCGGCGCCGGCTCCGACGTGGTGAGCATGAAGCTGCGCGCCGAGGACAAGGGCGGCTACTACCTGCTCAACGGTAGCAAAATGTGGATCACCAATGGCCCCGACGCCGACACGCTGGTGGTCTATGCCAAGACCGAGCCCGAGCTGGGCGCGCGCGGCATCACCGCCTTCCTGATCGAAAAGGGCATGAAGGGCTTTTCCATCGCGCAAAAGTTGGACAAGCTGGGCATGCGCGGCAGCCACACCGGCGAGCTGGTGTTCCAAAACGTCGAAGTGCCGGCGGAGAATATCCTCGGCGGCCTCAACAACGGCGTCAAGGTGCTGATGAGCGGGCTGGACTACGAGCGCGCCGTGCTGGCCGCCGGCCCCGTGGGCATCATGCAGGCGGTGATGGACAACGTCATCCCCTACATCCACGATCGCAAGCAGTTCGGCCAGAGCATCGGCGAATTCCAACTCATCCAGGGCAAGGTCGCCGACATGTACACCACGCTGCAGGCGGCGCGCTCCTTCCTCTACACCGTCGGCAAGAACCTGGACCGGCTGGGCGCGGCACACGTGCGCCAGGTGCGCAAGGACTGCGCCAGCGTCATTCTGTGGTGTGCCGAGCAGGCGACCAAGATGGCCGGCGACGGCATCCAGATCTTCGGCGGCAACGGCTACATCAACGAGTATCCGTTGGGCCGTCTGTGGCGCGACGCCAAGCTGTACGAGATCGGCGCCGGCACCAGCGAGATCCGGCGCATGCTGATTGGCCGCGAGCTGTTTGCGGAGACGATGTAATGCCCTTGCGCCACCTGCTGGCCCACAACCGCGACTGGGCGTCGCGGATGGAGGCCGAGCGCCCGGGGTTCTTCTCGGGGCTGGCGCGCCAGCAGTCGCCGCGCTACATGTGGATCGGCTGCTCCGACAGCCGCGTGCCGGCCAACCAGATCACCGGACTGGAGCCGGGCGAGGTCTTCGTGCACCGCAACGTGGCCAACGTGGTGGTGCCCACCGACCTGAACTGCCTGTCCACCATCCAGTACGCGGTGGACATGCTGCATGTGGAGCATGTGATGGTGGTCGGCCACTACGGTTGCGGCGGGGTGCAGGCGGTGCTGGAGGGCATTCGCGTCGGCCTGGCCGACAACTGGCTGCGCCATGTGCGCGACGTGGCGGACCGCCACCAGCGCTTGCTGCAGGCGGTCCCCCCCGAGCGCCGGCTGGACGTGTTGTGCGAGCTCAACGTCATCGAACAGGTGCGGCACGTGGCGCAGTCCACGGTCATCCAGGACGCCTGGGCGCGCGGCCAGCCCGTCATGCTGCACGGCTGGGTGTACGGCCTCCAGGACGGCCTGCTGCAGGACTTGCGCGTGTCCATGTGCGGGGCCGATGACGTGGAAGCGGCCCATCGGGCCGCCTGTGCGGGCGTCGCGCAGCGCCACGGACGCGTTCTGTCATGATGGAGTGGTGTCCACCGCCGTAGGGAAAGACCGCATGCTGCCGAGCCGACTCGACTCCTCGCTCGCCTACGACATCGCCCGCGCGATGATCGATGGCTTCAACCGCCACTACCGGCTCTTTCGCACCGAGTCGGCGCGCGCCAAGCACCGCTTCGAGACCGCGGACTGGGTCGGCCAGCAACGGGCACAGCGCGAGCGCATCGAGTTTTACGACCTGCGCGTCAAGGAGTGCGTCACGCGCCTGGAGCGGGAGTTCCACGCCTCGCAGCAGCCGATGGAGGTGTGGCAGCAGGTCAAGCTGCTCTACATCGGCATGCTGGTCGACCACCGCCAGCCGGAGCTGGCCGAAACCTTCTTCAACTCGGTCACGACCAAGATCCTGCACCGCAGCTATTTCCAGAACGACTTCATCTTCGTGCGGCCGGCCATCAGCACCGAGTACATCGAGCCGGAGGACCCCAAATCGCACACCACCTACCGCTGCTACTACCCCAAGTCGATCGACGAGCTGCCCGCGACCCTGACCCGCTTGATCGAGGACTTTGGCCTGCGCGTCCCGTTCGAGGACCTCTCCCGCGACGTGGCCGACGTGCTGGCGGCGCTGCTGCCGCTGTTCGATCATGGTCGCCTGCGGGCCAATTTCCAGATCCAGGTACTGGACAGCCTGTTCTACCGCAACAAAGGGGCGTACGCGGTGGGCAAGCTGATCAACGGCTTTCAGGAGGTGCCGTTCGCCCTGCCCATCCTGCACGGGGGCACCGGGCGGCTCGTTATTGACGCGCTGCTGCACGGCGAGGACGACCTGCTGATGATCTTCAGCTTCGCGCGGGCGTACTTCATGGTGGACATGGAGGTACCCAGCGCCTATGTGCAGTTCCTGCGCAGCATGATGCCGCGCAAGCCCCGCGCGGAGTTCTACAACGCGCTGGGTCTGGCCAAGCAGGGCAAAACGCTGTTCTACCGCGACTTTCTCTACCACCTGCGGCACAGCACCGACCAGTTCCGCATCGCCCCCGGCATCAAGGGCATGGTCATGCTGGTGTTCGACCTGCCGAGCTTTCCGTTCGTGTTCAAGGTCATCAAGGACCACTTTCCGCCGCAAAAGGACACGACGCGCGAGCAGATCCGCGGCAAATACCAGCTCGTCAAGCAGCATGACCGCGTCGGTCGCATGGCCGATACGCTGGAGTTCAGCGGTGTGGGCTTCCCCCGCGAGCGGTTCACCGACGAGCTGATCGAGGAAATCCAGAAGTTCGCGCCCAGTCAGATCGAAATCGGCGACCGCAACGGCGACGGCAATATCGAGGTCTTCCTCAAGCACGTCTATATCGAGCGGCGCATGATCCCGCTCAACATCTACCTGCAGGAGTGCTTCGACACCTTGAGCAAGGACCCGGGCAATGCGACGGCCCGCCAGCAGCTCGAGCATGCCGTCATCGAGTACGGCAACGCGATCAAGGACCTGGTGGCGGCCAACATCTTCCCCGGCGACATGCTGTGGAAGAACTTTGGCATCACGCGCCACGGCAAGGTGGTGTTCTACGACTACGACGAGATCGAGTACATCACCGACTGCAACTTCCGCCGCGTGCCGCCGCCGCGCGACGAGGACGACGAGATGAGCGGCGAGGTCTGGTATTCGGTGGGGCCGCACGACGTCTTCCCCGAGACCTTTGGCCCCTTCCTGCTGGGCAACCCGCTGGTGCGCGACATTTTCATGCGCCACCACGGCGACCTGCTGGATGTGGCCTTCTGGCAGGGCCACAAGGAGCGCATCCTGGCCGGCCACGTCCACGACGTCTTCCCCTACGAGCGCGAGCGGCGTTTCTGCGCACAGCGCGCCGTGCCCCTTTCCCCCACGGCCGAGGCCGCGAATGCGCCGGCCGCCACCACCACCCCCCATTCGACAGGAGTCACAGCATGAGCCAAGCCGATCCGATCGTCATCGTCGGTGCCGCGCGCACCCCCATGGGCAGCTTCCAGGGCGACTTTTCCGCGCTGGCCGCACACGACCTGGGTGCGGCCGCCATCCGCGCCGCCGTGGAGCGCGCGGGCATCCAGCCCGATGCGGTGGACGAGGTGTTGATGGGCAACTGCCTGATGGCCGGCCAGGGGCAGGCCCCGGCGCGGCAGGCGGCGCTCAAGGCCGGCCTGCCCAAGAGCGCGGGCGCCGTGACGCTGTCCAAGATGTGCGGCTCGGGCATGCGCGCGGCAATGTTTGCCCACGACATGCTGGCGGCGGGCACGGCGGACGTCATGGTCGCCGGCGGTATGGAAAGCATGACCAACGCGCCGTACCTGCTGCTCAAAGGCCGCGGCGGCTACCGCATGGGGCACGACCGCGTCTTCGACCACATGATGCTCGACGGCCTGGAGGATGCCTACGAGCCCGGCCGCAGCATGGGCACCTTCGGTGAGGACTGCGCCGCCAAGTACCAGTTCACCCGCGAGCAGCAGGATGCGTTTGCCACCGCCTCGGTGACGCGCGCCCAGAAAGCCGTGGCCGACGGCAGCTTCGCGGCCGAGATCACCCCCGTCACCGTCAAGGAGCGCGCCGGAGAGCGGGTCGTGGCCAGCGACGAGGGCCCGGGCAAGATCAAACTCGACAAAATCCCGCAACTCAAGCCCGCGTTCAAGAAGGACGGCACCATCACGGCGGCGTCCAGCTCCTCGATCAACGACGGCGCGGCGGCCCTGGTGCTGATGCGCGCCTCCACCGCCGAGCGGCTCGGCTGCACGCCGCTGGCGCGCATCGTCGGCCACGCCACCCACGCGCAGGAGCCCAACTGGTTCACCACCGCGCCGGTGGGTGCCACGCGCAAGCTGCTCGCCAAGACCGGCTGGCAGGTGGCCGATGTGCAATTGTGGGAGGTCAACGAGGCGTTTGCCGTGGTGCCGATGGCGCTGATGGCCGAGCTGGGCGTCTCTCACGACATCGTCAACGTGCACGGCGGGGCCTGCGCGCTGGGGCACCCGATCGGCGCCAGCGGCGCGCGCATCATGGTGACGCTGATGTATGCGTTGAAGGCCCGCGGCCTCAAGCGCGGCGTGGCGACGCTGTGCATCGGTGGCGGCGAAGGCACCGCGATCGCGCTGGAGATGCTCTGATGCGCGCGGCGGCGCGGCGCCGAGGCTCAGCCCAGCAGGGCCGACAGCGGGCCGCGCCAGCCGATGCTGGTCAGTTCCGCTTCGGCCTGCACCCCCTCGACGACGTGGTGCTCGAAGCGCCCCTCGGCGTTGCGGCGGAACACCTCCAGCCGCAGGCGCGCGGGGTCGAGCAGCGCGTACTCGCGCACGCTGGGCAGGCGCTGCAGGCTAAGGAACTTCTCCCCGCGGTCGTAGGCTGCCGTCGAGGGCGACAGCACCTCCAGCACCAGGACGGGTGCGCGCAGCGCCGTGGCGTCCGGGTCGTCCAGATCCTGCGGGTCGCAGGTGACGACCACATCGGGGTAGAACCAGTGCTGCGCCGCGTCCACCGCCACCCGCACGTCGCTGACGAACACCTGGCAAGGCGTATCCTGCAGATGCCGCTGCAGCGTCATCGCCGTGGCCAGCGTGGCGCGGTTGTGTCGCAGCGAGCCGCCCGTCATCGCATACACCTCGCCGCGCCAGAAATCGTGACGCACCGTCTGCGTACTTTCCCAACGCAGGTATTCCTCGAGGCTCTGGCGGGCGGAGGCGGCTCGACCCATGGGGGCTCCTTCGGGCGGGGGACGGATAGAAAGCCTATCGTAGTGGATCGGCAAGGCGGGTGCCAGCCCACGGCACCGCTGCCGACGATGGCCCCCTTGCGCATCCGCCCGCAGGGATAGGCCTTTGATCGAGACGAGGACATCCAACGATGCTGTTGACCGACGACCAACACATGATTCGCGACGCGGTGCGCGCCTATGCCCGCGAGCAGCTTTGGCCCCATGCCGCGCGCTGGGATCTGGAGCACACCTTCCCGCGCGAGGCGCACCGCGGGCTGGCGGAGCTGGGCTGCTACGGCGTGTGCGTGCCGGCGGAATACGGCGGCGCGGGCTTGGATTACCTGAGCCTGGCGCTGGTGCTGGAGGAGATCGCCGCCGGCGACGGCGGCACCAGCACCGCCATCAGCGTCAACAACTGCCCGGTGTGCGCGATCCTGCTGCGCTACGGCAGCGAGGCGCAGAAGCGCCGCTGGCTCACGCCGCTGGCGCGCGGCGAGATGCTGGGGGCGTTTTGCCTGACCGAGCCGCACGCGGGTTCGGACGCCGCGGCGCTGCGCACCACCGCGCGGCGCGACGGCGATGGCTACGTGCTCGACGGCGTCAAGCAGTTCATCACCAGCGGCAAGAACGGGCAGGTCGCCATCGTCATCGCCGTCACCGACAAGGCCGCCGGCAAGCGCGGCATGAGCGCCTTCCTGGTGCCAACCGACACGCCCGGCTACATCGTCGAGCGGCTGGAGGACAAGGTCGGCCAGCACTCCAGCGACACCGCGCAGATCCGCTTCGACGGCTGCCGCATCCCGGCGGACAACCGCATCGGCGAGGAGGGCGAGGGCTACCGGATCGCGCTGTCGGCGCTGGAAGGCGGGCGCATCGGCATCGCCGCGCAGAGCGTCGGCATGGCGCGCAGCGCGCTGGAGGTGGCGATCGACTACGCCAAGCAGCGCGAGAGCTTCGGCAAGCCGATCTTCGAGCACCAGGCGGTGGGCTTTCGCCTGGCCGAGGCGGCGGCGCGGCTGGAGGCGGCGCGCCAGCTCACCTGGCACGCCGCGGCGCTGCGCGACGCCGGCCAGCCGTGCCTGAAGGAAGCGGCGATGGCCAAGCTGATCGCGAGCGAAACAGCCGAGTGGGTCTGCTCGGTGGCGATCCAGACGCTGGGCGGCTACGGCTACGTGCGCGATTTCCCCGTCGAGCGCATCTGGCGCGACGTGCGCGTGTGCCAGATCTACGAGGGCACCAGCGACGTGCAGAAGATCCTGATCCAGCGCGCGCTCTGACGCGCGCAGGGCAGGGTGGGGGCCAACGCCGCTGCCTCGACGAAGGCGGCCGGCGCGGCCAAGGCGCGGCGTATGATAGGCGCGCCATGAACATCATCATCTTCGGCGCCGGACGCGTGGGCGAAAGCGTCGCCGAGAGCCTGGTGTCCGAGCAGAACGACATCACGGTGATCGACCAGGATCCGGCGCGCGTGCGCGCGCTGGAGGAGCGGCTCGACCTGCGCGGCGTGGTCGGCAACGGCATCCAACCCTCGGTGCTGGCCGAGGCGGGCGCCAAGGATGCGGACATGGTGATTGCCTGCGCCGCGTTGGACGAGTCCAACCTGGTGGTGTGCAAGGTGGCCCACGATGTCTTCCAGGTGCCGACGACCATCGCCCGGCTGCGCTCGCCGGAGTTCGAGGAGGGCAGCCCCCTGCTGGACAAGGCCGGCTTCGCGGTGGACCATGTGATTTGCCCCGAAGAGTCGGTGATGCGCTACATCCACCAGCTCATCGACTACCCCGAGGCACTGCAAGTGCTGGAGTTTGCCGAGGGGCGCGTGTGCCTGATCGTCGTGCGCGCGGCGGCCGGTGGCGCGCTGGTGGGCCACACGATCGGGGAGTTTCGCGACCGTTTTCCGCGGGCCGAGATGCGCGTGGTCGCCCTCTACCGGTTGGACGCCGAGGTGGAAGCCACCGCGCAGACCCGCATCTTGCCCGGGGACGAGGTGTTCGTTCTGGCCGCCAGTGACCAGATCCGCTGGGTGCTGGCGGCCATCCACAACATCGACCAGCCGGTGCAGCGGGTGATGATCGCCGGTGGGGGCAAGGTCGGGCTGCGGCTGGCCCGCTCCCTGGTTGGGCAGTGCGAGGTCAAAATCATCGAAAGCAATCCCCGGCGTTGCGAGTATCTGGCCAGCCAACTGCCCTCCAGCACGCTGGTGTTGCAGGGCGACAGCGTGGACGAAGCGCTGCTGGAGGAGGAAAACGTCGCCGACATGGACCTCTTCCTCGCGCTGACCAACGACGACGAGGACAACATCATGTCGGCCATGCTGGCCAAGCGCCTGGGCGCGCGCCGGGTGATGGCCCTGATCAACCGCCGCGCCTACGCCGAGATGATGCAGGGCAGCGCGATCGACATCGCGGTGTCGCCCGCGCAGACGGTGATTGGCGAGTTGCTGGCGCATGTGCGCCGCGGCGACGTGGTGGCGGTGCACAGCCTGCGCCGCGGCGCCGCCGAGGCGCTGGAGGGCGTGGCGCGCGGCGATGTCAAAACCTCGCGGCTGGTTGGCCGGCGGGTGGAGGAAATCCGCCTGCCCAAGGGCGCGCGCATCGGTGCCATCGTGCGCGGCGAGGGGCGCGACGCCGAGGTGCTCATGCCGCACCACGACACACTGATCCGTGCCGACGACCACATCGTCATCTTCATCCCCCACAAGCGCCTGGTGCGCGAGGTGGAAAAGCTGTTCCAGGTCGGGGCGACCTTCTTCGGTTGACGCCCGCGGCCCGAACCCGTCATCCGCACGCATGCAATCCCTCGGCCCTGCGCTCTACGTTTTTTCGCATGTGCTGATGGCCTTTTCCGTGGCCTTTGGGGTGCCGATGGCGTGGGCCTGGTTCCACGACGACCTGACGCACGAATTGCAGTGGGCGGCGTGCGCGGGGCTGACCCTGGCCAGCGGCGCGGTACTGTGGTTGATCACGCGCTCGCGCCGGCGCGAGCTGTTGCCGCGCGACGGCTTTTTGCTGGTCAATCTGGTGTGGCTGGTGCTGCCGGCGTACTCGGCCATGCCGCTGATGTTGATGGTGCCCGGCATCACCTGGCACCACGCCTACTTCGAGGCCATGAGCGCGCTGACCGCCACCGGCGCCACGGCGCTGTCCGGGCTGGAGCGCTTGCCGGTGTCGATCAACATTTGGCGCTGCTTTTTGCAGTATGTGGGCGGCTTGGGGGTCATGCTGCTGGTGGTGGCGGTGCTGCCCATGCTGGGCTTGGGGGGCATGCAGCTCTACAAGGCCGAGACGCCCGGTCCCATGAAAGATGCTCGCCTGACCCCCCGCATCGCCGAGACCGCGCGCGGGCTGTGGGGGGTGTACTTCGGTTTTTCGGTGCTGTGCCTGCTGGCCTACCGCTGGGCGGGCATGGGCTGGGCCGACGCCTTCATGCACATGTGCTCGACCATGGGGTTGGCGGGGTTTTCGTCCTACGACGCCAGCATCGGCCACTTCCAGTCCGCCGCGGTGGAGTGGGTGGCCGTGGTGTTCATGGCGTTGGCGGGCATCAGCTTTTTGCGCTACTTCATGGTGCTGCGCGGTCTGACGCTGCGGCCGCTGTGGAACGACCGCGAAATCCGCACCTATGCCATCGTGCTGGCCGCCTCCATCGCGCTGGTGACGCTGATGCTGCTGGCCGAAGGGGTGTATGCCGACGCGCCCACGGCCGTGCGTCAGGCGGCCTTCCATGTGCTGTCGCTGGCCACGACGACCGGATACGCCACGACGGACTACCTGCAGTGGCCGGTGTTCATTCCGGTGTTCCTGCTGTTTTTGGGGACCTTCGTGTCGTGCGCCGGGTCCACCGGCGGCGGGATCAAGATGGTGCGCATGGTGCTGCTCGTCAAGCAGGCGCGGCGCGAGCTGGTGCGCATCATCCACCCGCATGTGGTCAACCCGGTCACGCTGGGCGGGCAGGCCGTGCCGTCGCAGGTGATGGCGGCGGTGCTGGGCTTCATGCTCATCTACGGCGCCGCAACCATGGGGTTGACGTTTTTGCTGCTGCTGTCGGGGTTGGATCTGGTGACGGCCTTCTCGGCGGTGGTGGCGACGGTCAACAACATCGGCCCCGGCCTGGGCGAGGTGGGCCCCGCGGGCAACTACGGTGGGCTGACGCCGTTTCAGCTTTGGGTGTTGAGCTTTGCGATGCTGCTCGGGCGGCTGGAGCTGCTGAGCGTGCTGGTGCTGTTTACGCGGGCGTTTTGGCGGCGCTAGTGCGGCAGACGGCGCTTTTCTGTCCAGCGATTTGCGCAATGCCTGCCCGAAAAACGCCCGTTCGAACGTGGCGTTGTTTTATTACAACAAAATCCTGGGTGGGAATGAGGTTTCCCCGGTTTCTTTTCGCAGGAGGGGCTCATAGTTTCTGTTCATTTTTTCGATCAAAAATTTTGATAAAAAGATGACGGCCTCTTCCCGCTACCCCCCCAGCGTCTCCGAAGACCTGTGGTTGCAGCTCACCGGTGCCGGGCGATGGTGGTGGCACACACCCACCGACTGCGATTGGGTGGATCCGATCTATCGGCAGATGGTTGGGTGGCCCAGCGAGTCGAATGGGCTGCAGGCCCACGCCACCGACCGGTGGCGGCGCGCCATACACCCCGACGATTGGGCGGAGGTGCAGGCCGCGATGGATCGGTTCCTCCAAAGCCGGGGTGTCGAGGCGTACGAAGCCATCTATCGGTTTCGGGTCGGCGACCACTGGCGCTGGTTCCTCAGCCGGGGTCGCGCGGTGGCGTGGCGGCCCGGCGGGGACGTCGAATGGGTGGCCGGCATTTGCTTGGACATCCAAAAGACCATGCAAGCAACGCTCGGGCTGGAGCGGGATGAGCGCTGGCTGGACGCCTTCGATCGGTTGTCCACGGGGTTTCGGTTCATTATCTCCTACAGCCCCGACGGCGCACTGGCGAAAGTCGAGTTCGCCTCACCGTCCATCGAACGGCTGTATGGCATTACCGTGGCGGAGTTGCATCGGGACATCGATGCCATCCGACGCCGCATCGTGGCGGAAGACCGGGAAACCGTCAAAGCAGCGATTGCCCGAGCGATCGCCGACCGCGCCAGCGCTTGCGAGCTGCACTATCGCCTGCAGACGTCGTCGCCGGATCAGTCGGTTCGCCACATTCGAGTCATGGCGACCATCGAATACGCACCGGATGGTCGATCCATATGGTACGGCGTTGCCATCGACGTCACCCAAGAAAACGAACTGCGCGAAGGGCTGCAGCACAAAATCCAGCAGTTGCAGTCCACGCTGCGGCTACTGCCGGACCTGTGGTTCGAATTGGACGCCCAAGGCGTCTACCGGGCGGTCCATGCCAACGACGAGGCTTTGCTCCTTCGCCCGCCTGAAGAACTGATTGGCCGCCACATCTCGGCGGTGCTGCCCCCCGACGTCTACCAGCGGGTATCGGATGCGATGTTTGTGGCGCAAACCACGGGACGCGCACAAAAATTCCGTTACCCGCAGGATCTTCCGGATGGCATGCACCATTTTGAGGCAAGCATCTCGTTCCGCGACCGTGACGATGGGCAGGGAGTTTTTACCGTCTTGGTGCGTGACCAGACGGAGATCGTGCGCATTTACGAGGCGCGGGAGGAAGCGCTGCTGCGCGATGGCTTGACCGGGTTGTGGAACCGGGCCGGCTTCATGGATGGCGCCCTCACCCGCTACTGTGAGCGGTCCGCTGGGGCACCGCAGTCCACGTCGTTGATGCTCCTGGTGGACGTCGATGGCTTGCGCGAAATCAATCACACCCTGGGCCACGACGCCGGCGACCGTGTGCTGCGCGCCGTGGCGGAGCGACTGCCGACCTTGAGCCCCTGCCTGTTGGCCGCCCGCCTGGGTGGGGACGAGTTGGTCGCCCTGGTCGAATTGTCCGGCCCGTGGACCGATGAGCAATGCGCCGACTGGGTGCGCCAAGCCTGGTCCACCTTGTCGGCCCCCCTAAAACTGGGGGATTTGGACTTTCGGCCTTCGCTCAGTGTGGGTTGGACCACCGTGTCCCACATTCAAGAGCATCCCACCGTCGCCTTTCAGGAGGCCCTGGCCCAGGTCGAAGAAGGCTTGTTTGCAGCCAAACGTTCAGGGCGCGGTCGCATCGAGCGGTTCGACGCCGAACGCTTTGCCCATGCGCGGCGCCGCCACGAGCTGGCTCAGGCTTTGACGGGGGCGTTGACCAATCGGGAGTTGTGGCTGGCCATGCAGCCCATCGTGCTGGCTGACTGTCCCAACGCGCTCGCTGCCGAGGCGTTGTTGCGCTGGCGATCCCCCAAGTTCGGGGAGGTGTCCCCGCTGCAGTTCATCCCGCTGGCCGAACGCTCGCGCGCCATTGTGGCCATCGGCGAGTGGGTGTTGACGCAAGCCTGCCAGTGGGCCGCAGCGCGCCCCCAGGTGAGTCATGTGTCCGTCAACATCAGTCCCTACCAGTTTGCCCAGGCGGACTTTGTGGAGACGGTCGAGCGCGCTTTGCAAACCAGCGGGCTGCCGGCAAATCGGTTGTGTCTTGAGATTACGGAAAGCCTGTTGGCCGATGACTTGACCGATGTGGCGCGCAAGATGCATCAACTGGAAGCTTTGGGGGTGCGGTTTGCGCTGGATGACTTTGGAACCGGGTACTCCAATCTGCTGCAACTGCGCTCCTTGCCCCTCCACGCGCTCAAGCTGGACCGCACGTACATCCGTGACGTGCTGACCGACCCCGACGACGCCTGCATCGTAGAAGCCGTGTTGGAGCTGGCACACCGATTGCAGATTACGGTCGTGGCCGAAGGGGTGGAAACGCGCGAGCAGTCGGAATGGCTGCTGCAGCGGCGCTGCGATGCCCTGCAGGGCTATCTCTACGGCAAGCCGATGCCGGCACAACAGTGGCCTTTGCAAGGCCTGCCGCCGTGACGGTACCTAGGGTTGGCCGTGTTTTCGGTCACCAAGGCCACGCAGCAAAACGTCGCGTTGGTCGAGGAAGCGACCGCCGCGGCGCAGGCGGCGGTGCAGAAGCTACTCGGGCAGATGACGGGTTAGCCGGGTGCCGCTACCCGCGGCCCATCACGCCGCCCGCCACGGCGTAAACGCCCACCAGCGCCCACACCGGCACGCGGCCGCTGCGCAGCAGCACCAGGGCCGCTGCGGCGGCCACGGCCGTCGCGGCCCCATCGATGGCGGCGTGGGCCGCGTGGCCAAGGGTGGCGGCCAGCAGCCCGACCACGCCCGCATGCACGCCGTCCAGCATGGGCCGCAGGCGCGGCGTCAAGGCGGTGCCCACATAGCTGGAGATGGTCAGCATGGGCCCGGGCATGGCTTGTACCGCGCCGTAGCCGGCCAAAAAGGCCTCCGCACGGATCCAACCGGGACCGACCACCTCCGCCTGGATCAGCGGCAGCACCACATGCCCGCCGCCGAAGATGAGCGCCCCGATGCGGTAGAACGCGTCGGCGATGGGCCACCAGCCCCCGGGGGCCCACTGCGCCAGCATGGGCAGGACGGCCAAGCCCGCACCGAACAGGCCCAACCAGACGGCGCCCGCCCGGCGCCCGATACCCACGGCCAAGGGGCTGGCAGGGGGAGCCCATCCCTGGCGGAAGGCCCACGCGCCCCAGCCGGCGCTGAGTGCGATCAGCACCGGCTGGGCCCAGGCGCCAGGCCACACCCAGGCGGCAAGGCCGACGGCCGCGGCCCAAGCCAGCCGCCGGCCGCTGGGGGCGTAGCTGCGTGCCATGCCCCAGACGGCATGGGCCACCACGGCGACGGCGGCCAGCATCAGGCCCTGCAGCAGACCCTGCGGCATGTGCGCGCCGGGGGTCGGGCCCGGGCAGCACCTGGCACAGCGCGACCAGATCACCGTAGGCCCGGGCATCCAGCCAGCCGCGGCGCTGCACGAATTCGCGCCGGAACACCTCCAGGTGCGCCACCGGTCCGCCAAAGCTGGTCAGGCCGAGTCTCAGGAAGATCAGCGCGATGGCAAGGCACTCGCGGGCAGAGCGGCGTCGCGACATGCGTGGATCATGCCCGAACGGCACGCCAACGCCAGGCGAGGCGGCTGGAGGGCCCGTCGCCGCTGGGTGGCGTGGCGTCGGTCTGGCGATCCCCGCCGACCCGGCGGCGAAATGCCGTCGGCGTCTGCCCGGTCCAGGCCTTGAATGCGCGCACGAAGCTCTTTTCGTTGTCGAAGCCCACGTGGGCGGCGATGCGCTTGATGGGCCAGTGCGTGCGCAGCAGGTGTTCGGCGGCGAGATCGCGGCGGACCTGGTCCTTGAGGGCCTGCACACTGGTGCCGGCTTCGTG
Source organism: Tepidimonas sp. (assembly GCF_046292505.1). Lineage (GTDB taxonomy): Bacteria > Pseudomonadota > Gammaproteobacteria > Burkholderiales > Burkholderiaceae_C > Tepidimonas. Next base: position 102,222 of record NZ_JBKBQX010000005.1, on the reverse strand, counting down.
CAACTGGCGCTGCAGGGTGCGCACCGAGACATGCAGTGCGTCGGCCAGGCGCTCGGTGCTGGCTGCGTCCGGGTGAGCGCGCAGCCAGGTGCGGGCCCGCTCGACCAGCAGGCGGTCGCGGCGGTCCGGGTGCACCATCAGCGCCACGGCGCGCTGCAGCATGGTGCGCATGGCGGCTTCGTCGCGGCGCAGGGGCTGATCCAGGTAGGCGGCATCGAAGCTGACCGACGTCTGCTCCGCATCGAAGCGCGTGCGCGCGCGGGGGAACAGCACGGCGTAGGCGTCGGCGTGAGGGGGCGCGGGGTAGGCGAAGGTGGCCTCGCGCAGCCCGATGCGCGAATCGATGAACCACGCCGACAGGCCCAGCGCGTTGCGCAGCAGCGAAACATGCGCAAATTCCCGCATCTGGGCGCGCCGGGCCGCATCGGCGACGTTTGCGCCCGGGGGGCGCTGTTCGATCAGGCGCAGTGTGGCGGTGTCGCCACTGCGCTCCAGCGCCCAGGTGACGTCGTCGGTCAGCAGCCGGTGGTGGCGGCACCAGCGGGCCAGCGCCAGCCCCAGGTGGGGCGCGGTCAGCGAGGCGCGCGCCAGCATCCCGTAGCTGCCCCAGGGCAGCCGGCGCGAGAACCAGCCCAGCGCCTCGTCGTCCAGCTCGCGCATGGCGTGCGTGCTCAGGCGCTCGAAGGGCAGGGCGGCGACCCGATCGGGCCACTGGCCTCGCCTGTCTGGCGTGATCTGCGCCTTCTCCAGCGCCCCGGACGGATCCATCCCACGCAACGCATAGGCCGTCATGATGCTTTGGACGAACGCGAACGGCGTGCGCGCGGGGGGCGGGTGGAGGCGGGTGGTCATGGCGGCAGCGGATGGGCGATTCCGTGGCGTATTTTGTGGTTTTTGTGGCGCCACGCGTGCCGGGCAGCGGGGTATTCTGCGCGCTCGGCGACGCGCCGGTTGGGGCGTCGCCGAAGCCAAGACCGCCTGCCCCCGAAGTGCCATGACCACACTCGACACCAAGCTCAACGCGCGATCCGCCGAGTTCCAGACCAATGCGGCCGCCATGCGTGCGCTGGTCGACGATCTGCACGCCCGCATCGCGCAGGTGGCGCAGGGCGGCGGCGAGGCCGCCCGCGCCAAGCACACCGCGCGCGGCAAGCTGCTGCCGCGCGAGCGGGTCGAAATGCTGCTCGACCCCGGCACGCCGTTTCTGGAGATCGCACCGCTGGCCGCGCTGGACATGTACCAGAACGACGCCCCGGCGGCCGGGCTGATCGCCGGCATCGGCCGCGTGGCCGGCATCGAGTGCGTGATCGTCTGCAACGACGCCACCGTCAAGGGCGGCACCTATTACCCGATGACGGTCAAGAAGCACCTGCGCGCGCAGGAGATTGCGCAGCAAAATGGGTTGCCCTGCATCTACCTGGTCGATTCGGGCGGGGCCAACCTGCCCAATCAGGACGAGGTGTTCCCGGACCGGGACCACTTCGGGCGCATCTTCTACAACCAGGCCAACATGAGCGCGCAGGGCATCGCGCAGATCGCGGTGGTGATGGGCTCGTGCACGGCGGGCGGGGCCTACGTGCCGGCGATGAGCGACGAGACCATCATCGTCAAGAACCAGGGCACGATCTTCCTCGGCGGCCCGCCGCTGGTGAAGGCGGCCACCGGCGAGGTGGTCAGCGCCGAGGACTTGGGTGGCGGCGACGTGCACACGCGCCTGTCCGGCGTGGCCGACCATCTGGCCGAAAACGACCTGCACGCGCTGGCGCTGGCGCGCGAGGCGGTGGCACGGCTCAACCGCCGCAAGGACTGGCCGGTGGCGCGCCGCGAACCGCGCGCGCCGCTGTACCCGGCCGAGGAGCTCTACGGCATCATCCCGACCGATGCGCGCAAGCCGTTCGACGTGCGCGAGATCATCGCGCGTCTGGTGGACGGCTCGGAGTTCCACGAGTTCAAGGCGCGCTACGGCACGACGCTGGTGACCGGCTTTGCGCACCTGGAGGGCATGCCGGTCGGCATCGTCGCCAACAACGGCATCCTGTTTGCCGAAAGCGCCGACAAGGGCGCGCACTTCATCGAGCTGTGCTGCCAGCGCAAGGTGCCGCTGGTGTTCCTGCAGAACATCACCGGCTTCATGGTCGGCCGCAAGTATGAGAACGCCGGCATCGCGCGCGCCGGCGCCAAGATGGTGACGGCGGTGGCCTGCGCGCAGGTGCCCAAGTTCACCGTCATCATCGGCGGCAGCTTCGGTGCCGGCAACTACGGCATGTGCGGCCGCGCCTACTCGCCGCGCTTCCTCTGGATGTGGCCCAACGCCCGCATCAGCGTGATGGGCGGCGAGCAGGCCGCGTCGGTGCTGGCCACCGTCAAGCGCGACGGCATCGAGGCCAAGGGCGGCACCTGGAGCGCCGAGGAGGAGGAGGCGTTCAAGGCGCCCATCCGCGCGCAGTACGAGCGTCAGGGTCACCCCTATTACGCCACCGCGCGGCTGTGGGACGACGGCGTCATCGACCCGGCCGACACGCGCCGCGTGCTGGCGCTGGGGCTGTCGGCGGCGCTCAATGCGCCGATTCCGGACACCCGCTTCGGCGTGTTCCGCATGTGAGCCGGGGGGGACCATGGGGAACCTGACCGTTGCCGTGACCGGCCACCGTGCCACCGTCACCCTCACGCGCGCCGAGCTGCGCAACGCCTTCAACGACGAGGTGATCGCCGAGCTGACGGCGGCGTTCGCTGAGCTTGGCGCGCGCGCCGACGTGCGCGCCATCGTGCTGGCCGCGGAGGGGACGGCGTTTTGCGCCGGGGCGGATCTGAACTGGATGCGCCGCATGGCCGACTACAGCCGCGAGGAGAACCTGGCCGATGCCGGCCGGCTGGCGGCGATGCTGCGCACGATCCACGAATGTCCCAAGCCCACGGTGGCCCGGGTGCAGGGCGATGTGTACGCCGGCGGCATGGGGCTGGTGGCGGCGTGTGACGTGGCGGTGGCGGTGGACACCGCGGGCTTTTGCCTCAGCGAGGTCAAGCTGGGGCTGATTCCCGCCACCATCGGGCCGTATGTGGTGCGCGCCATGGGTGCGCGCGCGGCGCACCGGTATTTCTTGACGGCCGAGCGCTTCGACGCGGCCGAGGCGCTGCGCATCGGCTTCGTGCACGAGGTGGTGCCGGCCGATGCGCTGGACGCCCGGGTGGACGCCATCGTGCACGCCCTGTGCAGCGCGGGCCCCGCGGCCGTGGCTGCCGCCAAGCGATTGGTGCGCGATGTGGCCGGGGCCCCGCTGGACGATGCCCTGGTGGCCCGCACCGTCGAGGCCATTGCCGACATCCGTGCCAGCGCCGAAGGGCGCGAGGGTGTCCAGTCCTTCCTGCACAAGCGCAAGCCCCAGTGGCTGGCGTGACGGAGCGACCCCATGTTCCACAAGATCCTGATTGCCAACCGCGGCGAGATCGCCTGCCGTGTGGCCGCCACGGCGCGCCGGCTCGGCATCCGCACCGTCGCCGTGTACTCCGAGGCCGATGCGCAGGCCCGTCACGTCGCCGCCTGTGATGAGGCGGTGTGCGTCGGCGGCCCTGCCCCCAAGGACAGCTATCTGCGCTGGGAGCGCATCATCGAGGCGGCGCGGGCCACCGGCGCCCAGGCCATCCACCCAGGCTACGGCTTTCTGAGCGAAAACGAAGGCTTTGCGCAAGCGTGCACGGACGCGGGGCTGGTGTTCATCGGCCCGCCGCCGTCGGCCATCGCCGCCATGGGCCTGAAGGCGGAGTCCAAACGCCTGATGGAAGCCGCTGGCGTGCCGCTGGTGCCGGGCTACCACGGCGCGGATCAGGACCCGCGCTTGCTCAAGGCCGAGGCCGACCGCATCGGCTACCCGGTGTTGATCAAGGCCAGCGCGGGCGGCGGTGGCAAGGGCATGCGGCTGGTGGAGGCGCCCGAGGCCTTCGACGAGGCCCTGGCCTCGTGCCAGCGCGAGGCGCTCAACAGCTTTGGCGACGCGGCGGTGCTCATCGAAAAATATGTGCAGCGCCCGCGCCACATCGAGATCCAGGTGTTTGCCGACGCGCATGGCAATGCGGTCTACCTGTTCGAGCGCGACTGCTCGGTGCAGCGCCGCCACCAGAAGGTGCTGGAAGAAGCCCCCGCCCCCGGCATGCCGCCGGAACTGCGCGAGCGCATGGGGCTGGCCGCCGTGGCGGCCGCGCGCGCGGTCGGCTATGTGGGCGCGGGGACCGTGGAGTTCATCGTCGAGCAGCCGCAAGGGTACGACCATCCCGAGGCGATGCGCTTTTACTTCATGGAGATGAACACCCGGCTGCAGGTCGAACACCCGGTCACCGAGGCCATCACCGGGTTGGATCTCGTCGAGTGGCAGTTGCGCGTGGCGGCGGGTGAGCCGCTGCCCCTGACCCAGCGCGACCTGCGCCTGCAGGGCCACGCGATCGAGGCACGCATTTGTGCCGAGAACCCGGACAACCAGTTTTTGCCTGCCACGGGCCGACTGAGCGTGTACCGCAAGCCGGCGTGCAGTGCCTTCGTCGTGTCGGATGTGCGCATCGACGACGGTGTGGGCGAGGGCGACACCATCAGCCCGCACTACGACTCCATGATCGCCAAGCTGATCGTGCGCGGCGACACGCGCGAGCAGGCGCTGGCGCGGCTGGACCAGGCGCTGGCGCAGTTGCACATCGTCGGCGTGGCCAACAACGTGGCGTTTTTGCGCCATGTGGTGCGTAGTCCATCGTTTGCGCAGGCGCGGCTGGACACGGCGCTCATCGCGCGCGAGGCCGCGGTGCTTTTTGGCCAGCAGCCGGTGCCGCTGACGGCGGCGGTGGCGATCGCGGTCGCCCACACCCTGGCCACCGAGGCGCAGGCCGCCCAGGATGCGCGCGCCGACGGGCACGACCCCTGGCGTGCGTGCGACGGCTTTGCCAGCCATGGCGAGCGCAGCCGGCGCTTTGCCTTCCAGTGGGGCGAGGACACCGTGCCGGCACGCCTGACCTGGCGCCGCGATGGCACCCGCTGGTTGGTGGTGGGCGAGGGCGAGGCCGCGACCGCCGGTACGTTGGCCTGGCGCGACGCGCCCGGGGGCGGCTGGGCCTTGGGGGTGTCGTTTGCCGGGGAGGACTGGCGCGCCACCGTCCATGCCCAGGGGGAACGGCTGCATCTGTTCACGCCGCAGGGGTCGGTCGCCATTGTCGAGGTGGATTTGCTGGCCCACGCCGGTGACGCGGCGGCCGAGGGCGGGCGTCTTACCGCGCCCATGCCGGGCAAGGTCGTCGCCTTCCTGGTGCGGGTTGGCGATGCGGTCCAGAAGGGGCAGCCGCTGGCCGTGCTGGAGGCGATGAAGATGGAACACACCATCGCCGCCCCGGCCGACGGCACCGTCGCCGAGCTGCTGTATGCGCCCGGCGATCAGGTGGCCGATGGGGCCGAGCTGCTGCGTCTGGCCAGCGCCTGACCCGGCGCTTGACCCAGCGCGACAGCGCGCCCCTGCCGACTGCGCTAGGCTTGCGGGCCATGCACCTGACGTTTTGCTGCACCGATACCAAGGCTGAGCCCTGGCTGGCCGGCCTGCGCGCCGCGCTGCCTGGCGCGACCGTCAGCGAGTGGACGCCGGAGGCGCCCCCGGCGGACTATGCGGTCGTCTGGGCGCCGCCGCAGCGCTTCATCGACGAGCAGCCGCGCCTGCGCGCCCTGTTCAACATTGGCGCCGGGGTCGATGCCCTGCTGCGCCTGCGCCTGCCCCCGGGGCTGCGCGTGGTACGGCTGGACGATGCCGGCATGGCGGTGCAGATGGCCGAATACGTTTGTCACGCGGTCATTCGCCAGTTCCGGGAGTTCGACGCCTATGAAGCGGCCCAGCGCGAAGAACGGTGGGCCTTTCGCAAGCCGCAACGGCGCGCCGACTGGACCGTCGGTGTGCTGGGCCTGGGCGTGCTGGGCACGCGCGTCGCGCAGGCGCTGCAGGGGTTCGAGTTTCCCGTCATCGGCTACAGCCGCAGCCCCAAGGCGCTGCCAGGGGTGCCCAGCTTTCATGGTGCGGACGGGCTGGCCCCGTTTCTGGCGCGCAGCCGTGTGCTGGTCAACCTGCTGCCGCTCACGCCCGAGACGCGCGGGCTGCTCAACCGCCAAACGCTGGCCCGGCTGCCGCGCGGGGCGTATCTGATCAACGTCGCTCGCGGTGCCCATCTGGTGGAGGACGACCTTCTTGTGCTGCTGGACAGCGGCCACCTTAGCGGCGCCGCACTGGACGTGTTCGCGACCGAGCCGATGCCCGCCGGGCATCCGTTTTGGCGGCATCCGCGCATCACCGTTACCCCCCACACGGCCGCGCGCACCCTGCGCGACGAAAGCATTGCCCAGATCGCTGGCAAGATCCTCGCACTGGAGCGTGGCGAGCCGATCCGCGGTGTCGTCGATCCGGCGCGCGGCTACTGAACGACCCAGGACCCTGCCATGAGTACCGCGAACTACCCCGCCCGTGTCCGCCTCATCGACGTCGGCCCGCGCGACGGCCTGCAAAACGAAAAGCAGCCCGTGCCCGCCGCGGTCAAGATCGAACTCGTGCACCGCCTGCAGGCCGCGGGCCTGCGGGAGATCGAAGTCACCAGCTATGTGTCACCCAAGTGGGTGCCGCAGATGGCCGACAACCACGCCGTCATGGCCGGCATCGCCCGCCAGCCGGGCGTGCGCTACTCGGTGCTCACGCCCAACCTCAAGGGCTTCGAGGCGGCGCAGGCCGACCGGCCGGACGAGATCGTGGTGTTCGGCGCCGCCAGCGAGGCGTTCAGCCAGAAGAACATCAACTGCAGCATTGCCGAGAGCATCGAGCGCTTTGCCCCGGTGGTGGAGGCGGCGCGCCAAGCCGGCATCGCCGTGCGCGGCGCCATGAGCTGCACCGTGGGCTGCCCGTACGAGGGCGACATCGCGCCCGAGCGCGTGGGCATGCTGGCAAAGCTGATGAAGGACATCGGGGTGCAGCGCGTGGACGTGGCCGACACCATCGGCGTGGGCACGCCGCTGAAGGTGCAGCGCGCCATCGAGGCGACGCTCGCGCACTACGACATCGACCACATCAGCGGCCATTTCCACGACACCTACGGCCAGGCGCTGGCCAACACGCTGGCGGCGCTGCAGATGGGGGTGTGGAACTTCCAGTCCTCGGTCGCGGGGCTGGGTGGCTGCCCTTATGCCAAGGGAGCGACCGGCAATGTCGCCACCGAGGACGTGGTCTATCTGCTGCACGGCCTGGGCATCGACACCGGCATCGATCTGGAGGCGCTGGCCGACACGGGCGCCTGGATCAGCGAACGGTTGGGACGCCCGACGGGGTCGCGCGTCGGGCGTGCGTTGTTGGCGAAGCGCGCTTGCGCAGCAGAGGGGTGCTGAGATGTGTGGCGCGCAGGTCAAGCCGCTGCCCGAGGGGGTGCGCCGCTGGCGCACGCCCGCCCCCCGGTGACGCTGATCGACGCCGGGCTGTTGCGCTTCGACGTCATCTGGGCCGCGGCGGGGCATCCGCACGCGGTGTTCCGGCTGACCCCGGCCGAACTGCGGGCATGGACCGGGACGCCCGTGGTCGATGTCACCACCCGCTAGCATGCACCCATGACCATGCCGATTCCAACCCGCCGGCGCCTGTCGCTGGCCGAGGCGCTGCGCCGCCAGCCGGCCGGTGCACCGGTGCCGTCGCCGTGCGTCGGCGTCTGTCGCATCGACGACGCCACGGGTCTGTGCGCCGGCTGCTGGCGCACGCTGGACGAGATCGCCGCTTGGGGCGGCAGCGACGATGCCACCCGCCGCCGCATCTGGCAGGCGGTGGAGGCGCGGCAGGCTGCCGCTGCGCGCTGAAGGCCTCCGCCGGCGCGGCGCGTGACCAGGGACTGGCGCCGCGGCGCGAAACCCGGGATGATTCGGCCGTGCCTGCCCTCGTGCCGCGGCTGCCGCCCCGCCCTCATCGGCGCGGGCCGGGCGTCCCGGCGGGCCGAGGCGCATGCGCGAAACTGCACAATCGTGGGCCTTTGCCGGAAGTTGTCCCGCTGAAAAAGGGTATGGCATGAATCATGATGCATTGGAGGCTGGCGTGCGACCGCGTGGCGGACGTCCGTTTCCCAAGGGGCGGACGCCGACGCCGCAGGCCCGCGCCACCGTGGCCCGGCTGTGCGCGGGACTCGAGCCGCGGCGCGACCTGCTGATCGAGCACCTGCACCGGCTGCAGGATGCCCTCGGCGGCCTGTCGCGCGACGCGCTGGCCGCGCTGGCCGAGCGGCTGCGCCTGAGCCAGGCCGAGGTGTACGAGGTCGCCACCTTCTACCACCACTTCCGCGTGCTGGACGACGGGGAGGCGCCGCCGCGCGTGACGGTGCGCGTCTGCACCAGCCTGCCGTGCGCGCTGGCGGGCGGCGAGGGGTTGCTGGCGCGCGTGCGCGCTGCGCTGGCCGCGGACGACGGCGTGGCGGTGGAGGCGGTGCCCTGCATCGGCCAGTGCCACCAGGCGCCGGCGGCCTGCGTCGGCCGGCGGCAGGTGGCGCCGGCGCAGGAAGAGGCGGTGGTGACGCTCGCGCGCGCCGGCGCGACCGCGCCACGCCGCGCCCCGGCGCACGGCGCGCCGCCGCAGCCGCACGACTACGCGCAGCTGCAGCGCCTGCTGCGCGGCGAGCTGCGCCCGATCGACGTGCTGCGCGAGCTGGAGGCCAGCGGCCTGCGCGGACTGGGGGGAGCGGGCTTTCCGGCCTGGCGCAAGTGGGTGACGGTGGCCGGCCAGCCGGGCCCGCGCCACGGTGTCGTCAACGTCGACGAGGGCGAGGTCGGCACCTTCAAGGACTGGCACGTGCTGGCGCACGACCCGCGCCCGGCGCTGGAGGGCATGCTGATCGCCGCCGCCGTGGTGGGGCTGCGCCACCTGTGGATCTACGTGCGCGACGAGTACCCCGACGTGCACGCGCTGCTGGAGGAGGAGCTGCAGGCGCTGCGCGAGCGCTTGGCCGACTGGCGGCAGCGCCACCCGCACGCGTTTGGCGACCCCGATGCGCCGCGCCCGGACGGCACGCGCGCGCTGCTGCCCGCCGACGGCCCGGCCATCGAGCTGCGCCGCGGCGCCGGCGCCTACATCTGCGGCGAGGAGTCGGCGCTGATCGAGTCGCTCGAGGGCAAGCGCGGTCTGCCGCGCCTGCGCCCACCGATCGTCGCGCAGCGCGGCGTCTTCGGCCGTCCGACGCTGGCGCACAACGTCGAGACGCTGTGGTGGCTGCCGACGCTGCTGCGCGACGGCGGCGCGGCCTGGGCCGCCGGCGGCGTGCGCGGCCGCGCCGGCTGGCGGCGCTACAGCGTCAGCGGCCGCGTGCGCCGGCCCGGCTGCTACCTGCGTCCGGCCGGCACCACCCTGCGCGAGCTGATCGAGGCCGCCGGCGGCATGGCCGACGGGCACGCGCTGTACGCCTTTCTGCCCGGCGGTGCCTCCGGCGGCATCCTGCCGGCGTCGTTGGCCGACGCGCCGCTGGACTTCGACACGCTGGCCGCGCACGGCGCTTTCGTCGGCTCCATGGCGGTGGTGGTGCTGTCGCAGGCCGACCGCGCGCGCGACGCCGCGGCGTCGCTGCTGCGCTTCTTCGCGCACGAATCCTGCGGCCAGTGCACGCCGTGCCGCGCCGGGACCGCGCAGGCGCTGGCGCTGCTGCAGGACGAGGTCTGGGACCCGGCGCGCCTGGCCGATCTGTCGCAGGTGATGCGCGAGGCCTCGATCTGCGGGCTGGGGCAGGCCGCGCCCAACCCGTTCGACAGCGTGCTGCGCTTCTTTCCGCATGAGGTGACGCGATGAACCCCCCCGCCGAGGCTGCCGCGATCGAATTCACGCTGGACGGCCGCGCCGTCGCGGCGCGCCCGGGCGAGACGCTGTGGGACGTGGCGCGCCGCGTCGGCGTGGAGTTGCCGCACCTGTGCCACCGTCCCGGTCTGCCGCCGGCCGGCAACTGCCGCGCCTGCGTCGTCGAGGTGGCGGGCGAGCGCACGCTCGCGGCCTCGTGCTGCCGCGCGCCGCAGCCCGGCATGCAGGTGCGCACCGACAGCGAGCGCGCCGTGCGTGCGCGCCGCACGGTGCTGGAGCTGCTGCTCGCCGATGCGCCCGGCAGCGCCGCGCTCAAGCTGGACAGCGAGCTGGCCCATTGGGCGCAGCGCTGCGGTGCGGCGGCCGGCCGCTGGCCCGCGCGCGGGGCGGTGCAGGCGCACGCGGCGCCCGACGCCAGCCACCCGGCCTTCACCGTACGGCTGGACGCCTGCATCCAGTGCACGCGCTGCGTGCGCGCCTGCCGCGACGTGCAGGGCAACGACGTGCTGGGCGTGGCCGGCCGCGGCGGGCATGCGCGCATCGTCTTCGACCAGGGCGACCGCGTGGCGGAGAGCACCTGCGTGGCCTGCGGCGAGTGCGTGCAGGCCTGCCCGACCGGCGCGCTGGCGCCGGCCAACGGCGCCTACGCGCGCCGCGCCGAGCGCGTGGTGCGCTCGGTGTGCCCGTTCTGTGGCGTCGGCTGCGCGGTCGATCTGCACGTGCGCGACGGCCGGCTGGAGCGCGTCGACGGTGCGCCCGGGCCGGCCAACGACGGCCGGCTGTGCGTCAAGGGCCGCTTCGGCATGGACTACGTGCACCATCCGCAGCGCCTGACCACGCCGCTGATCCGCCGCGCCGACGCGCCCAAGGACCCGTCGCTGCTGACGCGCGGGCCGGGCGGTCGTCCGGATCCCGAGGCGCTGCGGGCGCAGTTCCGCCCCGCGACGTGGGAGGAGGCGCTGGACGTCGCCGCCGCAGGCCTTGCGCGCGCGCGCGACGCCGCGCGCGCGCAAGGCCTGCGCGGCCGCGCGGTGCCGGTGGCCGGCTTCGGTTCGGCCAAGGGCAGCAACGAGGAGGCCTACCTGTTTCAGAAGCTGCTGCGCAGCGCCTTCGGCACGCACAACGTCGACCACTGCACGCGCCTGTGCCACGCCTCCAGCGTCGCGGCGCTGATGGAGGGCATCGGCAGCGGCGCGGTCAGCAACCCGGTGCGCGACTGCGCGCACGCCGACCTCATCCTGGTGATCGGCGCCAACCCGGTGCAGAACCACCCGGTGGCGGCCACCTGGATCAAGAACGCCGTGCGCCGCGGCGCGCGCCTGGTGCTGGCCGACCCGCGCCGCACCGAGCTGGCGCGCCACGCCTGGCGCACGCTCGCCTTCACCCCCGGCACCGACGTGGCGCTGCTCAACGCGCTGCTGCACGTCATCGTCACCGAGGGGCTGGTCGACGAGGCCTTCGTCGCGCAGCGCGTGCACCCCGGCGACCTCGAGGCGCTGCGCGTGCACCTGCAGGCCTTCAGCCCGGAGGCGATGGCGCCGATCTGCGGCATCGACGCAGCCACGCTGCGCGAGGTGGCGCGCGCCTACGCCACCGCGCCGGCGGCGATGATCTTCTGGGGCATGGGGGTGGCGCAGCACGCCCACGGCACCGACAACGCGCGCGCGCTGATCGCGCTGGCGCTGCTGACCGGCCAGATCGGCCGCCCCGGCACCGGGCTGCACCCGCTGCGCGGCCAGAACAACGTGCAAGGCGCCAGCGACGCCGGGCTGATCCCGATGGTGCTGCCGGACTACCGCCGCGTGGCCGACCCGGGCGCGCGCGCTGCCGCCGAGGCCGCCTGGGGCCTGCCACCCGGCTTCCTGCCCGAGGAGCCCGGCCTGACGGTGGTGGAGATCCTCGACGCCGCGCACGAGGGCCGCATCCGCGCAATGCTGATCCAGGGCGAGAACCCGGCGATGAGCGACCCCGACGCGGCGCACGCGCGCGCCGCGCTGGCGCGGCTGCAGCACCTGGTGGTGATCGACATCTTCCTGACCGAGACGGCGGCGCTGGCCGACGTCGTGCTGCCCGCCACCGCCTGGCCGGAGAAGACCGGCAGCGTCACCAACACCGACCGGCTGGTGCAGCTCGGCCGCCCGGCCCTCGCCCCACCCGGACAGGCGCGCGCCGACGCCTGGATCCTGGAGCAGCTGGCGCGCCGGCTGGGGCTGGACTGGGACTACGGCATCGACCCGCTGGGCGGTGCGCCCGAGCCCGACAGCGGCATCGGCCGCGTGTTCGACGAGATGGCCGGGCTGATGCCGGCGCTGGCCGGGCTGACGTGGGCGCGGCTGCTGCGCGTCGGCGCCATCACGCACCCGGTGCCCTCTGCGGACGATCCCGGCCACCCGATCGTCTTCACCGAGCGCTTCCCGACCGCCGACGGGCGCGCGCGCCTGGTGCCGGCACGGCTGCTGCCGCCCGCCGAGGATCCGGACGCCGTCTACCCCTACGTGCTGATCACCGGCCGCCAGCTGGAGCACTGGCACACCGGCGCGATGACGCGCCGCAGCGCGGTGCTGGACGCGCTGGAGCCGGCGCCGCACGTCAGCCTGCATCCGGCGCTGCTGGAACGGCTGGGCCTGCGTCCCGGCCAGCCGGTGCGCCTGCGCACGCGGCGCGGCAGCGTCACGGTGGCCACGCGCGCCGACGAGGCGGTGCCCGACGGCGTGGCATTCCTGCCGTTCGCCTACGCCGAGGCGGCGGCCAACCTGCTGACGATCGCGGCGCTCGATCCGGTGGCCAAGATCGCCGAGGTCAAGCACTGCGCGGTGGCGATCGAGCCGGTGGCGGCGGCCGCCACCGTTTGACCCACCGCAAGGAACCGTCGCGCCACCCGCGCCGGCGCCACCCGCCGTATGGCCGTGGCGCCGGGCTGGGCTAAGATGCCATCACCCTATTGCAGGAGACCGACCGATGTTCAAGAAGATCCTCGTTCCCGTCGATGGCTCGGCGCTGGCGCACGCCGCTGGCGAGTTGGCGGCCGATCTCGCTCGCCAGCACGGCGCCCAGGTGGTGGGTGTCTATGTGATCGATCCGTTCCCCTATATCGGCATTGGCGATGCCTCGGCCGTGGGGCTGCAGGCCTATCTGGCCGAGGCACAGGCCGCGGCGGGCAAGGCGCTGGACGATCTGCGGCAGGTGTGCGCCGCGCGCGGCGTGCCCTTCTCCGGCGACACCATCGAGCGCAACGTCACCTACGAAGGCATTCTGGAGACCGCTGAGGCCGAAGCCTGCGACCTGATCGTCATGGGCTCGCACGGCCGCAAGGGCGTGCAGGCGCTCATCCTGGGCAGCGTCGCGCAGAAGGTGCTCACGCACGCCAAGGTGCCGGTGCTGATCGTCAAGCCCCAGGCCTGATGCCGCCGCCCCGCGCGGTGGGGTGCCGCGCGGGGTTACAGCGGGGTGCCTAGAATGATCGGCTCCCATTGCCTGCCCCGCACCCCGCCATGTCCGCCCGCCTGCCCGAGACCAGCGATCCGACCCGCGACGACGAGGAGGGCGCGCCCCTGCAGGGCGTCATCCGCATCCGTGGCGCGCGCCAGCACAACCTCAAGCAGATCGATCTGGACATCCGCACGGGCGAGCTGACCGTCGTCACCGGGCCCAGCGGATCGGGCAAGTCCAGCCTGGTCTTCGATACCCTGTTCGCCGAGGGGCAGCGCCGCTACGTCGAAACCTTCTCGGCGTATGCGCGGCAGTTTCTGGACCGCATGGACAAGCCGGCGGTGGACCGCATCGACGGCGTGCCGCCCGCCATTGCCATCGACCAGACCAACCCGGTGCGCTCCTCGCGCTCCACGGTCGGGACGATGACCGAGCTCAACGACCACCTGAAGCTGCTGTTCGCCCGCGCCGGCCAGTTGTTCGATCGCGACACCGCCCTGCCGGTGCGCCACGACACGGTGGAGACCATCGTGGCCGATCTGCACGCGCGGGCGGCCGCGGCCGGCGATCCGCGCCTGGTCGTGACCTTTGCCGTCGAGCTGCCGGCCAGCACCCCCGACGAGGAGGTGCAGCAGTGGCTGTCCGCCAGCGGCTACACCCGCGTGCAGGCCGAACAGATCGTGGGCGAGCGCCGCCGGCTCGACGTGGTGGCGGATCGCTTTCGCATCGGCAGCGCCGATCCGGCTCGCGTGGCCGAGGCCGTGGAGACCGCGCTCAAGCGCGGCGGCGGCCGCCTGGTGGTCTATGCGCTGGCAGACGGCGCCGAGCCGGCCCTGTGGCGCTATTCCACCGGACTGCATTGCCCGGAGAGCGACATCCGCTACGCCGACCCGCGGCCGTCGATGTTCTCCTTCAATTCGCCCGCCGGCGCCTGCGAGACCTGCCGCGGCTTCGGCCGCGTCATCGGGGTGGACTGGGGTCTCGTCATCCCCAACGACAAACTCACCCTGCGCGCGGGCGCCATCAAACCCATCCAGACCCCGGCCTATCAGGAGTGCCAAGACGACCTGATGCGCCACGCCGAGGCGGCGGGCATTCCGCGCGACACGCCGTGGTACCAGCTCGCCCCGGAGCAGCAACGTTGGGTGCTGGAAGGATCGCCCCACTGGACGGGGGACTGGAAGCGCCAGTGGTACGGCATCCGCCGCTTCTTCGATTATTTGGAGAGCAAGGCCTACAAGATGCACATCCGGGTGCTGCTGTCCAAGTACCGCAGCTACACCGAGTGCCCGGCGTGCGGCGGCGCGCGCCTGAAGACCGAGAGCCTGCTCTGGCGCATCGGGTCGCGCGCCGATGCGGACGCCGTGCTGCCGCCCGAGCGGCGCTTTCGCCCGCGCGGCGTGGCCTGGAGTGACGCGCAACTGCAAGCGCTGCCCGGGCTGTGCCTGCACGATCTGATGGGCCTGCCGATCGAGCGCTTGCGCCGCTTCTTTCAGGGCCTGCAGGCCCGGCTGGACGAACTGCCGGCGGGCGAGCGCCAGGCCCAGGCCCTGTTGTACGACGAGATCACCGCCCGGCTGCGCTACCTGTGCGATGTGGGGCTGGGCTATCTGACGCTGGACCGCCAGAGCCGCACCCTCTCCGGCGGCGAGGTCCAGCGCATCAACCTGACCACGGCGCTGGGCACCTCGCTGGTCAACACCCTGTTCGTGCTGGACGAGCCCTCCATCGGCCTGCATCCGCGCGACATGGCCCGCATCAACCAGGCCATGGCCCGCTTGCGCGACGCCGGCAACACCCTGGTCGTGGTGGAGCACGACCCGGCCGTGATGCTGGCCGCCGACCGCATCCTCGACATGGGCCCCGGCCCCGGCGAGCGCGGCGGCCGCATCGTGTTCGACGGCACGCCGGCACAACTGCGCGGTGCCGACACGCTCACCGGCCAGTACCTGTCGGGGCGGCGGCAAATCGGTTTTGGGGTCAAGCGCCGGGTCACCGAGTCCACCCCCCGCCTGATTCTGGAAGGCGCGCGCGAGCACAACCTGCGCGCGCTGGACGTGGCCTTTCCGCTGCAGCGGCTGGTGGTGGTGACTGGGGTCAGCGGCTCGGGCAAATCCACCCTGGTGCAGGACATTCTGGCCCCCGCGCTGCTGCGCCATTTCGGCCAAGCCACCGAATCCCCGGGGGCGCACGATCGGCTGCTCGGCGCCGATCACCTGGAGGGCGTGGTCTTCGTGGACCAGTCGCCCATCGGCAAGACGGCGCGCTCCAACCCGGTCAGCTACGTCGGCGCCTGGGACGCCATCCGCACGCTGTTCGCGCAGTCGCCACTGGCGCAGCAGCGCGGCTACACGGCGGCCAAATTCAGCTTCAACAGCGGCGACGGGCGCTGCCCCACCTGCGGGGGCTCGGGCTTCGAGCATGTGGAGATGCAGTTCCTCTCCGACGTGTATCTGCGTTGCCCGGACTGCCAGGGGCGGCGCTACCGCCCCGAAGTGCTGGAAGTGACCATCGAGCGCGCAGGCCGTTGGCTGAGCGTGGCGGACGTGCTGGAGCTGACCGTCACCGAGGCCGCACAGTGCTTTGCCAGCGACCGCGATGTGATGCGCGCCCTGCAGCCGTTGCTGGATGTGGGGCTGGAATACCTGCGGCTGGGCCAGCCGGTGCCCACCCTGTCTGGCGGCGAGGCACAGCGCCTGAAACTGGCCGGCCATCTGGCCACCGCCGCAGCGGCCGAGCCGCGGTCGAGCCGCGCTCGCAAGACGGCCGCTGCCGCCCCGCCGCCCTCGCCCTGGGCGGGCAAGGCGCCGGCGCGCCCGCGCGGGACGCTGTTTTTGTTCGACGAGCCCACCACGGGGCTGCACTTCGACGACATCGCCAAGCTGATGCGCGCGCTGCGCAAGCTGCTGGAGGCGGGCCATTCGCTGGTCGTGATCGAGCACAACCTGGACGTCATCCGCGCCGCCGACTGGGTGCTGGATCTGGGGCCGGAGGGCGGCGACGGCGGGGGCACGCTGGTGTTCGCCGGCCCGCCCGAGGAGCTGCGCCAGCACCCCACCAGCCACACCGCCCAGGCGCTGCGCGAGTACGCCGAGGCCCTGGGCGAAGCGACCGCCGCCCGCGAGCCGCGCCCGACACCGCCTGCGCCCGTGGCGCGACCCGCGTCCGCGCCGCCGGCGATCCGCATCGTGCATGCGCGCGAGCACAACCTGCGCGATCTGTCGGTGGACATCCCGCGCGGGCGCTTCACCGTCATCACCGGCGTGAGCGGGTCGGGCAAATCCACCCTCGCGTTCGACATCCTGTTCAACGAGGGGCAGCGCCGCTACCTGGAAAGCCTGAATGCCTATGCGCGCAGCATCGTGCAGCCGGCCGGCCGGCCCGAGGTGGATGCCGTCTGGGGCATCCCCCCGACGGTGGCGATCGAGCAGCGCCTCTCGCGCGGCGGGCGCAAGTCCACGGTCGGCACGGTGACCGAGGTCTGGCACTACCTGCGTCTGCTCTACGTCAAGCTGGGGGTGCAGCACTGCGTGCACGACGGCGCCCCCGTCCAGCCGCAGACACCGGACAGCATCCTGGCGCAGCTCATGCAGCGCCACCGGGGGCAGACGCTGGGCATTCTGGCGCCGCTGGTCATCCACCGCAAAGGGGTCTATACCGAGTGGGCCGAATGGGCCGCCCAGCGCGGCCATACCCACCTGCGGGTGGATGGCGAATTTCTGCCCACGCAGGGTTTCCCGCGCTTGGATCGCTTCAAGGAGCATACGCTGGAGCTGCCCGTGGCCACCGTCCACGTCACGCCCGCCGCCGAGGGCGAGCTGCGCGCGGCGCTGGCGCTGGCCCTGCAGCACGGCAAAGGCGTGGTGCATGTGCTGGCGGGCATCGAGGGTTTGGCCGCGGCGCTGGAGGCCGGCGGCACCGGCCGTGGCCTGGGCACGGTGGCCGTGTACTCCACCCTGCGCGCCTGTCCGGTGTGCGCCACCAGCTATGCGGAGCTGGATCCACGCCTGTTCTCGTACAACAGCAAGCACGGCTGGTGTCCCGACTGCGTGGGGACGGGCGTGCAGCTCACGCGCGAGCAGCGCCGGGCACTGGACGACAGCCTGCGCGACGTCGACCACCGTGGGCGCGAGCAGACCTTTGCCGAGCCCGAGCTGGAAGACCTCGGCGACCAGCCCTGCGCCACCTGCGGTGGCACGCGGCTCCAACCGGTGGCGCGTGCCGTGCGTTTCCACGACCGGCCCATCACCGACATCGCGCGTCTGAGCGTGGGCGAGGTGCTGGACTGGGTGCGCGCCCTGCAGCAGCCCGGTGCGCTGACCGCGCGCGAGGCCGACATCGCGCGCGATCTGTTGCCTGAAATCGAGAGCCGCCTGCGCTTTCTGCTGCAGGTGGGTCTGGGCTATCTGACGCTGGACCGCGGCGCGCCCACCCTCTCGGGGGGCGAGGCGCAGCGCATCCGCCTGGCCGCGCAGCTGGGCTCCAACCTGCAGGGGGTGTGCTATGTGCTCGACGAGCCGACCATCGGCCTGCATCCGCGCGACAACCGCATCCTGCTCGACGCGCTGCATGCGCTGCGGCGGCACGGCAACACCCTGGTGGTGGTGGAGCACGACGAGGACACCATCCGCCGCGCCGATCACCTGATCGACATCGGCCCCGGTGCGGGGCGGCTGGGCGGACGGCTGGTGGCCCAAGGGCGCATCGAGGATGTGATGGCGGCCGCCGACTCCCAGACCGGGCGCTACCTGGCGCAGGCCATCCGCCACCCGCTGCAGGCGCGCCGGCCCGTGCGTGCAGACGCGCCGGCCCTGGTGGTGCGCGGCGCGCGCCGGCACAACTTGCAGGGCATGGATGTCACCGTTCCGCTGCACCGGCTGGTCGCCGTCACCGGCGTGAGCGGCTCGGGCAAATCCACGCTGGCCCGCGACGTGCTGCTGACCAATCTGGCCGCCGCGCTGGCCCAACCCCGGCGGCGGGCCGCGCAGGCCCCCGCCCGCGCCATCGTTTGGAGCGGCTGCAGCGGTCTGGAAGGGGCCGAGGCCGTGGACCGCGTGCTGGAGGTGGATCAGACCCCCATCGGCAAGACCCCGCGCTCCTGCCCCGCCACCTACATCGGGTTTTGGGACACCATCCGCAAGCTCTATGCCGAGACGCTGGAGGCGAAAGCGCGCGGCTACGGGCCCGGGCGTTTCTCGTTCAACACCGGCGAGGGGCGTTGTCCGGTCTGCGAAGGGCAGGGTCTGCGCACCATCGAGATGAGCTTCCTGCCCGACGTCAAGGTGCCGTGCGAGGCCTGCCATGGGGCGCGCTTCAACCCCGAGACGCTGACCGTCACCTGGCGCGGCAAGTCCATCGGCGATGTGCTGGCCCTGTCGGTGGACGAGGCGGTGGACTTCTTTGCTTCCATGCCGTCGATCGCCCATCCGCTGCAGTTGCTGCGCGACGTCGGCCTGGGCTACCTGACGCTGGGCCAGCCCAGCCCCACCCTGTCGGGCGGCGAGGCTCAGCGCATCAAGCTGGTGACCGAGCTGACCAAGGTACGCGACGACGTCAGCCGCCGCGGCCAGAAGGCGCCGCACACCCTGTACGTGCTGGACGAGCCGACCGTCGGTCTGCACATGGCGGATGTGGACAAGCTCATCCGCGTGCTGCACCGGCTGGTCGACGCGGGGCACAGCGTGGTCGTCATCGAGCACGACCTGGACCTGATCGCCGAGGCCGACTGGGTGCTGGACCTGGGGCCGGAAGGTGGTGCCGGCGGTGGTCGCCTGGTCGGCGCCGGTACCCCCGAGGATCTGGTGCGCCTGGGTACCCACACCGGTCAGGCCCTGGCCGCGGTGCTGTCGCGCGGCGCCTGAGCGCGGATCACCCCATGAACGGCCCCGGGCGTGTGGTGTGGATCGAGCCGGACGCCCCGGTCAAGCCGGCCTGGGGGGCGCCGTGCAACGGTTGCGGCGTGTGCTGCCTGATCGAGCCGTGCCCGATCGGCTGGCTGCTCAGCCGCCGCCGACGCGGCCCCTGCGTGGCCTTGCGCTGGGTGCAGGCCGAGCGTCGCTACCGCTGCGGCGCCGTGGCCGCGCCGGGGGAGGTGCTGGGGGAGGTGCTGGGGTGGGGGCAGGGGCCGTTGGCGCGCAGCCTGTCGGCCCTGGTGCGGCCGGTGCTGGCGCGCTGGATCGCGGCCGGCCGCGGGTGCGACTGCGACGCCCAGGTCGAGCCCGGCCCCGGATCTTGATGCGCATCAACCCGGACGCGCGCCCCGTCTTGCATCATCCGTATATTGGAATGAATCGATGAAAGGGCGGCCATGGACATGGCGGCATGGATCGAGCGCTGGGGCGAGCCCGTCGTGCTGGCGATGGGCGGGTGGTTGCTGGGCTTGGGGTTTGGCTTCTTCGGCCAGCGTTCCAAGTTCTGCCTGCGCGCGGCGGTGATCGAATTCTGGCACCGCCGCTTCGGCGACAAGCTGGCGGTGTGGCTGCTGGCGTTCTCCACCGCCGTGGTGGCGGTGCAGGGCATGATCCTGCTCGGCTGGCTGGACGTCTCCAGCGCACGCCAGCTCGCAGCGCGTGGCAGCCTGTCGGGCGCGCTGGTCGGCGGGCTGCTGTTTGGGCTGGGCATGGTGATGACGCGCGGCTGCGCCAGCCGGCTGCTGGTGCTGTCGGCCAACGGCAACCTGCGCGCGCTGCTGTCCGGGCTGATCTTCGCGGTGACCGCGCAGGCCTCGCTGTCGGGGGCGCTGGCGCCGTGGCGCGAGGCCATCAGCGGCTGGTGGGTGGTGGAGGGCGGCCCCTCGCGCGACCTGCTGGCGCTGGTGGGCGGCGGCCCCAAGGTCGGCCTGCTGTTCGGGCTGGTGTGGATGGCCGCGGCGCTGTGGTTCGCCGCGCGCAGCGGCTGGAGCTTCTGGAAGTGGGTCGGCGGCGCGGCCACCGGGCTGATGGTGGCGCTGGCGTGGTGGTTCAGCTACCAGGTGATGGCGCACTCGTTCGAGCCGGTGCAGATCCAGGGCATGACCTTCAGCGGCCCGTCGGCCGAGTGGCTGATGCGCGTGCTGGCCGAGCCGGACAAGCCGTGGTCGTTCGGGCTCGGGCTGATGCCGGGGGTGTTTCTTGGCTCGCTGGCCGGGGCGCTGGTCGGCCGCGAATGGAAGCTGGAGGGCTTCGGCGGCGCCTACACGATGCCGCGCTACATCGTCGGCGCCATCCTGATGGGCTTCGGCTCGATGCTGGCCGGCGGCTGCGCGGTTGGCGCCGGCATGACCGGGGGCGCCATCTTCGCGCTCACGGCGTGGCTGACGCTGGTGGGCATGTGGATCGGCGGCGGCATCGCCGACCGGCTGATCGACCGGCCGCAACCCCGGGCCGAGCCAGTGCCGTCTGCTGCTGCGGCCGCCGACATGGCCCGCGCGCCCTGAGGCGCTGCGCTGCAGCCTACGCCGCCTGCCGATCCGCGGGCAACGGACTCACACCCGGTGACCCGCCCGTGCCCGCGCCAGCAGCACCAGACACGCCAGGGCCACCGCCAGCAGCAGCGCCGGAAAGCCCACGCGAGGGGCCCACTGCAGGGCGGCGCCGGCCAAGGACGGGGCCAGCACCCCACCCAAGGTATAAGCCATCACCAGCACGGCCGTGCTGTTGACCAACGTGACCCCCCGCTCGCGCGCCCCGATGTCGATCATGGCCAGGGTGTACAAACACCCCCCGGCTCCGCCCCACAAAAAGGCCACCGGCCACGCCAGCCATGGCGTGCCGGCCACCCATGGGATGACCAGCGTAGCCAAGAGGGTGATCGCCGCGCATCCCCGCATCAACTGCAGTCGGGCCCCGCCCGCACCACCCCGGCGGCCACCGTGGCGGCCCAGCCGGTCGGCCAGTGCCCCGGCCGGCAGCATCAACACCGAGCTGCCCAGCCCGCTGGCCGACACCAGCAGGGCGGCCGCGGCGGCGCCCAAACCCAGCGCCAACCCGTACAGCGGCAGGATGGCGGTCAGGCCGCTTTCGAAAAAGCCGCCGCAAAACCCCGCCGCCATGATGACGGGGTGGGCGCGCAGCGCCGTCCAGACGCCGCGCCAGCCGACGTGGGCCTCGTGCGCATCCGCCTCCGGCGGCAGCGGGGGGACGAAGAACGCCCACACCAAGCCCACCGCCAGCAGCGCCACCGACAGCCACAGCGCAGCCGGGCTGGACGGCCCGACGGCGGCCAGCAGCATCGGTCCGATCACGAAGGTGGCGCCCACCATCGTTTCGAACAGCCCGACGGCGCGCCCCCGCAGAGGGGCGGGGGCGAACTCGGCGACCAGCGCCTCGGCCAACACCCAGCGCAGGCCCGAGGCCATGCCCGCCAGCACCTTCAGGCCAAACCACAGCGCCAGCGCGGCCGAGCCCTCCAGCGGCAGGCCATAGCCGACGCCGGCAAGCACCGGCACGGCCCCCGACAGCCACAGCGTCGGGCGCCGCCCCAGGGCGCGCGTCAGCGCCGAGGCAAAGGGCGTGACCAGCAAAATACCGGCCCAGGCGCTGGCGGCGAACACCCCGATCAGCGCCGTCGGAGCCCCTTGCTCGGTCAGGCGAAGGATCAGCCAGGGCGTGAGCATGAAGTAGCCCACCAGCTCGAAGAAGGTCGAGCCAAAAATCACGAATAAGCCCCGACGGGACGGGGCGGCAGCGGCAAGGGTCATGGTGAACGATGGCGGCCGGATGGCCGGGGTTGGGCAGGGTGCTGGCGACGAGGGCTTGGCATGCGGCCGCGCTTGTCTGTACAATTATAGGTTCGGCGGAAACACGCTGCCGAGTGTTTTGCCGGCCGAAAAAGCCGGTATATCCAGCAAAAAGGACTCCTATGTACGCGGTCATAAAAACCGGTGGCAAGCAGTATCGCGTGGCTGCCGGCGAAAAAATCAAAGTAGAACAGATCGCTGCGGACGTAGGCCAAGAGATCGTGATCGACCAGGTGTTGGCCGTCGGCAACGGCGCGGACATCCGGGTGGGCACCCCCTTGGTCAGCGGCGCAACGGTCACGGCCACGGTCGTGTCGCATGGTCGGGGTGAGAAGGTGCGCATCTTCAAGCTGCGCCGCCGCAAGCACTACCAAAAGCGCCAGGGCCATCGCCAAAACTTCACCGAGCTGCAGATCGGCTCGATCAACGTCTGACGAGGTGACACACCATGGCACAGAAAAAAGGCGGCGGCTCCACCCGTAACGGCCGCGACTCCAAGCCCAAGATGCTGGGTGTGAAGGTGTTCGGCGGCCAGGACGTCAGCGCCGGCGCGATCATCGTGCGTCAGCGCGGCACCCAGTTCCACCCCGGTACCGGCACCGGTATCGGCAAGGACCACACCATCTACGCCACCGTGGCGGGCAAGGTCGAGTTCGCCGTCAAGGGCGCGCTCAACCGCAAGGTGATCAACGTCATCCCGGCCTGAGGCAGGCGTGGCGGGGGCATCGTCCCCCGGGGCCACGGCCGGCTGCAGGCCATCCCGGCACGGGCCCGCGCTGCGGGCCCTTGTCGTTTTGCGATCGGCGCAGGAGCCGTCATGAAGTTCGTCGATGAAGCCTATGTCGACGTTGCCGCGGGCGACGGGGGCAACGGCTGCGCCTCGTTCCGTCACGAGAAGTTCAAGGAATTCGGCGGGCCCGACGGCGGCGACGGCGGCCGGGGCGGCCACGTCTGGGCCGTGGCCGACGAGAACCTCAACACCCTGGTCGATTACCGCTACACGCGCCGCTTCGAAGCGCAGCGCGGCGAGCACGGCAAGGGCTCCGACATGTTCGGCGCCAAGGGTGAGGACATCGTGCTGCGTATGCCGGTCGGCACGGTCATCAGCGATGCCGAGACCGGTCAGGTGCTGTTCGAGCTGCTGCAGCCCGGACAAAAGGAACTGATCGCCAAGGGTGGCGACGGCGGTTTTGGCAACCTGCACTTCAAAAGCTCCACCAACCGCGCGCCGCGCCAAAAGACGTTGGGGCGCCCGGGCGAGCGCCGCAGCCTCAAGCTCGAACTCAAGGTGCTGGCCGACGTGGGGCTGCTCGGTATGCCCAACGCCGGCAAGTCCACGCTGATCGCGGCCGTCTCCAACGCGCGGCCCAAGATTGCCGACTATCCCTTCACCACGCTGCACCCCAACCTGGGTGTGGTGCGCGTCGGGCCCGAAAAGAGCTTCGTCATCGCCGACGTGCCGGGCCTGATCGAGGGGGCGGCCGAGGGGGCTGGACTGGGCCACCAGTTCTTGCGCCACCTGCAGCGCACGCGGCTGCTGCTGCACATCGTGGACATGGCGCCCTTCGATGATTCGGTCGATCCGGTCGCCCAGGCGCGCGCCATCGTCGCGGAGCTCAAGAAATACGATCCTCAACTGGCGGCCAAGCCGCGCTGGCTGGTGCTCAACAAGCTGGACATGGTGCCGCCCGAGGAGCGCGAGCGGCGCGTGCGGGACTTCGTGCGCCGCCTGCGCTTCAAGGGTCCGGTGTTCGAGATCTCGGCGCTGACGCGCGAGGGGTGCGAGCGGCTGATGCAAAAGGTCTACGAGCATCTGGTGGCGCTGCGCGAGGCCGAGGCGCCCCCGGCAGCGGTGGATCCGCGCTTCGACGCGGCGCGGCAGGATGCCGACACCCCTGCCGACGACGATCCGCGTTTTCGCACCTGAGCCCATTCTTTCCCCTCGCACGACGACGATGACGACCGACCTGACCCGCGCCGACGCTCCCCCCGTGAACGGGGTCGCCCCCGCCAGCGCACTGGCCACCCCGAGCCGTGCGCCAGCCGAGGTGCTGCGCGGCGCGCGGCGCATCGTGGTCAAGGTCGGCTCCAGCCTCGTCACCAACGAAGGCCGAGGCCTGGACGAAGCCGCCATCGGCCAGTGGGCCCGCCAACTCGCCGCGCTGGTGCGCGACGGCCGCGAGGTCATCATGGTCAGCAGCGGCGCCATCGCCGAGGGCATGAAGCGTCTGGGCTGGACCGTCCGCCCCAAAGAGGTGCACGAGCTGCAGGCCGCCGCCGCCGTCGGTCAGATGGGGCTGGCCCAGATGTACGAGACCAAGCTGCGCGAGCAGGGGGTGGGCAGCGCCCAGGTGCTGCTCACCCACGCCGACCTGGCCGACCGCGAGCGCTACTTGAATGCCCGTTCCACCCTGTTGACGCTGCTGGCGTTGGGCGTGGTGCCCGTCATCAACGAAAACGACACCGTCGTCAACGACGAAATCAAGTTCGGCGACAACGACACCCTCGGTGCGCTGGTGGCCAATCTGGTCGAGGCCGACCTGCTGGTCATCCTGACCGACCAGCGCGGTCTCTACACGGCCGATCCCCGCAAGGACCCGGGGGCGGCGTTCGTGCACGTCGCCCGGGCCGGCGATCCGCTGCTCGAAGCCATGGCCGGCGGCGCAGGCAGCCGCGTGGGCACCGGTGGCATGATCACCAAGATCCTGGCGGCCAAGCGCGCGGCCGGCTCCGGCGCGTCCACCGTGATTGCGTGGGGGCGCGAGCCGGACGTGCTGCTGCGCTTGATCGGTGGCGAGCCGATCGGCACCTGTCTGGTGGCCGACGCCCCCAAGCAGCAGGCCCGCAAGCGCTGGATGACCAGCCATTTGCAACTGCGCGGCTCGGTCACGGTGGACGCTGGCGCCGTGGACAAGCTGGTCAAAGAGGGCAAGAGCCTGTTGCCCATCGGTATGACCGCCGTGGAAGGCGACTTTCACCGCGGCGATGTGATTGCGGTGCGCGCGCCCGACGGGCGCGAGATCGCCCGCGGGCTGGCCAACTACGCCGCGGCCGAGGCGCGGCTGATCTGCCGCCGTTCCTCCGCCGAATTCGACAAGCTGCTCGGCTATGCGGCCGAGCCCGAGATGATTCACCGCGACAACCTGGTCGTCACCCTGCGCTGATCCGGCGTCTGCGGGCGCCCCCGGGGCGCGCCGTCAGCGCTCGGGCTTGCCGACGCGCAGGGCGCGCAGCATGTCGGCCGGGCGCCCGTTGGGGGTGGGGCCATCGCAAAAGCCGTTGCGCGCCAGCGCCACGGCTGGACGGGAGGCGAACTCCCCGCCCAGATTGCGCCACTCGGCGCTGGGGTTGGGGCGCCATTCCCCGGGCGGGCCGGGGTTCCAGTGGGCGTAGGTCTTGACCTGGGCGGTGGTGCAGCGCAGCCCCTCGTACCAGGCATTGAGGGCGCCGCTGGCGCTTTGCGCCACGATCACATACCGGATCACCCCATCCGGGCCCAGCGTCACCGAGGCCGGGTCCACGCCAAAGCGCAACTGGCTGTTGACCGACACCACGAACGGCACCAAGCCGTCCTGCCGCAGCGGCGGGGGCGGCGGCGCATCGGCCTCGTGCCACTCGCGGTTGGGGTCGGTCAGCAGTTGTGCTTGGGCCCCGGCGG
>NZ_JBKBQX010000005.1:0-76597 GCF_046292505.1 Tepidimonas sp. | reverse complement strand
CAGCGGCGGGGGCGGCGGCGCATCGGCCTCGTGCCACTCGCGGTTGGGGTCGGTCAGCAGTTGTGCTTGGGCCCCGGCGGCCGCAACCCCCAGCAGCAGTGCAGCCAGCCGCAGTCGGCCGGTCGGGCGCACCCGGTATCCGGTGGGGGCGAGGGCGGAGGAGGGGGCAGGGGAGTGGTGGGACACGCGCGCGGGGCTCCGGGTCAGGGGGATGGGGGACGGGGCGGAATGGCCCCGTCGGCCGGCGGGCCCGCGTCAGGCGGGGCCGGTTGGGGGTCGAAGCTGCCCCCGGGGGGCAGCTCCAGGTGGGCGGGCATCGCCAGGTGGGCCGGCAGCGCACGGGGGCGTCGGCCCGCCTCGGGCGCCTTCGGGGGGGCGGGCGAGCGGCCCCGGTTGTTGCCGCGCAGATAGCGGTTGCGGATATCGCGGCCGTCACGGCCGCTGCCCGTGTGGCCCAGGGGCGGCAGGTAGCGCGACAGCTCTTCCAGCGCGCGCTGGTACACGTCGCGCTTGAACTCGATCACCAGATCCAGCGGCACCCAGTAGTCGTTCCAGCGCCAGGCGTCGAATTCGGGGTGATCGGTGGCGCGCAGGTTCAGGTTCCAGTCGCCGCTGACCAGGCGCAGCAGAAACCAGATCTGCTTCTGTCCCCTGTAGTGACCGCGGGCGTCACGGCGGATATAGCGGTCCGGCACCTCGTAGCGCAACCAGTCCCGTGTGCGGGCGATGATCGCCACATGCTCTGGGCGCAGACCGATCTCCTCGTGCAGCTCCCGGTACATCGCCTGTTCCGGGGTCTCGCCGCGGTCGATGCCGCCTTGCGGAAACTGCCAGGAGTGGGTGCGGATGCGCTTGCCCCAGAACACCTGGTTCTTCTGGTTGAGCAGGATGATGCCGACATTGGGCCTGAAGCCGTCTCTGTCAAGCATAATCGACCCCAATTTTCAAAAACTGTCTCGATTATGCATCGCAGGTCGAGATTTGTGTCGCCATGAAAGCCTCCCAATTTTTCATCTCCACCCTCAAGGAAGCCCCGGCCGACGCCGAGGTCGTCAGCCACCGGCTCATGATGCGCGCCGGCATGATCAAAAAGCTCGGTGCCGGCATCTACACCTATATGCCCATGGGGCTGCGCGTCATCCAGAAGGTGGAACGTATCGTGCGCGAGGAGATGAACCGTGCCGGCGCGGTGGAGCTGACCATGCCCATCATCCAGCCCGCCGAGCTGTGGCAGGAGACCGGGCGCTTCGACAAGATGGGGCCGGAGCTGCTGCGCATCCGCGACCGGCACGAGCGCGACTTCGTTGTGCAGCCCACCAGCGAAGAGGTGGTGACCGACATCGCCCGGCAGGAACTGCGCAGCTACAAGCAGTTACCGAAGAACTTTTATCAGATCCAGACCAAGTTCCGCGACGAGCGCCGGCCGCGCTTCGGCCTGATGCGCGGGCGCGAGTTCATCATGAAGGACGCCTACAGCTTCGACCGCGACGCTGCAGGCGCGCAGCGCAGCTACCAGATCATGGCGCAGGCGTACCGGCGCATCTTCGACCGTTTCGGGCTGCGCTACCGCGCGGTGGCGGCCGACAGCGGCGCCATCGGCGGCGACCTGAGCGAGGAGTTCCAGGTCATCGCCGCCACCGGCGAGGACGCCATCGTCTACTGCCCGACCAGCGACTACGCCGCCAACCTGGAAAAGGCCGAGGCGCTGCCGCCCGCGGGCCCGCGCCCGGCGCCGGCGCAGCCGCTGGCCAAGGTCGCCACGCCGGGCAGGAGCACCTGCGCGCAGGTGGCCGACCTGCTGGGCGTGCCGCTTGCGCGCACGGTCAAGTCCATCGTGCTGGCCACCGACGAGGCGGGCGAGCGCGACGAGATCGTCGCCACCCGGATCTGGCTGCTGCTGCTGCGCGGCGACCACGACATGAACGAGGTCAAGGTCGGCAAGCTGCCCGGGCTGGAGCTGGGCTGGCGCTTCGCCACCGAGGCCGAGATCGTCGAGCACTTCGGCTGCCGGCCCGGCTATCTGGGGCCGGTGGGCACGCGCAAGCCGGTGACCGTGGTGGCCGACCGCGAGGTGGCGGTGATGGCCGACTGGATCTGCGGTGCCAACGAGGCGGACTTCCACCTGACCGGCGTCAACTGGGGGCGTGACCTGCCGGAGCCGGACCTGGTGGCCGACATCCGCAACGTCGTCGCCGGCGACCCGTCGCCGGACGGCCAGGGGGTGCTGGCGATCGAGCGCGGCATCGAGGTCGGGCACGTGTTCTACCTCGGCACCAAGTACAGCCGGGCGATGAACGCCACCTTCCTCGACGAAGACGGCAAGCCCAAGCCGTTCGAGATGGGCTGCTACGGCATCGGCATCACGCGCCTGCCGGCGGCGGCCATCGAGCAGAACCACGACGAGCGCGGCATCATCTGGCCGGATGCGATCGCGCCGTTCACGGTGGTGATCTGCCCGATCGGCATGGACCGCAGCCCCACCGTGCGCCAGGCCGCTGAGCGCCTGCATGATGAACTGGCTGCGCTGGGTGTGGACGTGATGCTGGACGACCGTGGCGAGCGCCCTGGGGCCATGTTTGCCGACTGGGAGCTGATCGGCGTGCCACATCGCATCACCCTGGGGGAGCGCGGGCTCAAGGACGGTCTGGTCGAATACCAGCACCGGCGCGACACCGCAGCCACGCCCGTGCCGCTGGCCGACATCGTCGGGTGGTTGCGCGATCGCATCGTGGGGTGATCATGGACCCGGCCTGCGGGCCTGCGCTGGACCGGCGCCGCTGCCTGCGGTGCCTGGCGGGGTGGGGCGCGCCGGCGCTGGCCTGGGTGGTCGCCGGGCCGGCCTGGGCGGGCGCGCAGATCGAGGAGCCGCTGTCGGACGCCGTGCGCCATGCGCTGCGGGCGGCTGTCGAGCAACTCGACCCGCCGGAGCCGGAGTTTTTGACGGCCGAGGAGCGGCTGGCCTATCTGCGCTGGTTGAGCCGGGCGAGCTGGCAGTTGCGCCGCCGCAAGCCGGAACCACAGGCGCGCATCGATTTTTTGCAGACCGTTTGGTACGAGAGCAAGCGTGCCGGGCTGGACACGGCGTTGGTGCTGGGGCTGATCGAAGTCGAAAGCGCTTTTAGCAAATACGCCATTTCCCCCGCTGGGGCAAGGGGTTACATGCAGGTGATGCCGTTCTGGACCCGGGTCATCGGCGACGGGGACCCGGACAAGCTGTTCCACCTGCAGACCAACTTGCGCTACGGCTGTGTGATCCTGCGCCACTACCTGCAGCGTGAGCGCGGGGACCTGTTTCTGGCCCTGGGGCGCTACAACGGCAGCCGCGGCCGCGCGACCTACCCGAACGCGGTGTTTGCCGCGGAGCGCCGCTGGCGTCTGGCGTGAGCCAGACCCTCACTGCAAAAAACCGATGCGCGGGCGCGCGCCCGATGCGGCGGGCAAGTCCCGCACCTCGATGCGGTCGCGCCGCTCCAGTCGGGCGTTGCCAAAGCCGGTCATGAGGGCGCGTCGCATCTCGCGCGGGGCCAGCCCCGCGAGTTGGTCCAACACATCGTCGCCGGGTTCTTCGTCGAACAGTCGGCCCCAGTCGTGTGCAGCGCGCAGCCGCTGGTAGAGCTGGCGCGCAATGCCGCGGGCCTCGTCGCGCGTGGGCGGCGCGATCTCGAACACATTCATGCGGTTGAGGATGGGGTCCGGAATGGTCCGCTCGTCATTCGCGGTGGTGATCCAGATGACCTGGCTGGCATCGATGGGCACCTCGGCGAACTCGTCCACGAAGCGCTGCGCCGTCTGCGGCTCCAGCAGGCCGTAGAGGGCGCCCAGGGGGTCATACTGCGCGTCGCTGGCTTTGTCGATTTCGTCCACCACCAGCACCGGGTTGGCGTAGTTGCCTTCCACCACGGCCTCGAACACCTTGCCGGGCTTGGCGCCTTTCCATTGCGACGACGAACCCGACAGCAACCAGCCGGCGGTCATCGAACTCATGGGCACCAGGGTCATGGTGGTGGCCAGCAGATCGGCGAGCTGTTGGGCGAAGTGGGTTTTGCCAACGCCCGGCGGCCCCAGCAGCAACAGGGGGGTGATCTCCAGGCTGTCGCTGCTTTCCTGCGCCAGTGCGACATGGCGCCGCACGTCGTCGAGCACGGCGCGGAAGTTGGGCAGCTGCTCGTACAGCGGCTCCAGATCGGGCACGCCAGAGGGTTTGACCGCGAAGCGCTGCGGGCCGCGCTCCAGCATGCGCTCGTAGGTTTGGCACAACGTCGCCTGTTCGCGATCGTTGCCCTGGGCCTTCAGGCGCCGCAGGCGCTGTTCGACTTCCTCGGGGCTGAAGACGTCGCGCACCCGCGCGATCGGCAGGCCGCGGGTGGCGGGGATGGCGGGAACGGGGCTGGCTTCCATGGCACTCTCCTTCGACGACCAATCCTGCGGTCATTGAAGCATGGACCGTGCCAACGGCCCAACCCGGGCAATCCCGGATGGCGCATCTGCGCCGCCGGCGCAACCTTACTGGTTTGATGCCCCGAGGAGCTGTTGCAGCTCGCCGGATTCGTACATCTCCATCATGATGTCCGAGCCGCCGACGAACTCCCCGCGCACATAGAGCTGCGGAATGGTCGGCCAGTTGCTGTACTCCTTGATGCCCTGGCGGATTTCGGGGTCCTCCAGCACATTGACCGTGACGAGGCTCTTGGGATCGACCCCGCAGGCCTTGAGGATTTGCACCGCGCGGCCAGAAAAGCCGCACATCGGAAAACTCGCCGTGCCCTTCATGAACAGCACGAGGTCGTGGGATTTGACCAGTTGGTCGATGCGCTGCTGTACGTCGCTCATGGGTCCCTGCGAAAGAGGTGGTGGAAACCTTGGATTATCGCCAGTCCCCGCGATCCTGCGGATGCGCGGGCGCCCATGCCCACACCGGGGACGGTATCACCCGGGCCAGCGGCCGCCGGTGCAGCGGCGGTGGCCGCCCAGGTCGCGCCGATGGTCGATGTCGCGCCAACCCCCGTGTTGCAGCAAGGCGGCAACCGCGTCGGCTTGGTCCCAGCCATGTTCCAGGAGCAGCCAGCCACCGGGTTCCAGCCGCGCAGGGGCGCCGGCGACGATGGCACGCAGGTCGTCCAGCCCATCCGCCCCCCCGACCAGGGCCCCGATCGGCTCGTGCCGCAAGGCGCCCAGGTGCGGATCGTCGGCGCGCAGATAGGGCGGATTGGCGACAATCAGGTCGAAGCGTGCCGGCCATGGGGGGGCATCGGTTGCGTCGCTGTCATGGGCTCCCGCCAGCCAGGGCCGCCAGTCTGACCACCAGCGTCCCTGCAGCCAGCGCACCGGCAGCCCCAGCCGCCGCCCGTTGGCCGCGGCCACCGTCAGGGCGTCGGCGCTCTGGTCCAGGCCCCAGACGGTCGCATCCGGCCGGGCGTGCTGGAGGGCCAGCGCGATGGCACCGCTGCCGGTGCCCAGGTCCACCACCCGCACGCCCGCGTGTGCAGGCAGCACCGCCAGCGCCCAGTCCACCAGGGTTTCGGTGTCCGGGCGGGGATCCAGCACGCGCGCGTCCACCCGCAAGGTCAGGCCGTAGAAGCCACGCTCACCGGTCAGGTACGCCAGGGGCTCCCCGTCGATTCTGCGCTGGCACAGGGCCGCGTAGCGCGCGGCGGCCTCGGGCACCAACGGGGCGTCGTCGTGGGCCAGCAGCCAGGCCCGGTCTGCCAGCGGTCGCCCCAGCGCGTGCAGGAGAAGCCACTGGGCGTCCAGCCGGTCCATGCCCCGCGCCTGGGCCGCCTGCAGCGCGTCGCGCAGGGTGGTCGGTGCATCCGCACCGTGGGCTGGTGGGGGGTGGGGGGACGCATCCATGGCCGGTCGGTGGGTCAGGCGGCGCCCGTGGCCCGCGCTTCCAGCTCGGCCATCAGCTCCGCGCCGTGCGCCAGCTGCAGCCCGTG
Organism: Tepidimonas sp.; assembly: GCF_046292505.1. Lineage (GTDB taxonomy): Bacteria > Pseudomonadota > Gammaproteobacteria > Burkholderiales > Burkholderiaceae_C > Tepidimonas. The sequence goes on along the minus strand of NZ_JBKBQX010000005.1, from coordinate 70,661 downwards.
GATCAGATCGTCCAAATCCCCCTCGAGCACGGCGGGCAGCTTGTACAGGGTCAGGTTGATGCGGTGATCCGTGACCCGGCCCTGGGGAAAGTTGTAGGTGCGAATGCGGTCGCTGCGGTCGCCGCTGCCGATCAGGCCCTTGCGCGTGGCGGCCTCGCGGGCCTCGCGCTCGCGGCGTTCGCGCTCCTGCAGGCGCGCCAGCAGCACCTGCAGCGCACGGGCCTTGTTGCGGTGTTGGCTGCGGTCGTCCTGGCATTCGGCCACCAGGCCCGTGGGCAGGTGGGTGATGCGCACGGCCGAATCGGTCTTGTTGACGTGCTGGCCGCCGGCGCCGCTGGCGCGGAAGGTGTCGATGCGCAAGTCGGCGGGGTTGATCTGGACCGTCTGTGCTTCGTCCGGCTCGGGCAGTACGGCCACGGTGCAGGCGCTGGTGTGGATGCGCCCCTGAGACTCGGTGACCGGCACCCGTTGCACGCGGTGTCCGCCGGACTCGAAGCGCAGCCGCCCATACGCACCCCAGCCGACGATGCGCAGCACCACCTCCTTGCTGCCCCCGAGCTCGCTGGGGGATTCGCTGATGACTTCGGCGCGCCAGCCCTGCCGCTCGGCGTCGCGGACGTACATGCGCGCCAGTTCGGCGGCAAACAGCGCGGCCTCCTCGCCGCCGGTGCCGGCGCGGATTTCGACGAAGGCGTTGCGCTCGTCGTCGGGGTCGCGCGGCAGCAGCAGGGTCTGCAGTTGCGCGGCCAAGGCGTCGAGCTCGGCCTGCGCCGCGGCTTCCTCGTCCGCGGCCAGCGCGGCCAGGGCCGTGTCGCCGCTGAGCTGGGCCTCGGCCGCCAGCTGCCGGGCGCTGTCCCGATCGGCCTCGCGCTGCAGGTAGCGCCGATAGGGCTGGACGATGGCGTCGGTCTCGGCGTGCTCGCGCGTCAGGGCGCGAAAGCGTTCCAGGTCGGTGGTCGCGTCCGGCGCCGCCAGTTGGGCGTCCAGCTCGTGCAGGCGCAGGCGCAGGCGCTCGAGCGTCTCGCGAACGAAGGGCTTCATGGGCGTGGGGCGGGCCCGGTGCCGGAGCGTTCGGCCGAAGCGTCGAGCCGTCCGCGCAGGAATAGGCGCGACACCACCTCGGCCGTGTGGCGCCGACTCGCTTCATCCCCGCTGTGCAGTTCGGCCAGCGCACCGTGCAGCATTTTTTGCGTCAGTCCGCGCGAGAGCGCCTCCAGCACGGTGTCCACATCCTCACCACGCGCCAGCAGGCGCCGCGCGCGGGCGATTTCGGCCGCGCGCCAGGCGTCGGTCTGCGCCTGCAGATCGCGGATCAGCGCGACCACGCCGGCGTGTGGATCGCGTTGGCGCAGCCAGTGCATGAAGCTCTGCACGCCGGCGTCGATGATGGCCTCGGCCTGGGCGACGGCGGCCTGGCGCTGGTCTTTGCCGGTCTGCACGACCGCGGCCAGATCGTCCACGGTGTAGAGGTAGACGTCGTCGAGGGCCTTGACCTCGGCCTCGATGTCGCGCGGGACGGCCAAATCGACCATGAACATCGGGCGGTGGCGGCGACGCTTGAGTGCGCTTTCCACCATGCCCAGCCCGATCAGGGGCAGGGTGCTGGCGGTGCAGCTCACCACGGCATCGAACTCGTGCAGCCGGGTCGGCAGGTCGGACAGGCGCATGACCTCGGCCCCGAAACGGGCGGCCAGCTTTTCGCCGCGCTCCAGCGTGCGGTTGGCGATCACCATCGCGCGTGGCTGGCGCGCTGCGAAGTGGGTGGCGGCCAGCTCGATCATCTCGCCTGCGCCGACGAACAGGATGCGGATGTCGCGCAGGTCTTCGAACAATTGTCCGGCCAGCCGCACCGCCGCAGCCGCCATGCTGATGGAGTGGGCGCCGATCTCGGTACTGCTGCGCACCTGTTTGGCGACCGCGAACGAGCGCTGGAACAACTGGTGCAGCGTGGTGCCGAGCGCGCCGGCCTCGTCTGCGACGCGCACCGCATCCTTGAGTTGACCCAGGATCTGGGCTTCGCCCAGCACCATGCTGTCCAGCCCGCTGGCGACGCGAAAGGCGTGGCGCGCCGCCGCGTCCTCGCGCAGCACATAAGCGTGCCGCATCAGCGTCTCGGGGGGCACGCCCGCCGTCTCGGCCAGCCAGTGCGCGGCCGGCTCGATCAGCGGCTCGTCGGCGGCGCAGTACAGCTCGGTGCGGTTGCAGGTGGACAGCAGCGCGGCTTCGGGCTGGCGCGCCACCGACGCGCGAAACCGCCGCAGCGCCTCGGGCACTTGGTCGAGGGCGAAGGCGAACCGCCCCCGCACATCGAGCGGGGCCGTTTGGTGGTTGATGCCGAGCGCCCAGACTGCCATGGTTGCGGATTATAAAATTTTGGGCTTCGTGGACGCCTTGGCCGTGCTTTTCCACTTGCTCAACCTCGTGGCGCCAGCCTGGGGCCTGGCGGCGCTGCTGGCGCCGGCGCTGGCCTGGCGGGGCCGCGCGCGCCCACGTTGGCGCGCCGGGCTGGGGCATGGGGTGTGGCTGGGGGTATGGGGCTCCGCCGTGTTGATTGCAGGCCTGGTGCTGTCCGGTCGGGACGGTCGTATGGCCACCTACGCCGCGCTGGTGGCGGTGATGGGTGCGGTCGCGGCCTGGCGCGATGGGGCCGGGCGCCGATGACCCCCACGGGTATCGGGGCGCCGACCCTGATGCCAGTGGTGCTGTGGTGCGCTGCGGTAACATCCGGGCCCCGTGTCGGCCGCCGCGCCTCCCCAGCGGGCTCTGCCGGCGCGCGGTCCGCCAGCCGCTATCGCCCATGAATGCTCCGACGCCCCTTCACGCCCTGCTCGACGCCGAGCCCGACACCCCGCGCCTGCGCGAGATTCCGTACAACTACACCTCGTTTTCGGACCGGGAAATCGTCCTGCGGTTGCTGGGTGCGCGCGCCTGGACGGTGCTGGAGCAACTGCGCCGCGAGCGCGCCACCGGCCGCTCCGCCCGCATGCTGTACGAGGTGCTGGGTGACATCTGGGTCGTGCAGCGCAACCCCTACCTGCAGGACGATCTGCTGGCCAATCCCAGGCGCCGCGCTGCGCTGATCGAGGCGCTCCACCACCGGTTGGGCGAGATCGAGAAGCGCCGCCGCCCGCAGGAGGACGCCCAGCGCGATGCGCTGGTCGGCGAACTGCTGGACCATGCCCGGCGCGCGGTGCAGGCTTTTGCCCAGGCGTTCGACGACATGGCGGCCTTGCGCCAGCGCGTCGTCAAGGTGCTGCGCCGCCACACCCACAAAGACAACATCAAGTTCGACGGCCTGAGCCGCGTCAGCCACGTCACCGACGCGACCGATTGGCGCGTGGAATATCCCTTCGTTGTCCTGACGCCCGACACCGAGGCCGAGATGGCCGGGCTGGTGCAGGGCTGCATCGAGCTGGGCCTGACCATCGTCCCGCGCGGCGGCGGCACCGGCTACACCGGCGGTGCGGTGCCGCTGACGTGGAAGAGCGCGGTCATCAACACCGAAAAGCTGGAGTCGATGACCGAGGTCGAGCATGTGCGCCTGCCCGGCCTGGACGAGCCCGTGCCGACCATCTGGACCGAGGCCGGCGTCGTCACCCAGCGCGTGGCCGATGCCGCCGAACGCGCCGGCTTCGTCTTCGCGGTGGATCCGACCTCGGCCGAGGCCTCGTGCATCGGCGGCAACATTGCGATGAACGCCGGGGGCAAGAAGGCGGTGCTGTGGGGCACGGCGCTGGACAACCTGGCGAGCTGGCGCATGGTCACCCCCGATGCCGAGTGGCTGGAGGTGCACCGCATCGGTCACAACCTGGGCAAGATCCACGACGCCGAGGTGGCCAGCTTCGAGTTGCGCTACTTTGCCGCCGATGGCAAGACGCCCCTGCGTACCGAGCGGCTGGACATCCCCGGCGCGCGCTTCCGCAAGGCCGGCCTGGGCAAGGACGTCACGGACAAATTTTTGAGTGGTCTGCCCGGCGTGCAGAAGGAGGGCTGCGACGGCATCATCACCAGCGCCCGCTGGGTGGTGCACCGCATGCCGGCCCACACGCGCACGGTGTGCCTGGAGTTCTTCGGCAACCCGAAGGATGCCGTGCCCTCGATCGTCGAGATCAAGGACTTCATGTTCGCCGAGCAAAGGCGCACGGGCACGCTGCTGGCGGGGCTGGAGCACCTGGACGACCGCTACCTGAAGGCGGTGGGCTACACCACCAAGAGCAAACGCGGCACCCTGCCCAAGATGGTGCTGATTGGCGACATCGTCGGCGACGACCCGGACGCCGTGGCCCGCGCCGCCAGCGAAGTGGTGCGGCTGGCCAACGCCCGCGCGGGCGAGGGCTTCACCGCTGTCAGCCCCGAGGCGCGCAAAAAATTCTGGGCCGACCGCAAGCGCACCGCGGCGATCAGCCGGCACACCAACGCCTTCAAAATCAACGAAGACGTCGTGATCCCGCTGGAGCGCATGGGCGAGTACACGCTGGGCATCGAGCGCATCAACATCGAGCTGAGCCTGCGCAACAAGATCCGCCTGTGCGACGAGCTGGAGGCCTTTTTTGCCCGGGGGTCGCTGCCGCTGGGCAAGGCCGAGGACCCCAACGATGCGCCGAGCCCCGAGTGGCTGGCCGAGCGCACCGAGCAGGCGCTCGCCCTGATCCGGGATGTGCGCAGCCAGTGGCAGGCGTGGTGCGACGGCCTGGACACGGTGCCAGCCGACGGCGGGCGCACGGTCTTCGAGCTGTTGCAGGACCACACCTGGCGCGCGAGCTGGAAGACGCAGATCCGGCAGCCCCTGCGCGACCTGTTCACCGGGGCCGTGTTCGCCCCGCTGTTGGCCGAGTGCGAGGCCATCCATCGCCGCGTGCTCAAGGGCCGGGTCTGGGTGGCGCTGCACATGCACGCCGGCGACGGCAATGTGCACACCAACATCCCGGTCAACAGCGACGACTACGCAATGCTGCAGACCGCGCACGAGGCCGTGGGCCGCATCATGGCGCTGGCGCGCAGCCTGGACGGGGTGATCTCGGGCGAGCACGGCATTGGCATCACCAAGCTGGAGTACCTGAGCGACGACGAAATCGCGCCCTTTGCCGACTACAAGCGCCGCGTGGATCCACAGGGGCGCTTCAACCGCGGCAAGCTGTTGCGCGATGCTGCGGCGCTCGGTCCCGACGTGCACGCCGCCGATCTCAGCCAGGCCTACACCCCCAGCTTCGGCCTCATGGGCTACGAGTCGCTCATCATGCAGCAGAGCGACATCGGCGCCATTGCCGACAGCATCAAGGACTGCCTGCGCTGCGGCAAGTGCAAGCCGGTGTGCTCCACCCATGTGCCGCGCGCCAATCTGCTGTACAGCCCGCGCAACAAAATCCTGGCCACCAGCCTGCTGATCGAGGCCTTTCTGTACGAGGAGCAGACGCGCCGCGGCGTGTCCATCCAGCACTGGGAGGAGTTCGAGGACGTCGCCGACCACTGCACGGTCTGCCACAAGTGCGAGAGCCCCTGCCCGGTCAAGATTGACTTCGGGGACGTCTCGATGGCCATGCGCAATCTGCTGCGCAAGATGGGGCAGAAATCCTTCCGCCCGGGCAATGCGCTGGCGATGGCCTTCCTCAATGCCACCCGCCCCGAGACCATCAAGCTGATGCGCTCGGCCATGGTGGATGTGGGCTACAAAGCGCAGCGGCTGGCCCATGATACCCTCAAGGGGCTGGCGCGCCGCCAGACCGGCGCGCCGCCGGCCACCGTCGGCGCGGCGCCGGTCAAGGAGCAGGTCATCCACTTCATCAACAAGAAGATGCCCGGCAACTTGCCCAAGAAGACCGCACGCGCGCTGCTGGACATCGAGGACAAGGCCTACGTGCCGATCATCCGTGACCCGCAGCGCACCAGCGCCGACGCCGAGGCGGTGTTCTACTTCCCGGGTTGCGGATCGGAGCGGCTGTTCAGCCAGGTGGGCCTGGCGACGCAGGCCATGCTGTGGCATGTCGGCGTGCAGACCGTGCTGCCGCCGGGGTACCTGTGCTGCGGCTACCCGCAGCGCGGCAGCGGCCAGTTCGACAAGGCCGAGAAAATCATCACCGACAACCGCGTGCTGTTCCACCGCGTGGCCAACACGCTGAACTACCTCGACATCAAGACCGTGGTGGTCAGCTGCGGCACCTGCTACGACCAGTTGCAGGGCTACGAGTTCGACAAGATCTTCCCGGGCTGCCGCCTCATCGACATCCACGAATACCTGCTGGAAAAAGGTGTGAAGCTGCAGGGCAAGGAGGCTTATCTCTACCACGACCCCTGCCACAGCCCGATGAAGTTGCAGGATCCGCTCAAGACCGTCAAGGCGCTGGTGGGCGAGACGGTGGTGGCCAGCGATCGCTGCTGCGGCGAGTCCGGCACGCTGGCGGTGACGCGGCCCGACATCTCGACCCAGGTGCGCTTCCGCAAAGAGCAGGAGCTGCGCAAAAACGAGCGTCAGTTGGCCGAATTGGCGCAGCGCACCGGGGCACAGACCGCCCCGGGCCGCACCAAGATCCTGACCTCGTGCCCGAGCTGCCTGCAGGGTCTGAGCCGCTACGGCGAGGATCTGACCAACGGGCTGCTGGAGGCCGACTACATCGTCGTCGAGATCGCGCGCCAGATGCTGGGCGAAAACTGGCTGCCGGACTACGTGGCGCGCGCCAACGCCGGCGGCATCGAGCGGGTGCTGGTGTGACCGACTGCCCGCTGTGCCGCGACGACGGCGGCCTGCTGCTGTGGCGCGGAGCAGGCTGGCGCGTGGTGCGGGCGCTCGGCGCCGAGGTGGCGGCGGTGCCTGCGTGGTACCGCGTGATCGCCGCGGCGCACGTGGCCGAGTGGAGCGACCTGTCCCCGACCGAGCAGGCCCGCGCGATGGCCCTCGTGACGGCGGTGGAGCGCGCGCTGCGCGCCACGCTGGCGCCGACCAAGGTCAACCTGGCGAGCCTCGGCAACGCCGTGCCGCACCTGCACTGGCATGTGATCGCGCGCTTCGACTGGGACAGCCGCTTTCCGGCGCCGGTGTGGGCGCCAGCGCAGCGCGGCGACGACGCGTTGCGGCTGGCCGCGTTGCACGAGCGGCTGCCGGTGTGCGACGCCGCCGTCGTGCAGGCGTTGGATGCGCTGTCGAACTCCCCCGTTCAGGAGAATCCACGATGACCTCCGCGCCCCATCCCCATCCCACCGAGTTGACCGTGCACGGCGCCTCACGCGTGCTCGAGATCGCTTTTGACGACGGTGCGCGCTTCCGTATCCCGTTCGAGCTGATGCGCGTCTATTCGCCCTCGGCCGAGGTGCAGGGCCACGGCCCCGGCCAGGCGGTGCTGCAGACGGGCAAGCGCCATGTCGAGATCGTCGCGCTGGAGCCGGTGGGCCATTACGCCGTGCAGCCGACCTTCTCCGACGGCCACGACAGCGGCATCTACACCTGGGAGTACTTGTACTTCCTGGGCAGCCGGCAGGCCGAGCTGTGGGCGGATTACGAGCGCCGCCTGGCCGATGCCGGCGTGGACCGCGACGCGCCGATGCCCGACCCGGCCGCCGCCGGGTGCGGCCGTCACTGAACGGCGCGACCGCACCCGCGTCTTTGGCGTACCATGGCGCCATGACGCAGACCCACTTTGGTTTCGAGACCGTCGACGAGCGCGAGAAGGCGCGGCGCGTGCGCGCCGTGTTCGATTCGGTGGCGCCGCGCTACGACCTGATGAACGACCTCATGTCCGCCGGACTGCACCGCTGGTGGAAGGCCTATGCGGTCATGGTGGCCAATCCGCAGCCCGGGCAGCGCGTGCTGGACATCGCGGGTGGCACGGGCGACCTGGGTCTGGCGATCGCCCCGCGGGTGCGGCCCGGCGGGACGGTCGTGCACACCGACATCAATGCCGCCATGCTGCGCGAAGGCCGCGATCGGCTGCTCGACCACGGCATCGTGTTGCCCACGGTGGTGTGCGACGCCGAGCAACTGCCGTTTCCGGACGGGCATTTCGACCTCGTGACCGTGGCGTTCGGCTTGCGCAACATGACGCACAAGGAACTTGCGCTGCGCGAAATGAATCGAGTGCTCAAGGTCGGCGGCAAGCTGCTGGTGCTCGAGTTCTCCAAAGTCGCTCCCCCGCTGCGCCAAGCCTACGACTGGTACAGCTTCCACGTGCTGCCGCGCCTGGGGCGTTGGGTGGCGAACGACGAGGCCAGCTACCGTTATCTGGCGGAATCGATTCGCATGCACCCCGATCAGGAGACGCTGCGGTCCATGGTGCGCGAAGCCGGCTTTGGCCATGTCGACGTGCACAACCTGACCGGCGGCGTCGTCGCCTTGCACGTGGGTCTGAAGACCTGAAACCTGCCCCGGTGCCGGGGCCGTACGGAGACATCGACGTGAATACGAAAATCGGGACTTGGCTGCTCGTGGCGGTCATGACGCTGTCCTCGGCCGAGGTGTGGGCCAAGCGGCTGGGCGGCGGCGGCTCGATGGGCAAACAATCCAGCAACGTCGTGCAGCGCAACAGCGCGCCGCCGCAGCAAGCCCCCGCGCCGTCGCCGTCGCAGGCCCAACCTGCGCCCGCTGCGCCCGCCGGGGCCGCGGCCGGGGCGGCAGCCAAGCCCCAGCGCCCCTGGGGCGCGATGCTGGGGGGGTTGGCGGCGGGGCTGGGTCTGGCGTGGCTGGCGTCGGCGCTGGGCTTGGGCGAGGCGTTCGCGCAGTTTCTGCTGATCCTGCTGCTCGCCGTCGCGGTGCTGGCGGTCATCGCGTGGATGCGTCGCGGCCGCGCGGGCTCGGCCGCTCGCTCGCCGCTGGCGTTTCAGGGGGCGGGCACCGCCACGTCGCCGGTGACGCCGCGCAGCTACCAGCCGGGCAATGTGGGCAATGACGCCTCGGCCCGGCCGTGGGAGCGCACCCAGTTCAGCGGGGTCGATGCGGGCACCGCCGGGGCCTCGGGCAGTTTGATCGGCAGCGCCCTCGGCACCCACGCGGCCTTGTCCGGTTCGCAGTCCTGGGGCATCCCGGCCGACTTCGACACGGAAGGGTTTTTGCGAGCGTCCAAAGACAACTTCGTGCGCCTGCAGGCGGCCTGGGATCGCGGCGACATTCCCGCTTTGCGCGCACTCATGACCGATGAGATGCTGGCGCAGATCGAGGCGCAGCTCGCCGAGCGCGAAGCCGCCCAGTCCGGCGTGCCCAACGTCACCGAGGTCGTCTCGCTGGAGGCGCAGTTGCTTGGCATCGAGGACCTGGGTCGGGAATACATGGCCAGCGTCGAGTTCTCCGGGTTGATCCGCGAGAACCCGGCGGAGGGGCCGGCGCCGTTCCGCGAGGTGTGGAACATCACCCGCCCCAAGGAAGGGCGCGGCGGCTGGCTGGTCGCCGGCGTGCAAGCCCTGCAGTGATGTGGCGCCGTGATCGCGCGCCGATCCGGCAGAATCGGGGGCATGACTGAGCCCCCGATTTTTTTTCGGCCCCGGCCCGGCACGGGCCCGTGGCGGCTGCCGACGCCGCCAGCCTGGCTGCTCGACGAGGCCCGCAACCGCATCGTGCTGCTCCTCAACCACGTGCTGCAGCAGGAGCCCGAGGCCATGCAGCGCCTGCGCCGTCAGGCCGGCAAGTGGGTGCGGGTGCGTTGGGGTCGGGGGGAGCCGGCCGCAGGGGCGGGGGACATCGGTCTGGTTGTGCGCATTTCGCCGGCTGGTCTGTTGGAGAGCGCGGCCGACGATGTCCGCGCCGACTTGGTGCTCGCCATCGACGAGCCGTCCCCGCTGACCCTGGCCGGCAAGCTGGCGCGGGGTGACAAGCCCGCGGTGGCCATCGAGGGGGATGTGCAACTGGCCGCCGACGTGGCGTGGCTGGTGGACAACGTGCGCTGGGATGTGGAGGAGGACCTCGCCCGGCTGATGGGCGACGCCATGGCCCATACCCTGGTGCAGGCGGCCCGCACGGCGGCCTCGGCCCTGCGCGCCTGGGTCGTTCCCGCCGCGCAGGCCGCTCGAGAGCGGGCCGCCGCGCTGCGCGAGCGTGTCGTGCCCCGGCGAGCGCCGGACGACAGCGGCGGGACCGCGCCATGAGGCGGTGGCTGCGCGGTTGGTTCATCGTCTGGGTCGTTCTGCGCTACGGCCTCGACGAACTCGTGCTGTCGGGCTTTCGGCACCCCGTGTTGGCGTCGCTGCGCCGGCTGGTGACGGTCGGGCGAAACTTGTCGGCCCCGCGCGGGCAGCGCCTGCGCGAGGCGCTGGAGCGGCTGGGGCCCATTTTCGTGAAGTTCGGGCAGGTGCTCTCCACCCGCCGCGATCTGCTGCCCCCGGACATTGCGGACGAGCTGGCGCGGCTGCAGGATCGCGTGCCGCCGTTTCCGACCGAGATCGCGGTGGCCACCATCGAGCGTGCCTTCGGGCGGCCACTGCACGAGGTATTCGCCACCTTCGAGCGCGAGCCGGTGGCCAGCGCCTCGATCGCGCAGGTGCACTTTGCCACGCTGCGCGACGGGCGCGAGGTGGCGGTCAAGGTGCTGCGCCCCAACATGCTGCCGGTCATCGAGAAGGACCTGGCGCTGATGCGCACCATGGCGGGGTGGCTGGAGCGGCTGTCGCACGACGGCCGACGCCTCAAGCCGCGCGAGGTGGTCGCCGAGTTCGACAAATACCTGCACGACGAGCTCGACCTCGTGCGGGAGGCGTCCAACGCCGCGCAACTGCGCCGCAACATGGCCGGCTTGGACCTGGTGCTGATTCCCGAGATGTACTGGGACCACTGCCGCAGCGATGTGCTGGTCATGGAGCGCATGCGCGGCGTGCCCATCAGCCAGGTGCAGCGGCTGCGCGAGGCCGGTGTCGACATCCGGCAGCTCGCGCGCGATGGCGTGACGATTTTTTTCACCCAGGTGTTTCGCGACGGCTTTTTCCACGCCGACATGCACCCGGGCAACATCCAGGTGTCCCTCGAGCCCGAGACGTTTGGGCGCTACATCTCGCTGGACTTTGGCATCGTCGGCACGCTCACGCAGTTCGACAAGGAGTATTTGGCGCAGAATTTCACGGCGTTCTTTCGGCGCGACTACAAGCGCGTGGCCGAGTTGCACATCGAGTCCGGGTGGGTGCCGGCCGGCACGCGCGTCGATGAGCTCGAAGCGGCTATCCGGGCCGTGTGCGAGCCGTACTTCGACCGGCCGCTCAAAGACATCTCCCTCGGGCTGGTGCTGATGCGGCTGTTTCAGACCTCGCGCCGCTTCAATGTCGAGATCCAGCCGCAGCTCGTCCTGCTGCAAAAGACGCTGCTCAACATCGAAGGACTGGGGCGCGAGCTCGACCCGGAGCTGGACCTCTGGAGCACGGCCAAACCCTTTCTTGAGCGATGGATGCTGGAGCAGGTGGGGCCGAAAAAATTCTGGAGCCAGCTCAAGGCCGAGGCGCCGCACTACGCCAAGCTGGTGCCGGAGCTGCCGCGCCTGCTGCACGACTATCTGCGCCAGCGGCCGACCGACCTGCGCAGCGAAATCGACCGCCTGGTGCAGGAGCAGCGCCGCACCCAGCGGTTGCTGATGATGGTGATCTATGTGCTGTTCGGCTTCGTCGCGGGCTTGATGGCGATGCAGTGGTGGCTGCGCATGCGCCTGTGGTGAGTTCCACCCCCTTGAACGCGCCCCCGCACGCCCCACCTATAATGGGAAGTTTTTCCGGATTTGCGTCCCAACTTCGACTTCCTTGCAGGTGCAGCCATGCCCATCTACGCGTACAAGTGCGAGTCCTGTGGCCACGCCAAGGACGTGTTGCAGAAGGTGTCTGACGAGCCGCTGAGCGTGTGCCCGGCGTGCGGTGCGGCGACGTTTCGCAAGCAGTTGACGGCCGCGGGTTTCCAGCTCAAGGGGACCGGCTGGTACGTGACCGACTTCCGCAACGGCAGCGGGTCGGCATCGTCCGCGTCCACCAGCGCGGCCGCCGCCACCGGGGCGTCCAGTGCTGGCGCGGCGACCGACAGCGCCGCGGGCTCCACCCCGTGCGGGGCGGCCTGTGCCTGTCATTGACCGAACCCGCGTGGTCGGTGCCCTGCGGCGGTGGCTGCTCGCAGGGCTGCTCGTGCTCGTCCCCCTGATCGTCACCCTGTGGGTGCTCGAGTGGGTGGTCTCGACGTTGGACCAGACGCTCAACATCCTGCCCGAAGCCTGGCAGCCCGAGCGCTGGCTGGGTATGCGTGTGCCCGGCATGGGGGTGGTGCTGGCGCTGGCCATCGTGCTGGGCATCGGGGCGCTGGCGTCCAATTACGTCGGCAACCAGTTGGTGGCGTGGTGGCATGCGCTGCTGCAGCGCATTCCGGTGGTGCGCTCGATCTACTCCGGCGTCAAGCAGGTCTCGGACACACTGCTGTCCGAGAAGGGCAACGCCTTTCGCCAGGCGCTGCTGGTGCAGTGGCCACGCGAGGGCGTGTGGACCATCGCCTTTCTGACCGGGGCGCCCGGGGGCGACGTCGCGCGCCACCTGCCGCCGCAGGACTACCTCAGCGTCTATGTGCCCACGACCCCCAACCCCACCGGTGGTTACTTCGTGATGGTGCACCGCCGCGACGTCGTGCCGCTGGCCATGACGGTCGACGAGGCGCTGACCTACGTCATTTCCATGGGCGTCATCGTGCCCGGCGGCCGCAAAGGCCCGCTGCCCCCGTCGGCGGCCGCGGCGCCCGGGCCGGCCTGAGCCCCGTTCGATTCTTATCCCTCCAAGGTTCTTTCCATGCACATGCGCACCACCTACTGCGGTCTGGTGACCGAGGCCCTGATGGGGCAAACCGTGACCCTGTGCGGCTGGGTCAACCGGCGCCGCGACCATGGCGGCGTGATCTTTGTCGATCTGCGCGATCGCGAGGGCACCGTTCAGGTGGTCTGCGACCCGGACCGCCCGGAGATGTTTACCGTCGCCGAAGGGCTGCGCAACGAGTTTTGCGTCCAGGTCAAGGGCGTGGTGCGCGCGCGCCCGGAAGGCACGGTCAACGAGTCGATTCGCAGCGGCCGCATCGAGGTGTTGTGCCACGAGATCACGGTGCTCAACCCGAGCGTGACGCCGCCGTTCCAGCTCGATGACGAGCACCTGTCCGAGACCACGCGCCTGACGCACCGGGTGCTGGATCTGCGCCGCCCCACCATGCAGCGCAACCTGATGCTGCGCTACCGCGTCGCGATGGAGGTGCGCAAGTTCCTCGACGCGCACGGCTTCATCGACATCGAAACCCCGATGCTGACCAAGAGCACGCCCGAGGGGGCGCGCGACTATCTGGTGCCCAGCCGTGTGCACGACGGCATGTTCTTTGCCTTGCCGCAATCGCCCCAGTTGTTCAAGCAGTTGCTGATGGTGGCGGGCTACGACCGCTACTACCAGATCACCAAGTGCTTCCGCGACGAGGACCTGCGTGCCGACCGCCAGCCGGAGTTCACGCAGATCGACATCGAGACCTCGTTCATGACGGAGCAGGAGATCCGCGACCTGTTCCAGGGCATGATCAAGACGGTGTTTGCCCACACCATCGGGGTGGATCTGGGCGAATTCCCGGTCATGCCGTATGCCGAGGCGATGGCGCGCTACGGCTCGGACAAGCCCGACCTGCGCGTCAAGCTGGCGTTCACCGAGCTGACCGACGTCATGAAGGACGTCGAATTCAAGGTGTTCTCCGGGCCGGCCAACCAGCCGGGCGGACGCGTGGTGGCGCTGCGCGTGCCGGGCGGCGGCCAGCTCTCGCGCAGCGAGATCGACGCCTACACCGAGTTCGTCAAGATCTACGGCGCCAAGGGGTTGGCCTGGATCAAGGTCAACGACCTGGCCGTCGGCCGCGACGGGCTGCAGTCGCCCATCGTCAAGAACCTGCACGACGCCGCCTTGCAGGCCATCCTGCAGCGCAGCGGCGCGCAAAACGGCGACCTGCTGTTCTTTGGCGCCGACAAGGCCAAGGTGGTCAACGACGCCATCGGCGCGCTGCGCGTCAAGATCGGCCACAGCGAGTTCGGCCGCCAGAACGGCCTGTTCGAGGACCGCTGGGCGCCGCTGTGGGTGGTCGATTTCCCGATGTTCGAGTACGACGAGGACGAAGGCCGCTGGGTGGCGGTGCACCACCCGTTCACGGCGCCGAAGGACGGCCACGAGGATTGGATGGACACCGACCCGGGCAAGTGCCTGGCCAAGGCCTACGACATGGTGCTCAACGGCTGGGAGCTGGGTGGCGGCTCGGTGCGCATCCATCGCGCCGACGTGCAGCGCAAGGTCTTCGCCGCGCTGAAGATCGGCGAGGAGGAGGCGCGCGCCAAGTTCGGCTTCCTGCTCGATGCGCTGCAGTACGGCGCACCGCCGCACGGCGGGCTGGCGTTCGGGCTGGATCGCCTGGTGACGCTGATGACCGGCGCCGAGTCGATCCGCGACGTGATCGCCTTCCCGAAGACGCAGCGCGCGCAGTGCCTGCTGACGCACGCGCCCAGCCCGGTGGACGAGAAGCAGTTGCGCGAGCTGCACATCCGCCTGCGCAACCCGCAGCCGGCGTGATACAGTGAAAACAAACGTCACCACAGGAGCTCTCTCATGACCGACAACACGCTGCAACCGAAGGACAAGCTCGTCGCCGACCTGAAGGTGGTCGTGGCGGATGCAGAGGAACTGCTGGCCGCCACCGCTCACTCGACGGGGGAAAAGGTGGCCGAACTGCGCGAGCGCCTCCAGGACAATCTGCGCTCGGCGCGGCACCGCTTGGCCGACGCCGAAGCAGCCTTGCGCGAACGCACGCGCGAAGTGGCCAAAGCCACCGACCACTATGTGCATGAGCATCCCTGGAAGGCCATCGGCGTGGCCGCCGGCATCGGCCTGCTGGTGGGCATGCTGATCGGCCGCCGCTGATTCGCCGCGGCGGTTGCCGCTCTGCGAGCCAACGGCATGGCACAAGACGAAAGGTCGGCGAGCAGCGCTGCGTCGGAATCGCTCGCGGCAGCCGTTCGGGGTTGGCTGCACGATACTGCCGAGTTGTTGCGGGTGCGCCTGGCGCTACTGGGCGTCGAGGCCGCCGAACACGCCCAGGACGTGACCGAAGCGATCGGCGCTGCGGTGGCCGCCGCCGTGCTGTTGTCGCTAGGGCTGGGTTTTCTGGCGGTGTTGTTGACGGTGCTGCTCTGGGACAACCATCGGCTGCTGGCCCTGGCGGTCTTTACCGCGGTGTTGTTGACGCTGGGGGCCGTGGCCCTGGCGTGGGCACGGCGCTGCTTGCGCGGGGTTCGCTGGTTTGCTGCCAGCGCCGCCGAACTGGCTCGTGACATGGAGCGCCTGCGTGGCCGCGGGTGAGACACGCCAGCGCCTCGCCGCGCGCCGGCAGGCGTTGCAGCAGCGCTCGACCGAACTGCGCGAGCGTCTGGCGATGCATGGCGCTGCGCTGGCGCCGGCCATGGACTGGGCCGATCGCGCGCGTGAGGGCTGGCGTTGGATGCGCGCCCACCCCTGGGTGCCCCTGGCCGGCGCGGCGGTGCTGGCTCTGCGGCGCCCGCGAGCGATCTGGCGCGGGGGCTGGTGGGTGTGGCGGGGGTGGCGGCTGTGGCAGCGCTATGCCGGGTGGTTGGATGTGCTGGGGGTGCGGCCCGGGCGCCGCGTCCCGGGGGGTGGGGGCCGTTCGGGCCGCACCTAACCCATCAGCAGGCCGTTGAAAAACTCCCCCGCAGCCGCCCGAGCTACCGTTACCATGTGAGCGGCGACGACGAGACAGCAGACACCNNCAATCAGCAGGCCGTTGAAAAACTCCCCCGCAGCCGCCCGAGCTACCGTTACCATGTGAGCGGCGACGACGAGACAGCAGACACCGAAGATGTGAGGCACACAGAACTTCCAGGGGGCGATGTTCAGCACCATCAGCCTCGAAGATCGGGTACCGGCCAAGCACCTGCTGCGCAAGCTGCGCTCTCTGGTCGATGCCTTGCTGGCCAGCATGAGCGCAGAGTTCGAGGCGGTCTATGCCCGCCGCGGCCGTCCTTCGGTGCCGCCAGAGATGCTGCTCAAGGCGCTGCTGCTGCAAATCCTGTTTTCCATCCGCAGCGAGCGGCTGCTGGTGCAGGCCATCGACGACAACCTGCTGTACCGCTGGTTCGTCGGTCTGAACATCGAGGACAAGGTCTGGGACCACTCCACCTTCAGCGCCAACCGCCAGCGACTCTTCAACGAAGAGTTGGCCCGCGTGTTCTTCGAGCGGGTCAAGTCCACCGCGCAGTGGGTGAAGTTGACCAGCGACGAGCACTTCAGCGTCGACGGCACACTGATTGAGGCCTGGGCCTCGCAAAAGAGCTTCAAGCGCAAGGACGACGGCCACACACCGACTGCGGGGCGCAACACCGAGGTCGACTTCAAAGGCCAGAAGCGTAGCAACGACACCCACGCCAGCACGACAGATCCCGATGCGCGGCTGTTCAAGAAAGCTCAAGGCGACAAGTCCCGCCTGTGCCACATGGGTCACATCCTCATGGACAACCGCCACGGGCTGGTGGTGGACGTCGAAATCACCCATGCCAGCGGCACAGCCGAGCGGCACGCCGCCCTCAAGATGCTCGAGCGCCAAAAGCGCAAAGCCCGACTGACCGTGGGGGCGGACAAGGGCTATGACTGCCGGGTCTTTGTCCAAGGCTGCCGCCAGCTGGGCATCATCCCGCACGTGGCGGCCAAGGCCAAGCACTCGGCCATTGACGGGCGCAGCCAGCGGCACAAAGGCTACCAGGTCAGCCTCAAGGTGCGCAAACGCATCGAAGAGGCCTTTGGCTGGGTCAAGACCGTCGGCGGTCTGGCCAAGACCAAGCTGATTGGGCATGCCAAGCTGGCGGGGCAGGCGCTGATGTGCTTTGCCGCGTACAACCTCGTGCGCATGGGCTCCATCGGGGGCTGGTGGGATGCGCATCATGTGTGATCGCGGGGGGCAGTGCGCCCAAAATGGGCAAACGGCCCCCAGAGGGGGAGCCCAGGCGGCCGTCGGAGCCCGGAAAAGCGGCTTGCGCTGGCTTCGGACCCTCGCAAACGGGTACATGGCCGCTTCGATGGGCGTTTTTTCAACGGCCTGCTAGACGGTGCACCTCAACAACAGAGATGCACCGTGACCACTGAATTCCGACCCCTGACCAAAGAATGCGTCGCCGACGTTCTGGGCGTCTGCGTTCGCACCATCGACAACTGGGTCAACGATGGGACCCTCATCGCGCCGCGGAAGCTTGGGAGTCGTCCCTACTGGCACCCGCGCACCTTCTACGCCTGGCTGGACCAGGCCCTTTCGGCTCCGCCGGCCGGCGAGAACTCGGACGCCTCAGACACCGCGACAGGCCACCACACTCCCAAGGCTCCCCCGTCCACGACCAAGAGCAAAGCTGCGGTATCCGGCAAGAGTGAGTCCGACGCGATTCGTGCCCGGGACAGAGCGAAGCTCGACGCGCTCCTGGGCTGAATGCCAAGCAGCTCCGCGACGTCCGTCGTCCGTCATGCAGAGAGGCGCTCGCGGAACCAGCCCGCCCTTTTCCCGTCATCTCCGACCCTGTAGACCAGCTCGAACAGCTTGGACTCGCTGAGAACCTGCGGCCAGGTGCGGCAGCCGTACTTGCTCGGGGTCTGGTCGGCATGGTTCTCCGCTATCCATTCGCGAGCCCGGTCTACTTGGGTCCAGCCGCCCTCGGATAGCGCTTCGGAAGCCTCGCGCAGCACTCGAACGATGCCGGTGTGCGGTCAATCGAAGCTGCCATCAGGCGCGATGCCGTTCACCACCATGTCGTGAAAGACGTCGGTCTCGGCGAATGCCGCCATGTGCGCTCTTGCTTCGTCCATGGTCTTGACCCACCCGACCAGTTCGTTGTGGTGGTGGTCGATGCGCTGGTAGCAGTGCTGAAGATGGCGCAAGGCAGCCTCGCAACCCGGTTCGCTCCAGAGGTCGAATCGTTCGATGAAGTGATGCACCAGCTCGTTGCGCATCGCGACCAGCCCCTCAATCTGGGCTCTGACCTCGGCGAGCCGCTCCGGAGCCATGGTCATGCGGTAGCTGATGGCCATGGAGATGCGGTCGGTCGGGACCTTGTCCTCCGGCAGCAACTCGCGCTCGAAGCCGTCCGGCACCGCGTAACTCTCGAAGAGGGACTTGACCAGCGTACCCAGGGTCTTGTCCGACACCTTCTCCAAGTTCGCAGCCCGCTGGGCCTCCAGCGTGTCGGCATGGCCGGCGAGTTCGTGGTGGGCCAGCAGCGTCTTCATCAGTCGCTCGTACTGCTGCAAGCGCAGCATGCACCGCCCCAGCCAACGCTTGACGTCGAGCTGGCCTTGGGGTCTGGGTTGGTCGGTCATCGCTTCAGTGTTCCATGGCGGAAGTACGGAGGCGGGCGGACCTTTGCAACCTCAGCCTAAGTTTCGGAGAATCAGTAATTCTATCTGGCATCTCATCGAGAGCTGTTCTGTTTCTGATTTACCGAAATTCTAGTTGATGAGACCCCCAAAACCGCCTATGATTTCGGAATAACAGAAACTATCTCCTTGAAGCGCGCCTCAGAAGCCCTGCAACTGAAACTCCGAAATGACCGACTCCGTCACCCGCCGACCGACCCTGCTCCATTCAGCCCCCGAGCTGGGTCCGGTCGTGCGCGAGCGCCGCAAGTCGCAGTCGCTGCGCATCGACGATGCGGCAGGTCTGCTCGGCGTGTCGGTGGACCTCATGTCCCGGCTCGAGAACGGCCAAGGCTCGGTGCGGCTGGACAAGGCCTTGGCCGTGCTCGATGGCCTGGGCCTCACACTCATGGTGCTGCCCAAGGAGCACCCGTGGGCCCGCGAAGCGGCCTCATCCAACGGCTCGGGCGGCTCAGACAGCCCGTCGGCACCCACCGGCGCCCCGAAGCCATGAGGCAGTCAGCATGACCCACGCACTGCACGTCTGGGCCGACGAGGCTCAGGTTGCCACCATCGAGCACGAAGGGCGTGACGACCGCTGGAGCCTGAGCTATGCCGAGCCATGGGTCGCCGACGCCCTGGCCTACCCGCTGTCGCCAGCACTGCCCCTGGTTCGCCCGGAGTCTGACTACACGTCTGCGTCCATCAAGCGCTTCATCGAGCACCTGCTACCCGAGGGGCGTGCGCTGGATGTGGCCGTGACCTACAACGGTCTGACCAAGGCCAACGTCTTCGGTCTCATCTGGGCGCTGGGTGCCGAAACCGCGGGCGCTCTGCGCTTTACCGGGAATGCAAGTCCGGCACCATCCGCCGCAGAGCCCATCCTGCGAGAAATCCCCCTCCAAGAGCTGGACCGGCGTATTGCCGAGCGCGAGCACGTGCCGCTGACGGTGTGGGATGGCAAGGTACGCATGTCGGTGGCCGGCCTGCAGGACAAACTGCTGGTCTACCTTGACCGCCCCCTGCAGGAGGGCGGACGGTTGTTTCTGGTGGACGGGCCACGACTGGCCTCCACCCACATCCTCAAGCCCGACACCGGCAACCCGCAGACGCCGCATCTGGCGGTCAACGAGCACTTCTGCATGACGCTGGCCCGCCGCATGCAGCTCCCGGCCGCTGAGGTGAGCCTGTTGCGCACGCCCCGCCCGGTGCTGGTCGTGCGCCGCTTCGACCGCGAAGTCCAGAACGATGGCGGCCAGCCGCGGGTTCACCGCCGGCACATCATCGACGCTTGTCAGGCCTGCGACCTGCCCGTGACCTACAAGTACGAGCGCAACCTGGGCAGCGCCGAGGCGGTGCGCCACATCCGAGACGGCATGAGCTTCGAACGTCTGTTCGGCTGCGCCGCCCTCACGGCCAACAAAGCGGTCTCCAGGCTGGCCATGCTGCGCTGGGCGCTTTTCCAATTCTTGATTGGCAACAGCGACGCCCACGGCAAGAACTTCTCGTTCTTTGTGCGTCCAGGCGGGCTGCTGGAGCCCGCCCCCTGGTACGACCTGGTCAGCGTACTGCAGTACGACGGTTTCGACACCGAGCTGGCCATGGCCTACGGCGACGTGTTCCGCCATGCCGAGGTCTCGGCGTTTGCGCTGGCCGACTTCGCTGCCCGCTGCGGCATCGACCGCAAGCTGATGCGCCGCGAGGGCCAGCGTCTGGCGAAGCTGGCCACGACAGAAGCCGCGGCACAAGCCCAGGCGGCCGACTATGAGAGCGAAGCCGAGCGGGTCTTCGTGCAGGGCATTGCGGACTTCGTGGCCCGCCAGGCCGACCGGCTGACGCAGTTGGTCGCCGACGCGGCGCGTTGGAAGGACGAGTACCTCTGACCGCTCTGGGCCGTACCCGCCCAAGGGCCAAGATCCGCCGCTGCCGGAGCCCCTGGCCAACCGTATCAGCCGGTAGGCCCCAGAGGGCCCCCACGCACCTCGCTACAGCCGCGCCAGCAGTCGGGCCGGCTGCAGCCGCACCTTCACCTCGTCCGGCACCATGGCCCGGCGGATCTCGTAGGCGGGTTCGCTGGTGTCGCGCAGCGGGGGCTCGCCGCGCGGCAGGCCGTCGCGCGTGACGATGGCAAACACCAGCGGGGTATTCGCGCGCCGGCCACGGCGGGCGACGACGCCCACCTCGCCATTGACCAGTTCGACGAAGGTGCCCGGCAGGTACAGGCCCAGCGCCTTGATGAAGGCCGTCCCCAGCGGCGTCGGCACCCCGCTCGCATCCAAATAGACATCGCGCGCGGCGCGCGGGGACGGCAGGCCCGAGCGGGCGTGGCGTGGGCTGATGCGGGCCACATACACGTCGATCATGCGCAGCAGTTGCGCAGCCTCGCCCACCTCGGCACGCCCCTGCGGGTAGCCCGCGCCGCCCACCTGCTCGTGGTGGTCGCGCACCAGTTCCAGCCACGCCGGATCGACCACCCCCAACCGGCGCAGGATCACTTCGCTGCGCAACGGGTGCTTCCACACCGCCCGCCGCTGCTCGGGGTGGAGTGCGGCGTCCTGCCGGGCCAGATCGTCGTGCAAGCGGGCCATGCCCAGGTTCATGGTGAGCGCGGCGCGCTGCAGGCTTTGCTGGCGCGCCTCGTCCCAGCCCAGGGTCTGGGCCACCAGCCGGCCGATCACCGCGCACAGCAAGGCGTGGCTGGCGCTGTAGCCCATTGCGCGGTCGAACAGCATGTGCACCAGCACGAACAGGCTGTCGTCGATGCGCGAGCGCAGCAGGGCCTGCATGCGCTGCTCCAGTCGCAAAAACCGACCCACGAAGTCCTGCGCCTGCTCGCCCTGGTGCAGCAGCAGCGTGAGCACGGCATGCAGATCGGCCCAGATTTCGTCGATGGGCCGGGCGTCGGGCTCGACCTCGACCGCATCGTCGAACCC
This sequence comes from Tepidimonas sp., assembly GCF_046292505.1. Classification (GTDB taxonomy): domain Bacteria; phylum Pseudomonadota; class Gammaproteobacteria; order Burkholderiales; family Burkholderiaceae_C; genus Tepidimonas. The sequence goes on along the minus strand of NZ_JBKBQX010000005.1, from coordinate 49,386 downwards.
CATCGGACGGGTGACGCCCGCGATGGCTTCCAGGCTTTGGTTGCCGCGCAGGGCGCGGTCGATGGCGGTGGTGTAGCGGTACGTCCAGGCGCGGTACTCGTCTTCCTTGACCTGGGGGTTGTGCATCAGCAGCCATTGGCGGTGACGCTCGTCGCGGATGGTGTGCCCCTTGCGCAGCAGCAACTGGCCCTGTGGGTCCCCCACGTTGACAGGCAGCGGCTCGCCCAGGGTGATGTCGTCGATCGGAAGTGGTACGTACATGGTGCTGTGCCCAGACCGTACTGTAGTACGGCCGAGACCCTCTGTGGCGCGGGACTTGCACGCGGTTCCCCGTTCGTTGCCGTTCGTTGCGATAATGGTCCAATGCACTAGCATTCTCAGGGTTTTCCATCATGTCCGATTCGTTGCTGCCCCTGATCCCGGTGTTGGATCTGCGGGTGGGGCATTTCGTGCTCCTGGACCTGGGCTGGATGGAACATCCGTTTCCGCGCAACAGTTTTCGCATCGGGTCCGAGCGGCAGATCGAGACCATCCGCGCACTGGGCCTAACACGCGTGCGCATCGACCCCGCGCGCAGCGATACGCTGACCCCGGAAGCCGCCGTCAACACCTCCGGCATCCCCGGCACCCCGAACGAGGCCGCCACGACCACGGCCACCGAGGCACCGGCCGACACGACGGCCCAACAACGCGCGCAGGCGCTGGCCGAGCAGCGGCGCGCGCTACAGCGCTGCGAGCGCCAGTACCACGAGGGCGCGCGTCGCTACCGCGCCCTGCTCGAAGACATGGAGCGCGACCCGCAAGCGGCCGGCCAGCAGGCCCGGGCATTGGTGGGCACCCTGCTGACCGACATCCAAGGCCACGGCGAGTCGGCCATTCGCCTGCTCAGCGACGTGCAGGGCGAGCGCGCCGCGCAGCACGCGATGAACGTGACGGTGCTGGCGGTGCTGCTCGGCCGGGCACTGGGAATGGACGGCGAGGAGCTGGAGGCGCTGGGCGTTGCGGCCTTTTTGCACGACATCGGCAAGACCCGGCTGCCGGACCTGGTTCGGCACAAGGACGATGCCTTCACGGCAGCGCAGCTCAAGGTCTATCAGGAGCACGTGGCCCACGGGGTGGGTCTGGCACGGGCCATGGGCATGGGGCCCGCCGTGCTGCAGGCGATCGCCCAGCACCACGAGGCAGCGGATGGCAGCGGCTTTCCGCGCGGCTGCCGGGGCGAGGACATGAGCCGCTGCGCCCATGTGCTGGCGCTGATCAACCGCTACGACGGCCTGTGCAATCCGCTCAACCCGGCGCGCGCCCTGACCCCGCATGAGTCGCTGTCGCTGCTGTTCGCCACGCAAAAGGCGCGCTTCGACCTGGTGACGCTCAACGCCTTCATCCGCATGGTGGGGGTCTATCCCCCGGGCTCCATCGTGCAGCTCAGCGACGGCCGCTTCGCGCTCGTGCAGGCGGTCAACTCGACACGGCCGCTCAAGCCCCGCGTCCTGGTGCACGACCCGCGCACGCCGCGCAGCGAGGCGCTGCTGCTGGACCTGCAGGCCGAGCCGTCGCTGTCGATCCAGCGCAGCCTACGCGCCGACCAACTCCCGCGTGCGGCGCTGGACTATCTGGAGCCGCGCCCCCGGTACTGCTACTTTTTCGAGCGCGCCGTCCGCCCCGACAGCGGACCTGCGGGGACGCCGACATGAGCTATGTGCACTGGGCCCCGATCACCGAAGGGTTGATCGAAGCGGTGTGGGTGGTGGACCCGCGCACCCGGCGCATCCTGACGGTCAACACCGCGGCCGCCCGGCTGCTGGGGGTGGAGCGCGGCGCGCTGGTGGGCAGCGCGGTGCAGGACTGGATTGCCGACCCGCAGGACCATGTGTACTGGCAGGAGTGGCAGGCCGGTATCGAGCAGACGTTGGAGTCCGAGGCCACGGTGCGCCGCGCCGACGGCGAACTGGTGCGCGTGCAGCGGCGCGTCAGCCCCGTCACGCCGGAAGGCGGCGAGACCGTGGTGCTGGTGGCGATGCAGGACCTCAGCGAATGGCAGCACACGCGTCAGCGGCTGGAGACCCTGCTGGCGGAACTGCGCGCTGCGCTGGAATCGTCATCCGACGGCATTCTGGTGTGCGACCTGGACGGGCACATCCGCGCCTTCAACCGCACCTTTGCCACCCTCTGGGATCTGCCCGAGGCGCTGTTGACGCACCAGGACGACGCCGCGATCTGGAGCCACCTGGCGGCCTGCGTGCCCGACTCGGGCGGGTTCCACAGCCGGCTGGGCGAGCTGCAGCGCGCCCCGCTGCTGGAGGCGACCGACGTCGTGCTGCTGCGCAACGGCCGCATCCTGGAGCGTGCCTCGCGGCCCCAGCTCGCGCGCGGCCGGCCCATCGGGCGCATTCACGTCTACCGCGATGTGACGGAGCGCACGGCCACCGAGGCCAAACTGCGACTGGCCGCCAAGGTGTTCGAATCCAGCCTCGATGCCATCGTGGTGACGGACCCCGAACGCCACATCGTCGCCTGCAACCCCGCCGCCCTCAAGCTCGCGGCCATCGAGCGGGACCCGCAAGGGGAGCGGCCGGACGATCTGCTGTACGCCCCGTCGCAGCCGCAGTGGTCCCACCACGTCGCCCAGGCGCTGGCCGACAAGGGCTACTGGGAAGGCGAGCTGTGGTTGCGCCGCCCCGAAGGCCCGGGGGTGGCATTGCTGGCCTCGTGGGTGCTGCTGCGCGACGCCGACGGGCGCCCGCTGAACACGGTGCTGTTTGCCAAGGACCTGTCCGAGAAGCTGGAAGCCCAGCGCCGTATCGAACAGCTCGCGTACAGCGACCCGCTGACCGGCCTGCCCAACCGCCTCATGCTCGGCGAGCGCGTCGGACACGCCACTCGCCTGGCACAGCGCAGCGGCCGCGGGTTTGCGCTGCTGTTTCTGGACCTGGATCGCTTCAAGAGCATCAACGACTCGCTCGGCCACATGTTCGGCGACCAGGTGCTGGTGGAGGTGGCGGCCCGCCTGCAGCGCTGCCTGCGACAGACCGACACCCTGTCCCGGCTGGGCGGCGACGAGTTCGTCATCCACCTGCACGAGGCCGACCGCGGCGCCGCCGAAAAAACCGCGCAGCGCATCATCGAAGCGATCACCCGCCCCGTCGCGATCGACGAGATGCAGTTCACGTTGTCGTGCAGCATTGGCATCGCCATGTATCCGCAGGACGGCACCACGCTGGACGAGCTGATCCAATGCGCCGACACGGCCATGTACCAGGTCAAGGAGCGGGGCAAAGGGCACCACCGCTTCTACCAGCCGGAGATGAACGCTGACCTGCTCGGGCGCATCCAAATGGACCATGCGATGCGCCAGGGGCTGCAGCGCGGCGAGTTCGAGCTGCACTACCAGCCCCGGATGGACCTGCGCTCGGGCACCGTACCGGCCTGCGAGGCGCTGGTGCGCTGGCACCGCCCCGGCCAGGGCCTGGTGATGCCGGGCACGTTCATCGGCGTGGCCGAGGAAACCGGCCTGATCGCGCTGCTCGGGCACTGGGTGCTGCAAAACGCCATCGCGCAGGCGGCCCGCTGGGCGGCAGAGGGCCGGCCGCTGCAGGTCGCGGTCAATATATCGGCCCTGCAGTTCCAGCAGACCCGCTTCGTGCAGGATGTGGCGGACGCCCTGCAGCAACACCGGCTGCCCCCGCACCTGCTGGAGCTGGAGCTGACCGAATCCATCCTGATCCGCGATGCGGAGGAAGCACTGGGCAAGCTGCAGGCGCTGGCCGATCTCGGGGTGGAGCTGTCGCTGGATGATTTCGGCACGGGCTACTCCAGCCTCACCTATCTCAAGCGCTTTCCGCTGCATCGGCTCAAGATCGACCGCAGCTTCCTCGTTTCCATGCCCGAGGACGGGGCCGATGCGGCAATCGTGGCGGCCATCGTGCAGATGGGCCACGCGCTGTCGATGGAAGTCGTGGCCGAGGGGGTGGAGCGCCCCGAGCAACTGCAGCGGCTGCACGCCCTGGGCTGCGACCACTACCAGGGCTTTTTGTTCGCCCGACCGATGCCGGCCGATGCGCTGCGCGCGCGGCTGGCGTCGCTCGAAGGCGAGCCGACGCAAACGCCACCGCCGTGATCAAACGCCCTGCGCCCAGGCCTGCAGGTCCTGCGGCTTGACCTGCCCGAGCTTGCGGTGCGCGATGCGGCCGGCCCGATCGAACACCACGGTGAACGGCAGCGCCCCGTTGTCGTTGCCGAGCTGGCGCCCCAGATCGGTCCCGCCAAAGCCCGCCAGCCCCACGGGGAAGGACAGGGGCTGCCGCTGCAGAAATTGCCGCACGGCACTGGGCTGGTCGATGGCCAGCGCCAGCACCTGCCAGCCGTCGGCCTGCCGTTCGCGGTAGAAGCGATCGAGCAGTGGCAACTCTTCCACGCACGGCGGGCACCAGGTGGCCCAGAAGTTGAGCAGCAGCGGCCGCCCGCGAAACGCCGCCGCCGCCACGGCGCCCCCCTCCGGCCGGTCCCACTGCTGGGTCCACAGGGCCTGCTCGGCCCCCGCCGCGGGCGCGCCCGGGGTCAAGCGCCAGGCGGCGACCCCCGCCCCCAAAGCCGCCGCGGCGGCGGCCATGCCGATCGTCATTGCCCGTCGTTGCATCGGTTGTGCTCCTCGTAGCCAGCATCGGAGTCGGGCGCGGCCAACAAAGTTCGCACCTCGGCGGCGGTACCGCGCGGCACGCGGCCCAGATCGTCGGGCAGGCGGGCGCCCCGCCCCGCCTGGGTGTCGTTGACCCACAGGTGCAGGCCCACCGTCTCGCCCAGCCCGTCGCAGGGCACGGCCAGGCTGAGCACCTCGGCCTCGCGGCCGCGCATGCCGCGCGCGGTCTGCGCGTCGTAATCGAGCCCGGCGTTGATGAGGGCGATCTCCACCGCCTTGGGGTCGTCGGCAAAGAGTTGCAGGTGGATATCCGACAGTCGGGTCGCGGTGCCGTGCCAGACGGCCCCGCCGAGCAGCGGGGCAAACTCGGCCAGCCGCTCCATCCAGGCCAGTGCCGTCTCGCGCAGGGCGCGCAGTTCGCCCGGCTGCGTCTCGGCATGAAAGATCGCCAAATGCTCGCGCACGGCGGCATCGATGAGCGCCGGACCGGGCAGCGGGGTGCGGGACGGCAGGCGCAATTGCTCGAGCGCGCGCTGCAGGGCGCGGCGCGCCTCCAGCCCCTCGTCCACCATCAGCCCGGCCGCGACGGCGGCCAGCTCGCGTTGCGTGTCATCGTCCATGGACGGGATTGTCCGCGATGGGCGGTGACCCGCCGACCGGCCGCGATAATGCACCCCATGCACATCCACATTCTGGGCATCTGCGGCACTTTCATGGGCGGGCTGGCGGCGCTGGCGCGCGAGGCCGGCCACCGTGTCACCGGCTGCGACGCCGGCGTCTATCCGCCGATGAGCGAGCAGCTGCGCGCGCTGGGCATCGATTTGATCGAGGGCTACGGGGCCGACCAGCTCGCTCTGCGGCCGGACGTGTTCGTCATCGGCAACGTGGTCAGCCGCGCGCGCAGCGCCGACGGGACGCCCAAGTTTCCCCTGATGGAGGCCATCCTGGACGACGGGGCGCGCTACATCAGCGGCCCGCAGTGGCTGGGGGAGCAGGTGCTGCACGGCCGTCATGTGTTGGCCGTCGCCGGCACGCACGGCAAAACGACGACCACGGCCATGCTGGCCTGGATTCTGGAACACGCCGGGCTGGCGCCCGGTTTTCTGGTCGGGGGCGTGCCGCTCAATTTCGGCGTCTCGGCCCGCCTGGGGCGGTTGCCGGCGGACGGCACGCGCACGCCGTTCGTGATCGAGGCCGACGAGTACGACACCGCGTTCTTCGACAAACGCAGCAAGTTCGTGCACTACCGTCCGCGCACGGCGGTGCTGAACAACCTGGAGTTCGACCACGCCGACATCTTCGATGACCTGGCGGCGATCGAGCGGCAGTTCCACCATCTGCTGCGCACCGTCCCGGCCAGCGGCCGCGTCATCGCCAACGGGCTGGAGGAGTCGATCGCACGCGTGCTGCACATGGGGCTCTACAGCGAGCTGCGCACCTTCGGCGCTGCCGACAGCGACTACACCGCCGAGGGTGAGCCGCACGATTTTGCCGTGCTGCGCCGGGGCAAAGCGGTGGCACACGTGCGCTGGTCACTGAGCGGTACGCACAACCAGCTCAACGCGCTGGCCGCCCTGGCGGCGGCCGAACACCTGGGGGTGGCGCCGGCCGTGGCGGCCGAGGCGCTGGCCGGCTTTGCCCATGTGCGCCGGCGGCTGGAGGTGCGCGGGACGGTGGCATTGCCCGGCGGCGCGGTCACGATCTACGACGATTTCGCCCACCATCCGACGGCGATTCGTACCACGATCGACGGCCTGCGGCGCCGGCTCGACCGCGAGGGCCGCGGGAACGAACGCATTCTGGCGATCTTCGAGCCGCGCTCCAACACCATGAAGCTGGGCACGATGAAGGCGCAACTGCCCTGGGCGCTGGAGGGCGCGGCGCTGGCTTTTTGCCACGCGGGCGGGCTGGACTGGGATGCGGCCGCAGCACTGGCGCCACTGGGCGCACGCGCGCAGGTGGCGCCGGACATCGATACCCTGGTGGCGCAGGTGGCGGCGGCGGTGCGCCCCGGCGATCACCTGCTGTGCATGAGCAACGGGGCGTTCGGCGGTGTGCATGGACGGCTGCTGGCCGCCCTGCGCCCTCAGTAACCGACCGACAGGCCGGGCACGTCCACCTTGATGACCGGCTTGGCCAGCAGGCTGCTGGCCGCACGGGCGTAAACCATGGCCCAGGGTCGGTGCGCCGGATCCGCAAAGCGCGTCTCGCCCACGGCCTGGGCGATGGCCAGCACCTTGTCCGCCGTCAGCACCTTGCCGCTGAGGCGCAGCGGCTCGCAACCCAGTTCGGTGAATTGCTGATCCAGCCACTGGCGCGCGATGTCGTGCGGCATGGGCTGCACCTCGTCGAGGTCGAAGGTGTATTCGCGGTCGGGGCCGAATTGGACGATCACGTGGCTGCGCATGGCGACTTCCGGTGGATCTGAAAAACGGCCCTATCGTACACCCGCGGCCGCTCAGCCGCGGCGGGCCCGCCGCGCCGCCACCGCATCGGCCAGCGTCTGCAGCACCTGGACCGAGGCATCCCAATCGATGCACGCATCGGTGATGCTGCGGCCGTACTCCAACGCGGACGGATCGTCCTTGCCCGGAGTGAATTTCTGCGCCCCGGCCTGCAGATGGCTCTCGATCATCACGCCGAACACCCGGTCCGACCCACTGGACAACTGGTCGGCGATGTTGCGTGCGACGTCGATCTGGCGCTCGTGCTGCTTCTGGCTGTTGCCGTGGCTGCAGTCCACCATCACGCGCGCCGGCAGCTTGGCGTCGGCGAGCTGCTGGCAGGCGATCGCCACGCTGTCGGCGTCGTAGTTGGGCAGCTTGCCGCCGCGCAGGATGACGTGACAGTCTGGGTTGCCTTTGGTGCGCACGATGGCCACCTGCCCGTTCTTGTGCACCGACAGGAAGTGGTGCGGGCGGCTGGCGGCCAGGATGGCGTCGGTGGCGATGCGGATGTTGCCGTCGGTGCCGTTCTTGAAGCCGATCGGCGCCGACAGGCCCGAGGCCAGCTCGCGGTGCACCTGGCTTTCGGTGGTGCGCGCGCCGATCGCCCCCCACGAGATCAGGTCGGCGATGTACTGCGGGCTGATGACGTCGAGGAATTCGCTGGCCGCCGGCAGCCCCAGGCGGTTGATCTCGATGAGCAGCTGGCGCGCGATGCGCAGGCCCTCGTCGATGCGGAAGCTCTCGTCCAGGTAGGGGTCGTTGATCAGGCCCTTCCAGCCCACCGTGGTGCGCGGCTTCTCGAAGTAGACGCGCATGACGATCTCGAGCCGGTCGGCGAAGCGGTCGCGCTGCTCCTTCAGGCGCCGCGCGTACTCCATCGCCGCGGCCGGATCGTGGATCGAGCACGGCCCGATGATGACCAGCAGCCGGTCGTCCTTGCCGTGCAGAATCTGGTGGATGGCGCGTCGGGTGTGGGTGATGAGCTTTTCGATCCCCGTCCCCCGGATCGGGAAGAAGCGAATCAGGTGCTCGGGCGGCGGCAGCACGGTGATGTCCTCGATGCGTTGGTCGTCGGTCTGGCTGGTGCGGTCGGCCGGATGGGAATACCAAGCATCGGTGCTGCTGGCCTTGGCGGGGCTCGGGCTCATGGGGGACTCCTTCGATGGGGGGAAACGGGGGTGAACGGGCGAAAAAAAACCGCCGGTGGAGACCGACGGTTTTGAGTTCAGGGGCTTTTGCTGGGCGCTTTCAGACCTCTCTGCCGTCGGTGACGCATGAGAACCAAAAGTAACCAAAGTAAAAGCCGCGCACTTGCATGGCTCTCAATGTAGCACAGCTTGCATGACAGCAGGCTGACAATCGCCAAGGACGCATCGGAAGGGCCGCAGCGACGTCGTGCGCATGCAACGCGCAGGCCGCTCAGGCCGTGCCCCCCACCGTCAGGCCGTCCAACCGCAGCGTCGGTTGGCCCACACCCACCGGCACGCTCTGGCCTTCCTTGCCGCAGGTGCCCACCCCGCTGTCCAGCGCCAGGTCATTGCCGATCATCACCACGCGCTTGAGCGCCTCCGGACCGCTGCCGATGATCGTCGCGCCCTTGACCGGATAGACCGGCCGGCCGTTTTCCACCCACCATGCGCTGCTGGCCGAAAACACGAACTTGCCACTGGTGATGTCCACCTGACCGCCGCCGAAGTTGGTGGCGTACAAGCCGCGGCGCACGCTCGCCAGGATCTCCTGCGGATCGCGCTCACCGGCCAGCATGTAAGTGTTGGTCATGCGCGGCATCGGCAGGTGTGCGTAGCTCTCGCGCCGGCCGTTGCCGGTCGGTGTCACCCCCATCAGCCGGGCATTGAGCCGGTCCTGGATGTACCCACGCAGGATACCGTCTTCGATCAGCACATTGCGCTGGCTGGCACAACCCTCGTCATCCACATTGAGCGATCCGCGCCGGCCCTCGATCGTGCCGTCGTCCAGCACCGTCACCCCCTTGGCAGCCACACGCTCGCCGATGCGGCCGGCAAAAGCGCTGGAGCCCTTGCGGTTGAAGTCGCCTTCCAACCCGTGGCCCACGGCCTCGTGCAGCAGCACGCCAGGCCAGCCGGGGCCCAGCACGACCGTCATTTCGCCCGCCGGGGCGGGGCGCGACTCCAGATTGGTCAGCGCAGCCTGCACGGCCTCGTCGACATAGCGCGTCAGCACGCCATCGTCGAAGTGGTCCAGCCCAAACCGCCCGCCCCCGCCGGAGGAGCCGACCTCGCGCCGGTCGCCCTGCTGCGCGATCACCGTCAACGACAGCCGCACCAGCGGACGCACGTCGGCGGCCAGCACGCCATCGGCGCGCGCCACCAGCACCACGTCGTATTCGGCCGCCAGCCCGGCCATCACCTGGACGATGCGCGGGTCGCGCGCGCGCGCCATGCGCTCGACGCGCTCCAGCAGTGCCACCTTGGCGGCGCTGTCCAGCGTGCCGATGGGGTCGTGCGCAGCGTACAACTGGCGCGAGGGCGCCACCGCTGCGCGCGGGCGTCGGCGGCCGACGTGGGCAGTCTGATCGCCCCCCTGGCGGCCGATGGCGCGCACACTCTGCGCCGCCTCGTGCAACGCGGCCCAGGACAAATCGTCGGAATAGGCGAACGCCGTTTTGTCGCCGCTGACCGCGCGCACGCCCACACCCTGGTCGATGCTGAAGCTGCCGGTCTTGACGATGCCCTCTTCCAGGCTCCAGCCCTCGCTGCGGGTGTACTGGAAGTACAGGTCGGCGTCGTCAACGCCGGGGGCCAGGATGGCCGACAACGCGCGGCGCAGGTGGCCTTCGTCCAGGCCGTAGGGCTCGAGCAGCAGGGCACGCGCCGTGGCCAAGCGCTGCAGGGTGGGTTCGACGGCGATCATGCGCGGATTGTAGGCAGCCCGGCCAAACCCGCAACGACGGCTTAGGCCGGCACCAGTCGCTTATAACGCCCGACCGACAGAATCATGCCCAGGCTGGCGCCGAGCGACACCATCGCCGTGCCGCCGTAGCTCAGGAACGGCAGCGGCACCCCCACCACCGGCAGGATGCCGCTGACCATGCCCATGTTGACGAAGGCATACACGAACTGCACCAGGATCAGCGCCCCGGCCAGCAAGCGGCCGAACAAAGTGGAGGCCTCGGCGGCCAGCATCAGACCACGCGCCACGAAATAGGTGTAGGCCGACAGCAAACCCAGCACGCCCAGAAAGCCGAACTCTTCGGAAAACGCGGCGAAGATGAAGTCCGTGCTGCGCTCGGGCACGAAGTCCAGGTGCGTCTGGGTGCCCTCCATGAAGCCCTTGCCCCACAGCCCTCCCGAGCCGATGGCGATCATCCCCTGCAGAATATGAAAACCCTTGCCTAGCGGATCCTTGGTGGGGTCGAGCAAGGTGCACACGCGCTGACGCTGGTACTCGTGTAGCACCACCCAGTCCACGCCCGGCGCGCACCACTGCGGCTCCATCACGATCAGCGTGACCACGCCCACCGCCCCCAGCACCAGAGGCGGCACGATCAGCTTCCAGCTCAAGCCGGCAAAAAAGATCACGAACAGGCCCGAGGCCAGCACCAACAGGGCGGTCCCCAGATCGGGCTGTTTCAGGATCAGCCCCACAGGCACGGCCAACAGGGCCCCCGCCGCCAGAAAGTCCCGTTTGCCCAGCCGCCCCTCGCGGCGCTGAAACCACCACGCCAGCATCAGCGGCATGGCGATCTTCATCAGCTCGCTGGGCTGGATGGCGATGACGCCCAGATCGAGCCAACGCTGCGCGCCTTTGCGCGTCAAGCCGAACAGCTCGACGGCGATCAACAGCACGACTCCCACCACATAGGCTGGCACGGCCAGCGCCTGCAGCCGCTGGGGCGGAACCTGCGACACCACCAGCATGACGCCCGCGGCGATCGACAGGTTGCGCAGATGGTCCACGTAGCGCCCCGGGATGTCATACGCCACGGAGTACATGACCACCTGCCCGATCGCGGCCAGCAACGCCACCGCGAGCAGAAACTGCCCGTCGAAGCCGCGCACCCATGGGGCGATGCGGCTGAGCACGGGGGGTTTTTCGATGACGACGGCCATGGAGGCTGGATTATCCTGCGCCCCATGGATGACTCCGCCTCGCCCCCCGCCTCGCCCCCCACCTCGCCCCCGGTCTGGCCCGCGACGCCGCCCGCAACGCATGTGCTGTACCTGCACGGCTTTCGCTCCAGCCCGCGCTCGTTCAAGGCGCAGCGGCTGGCGGCGCACCTGGCTGCGCGCCACCCGCAGGTGCGCTGGGCCTGCCCGCCGCTGCCGGCCAGCCCCGCCGCGGCCTGGGCCTTGATCGAGTCCACCGTCGCCGGCTGGCCGGAGGCGACCGCCGCGGTGGTCGGCTCCTCGCTCGGCGGCTTCTACGCCACGCGGCTGGCGGCGCAGCGCGGCTTTCGTGCCGTGCTCATCAACCCCGCCGTCGATCCGGCGCGGGATCTGGCACGCCACATCGGCGAGCACCCGGCGTGGCACGACCCGGCCGAGCGCCTCTTCTTCCGCCCCGAGTACGTGGATGAGCTGCGCGAGCTTGCCACCGGCGCGCTGCCGCAGCCCGAGCGCGTGCTGCTGATCGCCGCCACCGGCGACGAGGTGCTCGACTGGCGCGAAATGGTGGCGCGCTACCCCGGCAGCCGCCACCACATCGTGCCCAGCAGCGACCACGCGCTGAGCGACTTCGACGCCCACTTGGCGGTGCTGCTGGCGCATCTGGGGCTGGCGTGCGGCGATCTTGCCAAAGTTTGCCAAGCCGGCTAGCCTTGCGGCCATGGGCACGATGAACGTCTCCCTGCCGGGCAGCCTGCGCGATTTCGTCAAGCAGCAGGTGCGCACGCGCGGCTACGGCTCCGCCAGCGAATACGTGCGCGCGCTGATCCGCGCCGACCTCGAGCGCCAGCGGTGGCGCGAGCGGCTGCTGGAAGGCGCCGCCTCGCCCCCTGGCGCGCGCGCCGATGCGGACTACTTCGCCCGGCTGCGCGCGCGTGCCACGGCCACGCCGGCCGCCGACGCGTGAGCCGCAAGCCCGCCGTCCTGCGCCAGCGCGCCGAGCAGGACATCGACGAGGCGCTGGCGCACTGGCTCGCGGAGGGCGGGCCGGCGCTAGCTGGCCGCTTCGTCGACGCGCTGCAACAGGCGCTGGAACACCTGTCGGCGCACCCCGGCAGTGCCTCCCCGCGCTGGGGTCACGAACTGGGACTGCCAGGCCTGCGCCCGTGGCCGCTGACGCGCTTTCCGTACCTGATCTTCTTCGTCGAACGACCCGGGCATCTGGACGTCTGGCGGGTGCTGCACCAGCGGCGCGACCTGCCCCAGGGCCTGCTGGACGACGAACCCAACCTGCCCGACACCGACTGAATGGCCAAGGACCGCTCGCTCTACCTCTGCCGCGCCTGCGGCGGCAGCACCCCGCGCTGGCACGGGCGCTGCCCGCACTGCGGGGCGTGGAACACACTGGAAGAGACCGTCCCGGCGCCGGAGCCGGCGGCGAATGCGCGCGGACGCTTGAGCGCCCTTCGGCAGGGGCTGGCGGCGGAAGGGACGCTCGCGCGGCTGGCCGACATCGAGGCCGCCGACGTCGCCCGCACGCCGACGGGCTTGGCGGAACTGGACCGCGTGCTGGGCGGCGGCGTGGTGCCGGGGGCGGTGGTGCTGATCGGCGGCGACCCGGGCATCGGCAAGTCCACGCTGCTGCTGCAGGCGCTGGATGCGCTGCAGCGCGCCGGGCTGCCGACGCTCTACGTCACCGGCGAGGAAAGCGGCGCGCAGGTGGCGCTGCGCGCGCGCCGGCTGGGCTTGGGCGACAGCCAGGTGCCGGTGCTGGCCGAGATCCGGCTGGAGGCGATCCTGGCCACGCTGCAGCAGCAGCGTCCCGCCGTGGCGGTGATCGACTCGATCCAGACCGTCTACACCGAGCAGCTGACCTCCGCCCCCGGCTCGGTGGCGCAGGTGCGCGAGTGCGCCGCGCTGCTGACGCGCGCCGCCAAGGACAGCGGGGCGACGCTCGTGCTGGTCGGCCACGTCACCAAGGACGGGGCGCTGGCGGGCCCGCGCGTGCTGGAGCACATGGTGGATACGGTGCTGTACTTCGAGGGCGACGCGCACAGCAGCTTTCGCCTCGTGCGCGCGATCAAGAACCGCTTCGGCGCCGTCAGCGAGCTGGGCGTGTTCGCGATGACGGAGCGGGGCCTGAAAGGCGTCGGCAACCCCAGCGCCCTGTTCCTGAGCCAGCACCGCGAACCGGTGCCGGGCAGCTGCGTGCTGGCGACGCTGGAAGGCACGCGCCCGCTGCTGGTGGAGGTGCAGGCGCTGGTGGACGCCGGCGGCCCCGCCCCGCGGCGGCTGAGCGTGGGGCTGGAACGCGACCGCCTGGCGATGCTGCTGGCGGTGCTGCACCGCCACGCCGGCATCGCCACCGGCGACCAGGACGTGTTCGTCAACGCGGTGGGCGGCGTGCGCATCGCCGAGCCGGCCGCCGACCTGGCGGTACTGCTGGCGGTCACCAGCAGCCTGCGCGGGCGCGCGCTGCCGCGCGGCTTCGTCGCCTTTGGCGAGGTGGGCTTGGCGGGCGAGGTGCGGCCGGCGCAGCGCGGGCAAGAACGGCTCAAGGAAGCCGCCAAGCTCGGCATGGCGGTGGCGGTGGTGCCGAAGGCCAACCTGCCGCGCAAGCCCGACGCGGCGTTCCTGCGCGCCACCGAGGGCCTGGCGCTGCACGGCGTCGAACGCGTCGAGGAGGCGCTGGAGGTGGTGCGGGGGTTGGGGTGACCGCCCCGACGCCGGCATTTGACAGCGCCGTCCTGGCCATCGGACACTTCGAAGATTCGGGACATCCTGCTTGGAGGTGACCATGAGAACCCCCGTATTTCGGCCTGGTCAGCGGTGGCTGCAGTCGGCGTGCGCGGCTGCCGCCGTGATGACGACTCTGCTGCTCACCCCCGCCGCGCGCGCCAGCGACGCCGAGGCGCTGTGGCAGGCGCTGGCCACGCGGCCGAACATGGTCGTCGTGATGCGGCACACCGACGCCAGCGGCCGCGACGGTTCGGCGTTCGACGCGAGCGGTCAGTGCCGCGGCGAGAACATGCTGACCGGCAAGGGGCGACGCGACGCCGAGGCGATCGGCAAGGCGTTCGCCGCGCACGGGCTGCCGCCCGAGCGGTTGCATGTCGTGGCCTCGGCGATGTGCCGCACGCGCGACACGGCGCGGCTGGCATTCGGCAAGGCCGAGCTGGATGCCCGGCTGCGCGAGTTCCTCTCCGGCCGCGGCGGCTCGCTCAACGAGGCGATGGACGCCGCCGAGGAATGGATCCGGCGCCTGCGCGGGCCCAATCCGCTGGTGCTGGTGACGCACCTGCCCAACATCGACGCCCTGACCGGCGAGCAGATCGATTTCAACGAGGCCGTCGTCACCGAGAGCGACGCGCAGGGCCAGCTCAAGGTGCTGGGCGTGCTGCGGCTGCTGCCGTGAACGGCGCCCACCGCGCCTGCGGGAAATCCCTGCTTGAACCGTGGTCTTGACGCCCTAGGATGCCGGTACCGGTTGGGGCTTGCGTTTTGTCAAGCCCGACCACTCGTCACCCATCGCATCAGGAGGAGACCCATGGCACCCAACCCGCACACCCTGCCCCCCACCGTGTCCGCAGCGAGCGGCGCCGCCACCCCGTGGCCGCGCCGGCGCGTGCTGCAGGCGGGCCTGGCCGTCGGCCCCGCGGCGTGGCTGGCCGGCTGCGCCAGCGTCACCGGACAGGCGCGGCCGCAGGTGGTGGTGGTCGGCGCCGGCTGGGGCGGGCTCGGCGCGGTGCGCGCGCTGGCGGCCGAGAAGGCCGCCGACATCGTGCTGGTGGAGCCGAACGACCGCTTCATGTCCTGCCCGATGAGCGGACACTACGTCGCCACGGTCGGCAAGCTGGAAGACCTGCTGCACGGCTACGAGCGCGTCGATGCGCTGCCGGGCGTCAAGCGCGTGCGCGACCGCGTGCAGGCGATCGAGCGCGACCGGCGTGAGGTGGTGCTGGCCGGCGGCCAGCGGCTGCGCTACGATTATCTGGTTCTCTCCCCCGGCATCGAGTACATGGAGGAGAGCCTGCCCGGCTTTGCCGCGGCACGCGAGGCGCTGCCAGTGGGCTTTCGCGCCTTCGAGCACCAGGCGGTGCGCGCGCAGGTGGAGCGCTTCCTGGCACAGGGCGGCACCTTCGTGATGAGCGCGCCCAAACCCCCGTACCGCTGCCCGCCGGCGCCGTACGAGCGCGCGATGCTGATCGCCGAGCAGGTCAAGAAGCGCGGCGTGCGCGGCAAGGTCGTCTTTCTGGATGCCAATGCGGCGCCGATGCCGGCGCCGACCGCGCAGCCGATCCTGGGAGCGCTCAAGGCCTACGCCGACGTGATCGACTACCGCCCCGGCGTCGAGCTGCAGGCGGTGGATGCCGGCCGGCGCACGCTGCAGACCAGCGCTGGTGAGCTGCGCTTCGACCACGCCAACCTGGTGCTGCCGATGCGGGCCAACGGGCTGGTGCGGCAGGCGGGGCTGGGCCAGCGCTGGGCGGACGTGGAGCTGCCGACCTTCCAGGCCAAGGCGGACGCGCGCATCTTCGTCATCGGCGACGCCCAGGGCAGTCCGCAGCCCAAGAGCGGGCAGGTGGCGTTCGGCCAGGGCCGCGCGGTCGGCGAGGAAATCGCGCGCCGCCTGCGCGGCGAGGCCGCCCCCGTCCCGAAGGGCGAGATCGAGCTGCCGCTGGGCATCTGCTGGGCCGCCACCTCGCACGACGAGGCGATCAACGTCAACGTGGTGACGACCATGGCCCCCGGCCAGGCGCCCAGGCTGCGCTTTACCGTCGATCCGCAGCCCAGCGCCCGCTCCGGCACGGCGGCGTGGAGCTGGGCGCGCGGCATCTGGCGCACGATGCTGGGTTGACGACAGCGCGGCGGCGTGCGCCGCGGCGCGGAGCACGCTACACTTGCGCCTTTCGACCTCCAAGCCGGCCGCTGCGGTCGGCGTGGGTTCCCTTACCCCACTCATCAAAAAGGATCGTCCATGGCCTTCGTCGCCACGGCGCCAGCGTCGCGCCCGTCCCATCCCCTTCCCCCAGAACATCTGCCGCGTGTGCTGGCGGTGCTCGCGCTGCTGCATGTGCTCGTCATCATCGCCAGCAACGTGTTGGTGCAATGGCCGTTCGAGATCGGCGGCGTGCACACCACGTGGGGCGCGTTCACCTTCCCGCTCGTGTTCGTGCTGACCGACTTGACCGTGCGGCTGCTCGGGCCGGAGGTGGCACGGCGCGTCGTCGCCCGGGTGATGCTGCCAGGGCTGGCGGCCTCCTACGTCGTGTCGGTGCTGTTTGTCGACGGGCGCTTCGCCGGCTGGGCGGGGCTGGCCACGTTCAACGACTTCGTCTTCCGCATCGCGCTGGCGAGCTTCGCCGCCTATGTGGTCGGCCAACTGACCGACATCGCGGTGTTCGCCCGGCTGCGCCGGCTGCGCGCGTGGTGGGTGGCGCCGGCCGCCTCGACCCTCGTCGGCAGCCTGATCGACACCTTTGTCTTCTTCGCCGCGGCGTTCTGGCGCAGCCCCGACGCCTTCATGGCCGAGCACTGGGTCGAGATCGCCGCCGTGGACTACGCCACCAAGCTCGCCTTCAGCCTGCTGGCGCTGCTGCCGCTGTACGGGGCGGCGCTGCGCGCGCTGCTGCGCCGGCTGCCCACCGCCCCACTCACCCCCCAGGCCATCTGAGCCTGCTGGCCGGCACCGCGCCCACTGGGCCGGGCGCCGTGTCGTTACACTAGGCGCCACCCTGCAACCTGCCGCGGGCGCTCGGCGCCTGCGGCCTTTACGCCTTCGCGCGCGCGAGACCGTCCACCTTGTTCGCCCTGTTCGACGACGCCGGCAAGCTGCACGCCGGCCGCATCCTGTCCAGCACCGACGCGTCGGTCCAGCTCGAGCTGGACTCGGGCCGCCGGGTCAAGGTCAAGGCCGCCCATGTGCTGCTGACCTTCGAGCAGCCGGCACCGGCCGAGCTGCTGGCACAGGCCGCGGCGCTGGCGGCCGACATCGACCTCGACCTGGCGTGGGAGTTTGCGCCTGACGAGGAGTTCGGCTTCGCAGAACTGGCGGCGCTGTACTTCGATGATCCGCCCAGCGTCGTGCAGCAGGCGGCCACGCTCTTGAAGCTGCACGAGGCGCCGCACTACTTCCGCCGCGCCGGCAAGGGCGGGCGCTTCCGCAAGGCGCCCGCCGACGTGCTGCAGCAGGCGCTGGCCGCCATCGAGCGCAAGAAGGCCGTGCAGGCGCAGATCGACGCCTGGACCGCCGAGCTGGCGGCCGGCCGCTGCCCCGACGCCGTGCGCGCGCAGCTCTACCGCATCCTGTTTCGCCCGGACAAGAACGCGCCCGAGTACAAGGCCGTGGTGCATGCCGCGCGCGAGGCGCACCTGGCACCGCTGGCGCTGCTGCAGCGCGCCGGGGCCATCACCAGCGCCTACCAGTTCCACTGGCAGCGCTTTTTGTTCGAGCACTTCCCGCGCGGCACCGGTTTTCCGGATCTGCCGGCGCCGCCGCTGCCCGAGGATCTGCCGCTGGCCGACGGGGTGGCGGCGTTCTCGATCGACGACTCCAGCACGACCGAGATCGACGATGCGCTGAGCGTGCAGGGACTGGGCAGCGGCACGGTGACGCTGGGCATCCACATCGCCGCGCCGGCGCTGGCGATCGCACCGGACAGCGCGCTGGATGCCGTGGCGCGCCAGCGCCTGTCCACCGTCTACATGCCAGGGCACAAGATCACCATGCTGCCCGATGCGGTGGTGCAGGCCTACACGCTGCGGGAGGGGGCGCCGCGACCGGCGGTGTCGCTGTACCTGACGATCGACGAGGGCACGCTGGAGGTGCGCGGCGCCACGACGCGGCTGGAACGGGTGCCGATCGCGCACAACCTGCGCCACGACCGGCTCGACACGGTGGTGACGGCGGCGTGGCTGGAGGATCCGGCGCGCGCGCCCGAGGCGCCGCCCGAGGTGGCGGCACTGCAGCCGCAGCTCGCCTTTCTGTGGCGGCTGGCGCGGGCGTGCAAGGCGCGGCGCGAGGCGGTGCGCGGCCGGCCCGAGACCTTCACCCGCCCGGACTACACCTTCAAGCTGGAGGGTGTGACGGGCCCGGAACCGACCGGCGAGGAGACGGTGGTGATCGGCACGCGCGCGCGCGGCGCACCGCTGGACCTGATGGTGGCCGAGGCGATGATCCTGGCCAATAGCCACTGGGGCCAGTGGTTGGCGAGCCTGGGCGTGCCCGGCATCTACCGCAGCCAGGCGAGCCTGGCCCCCGGCGTCAAGGTGCGCATGGGCACCAAGGCGCTGCCGCACGCCGGCATCGGCGTGCCGTGCTACGCGTGGAGCACCTCGCCGCTGCGGCGTTACACGGACCTGGTCAACCAGTGGCAGATCGTGGCCTGCGCGCGCCATGGCACCGCAGCCGCGCTGGCTGCCCCGTTCAAACCCAAGGACACGGCGCTGCTGGCCGTCATCAGTGCGTTCGACGCCGCGTACACCGCCTACGGCCAGTTCCAGAGCACGATGGAGCGCTACTGGACGCTGCGCCACCTGCGCCAGCAGGGCATCACCGAGCTGGAGGCCGCCTACCTGAAGGACAACCTGCTGCGCGCCGAGACGCTGCCGCTGGTGCTGGCGGCGCTGGGCACCGATGGACTGCAGCGCGGCGAGCGCGTGCGCGTGCGGCTGGGCACCCTCGACGAGGTGACGCTGGAGGTGACCGGCACGGTGATCGAGAAGCTGGGTACCGTCGAGGCCGTCGCCGAATCCGAGGACACGCTGGAAGGCGAGGCCGAGGAACCGCTGGCTGCGCCGCTGGCGATCGCCGTGGCCGTGGACGACGCCGACGACGGCGCCCCACCGGCGGCTCCGGCCCCGTAGCGCACGCTGGGAGCGAGCCGCCGATGGTCCTGACTCGTGCCCTCGCATCGCTGTCCGCCCGCTTTCGCGCCGACCCGCTGCCGTGGGCCCTGGCGGTTTCGTTGGCGGTGCATGCCGCGGTGCTGACGGTGCGGTTCGTGCCGCCGCTGCGGCCGGAGCGCGTGTTGCAGGACACCCCGCTGGAGGTCATCCTCGTCAACGCGCGGGGAGAACAGGCGCCGGAGCGGCCCCAGGCCATCGCGCAGGCGAATCTGGCCGGCGGTGGGGATGCCGACCGGGGGCGAGCCACCTCGCCGCTGCCGCCGTCCATGCTGATGCGCGCCGGCGATGCCCTGGACGACGAGGAGCAGCGCATCGAAGCCATGAAGGAACGGCAAAGCCGGCTGCTGGCCCAACTGCGGCAAGAGATCGCCCGGCTGAGCGCCCCCCAGCCCGCCGATGCCAGCGACGCCCAGGCCCGTGAACAGCGCCGGCAGGCGCTGGTCAAGACGCTGGCCGAGATCGAAAAGCGCATCAACGAGGAAAACGCCCGGCCGCGCAAGCGCTACATCAGCCCCGCCACGCGCGAGGAGGTCTACGCGCTGTATTACGACGAGCTGCGCCGGCGCATCGAGGACCGGGGCACCGCGCAGTTTCCCGAACAGGGCGGGCGCAAACTCTACGGCGAGCTGACCATGGTCATCACGGTCAACCACGACGGCCGCGTGCTCGACACCGAGGTGGTGCAGGGCTCGGGCATTCCGTACCTGGACAGCCGCGCACAGGCGATCGTGCGCAGCCTGCAGTTCGCGCGCTTCAACCAGGCCATGCGCCAGCGCGCCGACCAGATCGTGGTGGTGTCGCGCTTTCGCTTCACGCGCGACGCTGGCCTGCAAACCCAGATGAGCGGCACCCGCTGAGCCCCTCGCCCCACGGCCGCGTCCCACCATGCCTGCCGCCCACCGCCCCTCCCGCCCCGCCGCGCCCCTCCGCGCCTCGGCCCCCGTGCCCTGGCTGCGCGGCGCGCTGCGGACCGCCGGTTGGATGTTGACCGCCGCCGTGCTGCTGCAAGGGGTGTTCGCGGCGCGCATTGCCCTGATGGCGGTGGCGGACCCGCAAAGCACGGCCTTCCAGCGCTCCGAAGCGTGGCGGCTGGCCAGCCAGGGCCACGGCCTCGGGGATTGGCGCCAACGCTGGGTACCGTACGAGGCCATCTCGCCCCACCTGCGGCGTGCCGTCGTGGCATCGGAAGATGCCGGCTTCGTCGGGCACTTCGGCGTCGACTGGGCGGCCATCGAGGCGGCGCGGGCACGCAACGAACGGCGGCTGGCCCAAATGGCGTCGCGCGGCGGCGACGGGCATGTCCGCCCGGCGCGGCTCGCGGGGGGGTCCACCATCACCCAGCAACTGGCGAAAAACCTGCTGCTCTCGGGTGAGCGCACCCTCTGGCGCAAGGGACAGGAGCTGCTGCTGGCGTGGATGCTGGAGGCGTTGCTGGACAAGCGCCGCATTCTGGAGCTGTATCTCAATGCGGTCGAGTGGGGCGAGGGCGTCTTTGGTGCCGAGGCAGCGGCGCAGCGGTACTTTCGCAAACCCGCGGCGCGCCTGACGCCGGCCGAGGCGGCCCGCCTGGCCGTCCTGCTGCCCGCGCCCAAGTTCTACGAACGGCGCCTGCAATCGGGTTACCTGAACAGCCGCACGCAAACCATCCTGGCGCGCATGGAAGCGGTGCAGATCCCATGAACCGGCCACGCCCGCCCCGGCCGCGCCGTTAAGATCGGCGTCATGCGCATCCTCGGCATCGACCCCGGCCTGACGGCCACCGGTTTTGGCGTGGTGGACGTGGACGGCCCGCACATGCGCTATGTGGCCAGTGGCACCATCCGCACCAGCCCCGACGGCGGCGCGCTGCTGCCCCAGCGCCTGAAGGTGCTGTTCGACGGCATCGGCGAGGTGGTGCAGCGCTACCAGCCGACGGTGGCGGCGCTGGAAATCGTGTTCGTCAATGTCAATCCCCAGGCCACCCTGATCCTAGGGCAGGCACGTGGTTGCTGCCTGACGGCCTTGGTGGCCAACGACCTGCCCGTGGCGGAGTACACCGCCTTGCAGCTCAAAAAGGCCGTGGTCGGCTACGGTAAGGCGCAAAAAAGCCAGGTCCAGGAGATGGTGCGCCGCCTGCTCGACCTGCCCGGTCTGCCGGGCAAGGACGCCGCCGACGCCCTGGGCCTGTGCATCACCCACGCGCAGGTGGCGCGCACCACGCAGGCCATCGGCAAGGTGGCTGCGCTGCGGGCACGCACGCATGCGGCCTACAAGGACGGGCGCAGCTATTGAGGCGCAGCGGCTCTCTAGCCGATGCGGCTGAGGATCAGCACGCCGAAGAAGGCCAGCGCGGCGATCACGGTCCACTTCAGGATCACGATGCCCCAGCGCAGAAAGTGCTTGCGCCCGGTGCCCAGATAGAACGCAAAGCACAGCGCACTCGCGCCGAGCAGCGCAAACATCAGGAAGCGAAACAGGAACACGACGCGCTGCCCGTCAAACGATCACCGGGCCAGGGCCAGCCGAGCAAAACCCTGCGGGGCGCGCGCATCGTCCTCGAAGGTGACGATCTCGTACGCATCTGGCTGGGCGAGCAGTGCGCGCAACAACTGGTTGTTGAGCGCATGCCCCGAGCGGTAGGCGCTGTAGGCCGCCAGCAGCGGCCGCCCCACCAGGTACAGGTCGCCCATGGCGTCCAGAATCTTGTGCTTGGCAAACTCGTCGTCGTAGCGCAGGCCGTCGGCATTGAGCACCTTGACGTCGTCGAGCACGATGGCATTGTCCAGCCCGCCGCCCAGCGCCAACCCCTGCGAGCGCATGTGCTCCACATCACGCGTGAAGCCAAAGGTGCGCGCGCGCGCGATCTCACGCGCGTACTGGCCGCTGCCCAGATCGAATTCCACGCATTGGCCGGTGGCACTGACCGCGGGGTGGTCGAACTCGATCTCGAAGCGCAGCTTGAAGCCGTGGTAGGGCTCCAGCCGGGCCCATTTGAGGGTGCGGCCCTCGCCCTCGCGCACCTCGACCGGGCGCGTGACCCGCAAAAACCGCCGCGGCGCGCGCTGGGTCTCGATCCCGGCGCTTTGCAACAGATAAACGAAGGACGCCGCCGAGCCATCGAGGATGGGCACCTCCTCGGCAGTGATGTCGATGATCAGGTTGTCGATGCCCAGCCCCGCGCATGCGCTCATCAGATGCTCGACGGTGTGCACCCGAACGCCGTTGCGCGACAGGGTGGAGGCGAGCCGCGTGTCGGACACGGCTGCGGCACTGACGGGGATGTCGACCGGATCGGCGAGATCGACGCGGCGAAAGACGATGCCCGTATCGGGCGCCGCCGGGCGCAGCGTGAGCTCGACCCGCTCGCCGCTGTGCAGGCCCACGCCCACGGCACGCGTCAGGGTCTTGAGGGTACGTTGCGCAATCATGGGGTGGGATTGTAGGCGCGGGGTCGGATCCGCGCACGGCGAGGCGACGACAACCCGGCCGCCCGGCGGGGGGTGGCCGGCGGGCCGCGTCGGCATGACGGCCCGCCGGCAGGAGCGTTGCAGAGGCGCGGGGGTCAGTCGGCCTGCTTGCGCAGGAAGGCCGGGATCTCGAAGTCGTCCATGCCGCTGGAGGCCAGCGCCTCCACGCGCGAGGCGGCGCTGCCGGGATTGTTGCGGCCGTTGAGCCACACGCGCGGGACATTGGGGTGCAGGCCAGCCCCGCCGACACCGGCCGCGGCACCGGACGCCGTACCGGCGGCCCCCACGGGCTGGTTGAGCGTCGGGATGAAGGGCATGTTGTCGGTGCCCGTGCGCAGACCCTGCTGCGGCTGGGACTGCACCACCGTCAGTGGCTGGCGCTGGCCGTTGCGGTTCAGGCCAGTGGCCACCACGGTCACACGCAGCGCATCGCCCAGCGACTCGTCGTAGGCGGTGCCGTAGATGACGTGCGCGTCGGGGGCGGCGAAGGCCCGGATGGTGTTCATCGCCAGCTTGGACTCGGACAGCTTCAGCGAGCCCTTGGCCGCGCTGATCAGCACCAGCACCCCCTTGGCGCCGCGCATGTCCACGCCCTCCAGCAACGGGCAGGCCACGGCCTGCTCGGCGGCGATGCGCGCGCGGTCGGGCCCGCTGGCCACGGCGGTGCCCATCATGGCCTTGCCCGGCTCGCCCATCACGGTGCGCACGTCCTCGAAGTCGACGTTGACCAGCGCCTCGACGTTGATGATCTCGGCGATGCCGCCGACGGCGTTCTTGAGCACGTCGTTGGCGGCGGCAAAGGCCTCGTCTTGGGTGACGTCCTCGCCCAACTCCTCATGCAGCTTGTCGTTGAGCACGACGATCAGCGAATCGACGCTTTGCTCGAGTTCGCTGAGGCCCTCTTCGGCATTCGCCATGCGCCGTCCGCCCTCCCAGTCGAAGGGCTTGGTGACCACACCCACGGTCAGGATGCCCATCTCCTTGGCCATCTTGGCGATGACCGGCGCCGCGCCGGTGCCGGTGCCGCCGCCCATGCCGGCGGTGATGAACAGCATGTGCGCGCCTTCGATGCACTCACGAATATCGGCCTCGGCCATCAGTGCCGCCTCGCGGCCCTTGTCCGGCTTGCTGCCCGCGCCCAACCCCGTGCGGCCGAGTTGAATCAGCCGATGCGCCGACGAGCGCGCCAGCGCCTGCGCGTCGGTGTTGGCACAGATGAACTCCACGCCCTGCACACGGCTTTGGATCATGTGCTCGACGGCATTGCTGCCGCCGCCGCCGACGCCGATCACCTTGATCTGCGTGCCCCGGTTGAACTCTTCGACCTCGATCATTTCGATGCTCATGGAACGCTCCTTGCTTAACCTCAGAAATCTCAGAAATTGCCGACGAACCACTCTTTGACGCGGGTCAGCAGGCCCCCGACCGAGCCCGCTTTTTGCGCCACCTTCTGCCCGCGCAGGCGCGCCAGGCGCGCCTCCTCGAGCAAACCCATGACCGTGGCCGCGCGCGGCTGCGCGACCATGTCGCCCAAGGCACCGGCGTACTTGGGCACGCCGCGCCGCACGGGCTTGAGAAAAATGTCTTCGCCCAGCTCGACCATGCCGGGCATGACGGCGCTGCCGCCGGTCAGCACGATGCCGCTGGACAGCAGCTCCTCACAGCCGGACTCGCGAATGACCTGCTGCACCAGCGCGAAGATCTCTTCCACCCGCGGCTCGATGACGCCCGCGAGCGCCTGACGGCTGAGCAGGCGCGGGCCGCGGTCGCCGATGCCGGGCACCTCGACCTGCTGGTCCGGATCGGCCAGCAGCTGCTTGGCGCAGCCGCTGTCCACCTTGATGTCCTCGGCGTCCTTGGTCGGCGTGCGCAGCGCCATCGCGATGTCGTTGGTGATCAGGTCACCGGCGATCGGGATGGCCGCCGTGTGGCGGATCGCCCCGCCGGCAAAGATGGCCACATCGGTCGTACCCGCACCGATGTCCACCAGCGCCACGCCCAGCTCTTTTTCGTCTTCGGTCAGCACCGCCTGCGCCGCGGCCAGCGGGTTGAGCATGAGCTGGTCCACCTCCAGCCCGCAGCGGCGCACGCACTTCAGGATGTTCTCCGCCGCGCTCTGCGCGCCGGTGACGATGTGCACCTTGGCCTCCAGGCGCACGCCGCTCATGCCGATCGGCTCCTTGACCTCCTGGCCGTCGATGATGAACTCCTGCGGCTCCACCAACAGCAGGCGCTGGTCGGTGGAGATGTTGATCGCCTTGGCCGTCTCGATCACCCGAGCCACGTCCGCGGGACTGACCTCGCGGTCCTTGATCGCCACCATACCCTGCGAATTGATGCCACGGATGTGGCTGCCGGTGATGCCGGTGTAGACGCGGGCGATTCGGCAGTCGGCCATCAGCTCCGCTTCCTTGAGCGCCTGCTGGATGCTGGCCACCGTCGCGTCGATGTTGACGACCACGCCGCGCTTGAGGCCGTTGCTGGGCGCCACGCCCAGCCCGGCGAGCTTGAGGTCGCCGCCGGGCATGACCTCGGCGACCACCGCCATGATTTTGGCGGTGCCGATGTCGAGTCCGACCACGATGTCCTTGTATTCCTTGGCCATGATGCGTTCAGCGGGAGGGGTTGCGAGATGGAGACGACGCACTCCGGGCGGCGGCCGAGGCCGTCGTGCGCTTGGCTGCCGGCGCGTCGGGTTGGGTGGTCACGCCGCGCAGTTGCAGCGCGTAACCGTTGGGGTAGCGCAAATCGGCACTGACGATGTCGCGCGGCCCGTAGCGGGCCCGCAGCGCGGCCTGGGTGGTGACGAAGCGCTGCAGGCGCGCCAGCGCCTCGGCGTCGCCGCGGCCCAGCTCGATCGGGGCCCCGCTGTCGAGCGTCAGCCGCCAACTGCCCCGGCCGGACAGCTCCAACCGACCGATGTCGCGGCCCAGACGCTCGACCAGGGGCTGCAGCCGGCGGTACATGGACACCACCGCCTCGGCTTCGCCGGCGGGGCCATGCAGCGTGCTCCAGTGGTCGGCCGCCGGATCGTCGGGATCGGCCTCGAACACCTCGCCACGCACGCTGACCAGACGCCCGCCCGCCGGCTCGCCCCACCACGCCAGCGGCTCGTGCTCGCGCAGGGTCACGCGCAAACGGTTGGGAAACTGCCGCTCCACGACGGCCTCACGCACCCAGGGCAGGGCCTCGAAACGCTCGCGCGCCGCCGCCAAATCCAACGTCAGGAAGGTGCCGCGCAGGTGCGGCACGACCAGCGCCCGCACGGTCACCGCGTTCTGGTGCTCGACCTCGCCACGCAGCACGATGCCCTGCAGCGTCCACAGCGGATGCCGCGCCGCCCACACCCCCCCCGCCACGACCACGGCCAGGCCCGCGAGCGCGAACAGCGCCGCGGCGACGGCGTTCATCACGCGCACGTCGGGCGGCAGGGGCATCGGGGCGGCACGGGTGGCCATGTCAGCGCGCCCCTCCTGGGCCGGCAGCGGCCGGCAGCGGGTTGTCCAGCGCGGCGTCCGTCAGCAGACGCAGGCACAGCGCGTCGTAATCCAGCCCCGCCGCGCGCGCCGACATCGGCACCAGCGAATGCCCGGTCATGCCCGGCGATGTGTTGATCTCCAGCAGATACGGCCGGCGCGTCGTGGCATCGATCATCACATCGGCGCGCGCCCAGCCGCGGCAGCCCAGCGTCCGGTACGCCGCCAGCACCAGGCCCTGGATGGCGGCTTCCTCACCCGCTGGCAGGTCGCAGGGCACGATGTAGCGCGTGTCGTCGCTGAAGTATTTGTTTTGGTAGTCGTAATTGCCGTCGGGTGCGACGATGTGGATGACCGGCAGCGCCTGCGCCGCAGCCCCGCTGCCCAGGACCGGGCAGGTCACCTCGTCTCCGGCGATGAACTGCTCGCACAGCACCTCGGGGTCGTGCTGGGCTGCCAGCCGGTAGGCCTCGGCGCACTGCTCGCGCGCGGTCACCTTGGTCAGCCCGATCGTGGAACCCTCACGCGCCGGCTTGACGATCATCGGGGCCCCCAAGGCGTCGAAGGCAGCGCGCGTCTCCTCGACGCTGGCGACCTGACGCCAGTCGGGGGTGGGCAGCCCTTCGGCGCGCCAGATGCGCTTGGTCATCACCTTGTCCATGGCCACGCTGGAGGCCAGCACCCCCGAACCGGTGTAGGGAATGCCCATCAGCTCCAGCGCGCCCTGCACGGTGCCGTCCTCGCCGAAACGGCCGTGCAGCGCAATGAAGGCGCGCGCAAACCCTTCGTTCGCCAGCGCCCACAGCGACCGCTCGGCAGGATCGAAGGGGTGGGCATCGACGCCCGCACGGCGCAATGCGGCCAGCACGCCGCTGCCGGACATCAGCGAGACCTCACGCTCGGCCGAATGACCGCCCATGAGCACCGCCACCTTGCCCAGCGCGCGCGGGTCCACCGTGACGGGAGACAGAGTCGGCACTGCGGTCATGCCCCCACCTCCTCGATGGGCGGAACCGCGGGCGCGGCCGCCAGCGCCACCACGCGGGCGGGCACCGCACCAATCGAGCCCGCCCCCAT
The DNA here is from genome assembly GCF_046292505.1 of Tepidimonas sp. Lineage (GTDB taxonomy): Bacteria > Pseudomonadota > Gammaproteobacteria > Burkholderiales > Burkholderiaceae_C > Tepidimonas. The sequence continues at coordinate 22,311 of NZ_JBKBQX010000005.1, read as the reverse complement.
GCACAGCACGACATCGCCGTCGCGGGCGCTGTCCAGGATGGCGCGCGGCAGATCGGCCACGTCGGCCACGAACAGGGGCTCCACCCGCCCCGCGACGCGCAGCGCCCGCGCGAGGCTGCGGCCGTCGGCCGCGACGATCGGCGCTTCGCCCGCGGCATAGACGTCGGTCAGCAACACCGCATCGGCCTGGCCCAGCACGCGCACGAAGTCCTCGAAACAGTCGCGCGTACGGCTGTAGCGGTGGGGCTGAAAGGCCAGCACCAGCCGGCGCCCGGGAAAGGCCCCGCGCGCTGCGGCCATCGTGGCCGCCATTTCGGCCGGGTGGTGGCCGTAGTCGTCGATGACGGTGGCCGTGCCGCCCGCGGGCAGCGGCACCTCGCCATAGGGTTGAAAGCGCCGACCGACGCCTTTGAACTCCGCCAACGCCTGCAGCACGGCCGTGTCGGGGACGCCCAGCTCGACCGCCACGGCAATCGCCGCCAGCGCGTTGCGCACATTGTGCTCACCCGGCAGGTTGAGCACGACCTCCAGATCCGGCAGAGCCACGCCGTTGCGTCGCTGCACCCGAAAATGCATTTGCGCGCCGACCGCACGCAGGTCCAAGGCGCGCACCTGGGCGTCCTCGCTCAGGCCGTATGGGGTGATCGGGCGCTGGATGGCCGGCAGCAGCGCGCGCACATGCGGGTCGTCGATGCAGACCACGGCCGCGCCGTAGAACGGCATGCGGTGCAAAAAGTCCACGAAGGCCTGCTGCAGCCGGCCAAAGTCGTGGCCATAGGTGTCCATGTGGTCGGCGTCGATGTTGGTCACGACCGCCATCACGGGCAGCAGGTTCAGGAAGGAGGCGTCGGACTCGTCCGCCTCGACGACGATGTACTCGCCCTGCCCCAGCCGCGCGTGCGCGCCGGCGCTGTTGAGCCGCCCGCCGATGACGAAGGTCGGATCCAGGCCCGCGGCGGCCAGGACGCTGGCCACGAGGCTCGTGGTGGTGGTCTTGCCGTGCGTGCCGGCGATGGCGATGCCCTTCTTGAAGCGCATCAGCTCGGCCAGCATCACCGCGCGCGGCACCACCGGCAGATGCTGCGCGCGCGCCGCCTGCACCTCGGGGTTGTCGGGCTTGACCGCGGTCGAGACGACGACGCAGTCGGCGCCAGCGATGTGCGCCGCGTCGTGGCCGAGCAGCACACGCGCGCCGAGCTGGCGCAGGCGCTCGGTGGCGGCGCTGTCGGCCAGATCGGAGCCGGAGACGGTGTAGCCCAGGGTGAGCAACACCTCGGCGATGCCGCTCATGCCGGCGCCGCCGATGCCGACGAAGTGGATGTGACGAATCGCGTGTTTCATGATGGGGTGCGAGGGCTCGGACGGGCCAGCGCGGTGCAGGCGCGCACCATGGCATCGACCGCCTCGGTCTTGCGCTGGGCGTGGGCGCGCTCGGCCCGCTGGCACAGGTCGGCACGGGTGAGGCTGCGCAGCCAGTCGGCCAGCCACTCGGGGGTCAGCTCGGTCTGCGGGCGCAGCCAGGCGGCGCCCTGGTCGACCAGAAAACGCGCATTGGTGGTCTGGTGGTCGTCCACCGCGTGCGGAAACGGCACGAACAGCGCCGCCGCTCCGACCGCGGCGATTTCGGTGACGGTGCTGGCGCCGGCACGGGCGATGATCACATCCGCCTCGGCAAAAGCCGCGGCGGTGTCGTCGATGAAGGCCACGCACTCGGCTTCGACCCCGGCCTGCGCATAGGCGGCGCGCAGCGCCTCCAGGTGGCGCTCGCCGCTTTGGTGCCGCACCCGTGGCCGTTGCTCGGCCGGCAACCGGGCCAGCGCCTGCGGCACCGTCTCGTTGAGGGCTTGCGCGCCCAGACTGCCGCCCACCACCAGCAGGCGCAGCGGCCCGTGGCGATCGGCGAAGCGCTGTGCCGGCGCAGGCTGCTGCACAAACGCAGCGCGCAAAGGGTTGCCGATCCACTCGCCCTGGGGCAGCACCTTCGGAAAGGCGCAAAACACCCGGTCCGCCACCTGGGCGAGCACGCGGTTGGCCAGACCCGCCACCGAATTCTGCTCGTGCAGCACGAGCGGCCGGCCCGCCAACACCCCCATCAGCCCACCGGGGAAGGTGATGTAGCCCCCCAGACCCACCACCACGTCCGGCCGCACGCGGCGCACCACACGCCACGCCTGCCAGAACGCGCGCAACAGGCGCAGCGGCAGCAGCGCCAGCGTCAGCGGCCCTTTGCCGCGCACGCCACCAAAGGCCACCGCCTCGAACGCGAAGCCGCGCGGCGGCACCAATCGGGCCTCCATACCGCCAGGGGCACCCAGCCAGTGCACCCGCCAGCCCTCGGCGCGCAGGGCCTCGGCCACCGCCAGCCCGGGGAAGATGTGCCCCCCGGTGCCGCCGGCCATCACGAGTGCGCAGGGCTGCGTCATGCGCGACCTCCGTGCATCAGGGCCTTGTTCTCCCAGTCCACGCGCAGCACGAACGCGACCGCTACCAGGTTCATCAGGATGGCCGACCCACCGTAGCTCATGAAGGGCAGCGTCAGCCCCTTGGTCGGCAAGGCCCCCAGGTTGACACCGATGTTGATGAAAGCCTGAAAGCCGATCCACAGCCCCACGCCCTGCACCGCCAGCCCGGCGAACACCTGGTCCAGCGCAATGGCCTGACGGCCGATCTGCATCATGCGGCGCGTCAGCCACATGAACAGGACGATGAGCGACAGCACGCCCACGAAGCCGAACTCCTCGCCGATGACGGCGAGCAAAAAGTCGGTGTGCGCCTCCGGCAGCCAGTGCAGCTTCTCGACGCTGGCGCCCAGCCCGACGCCCAACCATTCGCCACGGCCCAGCGCGATCAGCGCGTGCGTGAGCTGGTAGCCCTTGCCCAGCGCGTGCTGCTCGCTCCACGGGTCTAGGTAGGCGAAGATGCGCTCACGCCGCCACTCGTTGGTCAGCACCACCATCGCAAACGCCGCCACCACCACCAGCGCGATCAGGAAGAACATGCGCGCGTTGACCCCCCCCAGGAACAGAATGCCCATGGCGATGACGGCGATCACCATGAAGGCGCCCATGTCCGGCTCGGCCAGCAGCAACACCCCCACCAATCCGACCGCCATGGCCATGGGCCAGACGGCGCGGAAGAAGCGCTCTTTGACCTCCATGCGCCGCACCATGTAGCCGGCGGCATAGAGCAGCACGGCAAACTTGGCCAGCTCGGACGGCTGAAAATTCATCACCCCGAGTGGAATCCAGCGCCGCGCCCCGTTGACCCCCTTGCCAATGAAGGGCACGAGCACGATGATGAGCAACGCAATCGCCAGCAAAAAGAGCGGGTTGGCGAGCGTCTGCCAGCGGCTCGTCGGGACCTGGAACGCGATCACACCGGCCACCGCGCCGATGCCGATCGCCAGCGCATGCCGCAGCACGAAGTGGTAAGGGCTGTAGCTGGCAAACCGGGGGTTGTCCGGCAACGCGACCGAGGCCGAGTACACCATCACCAGACCCCACGACAGCAGCGCCACCACCACCCACAGCAGCGGCTGGTCGATGCCGCTGGCACTGGCCGCCGGTGCGGGCGACCGGGTCCAGTCCCGGCGCATCAGCCGAACCGGGATCTCGCCACCCGCGGCGCCTGCCGCCCGCGGACCCGAGCGGCCTTGGGGCAGCAGCGCGGCCACGGCGGCCAGCCAACGGTGCCAGCGCTCGCGTGCGTTCATGCGGGCGTACCCTCCTCGTGCTGCAGCGCGCGCACGGTCTCGACGAACACCTGGGCGCGGTGCGCATAGTCGCGGAACATGTCCAGGCTGGCGCAGGCGGGCGACAGCAGCACCGCGTCCCCGGCCTGTGCCTGCGCGGCGCACCAGCGCACCGCCGCCGGCAGATCGTCGAAGCGCGCCCGCGCCACGCCGGTGTCGGCCAGCGCGGCTTCGATCGCCGCGGCATCGCGGCCGATCAGCGCGACCGCGCGGGCGTGGCGAGCGACGGCCGCCGCCAGCGGGCGGAAGTCCTGCCCCTTGCCATCGCCCCCCAGAATCACCAGCAGGCGGCGCTGTGCTCCCAGGCCCTCGATGGCCGCCAGCGTCGCGCCCACATTGGTGCCCTTGCTGTCGTCGATGTATTCCACGTCGCCGACGATGGCCACCGACTCCACGCGGTGCGGCTCGCCGCGGTAGTCGCGCAACGCATGCAGCAGCGGCGCGAGCGGCGCGCCCGCCGCAGTCGCCAGCGCCAGGGCGGCCAGCGCATTGGTGGCGTTGTGGCGCCCCTGGATACGCAGCGCCTCGGCCGGCATCAGGCGCTGGACGTGCAGTTCGGCATCGGCGGCGCGCGGACGGCGCGTTCCGGCTTCGTCGTCCGGCAGGGCCCGCACCAGCCAGGTGATGCCGTTGACCGTCTCCAGCCCCCATTCGCCCGGGCGCATGGGCACGCCGGAGCCGAAGCTGGTCCAGGCGCGCCCCGGCGCGGGGCGTCCGCGCGGCCCCCCGGCGGGTGGCTCGGACGGCTGCCACGCGGCCACAATGGGGTCGTCGCGGTTGAGCACCATCAGCCCCTGCGCACCAAAGATCCGGGCCTTGGCGGCCGCATACGCCGCCATCGTGCCGTGCCAGTCGAGGTGGTCCTGCGTCACGTTGAGCACGGTCGCCGCGGTGGGCTCGAAGCCCTCCACACCATCGAGCTGAAAGCTCGACAGCTCCAGCACCCAGGCACGCGGCAGCGCCTGCGCGGCCAGCCGCTCGGTCAGCGTGTCGAGCAGGGATGGGCCGATGTTGCCGGCCACCGCGACATCCCAGCCTGCGGCACGCAACAGGTGCCCGGTCAGGGCGGTGGTGGTCGTCTTGCCGTTGGTGCCGGTCACGGCCAGCACGGCCGGCCGGTAAGCGTGCGTCTCGGCCAGCGCCCGCAGCGCCCCGGCAAACAGGCCCAACTCGCCCAGCACCGGCACGCCCACGGCGGTGGCGGCCGCGGCCAAGGCCGCCATTTGCGCAGGGGCGATGCCGGGGCTGCGCACCACCATCGCCCACGGCGCGCGGGCGAACAGGTCGGCGTCGAACGCCACCCCCGTCCACAGCCGGCTGCCCGGCGCCACCTCGGCCAGGGCCGCGGCCTGGGGCGGTGCCGGGCGCGTGTCCGCCACGCTCACCCGGGCACCGGCGGCGTGCAGCCAGCGCACCACCGCCAGTCCGGTGGCGCCCAGCCCCAGCACGAGCACGTCGCGCTCGCGCACACCGGGCAGCCAATCGTGGGTCCAAGGCATGGGGGTCACCGCAGTTTGAGCGTGGACAGGCCGATCAGGCACAGCAGCATGGTGATGATCCAGAAGCGCACCACCACCTGGGTCTCGCGCCAGCCGGACTTCTCGAAATGGTGGTGCAGCGGCGCCATCTTCAGCAGACGGCGTCCCTCGCCGTAGCGGCGCTTGGTGTACTTGAACCAGCCCACCTGCAGCATCACGGACAGCGCCTCGACGACGAAAATGCCGCCCATGATGGCCAGCACGATCTCCTGCCGCACGATGACGGCGATGGTGCCCAGCGCTCCACCCAGGGCCAGCGCCCCCACGTCCCCCATGAAGACCTGCGCCGGATAGGCGTTGAACCACAGGAACGCCAGCCCTGCGCCCGCCATGGCGGCGCAGAACACCAACACCTCCCCCGTGCCGGGGATGAAGGGCACGAGCAGATAGCGCGCGAAGACCGCGTTGCCCGTCACATAGGCAAACACCCCGAGCGCCGAGCCCACCATCACCACCGGCATGATCGCCAGCCCGTCCAGGCCGTCGGTCAGATTGACCGCATTGCTCGCGCCCACGATGACCAGATACGTCAGAAGGACGAAACCCGTCACGCCCAGGGGATAACTGATTTCCTTGAAAAACGGCACCATCAGGCCCGCCTGCTGCGGCAGATCGATGGTGAAGCCGGAGCCGATCCAGTCGATGAACAACGTCCACACCCCGGCGTTCGACCCCTCCGAGATGGCGAACACCAAATAGAACGCCGCCACCAGTCCGATGACGGATTGCCAGAAGTACTTCTCGCGCGAGCGCATCCCCTCGGGATCTTTGCGCACCACCTTGCGCCAGTCGTCCACCCAGCCGATCGCCCCCATGGCCCAGGTGACGGCCAGCACCACCCAGACGAAGCGGTTCGACCACTCGAACCACAGCAGCGTCGAGACCGTAATGGCAAACAGGATCAGCACCCCACCCATGGTCGGGGTGCCGCTCTTGCTCAGGTGGGCCTGCACGCCGTAGGCGCGCACCGGCTGGCCGATCTTGAGCGCGGTCAGGCGCCGGATGAACCACGGCCCGGCCGCCACGCCGACCAGCAAGGCGGTCATCGCGGCCATGACGGCGCGAAAGGTCAGGTACTGAAAGACGCGCAGAAAACCCAGCTCGGGCCAGACGCCCTGCAACCACTGCGCCAGACTAGGCAACATGCGTCGAGCCCTCCCCATTCGTGGCGCGCGCCAGCGCCTCGCAGGCGGCGACCACCCGCTCCATGCGCATGAAGCGCGATCCCTTGACCAGCAGGCTGCCCCCGCCGGACGGCACGGCCGCGGGCAAGGCGGTCAGCAGGGCCTCCACCGAGGCGAAATGCCGCACCGACACCGGCGCGGTGGAGTGGGTGGCGGACACGGCGGCCGCCGCGCGCCCCATCCAGTCGCCCGCCAGCCAGATGCGGTCGATTCCGCACGCGAGCGCGTGGCGCAGCACCTCCTCATGGAAGGTCAGCGCCTGGTCGCCCACCTCGCCCATGTCGCCCAGCAGCAGCCAGCGCGGCCCGGGCAGTTCGGCCAGCACATCGATGGCCGCGCGCACCGAGTCGGGGTTGGCGTTGTAGCTGTCGTCCACCACGGTCCAGGCGGCGCCGGTCAACCGCAGCGACTGGGTGCGGCAGCGGCCCGTCACGGGCTCGAAGGCGGCCAGCCCCGCCGCGATCGCGTCCAGCGCCACCCCGGCCGCCAGCGCGCAGGCCGTGGCCGCCAGGGCGTTGCGCACATGGTGGCGGCCGGCGATGCGCAGCCGGGTGTCGAATACCCCGACCGGCGTGGTCACGCGCAGCGCCCAGGCCCCGTCCACCCAGTCCGCCTGCGCGGATACGTCGGCCCCAGCCGCACCAAACGTCAGCGTCTCGCGGCCCGCCGCCAGCGTGCGCCACAGCGGCGTGAACGTATCGTCGGCCGGGAACACCGCGGTACCCTCGGCCGGCAAGGCAGCCAGCACGGTGCCGTTTTCGCGGGCCACGGCCTCCACACTGGCCATGAATTCCTGGTGTTCGCGCTGGGCATTGTTGACCAGGGCCACCGTGGGCCGGGCCATCGCGGCCAGCTGGGCGATCTCGCCCGGGTGGTTCATGCCCAGTTCGACCACCGCCAGCCGGTGCAAGGGGCGCAGACGCAGCAGGGTCAGCGGCAGACCGATGTCGTTGTTCAGGTTGCCCTGGGTGGCCAGGGCCTCGTCGCCCACCGCCGCGCGCAAAATGGCCGCCGTCATCTGCGTGACGGTGGTTTTGCCGTTGCTGCCGGTGACGGCGATGAGCGGGCCGTGCCAGCGGGCGCGCCACGCGGCGGCCAACTGACCCAGGGCCAGGCGGCTGTCCGGCACCTCCACCCCGGGCAGCCCGGCCGCGGCCAAGCCCCGCTGCGCCACCGCCCCGATGGCGCCGGCGGTGGCCGCCTGCGGCAAAAAGTCGTGCGCGTCGAAACGTTCGCCACGCAGCGCGACGAACAGATCGCCGGGTTGCAGGGTGCGGGTGTCGGTGTGCACCCGTTGCGGAGCCAGCGCCCCCAGGTCGCCGACGGCGCGCGCGCCCGGCAAAGCGGCCAGCAGGGGACCCAGGCCGTCCATCGGCAGCCGATCCAGAGGGGTCTGGGGGGCTGTCATGCGTCTGCCTCCCGGCGCCGGCGCAACGCGGCGCGCGCGTGGTCGAGATCGGAAAACGGCCGGCGCACGCCGGCGATCTCCTGATAGTCCTCGTGCCCTTTGCCGGCCAGCAGCACCACGTCACAGGCCTGGGCTTCGCGCACGGCGCGGTCGATGGCGGCGGCCCGATCCGGCTCGATCCAGGCACGCGCTGGCGCCACCAAGCCGACCTGCATCTGGGCCAGGATCTGCAGCGGGTCCTCACTGCGCGGGTTGTCGCTGGTCAACACCACGCGGTCCGCCCCCTGCTCGGCAGCAGCGGCCATCAGCGGACGCTTGCCGGGGTCGCGGTCGCCCCCGCAGCCCAGCACGCACCACAACCGCCCACCGCGGCGCGCAGCCAGGGGGCGCAGGGCCTGCAGCGCCTTGTCCACCGCATCCGGGGTGTGGGCGTAATCGACCAGCACCAGCGGCAGGCCGTCGGCAGGGCCATCGGTCATCCCCCACGCCGACTGCATGCGGCCGGGGACGGGCGTCAACCCGTGGCTGGCGTCCACGATGGCCGACCACGGCAGCCCTCGGCTGCGCAACACCGCCATGGCGGCCAGCAGGTTGCCCAGGTTGTAGTCCCCGACCACCGGCCATTCGAACGTGGTGTGGGTGGTGCCTTCGGCAACCGTGAAGCGGGCCCCGTTGGGCAGCCATTCGCGCGCCAGCAGGCGCAGGCGGGCATCCGTCGCTGCCGGATCGGTGGCATAGGTCCAGAGGTCCAGCCCCCCATCCGCCGGACGCGCGGCCAGCGTCTGCGCCAACTCCCGCCCGTAGGGATCATCCACACACAGCGCCGCCACCTGCAGGCCCGGCCAGTCGAACAGGCGCCGCTTGGCGGCCCAATAGGCCTCCATGGTGCCGTGGTAGTCCAGGTGGTCCTGCGTCAGGTTGGTGAAGATGGCCGTGTGGACACGGGCACCGTCCAGCCGCCCTTCCTCGATGCCGATGGAGGACGCCTCCAGCACCACCGCCCGCAGGCCATCGTCGGCAAAGGTACGCAGCGCGCGCTGCAGCGTCACGGGATCGGGGGTGGTCAAACCGGTCGGCACCAGAGCCGCGCCCGGCCGACCGATGCCGAGCGTGCCGATCAGGCCGGCGCCGACGCCAGCCGCCTGCAGCCATTGCGCCGTCCACCATGCGGTCGAGGTCTTGCCATTGGTCCCGGTCACGGCGATCAGGTCCAGCGCGCGGCTGGGCGCGCGCCAGAACGCGCTGGCCAGCGGCCCCGCCGCCGCGCGCAGGCCGGCATAGGCCGCCACCCGCGCCGGGCTGGAGGGGGCATCGGCTCGGGCGAGGTCGAAGGCCGCATCGGGGTGGGCGCTCAGCCAGCCGGCCAGCCCCTGCGCCTCCACGACGGCGGCGACGGCACCGGCCTCGAGGGCCGCGCGCACGAAGCGCCGGGCATCGGCCACGGTGCCCGGCCATGCGACGAACGCATCGCCGGGACGGATCTGACGGCTGTCCGCGCACAGCCCGGTGGCGCCGCGCTCGCGCAGCCACGCCACCAGAGCGTCGAGGGAGGCGAAGGACGGTGCCATCAGACCGGCTCCTCCTCGATCACGTCGGCGACGATCTGCGGCTGCACCCGCATGTCGGGCGGCACGCCGAGCAGACGCAGCGTCTGCTGCGCCACGTCCGAAAACACCGGCGCGGACACCGCCCCGCCGTAGATGAAGCCGTTGCCCGGCTCGTCCACCATCACGGCGATGACCACCCTCGGCTGATCCACCGGCGCCAGTCCGACGAAAAAACTGCGGTATTTGCGCGCCGCATAGCCCTTGCCCTCCTGCTTGCGGGCGGTGCCGGTCTTGCCCCCGACCGAGTAGCCGACCGTCTGCGCCAGTTGGGCCGTGCCCCCGGGCCCCGCGGCCATGTGCAGCATGCGCCGCACGGCCAGGGCGTTGCGTTCGCTGAACACGCGCACGCCGTGCGCGGGTTGGTCGGTGCGCATCAGCGTGATCGGGACCAACTCGCCGTCGCGGGCAAACACCGTGTACGCCTGGGCCAGTTGCAACAGCGACACCGACAGGCCGTAGCCGTAGCTCATGGTCGCCTGCTCGATCGGCCGCCAGGTCTTGTAGGCGCGCAGCCGGCCGCTGGTCGCGCCGGGGAAGGGCACCTGCGGCTTGTGCCCGAAGCCCGCGCGCGTGTAGGTCTCCCACATGTCGCGCGGCTGCATCTGCATCGCCATCTTGACGGTGCCGACGTTGCTGGACTTCTGGATCACCTCGTTGACGGTCAGCACCCCGTAGGCGTGCACGTCCGAGATGGTGAACCCACCCATTTGCAACCGGCCCGGCGCGGTCTGGATCGGCGTCTCGGGGGTGACCAGTCCCTTGTCGAGGGCCAGGGCGGCGATGAAGGGCTTCATGGTCGAGCCCGGCTCGAAGCTGTCGGTCAGTGCCCGGTTGCGCAACTGCTCGCCGGTGAGGTTGCGGCGGTCGTTGGGGTTGTAGCTGGGGTAGTTGGCCAGCGCCAGCACTTCGCCGCTCACCGCATCCAGCACCACCGCGCTGCCGCCGCGCGCGTTGTGCTGCTGCACCGCCTCCTTCAGGCGCTGGTAGGCAAAAAACTGGATCTTGCCGTCGATGGAGAGCTGCAGGTCCTTGCCATCCACCGGCGGCACGATGTCGCGCACATCCTCGACGATGCGGCCCAGGCGGTCCTTGATGACCCGGCGCGATCCGGGTCGGCCGAGCAGTTCGCGCTCGAACGCCAGCTCCACCCCCTCCTGCCCCCGGTCCTCGACGTTGGTGAAGCCGACCACGTGCGCGACGGCTTCGCCCTGGGGATACTGCCGCTTGTACTCCTTGCGCAGGTACAGGCCCTTGATGCCCAGCGCCTGCACCTGGCGCGCCACGGGCTCGTCCACCTGGCGCTTGATCCAGACGAAGTTTTTCTCGCCCACGTCCAGCCGACGCTGCAGCTCGGCCAGCGGCATGCCCAGCAGCCGCGCGGCGTCGCGCAGCCCGGGGTGATTGCGATCCACATCCTCGGGATCGGCCCAGACGCTCTGCGCCACCACGCTGGTGGCCAGGATCATGCCATTGCGATCCAGAATGCGCCCGCGGCTGGCCGGCAGCTCCAGCGTGCGCGCGTAGCGAACCTCGCCCTGGCGCTGGAAGAAGTCGTTGCCGATCACCTGCACATAGGCCGCGCGCGCCGCCAGCCCGACGAAGGCCAGCGCCAGCATCCCGACGATGAAGCGGCTGCGCCAGACCGGCGTCGCGCTGGTCAGCAGCGGGCTGCTGCCGTAGGGGATGCTGCGCGCGGACACGGGCGCCGTGGCGGGCCGGCGACTCATGGGCGGCCTCCTGGAGCGACTTCGGTCGACGACAGGGCCACATACTCGGTGATGCCGGGGTGGGCCGGGCGCATCTGCAACTGGCGCTGGGCGATGTGCTGCACCCGCGACGGGGCGGCCTGGGCGCGCTGCTGGGCCACCAATCGCTCGTGATCCGCCGCCAACCGGCCGGCCTGCGCGCGCGCGCGCTCGTTGGCCACATACAGGCGCCGGGATTCGTATTGCAGCGTCACCAAGTAAAAGCTGCTGGCCAGCACGGCCAGCAGGAGGGCGAGGTTCAGACGCGTCATAGCCGCCGCCTCCCCGCCGACCCCGCGACCCCAGCATGCCCCACGGCGCGCGCGGCCAGCGGGGCGGCGGTGCGGGTCGCGGCGCGCATCACCGCGCTGCGCGCGCGTGGGTTGGCTTCGACCTCGGCCGCGCCGGGCATGGTGCGTGAAACGTGCGCGAGCAGGGGCGGCGGCGGCTCAAGCATCGGCGCGCGCCGGTCCACGGCCGGCCGGGCGTGCCGGGCCATGAACTGCTTGACCATCCGGTCCTCCAGAGAGTGGAAGCTGATCACCACCAGCCGCCCACCCGGGCGCAGCACGCTCAGGCTGGCGTCGAGCGCCTGTTGCAGCTCTTCAAGCTCGGCGTTGACGTGAATCCGAACAGCCTGAAATGTGCGCGTTGCAGGGTCCTTGCCCGGCTCGCGGGTTTTGACCGCGCCAGCCACGATTTCGGCCAGCTCGGCGGTGGTTCGAACAGGCCCCCGTTCCTGTCGGCGACGATCAATCGCCTTTGCAATCGATGCAGCAAACCGCTCTTCGCCGTAGTCACGAATCACCTCCGTCATCTCGGCCACCGAGGCCGTGGCCAGCCACTCGGCAGCGCTCGTGCCGCGCGTGGGGTCCATGCGCATGTCCAGCGGGCCGTCGTGGCGGAAGGAAAAGCCGCGCGCCGGATCGTCCAGTTGCGGCGAGCTGACCCCCAGATCCATCAGCAGCCCGTCCGCGCTGGCCGGCGGCAGCGTGCCCAGGGCCGCAAAGCCCTCGTGCCGCACCGCCACGCGCGCGTCCTGCGCCGCCAGCGCTTGCGCCACCGCAATCGCCTGGGGGTCTTTGTCGAACACCGTCAGGCGCCCTGCCGGCGACAGGCGCGCCAGGATCGCGCGGCTGTGGCCGCCGCGGCCGAAGGTGGCGTCGATGTAGTGTCCGTCCGGTTGGATCTGAAGGGCCTCGACCGCTTCGTTCAACAGGACGGTGCGATGGGGGTAGGTCATCTGCACCGCCCAGCCCTCAGAAAGAAAAGTCCTGGAAGGCCTCGGGCATCTCGCCGCGCATCGCCTCGGCCTCCTGGGCCGCGTAGGTGGCGGCGTCCCACAGCTCGAAGTGGTTGCCCATGCCCAGCAGCATCGCCTCCTTGGTGATGCCGGCGGCGGCGCGCAGCTCCGGGGCGACCAGCACCCGGCCCTGGGCGTCCATCTCCACGTCCTGCGCATTGCCGAGGAAGATGCGCTTCCACCACTGGGCCGACATCGGCAGCTGCGCGATGCGTTGGCGAAACGCCTCCCACTCCGGGCGCGGAAAAATCATCAGACAGCCGTGCGGATGCTTGGTGATGGTGAGCTGGCCCGCCGCGGTCGCGCTCAGGACGTCCCGATGCCGGGTCGGCACCGAGAGCCGGCCTTTGGCATCGAGACTGAGGGACGAGGCGCCTTGGAACACGGGTCAGATCCGACGAAAGGGAACCACTTTTCACCACTTTTTTGCACTAGTTCCCACTGTAGCACCAAACGCCGGTGCATCACAAGCCGGTCATCGCCTTTTTTCGTGTGAAATCAAAGACTTAAGGCCGATTTGCAGTGCAAATCGGCCTTCAAAACACTCGCAAAATCAAGCGCTTGTAAAACAGCTTGAAAGCAGCACCTGAGGAGTGACCCCCGTCAAAGGATGAAGCGCGACAGATCCTCGTTGCGCGCCAGCGCAGCCAGCCGCTCGTCCACGTAGGCCACGTCGATCGTGACGGTTTGTCCGGCGTGGCGGGACGCTTCGAAGCTGACCTCGTCGAGCAGCCGCTCCATCACCGTGGCCAGGCGCCGCGCACCGATGTTTTCGGTGCGTTCGTTGACCTCCCAGGCGATGGCGGCGATGCGGCGGATGCCGTCGTCGGTGAAGGCGAGCGTCACCCCCTCGGTGGCCAGCAGCGCCTGGTACTGGCGCACGAGGCTGGCGTGCGTCTGCGTCAGGATCGCCTCGAAGTCCTGCACCGACAGCGGCTGCAGCTCCACCCGGATCGGAAAGCGTCCCTGCAGCTCCGGGATCAGGTCGCTGGGCTTGCTCAGATGGAAGGCGCCGCTGGCGATGAACAGGATGTGGTCGGTCTTGACCGGGCCGTACTTGGTCGAGACGGTGGTGCCCTCCACCAGCGGCAGCAGGTCGCGCTGCACGCCCTGGCGCGAGACGTCGGCGCCGGCCACGTCGCTGCGCGAGGCCACCTTGTCGATCTCGTCGATGAAGACGATGCCGTTTTGCTCCAGGTTCTGGATCGCCTCGGCGCGGATCTCCTCCTCGTTGACGAGCTTGGCGGCTTCCTCCTCGACGAGCAGGCGGCGCGCCTCGGCGATGCGCAGCTTGCGCGTCTTGCGCCGGCCGAGGTTGAGCTGGCCGAACAGGCCGCGCAGCTGCTCGGCCATCTCCTCCATGCCGGCCGGGGTCATCACCTCCAGCTGCGGCTGCGGCGCGGCCACCTCGATCTCGATCTCCTTGTCGTCGAGCTGACCCTCGCGCAGCTTCTTGCGGAACACCTGGCGCGCGTGGCCGTCGCGCTCGACGTCGCCGTCGCGCGGCGGCGGCAGCAGCGCATCCAGGATGCGCTCCTCGGCCACGTCCTCGGCGCGCGTGCGCACCCGCGCCATCGCCGCCTCGCGCGTCTGCTTGACGGCCACGTCGGCCAGATCGCGGATGATGCTGTCCACATCCTTGCCGACGTAGCCGACCTCGGTGAACTTGGTCGCCTCGACCTTGAGGAACGGCGCGTGGGCGAGCTTGGCCAGCCGGCGCGCGATCTCGGTCTTGCCGACCCCGGTCGGCCCGATCATCAAGATGTTCTTCGGCGTGATCTCGGGCCGCAGCTTGGCGTCGACCTGCTGGCGGCGCCAGCGGTTGCGCAGCGCGATGGCCACCGCGCGCTTGGCGGCCTGCTGGCCGATGATGTGGGCATCCAGCTCGGAGACGATCTCCTGCGGCGTCATCGCGGCGCTCATGCCAGCACCTCCACGGTGTGGTGTTGGTTGGTGTAGATGCACAGATCGCCGGCGATGCGCAGCGCCTCGCGCACCACGGCCTCGGCCGAAAGCGCGGTGTGCGCCAGCAGCGCGCGCGCGGCGGCCTGGGCGTAGGCGCCGCCGGAGCCGATCGCCACGATGCCGTGCTCCGGCTCCAGCACGTCACCGTTGCCGGTGATGATGAGGCTCGTGTCGCGGTCGGCCACCGCCAGCATCGCCTCCAGCCGGCGCAGCACGCGGTCGGTGCGCCAGTCCTTGGTCAGCTCCACCGCCGCCCGCACCAGGTGGCCCTGGTGCTTTTCCAGCTTGGCCTCGAAGCGCTCGAACAGCGTGAAGGCATCGGCCGTGGCGCCGGCAAAGCCCGCCAGCACCTGGTCGCGGTACAGCCGGCGGATCTTGCGCGCGCTGGCCTTGACGACGATGGCGCCCAGCGTCACTTGGCCGTCGCCGCCCATGGCGACCTGAAACCGCCCCGGCTCCACGGGATCGGGACGACGGACACAAACGATCGTGGTGCCGTGAAAGACGGCACCGGCAGAGGATTCTCGTTCCATGGTCAGTATTGTCGCAGCCGGACGGTGGCGACCTCGTCGATGCCCACCACATGGAACAACGCGGCCAGCAGGTGGTTGACGCCGTCCAGCTCGACCCGCACGCCCCGCCCGCGCGCGGCGAGCAGCCACTGCAGCATGGCCCCGGCAGCCGCAAAATCGACGCGCTGCAGCCGCCGTACGTCGATGACGAGCACGCGGCTCGGCGGCGAGACCGCACCCTCCCCCGGCGATGAGGTCCGGGGCGCGACATCCTCCACGGCGGCATCGAGCGCCTGGAGCGCCTGGGCCATGTCGCCCTGCAAAACGCCCTCCAGGTGGACCGCCGGCCCCGCCTCGCCCGTCTGGGTCTGGACCGACCAGCCCGCCATTTGGGTCGGTACGGCGGGGAACTCGGACTCGCCGGCCGTCACCGAGCTGACGACCTCGGGCCATGCCAGCGTCGATTCGGCGGGCGCGGGCTCGGGCGGCCCCTCGGTGGGGGACGCGGCCGAGGGCGCGGCGGCCGGGGGCGTCTCGGGCAACACCTCGGCCGGCTCGACGTGGGCCACCGGGTCGTGCCATGTCGGCGGCAACTCGCCGTAGGTGACGCAGTAGTCCAGCGCGACCAAATCGAACTCGTCGCGCCGCCCCATCAGGCGCAGCGCCGCCAGGCGCAGGCGCCACCACACGGGGGAGTTCTCCCGCCGCCCGGACGGGGTGCTGGCCTTCAAACGCCGCCGCAGCACGGCGCCGCCCCGCCAGCGCAACGTCAGCGGCTGATCGGCCCAGCGCTCGAACAGGGCGGCCAGACGTTCGGCAGCCTCGACATCGGCCGACAGCAGGTCCGACCAATCGAGCCACGGGACCCCATCGCCGCGCTCGGCCAGCGTCGCCAACACCATCACCGCCGCCGCATTCAGCAGGGGTGGACAGACCCAGGTGTGCCAGGCAACGGTCACTGTGGCTCCTGGCACCTCCTCGGTGGGGGCTGGCGGCGGCCGCACCACCGGCCAGCGCGGGACGGGCTGCCGAAACCGGTCGGCCCATTCGGCGGCCCATTCCTCGAAGCCCTCCACGTCGCCGGCGGCCCACAACATGTCCAGCAACATCAAGCCGGCCAGGCGGGCCAGCGGCGTTCGCACCTCCTGGGCCTGCACCGTCTCCAGCACCTGCCGCGCCTCGTCCAGCCGGCCATTGGCAAAACGGACGGCCGCCTCGGTCAACGCGGGATGGGGGAGCAGCGCCTGCGGCTCGGCCGCCTGCGTGGACGGCTCGGCCGTCACCAGCTCGATGCTCATGCCAAAGCCATCGGCGCGCGCCTGCAGGTGGCGGCTGACGATCGGGCCGGCGGAGGGGGGCGCCGGTGCGCCGATGCGCAGGCCTGAGGACTCGGCCGCGCGTGGCGTCCAGTGCTGCGCCATCTGCGCCTCGATGCGCGCGATCTGCTCGATGGTGCGCGACTTGTCCGGCCCGCGACGGGGCCACCCGCTGCGCGCGCCACCGGAACCAGGCAGGCTGGGTGGGCTGGCGAGCTGGGTGTCGGCCGGCGCAGCGGCGGCGCGCTGGGCGCGGATCCACTCCCGCAGCTCATTGAGTTCGTTGTAGCGCACCCGGTCGTTGCGGCGCTTGCGCAGGATCGCCGCTTTCAGGGCCCGCCGTTCCTCGTCCAAGCCGCGAACGGCGCCGTCCTCCGAGCCCTCGGCGCGCAGCCGCCGCCAGACTCGGCTCCACCAGCCACCGCTGTCCGGGGGGATTGACGGGGCGGACATGGTGGCGGATGGGGCAGAGTGCCGGCCCCGCGGGGCCGCGCAAGGGCTCAGTCGCCGAACAGCTTTTGCTTGAGCTCGCGGCGCTGCTGGGCCTCGATCGACAGGCTGGCGGTCGGCCGCGCCAGCAAGCGGCCCACGCCGATGGGCTCGCCGGTTTCTTCGCAATAGCCGTAGTCGCCGCTGTCGATGCGCGCCAGCGACTGTTCGATCTTTTTGAGCAGCTTGCGCTCGCGGTCGCGCGTGCGCAGCTCCAGGGCGTGCTCTTCTTCGATCGTGGCGCGATCGGCCGGATCGGGCACGACCACGGTGTCCTCGCGCAGATGCTCGGTCGTCTCGCCGGCGTTGTTCAAGATGTCTTGCTTGAGCGCCTGCAGCTTGCGCCGGAAGTAGGCCAACTGGACGTCGTTCATGTACTCCGCATCCGGCATGGCCAGGATGTCGGCGTCCGTGAGCTGCTCCAGGGGCAGCTTCTTCCAGTTATCGGCTCGTGCGGGGTCTTTGCGCAGCGCGGCAGCTGTGGGCGTGGCGGTCGTGGTCATGACGGGTTCGGGTGAGTAACTGGCCTTGGCCGCATGCGGATCGTGGGTCGGCGCGACGGCTTCGGTGGTCTGCGCATGCATGGCCGCCTTCTCGGCGCGGCGGGCAGCCGCGGCGGAGGGTTTGCGGGCCGCGCGCGCCTTGTCGTCGCCTCCGGCCGCGGCGGGCGGGAGGTTGGAACCGGCATCGGGGGACGGTGCCCCGCTCGACGGCGGACGGTTCTTCACGGCGCATCTCCTCTGGCTGGCCGGGTGCTGCCGCGCTGCGGCGGCGGCCCGCAACCTCCCTGTCGCGGGGGCGCACCCGTCCGAATTGGGGGCCGATTGTAAGCGCAGTCATCGGCGCAGTCGTCGATGCCACCCCGCACGGCCGATGCGGGCGTTGCGGCCGAGGCACACCCGGCTCAGGCCAGCGACTGCTCCAGCCCCTGCGTCAGAATGTCGCGCGGCAGGTCGATGCCGATGAACACCATCTTGCTCTCGCGCTTTTCGTGGGGCTTCCACACCGGCCCCAGATCGCTGCCCATGAGCTGGTGCACCCCCTGAAAGATCACCTTGCGGTCGGTGCCCTGCATGTGCAGCACGCCCTTGTAGCGCAGCAGCTTCGGCCCCCAGACCTGCACCACCGCGCCCAGGAAGTCCTCCAGCTTGTGCGGGTCGAACGGTCGCTCGCTGCGCCAAACGAAGCTCTGGACATCGTCGTCGTGGTGGTGGTGCCGGGCATGGCCGTGCCCGTGATCGTGGTCGTGCGCGCAGTGCCCGTGGTCGTGGTCGCAATGGCTGTGGTCGTGGTGATCGTGAACGTCCGCCTTCAGGAAGTCCGGATCGATGTCGAGCTTGGCGTTCAGATTGAAGCCCCTCAGATCCAGCACCTTGTCCAGCGCCACCTGGCCGAAGTGCACGGTTTCGATCGGCGCGCGCGGGTTCATGTGCTTGAGGCGATGGATCAGCGCGTCGAGTTCGTCGGCCGACACCAGATCGGCCTTGCTGATGAAGATCTGGTCGGCGAAGCCGACTTGGCGGCGCGCCTCCTGCCGGTCGTCGAGCTGCTGCTGGGCATGCTTGGCATCCACCAGCGTCACGATCGAATCGAGCAAAAAGCTCTCGGCCACCTCGTCGTCCATGAAGAAGGTCTGCGCCACCGGCCCCGGGTCCGCCAGGCCCGTGGTCTCGATGACCACGCGGTCGAACGCCAGCAGCCCCTTGCGCCGCTTGGCCGCCAGCAGCGACAGCGTGCTGCGCAGGTCCTCGCGGATGGTGCAGCAGACGCAGCCGTTGCTCATCTGGATGATCTGCTCCTCGGTGTCGGCCACCAGGATGTCGTTGTCGATGTTTTCCTCGCCGAACTCGTTTTCGATGACGGCGATACGCTGCCCGTGCGCTTCGGTCAGGACGCGCTTGAGCAGCGTGGTTTTGCCCGAGCCGAGGAAGCCGGTCAGGATGGTTGCAGGAATGAGTGCCATGGCATCAGTGTAGGGGGACTGTCAAGGCCTGGGCGCCGTCAGGGCCGGCGCCAGACCACCAGGCCCTTGAGGTACTCGCCCTCCGGGAAGGCCAGGCCCGTCGGGTGATCGGGTGCGCCGCCGTGGCGGGCCAGGATGGTCGCCTCCACACCCGCCTCGTGCGCGGCGCTGGCGACGATTTTCTGAAACAGCTCCACCCCGACCGCGCCGGAGCACGAGTAGGTGAACAAGACACCGCCGGGCTGGAGCAGCTTGAAGCCCAGCCGGTTGACGTCCTTGTAGGCGCGCGCGGCGCGCTCCAGGTGCGCCGCGGATGGCGCCAGCTTCGGCGGATCGAGCACGATGGCGTCGAAGCGCCGCCCCTCGGCCCAGAAGGCGCGCAGGCTGGCGTTGACGTCCGCGTCCAGAAAGGTGCAACGCGCCGCGTCGAAGCCGTTGAGCGCCACGTTGCGCCGCGCGCGCTCCAGCGCCGGGCCGGAGGAGTCGATCGACGTCACATGGCGTGCGCCGCCGGCGAGCGCCGCCACCGTGAAGCCGCCCGTATAGCTGTAGCAGTTGAGCACATCGCCCCAGCCAAAGCGCCGTGTCAGCTCGGCGCAGGCGCGCCGGCTGTCGCGCTGGTCCAGGTAGTAGCCGGTCTTGTGGCCCTCGGCCACGTCCAGGCTCAGGCGCCAGCCGTTTTCGTGAATCACGCATTCGGTGGGCCCGTCGCCGCGCAGCCAGCCGGTCGCTGGCGGCAGGCCCTCGAGCTGCCGCACGCTCGCATCCGATCGCTCGTACAGGCGCCGCAGGCCCGTCACCCGCAGCAGGGCATCGGCGATCAGGGCCTTGTGCCGCTCGGCGCCGCTGCTGCCAAACTGGGCCACGAGGGTGTCTCCATAGCGGTCCACCACCAGGCCCGGCAGGCCATCGGACTCGCCGTGCACCAGCCGCACGCCGTCGCTGTCGATGGCCAGCCGGTCGCGCAACCCCAGCGCCGCGCGCACTCGCCGCTCGAAAAATTCGGCATCGATGCGCTCGGCTTCGTCGAAGCTCCAGACGCGCACCCGAATCTTGGAGCTGGGCGCATACGCCCCCCATGCCAAAAAACGCCCCTCGGCGCTCTCCACCCGCACGGTTTCGCCAGGATCAGCCCGGCCGCGGTCGATGGCGCCATCGAACACCCAGGGGTGATGGCGCAGCAGCGAGCGTTCCTTGCCCGCCTTGAGTCGGATCGTCTTCATGGGGGTGGATTGTCCCACCCCGGACGGCAAGACTCAGGGCCGCAGGTAGACGAAGCCCTCCCGCGCCTGCAACCGCGCGACCTCAGCCACGCCGGAGGGCACGATCTTCGCCTCGGGCACCAACTTGGCGGCATCGATCTTGCGCGCCACCAGGGTGTTGTTGCAGACGCGGAACTCGATGCCGCGGTTGGCCAGATCGGCCACCGCACCGGCAAACGGCTGCTCCATCTGGTTGGTGGCGCCTTCGAGCAGGAAGTCGATGCCCAGCCCGTGCGTGACCACCACGATCTTGGCCGACGGATCGGCGGCCAGGTGATTGCGGATGTTCTGGACCGCGCGCGATGCCTGGGGAATACCTTCGCTCAGGTGGTAGACGACCTTGACGGGATCAGCTGCATGGGCCACGGCGGCAAAAGCCAGCGAGGCGAAAAACAGCGTGAGGGTGCGCCAGAGGGCTTTCATGGGCCAGTCTCCTAACGATGTGGCAGGGATCGGGGGGGTCTGGGACGCTTCCCGGTCGAGTGACCATTGTCGCGCGAGCGGATACCCGACTACCCATCAGGGTTATCCGCGGCGGCGGGCGGTGTGGCCGCTGTCGCACCCGGCCCGGCCGCGGCCCCGGGCCCGCGGCGGGCGCGCGGATGGGCGGCCTCGTACACCCGGCTGAGGTGTTGAAAGTCGAGCCGCGTATAGATCTGGGTGCTGGCGATGCTGGCGTGGCCCAGCAGCTCCTGCACACCACGCAGGTCGCCGCTGGACTGCAACACATGGCTGGCAAAGCTGTGTCGCAGCATGTGGGGGTGCACATGCACGGCCACACCGGCCTCGGCCGCCCAGGCCGCCAGACGACGGCGCGCCACCTGCGGCGTGAGCCGCTCGCCGCGCGCGCCGACAAAGAGCGCCGGCTCGTCCGGCACCCGCAGCAGTTGCGCACGCACCGACAGCCAATCGGCCAGCGCTGCCAGGGCCGGACCGCCGACGGGCACCGTGCGCCATTTGCCCCCCTTGCCGCACACATGGGCCTCGCCCGCCTGGGCATCGACCCACCCCCGGGCGTGGGGGCCGGGCTGCACATCCAGCCCCAGCAGCTCCGCCAGTCGCAGGCCGCTGCCGTAGAGCAGCTCCACCATGGCCCGGTCACACCGGCGTTGCGCATGACCGAGCGTCTCCGCCATCCGGTCACCGGACGCGGCCTGCGCCGGGCCGTGCACCAGTCGCAGGGCCTCCTCCACCGCCAGCGCCTTGGGCAGGGGCTTGCCCGCTTTGGGCGGGCGCACCCCCTGTAGGGGGTGGCGGTCGATGCGCCCTGTGCGCCCCAGCCAGTCGTAGAACCCGCGCCAGCTCGACACCACCAGGGCAATGCCGCGCGGCTGCCGGCCGGCCGCGTGCAATTGCGCCACCCAGCGGCGCACCTGGGATGGGGTCACGACCTTCAGATCGGCGCCCTCGGCCTGCGCACGGCGGTACAGATCGTGCAAATGCTCGGCGTACAGCGCCTGGGTGCGTGCGGCCAGCCGCTTTTCCACCCGGACATGGGTCAGATAGTCCGCGATCAGCGCCAGATCGTCGGTCGCCGCATCCATGGCAAGCGCCGGCGCGACGCGGGTCCGATCAGTCTGCGGCCGGCAGCAGGCGGCTCAACGCCGCAGCCGCCTGATCGCCGATACGGGCCAGAAACTCGGTCCCCGCACTGGCCTGGAACCGGCGGGTATCGGGCGAGGCCAACACGAGCAGCCCAAAGGCTGGCGTGTCCTGCGCGCGCCGCAGCGGCAGCAGCGCCAGCGAAGCCGCGGCGTCGGGATCGGGTAGCCACTGCACGGGTTCTACCCCGGGGTTGGCACCGCAAAACGGCTGGCGCAAGGAGGTGGCAAAGGCCCGAGTATCGTCGCTGACGCCCTGCGCAAACCGCGCATCCGCCCACGGCGGGGCCACCCCCCACAGCTTCAGGGCGACCTGCGGCACGTCGAAGCGCGCCGCCAACCCGTCCGTGACGGCGGCGGGCAGCGCGGCCGGGTCGTTGACCGCCAGCAATTCGCAGGTCCAGCGGTGCAGGCGGTCGAGCAAGCCGGTGTTCTCCTGGCCGTGGCGAATCATCTCGGCCGCCCGCAGCTCGAGCTGGCGCAGCCGCTCGCGCAGGATCTCGACCTGCCGCTCCATCAGGCTGACCGCGCGGCCGACGTGCGGGCTGGTCAGTTGCACCGACGCGAGCAGTTCGGCGTGGCGTTCGAAAAAGTCTGGCGTGTTGACCAGAAACTGGGCGATGTCGTCCTCGGTGATGGGCTGCAGCGGGGCGGTGGGGTTCAAGGG
>NZ_JBKBQX010000004.1:48169-148138 GCF_046292505.1 Tepidimonas sp. | reverse complement strand
GAGCGCGTGCTGCGCGCGGCGCAGGTGGTCGTGGACGAGGGGCTGGCGCGGCCGACGCTCATTGGCCGGCCGACCATCATCGCCCAACGCATCGAAAAGTTTGGTCTGCGGTTGCGGGAGGGTACCGACTACGACGTCGTCAACGTCGAAAACGATCCGCGTTACCGCACCTTCTGGCAAGAGTATCACCGCCTGATGGAGCGGCGCGGCGTCACCGAGCAAATCGCCAAAATCGAGATGCGCCGGCGGCTTACGCTGATCGGCGCGATGCTGCTGCGCCACGGGGATGTGCACGGCCTGATCTGCGGCACCTGGGGCACCAGTCCCATGCACCTCAACTACATCGACCAGGTCATCGGCAAGCGCCCGGGCGCCCATGCCTATGCGGCGATGAACGCCATTCTGCTGCCCGGCCGGCAGGTGTTTTTGGTGGACACCCACGTCAACTACGACCCCAGTGCCGAGCAGCTCGCCGAAATCACGCAGATGGCCGCGCGCAAGATCATGCGTTTTGGCATCACGCCCAAAGCGGCGCTGTTGTCGCACTCCAACTTTGGATCGTCCGACCAGCCCAGCGCCGTCAAGATGCGGCAGGTGCTGGCGCTGTTGCGCGAGCAGGCCCCGTGGCTGGAGGTGGATGGCGAGATGCACGGCGACGTGGCGCTGGACGCCACGATGCGCCAGACCATCATGCCGCGCAGTACGCTGACCGGCGAGGCCAATTTGCTGGTCTGCCCCAACATCGACGCGGCCAACATCGCCTACAACCTGCTCAAGACCGCTGCCGGCGGCGGCATCGCGATCGGGCCCATGCTGTTGGGCGTGGCCAAGCCGGTGCACATCCTGACCGCCAGCGCGACCGTGCGGCGCATCGTCAACATGACGGCACTGACGGTGGCCGAGGCCAACGTCGGCCCACGCGCGGTGGGCACGCCGAGCGCCCCCCACCACACGCCCACCGACGCGGCCGCCGACGCGGCCGCCGACGCCTGAACGCCAACGGGTTCAGACCACAAGGTCGCTGGGTTGTCAAGATCTTGCAATCCGGGGGCGCTTCGGGCACACTTGCGCGCTTGATTTTCAGGGTTAACCCCAAGAGAGGATCGGGTGCGTCGAAGTAGGTGGGGGTGGCGCGCGGCGCTGTCGGCCGGACTGCTGGGTCTGGCCCTGCTGGGGGCGACCGGCACCGCCGCACGGACCGAAGCGCCGCTGCAAGATGCCCCGGGCATCGCGCAGGTGGCGCTGGCCGACCTGCCGCGCGAAGCGCACACCGTCATGCGCCTGATCCGCCAAGGGGGCCCGTTCCCGTACGACAAGGACGGCACGGTGTTCTTCAACCGCGAGCGATTGCTGCCCGCCCACAAACGCGGGTACTACCGTGAGTACACGGTGCCCACGCCCGGGCTGCACCACCGGGGCGCGCGCCGCATCGTCTGCGGTGGCTGGGAGCCGACCGTCCCCGACGCCTGCTACTACACGGCCGATCACTACGCGAGTTTTCGCCGCATCGCCCCGTGAGGCGGCAGGCCCCCGACCGATTCTTTGCTTTCGCCGATGACCATGGAACAGCCGCTGCGCAACGTACGAACCAATATCGTCCAGTCGATCCGCGCCTTCACGGTCAAGGACCTGCAGGCCGCGGCCGAGGCGCTGGGTCACCATTTCCTCTACGCCAACCTGGCTACCGCGCTCAACAAGCAGGACATTTTGGATCTGATCTCGGCGCAGTACCAACTGCCGCCGCACAACGGGAAGAACCTGGATGCGCTCTACGACTGCCTGACCGACGTGGTGCACAAGTCGGGGCCGCAAACGGGCTTCATCGTCGTGCTGGAGCACATTCCCACCAGCCCCAAGTTCGACAAAGAGGCGCGCGAGCAGCTGCTCGACGTCTTTCGCGACGTGGCGGACTTCTGGGCCGAGCGCAAAGTGCCGTTCCGCTGCTTCTACTCGTTCTCGGTGGCGCGCGCGCCCAAGCCGGCCGATCTGGAGTCGAGCGACGAGCCTCTGCTGACCGACAAGCTGGTGGACGTCAGCCCGCAGGCGCTGCGCATGAGCAGCCCGTTCAACGCCGGCTACTGGCTCAGCGCGGCCTGACGGCCGGCCTCCCCGCCCCGGTGCCCAGCGGCGGGGGCGGAATCAGCGGGCCGCCCCCAGCGCCTGGGCCAGGGCCACGTACTCGGCCACGGGCACCTCTTCGGCGCGGCGCTGCACGTCGAAGGCGCCGCCAAAACCTCGCTCGTCCAGCCAACGGCCCAGGGTGTGGCGCAGCAGCTTGCGACGCTGCGAAAACGCCACCTGTACCAGCTCCTCCAGCAGCGCGGGGTCGAGCGCCGCGGGCTGCGGCCAGGGCTCCATGCGCACCACGGCGCTGTCCACCCGCGGGGGCGGGTCGAACGCCTCGGGCGGCACGAACAGCACCTCCTCCATGGCGTAGCGCCACTGCAGCATCACGCTCAGCCGGCCATAGGCCGCACTGGCCGGCGCGGCCACCATGCGGTCCACCACCTCTTTTTGCAGCATGACGTGTTGGTCCTGTACTCGGTCGGCCCAGCGCAGCAGGTGAAACAGGATGGGGGTGGAGATGTTGTAGGGCAGGTTGCCAACCACGCGCAATCGACGCGCCACCGCGCCCGGATCGGTGGCGCAGCGCGCGGCCAGCGCACCGAAGTCCACGGTCAGCACGTCGGCCTCCACCACCTCCAGATGGGGATGGCGGCGCAGGCGGGCCGCCAAGTCGCGGTCCAGCTCGATCACGGTCAGCCGCCCCAGCCGCTCGACCAGCGGTTGGGTCAGGGCGGCCAGCCCGGGGCCGATCTCCACCATGCAGTCGCCCGCCTCGGGGTCGATGGCGCGCACGATCGCGTCGATGATGGCCGGATCGCTCAGAAAGTGCTGGCCGAAGCGCTTGCGCGCGCGGTGCCCGTGCGCACCGCTGGGGTTGGGGCGAGGAGGACTCACTGTGGCGGCTCGCGGTATTCGACGTAGGCCCGTCCGCGCAGCTCGCGCACCTGTTCCTCGAAGGCCTCTTCGGCCTTTTGCTGGCGCAGCAGCGCGCGCACCGCTTCGCGCATCTCGCGCGGGCTGCGCTCCACCTCGCGCCGCTCCTGCACCTCGATCAGGTGCACGCCAAAGCGCGTCGGCACCGGCGCGGACACCTGGCCGGGGGCGAGCGCATCCATCGCCTGCTCGAACTCCGGCACGAACAGACCCGGTGCGGCCCAGCCCAGCGCACCGCCCTCACGGGCCGAGCCGTCCTCGCTGAATTCGCGCGCGGCGGCCTCGAAGGTGGTCTGCCCGCTGACGATGCGCTCGCGCAAGGCCTGCAGCCGCGCCGCGGCGGCGCGCTGCGCGGCCTCGTCCGTGGCGCGCAGCAGGATATGACGCACCCGGGTCTGGGTCACGGTCGGCTCGGGCAGGTTGGCGTCGCGCTGGGTCACGACCCGCAGGACGTGAAAGCCGGCACCGCTGCGCAGCGGGCCAACGATGTCGCCAGCGCGCGCGCCGCGTACCGCCTCCCAGAACAGGGTGGGATAGCGGTCCGCGCGCCGCAGCCCCAGGCGCCCGCCGTTCGCGGCTTCGGGCGCCTGGGACAGGCGCCGCGCCAGCGTGGCAAAGTCCTCGCCGCCACGGGCCCGCCGCGCGACGTCCTCGGCCGTCTGGCGGGCGCGCGCCACCTGGTCGGCGTCGGCCTGCTCGGGCACGGGGATCAACACCTGGGCCAGCTCCAGCACGGTGCGCGCCGGGTCGGTGCTGCCCTGGTGCTGGCGCAGGTAGGCGTCGATGTCGCCTTCGGTCACGCGCACGCGGGCTTCCTCGCGCTCGCGCAAGCGCTGCAGGGTCAGCTCGTTGCGCAGATTGGCGCGAAAAGCCGCGAGCGTCAGCCCCGCTTGCGGCAGGCGCTCGCGCAACTGCGCCACGCTCAGACCGTTGCGGCGCGCGACTTCGGCCTCCGCCGCATCCACCGCGGCGTCGTCGATTCGGATGCCGTTGTCGGCAGCGAATTGCAGCAACACCTTTTCGTCGATGAGCTGCTCCAGCACTTGGCGCGGCAGGGCTGCGCGCTCGGCGGCGGGCGCATTGGCGGGCACGTCGATGCGCGCCAGCCGTGCCCGCACTTCGGAGGCGGCGATGGGCTCCCCGTTGACCAGCGCGACGATGTAGTCGGCCGCGGCCAGCGCGGCGGGCGCCGTCGGCTGGGCGGTCGCCACCAGCGGGGCGATCCACAGAACGGCACACAGCAGGTGGGCCGCGGCGCGGGTGGTCGGCGTCGGTTCATTCATAACGTTCGAAGCGGCTCGGCGGGTTGACGTCCTCGCGCAGGTATTGGTAGCGCGGCACCTGCGCGCGCAAGGTCTGCAGCGGGTTGCTGCCCAGGCGGGAGAAGCCCGAGAACTCCAACTGGAACAGGATGCGCTGGTTGGCGCTGGCGCGGCTTTGCTGCAGCCGCTCCAGCACCACGCGACCGATCCAGCATCCCGCATCGTATTCGAAGCCCGCCACCAGATCGATGACGCGGCGGTCGGTGAAGCTGTAGTTGACGCGACCGACCCCGTACCACTGCTGCGGCCCCAACGCCCGGCCCGCCACGGCGGCCGGTACCCCGTCGCCGCCCAGCGCCGCCAGGGGCCATTGCCAGCCGAGGTCGAGCTGGCGGCTGCGCGCAGTCGTGGTTTCGTTGTTGCGGTAGGCGGCGCTGAGCACCCGGTAGGGGCCGGGCAGATAGCGCGCGGACAGCAGGGTGCGCACCGAGGTTCGGCGCGCGACGTTGTACTGCCAAGTGCCCCCAAACGACCACTGCGGGGTCCAGTTGACCGTGGCACCGATCAGGATGTCACTGCGCCCTTCGGCGGCCGCCCCTTCGTTGGGCAGGGTGACGCGCTGGCGTTGCAGGCGCAGGCGTTGCGCCACCCCCAGCGTGGCCAGTTCGGCGCCGCTGTCCGGGGCATACAGCCGCGTCGTCAGCCCGTAGGTCAGCGTGTGCAGGTCGGCGATGCGGTCGTTGCCGCCGTAGGGGTTGGGCGAGAAGATGGTCGCAAGGTTGAAGTCGTAGGCGGCACTGTCGTACACCGGCAGCAGCCGCTGGTCGCGGTAGGGGGTGGCGGCCAGCAGCACGCGCGGCTCCAGCGTCTGCACCACGGCTCGGTCGAGCAGTGTGGCCTGTCGCTCGAAGACCAGTCCCGCATCCAGCGCGGCCGTTGGCAGCGCGATGCCGACGCTGCGGCGCCCATCGCCCAGCGCCTGCTCGAACCGGTATTGCCGCGCGTGCCACTGCAAGCTGGGCTCGACGTACCAGCCGGGGGTTTCCCAGCGCCGGCTCAGCCGCACGATGCCCAGTGCGCGCGTCCCATCCAAATCGGTGCGCTGGTCGCCGGCCGAAACCCCGTCCCACACGGTCGGCACCCGGTCGGTGGCAAAACGGGTCACGTCCAGATCGGCGCTCAGCCGCCAGCCGTCGATGCCCCCCAGCGCAAAGCGGCCCGGGCGGTAGCGCAGCGCCACGGACGGCAGCCGGTCGTAGGGGGCGACGATCTGCTCGGAGTTGATGGGCACCAGCGTGCGCGAGGCCCCCAGCGTCTGCCAGCGCTGGGCGGTGAGGCTGTAGCTCCACGGACCGACCCCGCCGCTGAGCACGGCTTCGTTGGCCAGCAGCCGCTGGGCCAGGTTGGTGATGGTGCTGGTGCGCGGAAAGTCGCGCCAGTAATCGTCGTCGCTGACGCGGTTGAGGTTGAGCCGCAGACCGGCACCAGGCAGCGCGTCCAGCCCGGGCAGCGCCTGCTGGTGCTGCACCGCATAGGCCCAGCGGTCGCGGTCGCGCAGGCGGTCGCTGGCCATCCAGGCCGCGCGCACCTGGCCGGCGTAGGCGGGTTCCAGGTACCGGTATTCCCCACCCAGATCCAGCCCGCGCTTGGTCATGATCGTGGGGTAGAGCGTGGCGTCGCGGTTGGGCGCCAGGTTCAGATAGTACGGGACGGTGGTCTCGAAGCCGCTGCGGTTGTCCAGGTTGAGCGTCGGGGGCAGCACGCCGCTCTTGCGCGCATCCGACAGGGGAAAGCTGATCCAGGGTGCCGCCAGCAGCGGCACGCCTTGGAACTCCAACCGTCCACCGCTGGCCACACCGGTGTCCGTCGCCTGATCGAACTGCACCTGCTCGGCCGTCACGGCCCAGTCCGGCGTCCAGCGCCCGCCGGGAGGGCGCTCACAGGTGCTGTAGCGCACGTCGTGGGCGACGGCCCGGTTTTCGTCCAGAAACTCCACCCGGCTGGCTTCGCCCTGTCCCCCGGTGCGCAAGAACTGGAAGCGCACTGCGTCGAAACGGCCCTCGAACGTGTCCAGCTTGAGCTGCAGCCGCTCGCCCTCGTACACATTGCCTTGGCGGTTGATGCGCACGCGCCCGCTGGCAATCGCCGTGTCGTTCGCGGCGGTGTGTTCCAGCCGGTCCGCGCGCAGCGTCAGGTCGTGCCGCCGCAGCACGGCACCACCTTCGACTGCGGTGTGGACGTCGGTCTGACCCTGGATGCGTTCGCCCTCCACCACCGTTGGGGTCCGCCCGCGCAGGCTGGGGGGCAATTGCTCCAACAGCGTCAGCGACGGCTGCAACACCAGCGGCTGGGCGCCGGCGGCGGTCGCGAGCCCAAACAGCCCGGCCACCCAGCCGGCGCGGCGCAGGCGGTGTCGCGGCGGGGTGCCGGTCGCGGTTGGGGCGGGGGTGGGCGGGCGCTTCGGCACGGTCGGACGGGGCGGTCGGCGGTGGCGTTCGTAGAATGCCGTCGATTATCCATGAGCACCCCTGAACCCACCCCCACACCCGCCCCCGTCTGGTCCGACCCGGCGCGCGCCGCCGCCTTCGAGCGCTGGCTGGCGCGCGTGGCCCCGGCGCACGGCCTGCGGCCCGAGACGTTGCGCCTGGCCAGCGCCGACGCGAGCTTTCGCCGCTACTTCCGCATCGACGTCGACACCGCGCACGGGGGCGGCACGCGCATCATCATGGACGCGCCGCCGGCGCACGAGGACTGCCGCCCGTTCGTGCGCGTCGCCGGCCTGATGCACGCTGCCGGCGTGCGCGCGCCCGAGGTGCTCGCCTGGGACGAGGCCGACGGCTTCCTGCTTCTGACGGACCTGGGCACGCAGACGCTGCTGCAGGCGCTGGATCCCGAGCAGCCCGACGCCGCCCTGCCTTACTTCAAGGACGCCATCGCCGCGCTGCTGGCGTGGCAGCGCGCCAGCCGCCCCGGCGTGCTGCCGCCGTACGACGAGGCGCTGCTGCGGCGCGAGCTGGCGCTGTTTCCCGACTGGTACCTGGCGCGTCACAAGGGCATCACCTTGTCGGACGCGCAGCGCCGCACGCTGGAGGCGGCCTTCGACCTGATCGTGCAGCGGGTGCTGGCGCAGCCCACCGTGTGGGTGCACCGCGACTACATGCCGCGCAACCTGATGCTGCCCGCTGGCGGCTTCGACCCCGCGTGCCCCGAGAGGCGGCTGGGTGTGCTGGACTTCCAGGACGCGGTGCACGGCCCGGTGACCTACGACATCGCCAGCCTCATGCGCGACGCCTTCCTCAGCTGGGACGAGGAGGTGGTGCTCGACCTCACCATCCGCTATTGGGAGGCGGCGCGCAAGGCGGGTCTGCTGGACGCCGAAGGCTGGGCGCAGGACTTCGGGGCGTTCTACCGCGCGGTGGAGTGGATGGGGCTGCAGCGGCATCTCAAGGTGGCCGGCATCTTTGCGCGGCTGACGCTGCGCGACGGCAAGCCCCAATATCTGGCCGATGCGCCGCGCTTCATCGCCTACATCCGCCACACCGCGGCGCGCTACCGCGAGCTCAAAGCCCTGTTGCAGCTGATCGACGCGGTGGAGGGCATCGAGACACCGGTGGCCTACGCCTTCGGCCGTCCGGGCATGAGCTGACGAGCACCATGGCCGCCCCGCGCATTCACCTGCCGCAGCCGCTCGAAGCCGGCCAGACGCTGACGCTGCCGACCGAAGCAGCCCGCCACGTGCAGGTGCTGCGGCTGCAGCCGGGCGAGGCGCTGACGCTGTTCGGCGACCCGGCGCGCGGCGGCGAGTGGCGCGCGCGCGTGCGCTCGATGGGCCGACGCGACGTCACGGTGACGGTGGAGGCGCACGCGGCCGTGGAGCGTGAGCCGGCGCGCGCGGTGCACCTGGCGGTGGGCATGCCCGCCAACGAGCGCATGGACTGGCTGGTCGAGAAGGCCACCGAACTCGGCGTGGCCAGCCTGCAGCCGCTGCTGACCGCGCGCACGGTGTTGCGGCTGGACGGCGAGCGCGCCGCGCGCAAGGTGGCGCACTGGCAGGCGGTGGCCGTGGCCGCCTGTGAGCAGTGCGGCGGCAACCGCGTGCCGGTGGTGCATCCGGTGCGGCCGCTGGCCGACTGGCTGGCCGATCCGGCGCGCACGGCGCTCGGTGCGGGCGTCTGGCTGTCGCTGGCCCCCGGCAGCGCGCCGCTGCCGGCTTGGGGCGCGGCCCACGGCGGTCCGTGCCACGTCGTGTTGGGGCCGGAGGGTGGGCTGACCGAGGCCGAGGAAGCGGCCCTGGCGCGCGCGGACCTGGTGCCGCTGTCGCTGGGCGCGCGCACGCTGCGCAGCGAGACCGCGGCGCTGGCGGCGCTCGCTTGCTTGACGCTGGGCCAGCTTCAGCCGGGCGTGGCCCACACCGACGCATCGGTGTAGATCGCCTCCAGCGGCAGGCGCCGGCCAGCCGCGTGGTCCTCGATGCAGCGCAGCACCAGCGGGCTGCGGTGGCGCGCGCGGCTGGCGCGCACCTCCTCCAGCGTCAGCCACAGCGTGCGCACGATGCCCGCATCCAGCGCGCGCCCCGGCACCGCCTCGCCCAGCGTGCCCGTGAAGGCCAGCCGCAGGTAGGTGATGTCCTCGCCGGTGGCCGGCCGCTGCAAGCGCGACAGGTACACCCCCAGCAGCGCGGTGGGCGTGAAGCGGTGCGCGGTCTCCTCCAGCACCTCGCGCACGCAACCCTCCACCGGCCCCTCGCCCGGGTCCAGGTGGCCGGCTGGATTGTTCAGGCGCAGCCCCTCGGGCGTGTGCTCCTCCACCAGCAGATAGCGGCCGTCGCGCTCGATGATGGCGGCCACGGTGACACTTGGCTTCCAGCGTGTGCTCATGACACGATTATCGTGCAGCAGCAGAGATGCCGTCAGGGTAAACCCCCCCCACGCGCGGAGGGCGCGACGGGCAAAATATGAGTCATCACTTATATTCGGGATTCGGGTAAACCCTGTTCGGCAAGTGTCGGCGCGGCGATGGCAACCGATGGCAAAACCGGGTACCCTGCCGACGGCGGGCTGGCCCCGGCCGGCACGACAACGATGATGAGCCGGGCACCGCAGGCGGTGCCCCAACGAGTGAGGAGAACACCATGCGCATAGGCGTGCCTGCCGAGACGGCAGCACTGGAGACCCGGGTGGCCGTCACCCCGGAGACCGCCAAGAAGCTCGTGGCCCAGGGCCACACGGTGCTGGTGCAGGCCGGCGCCGGCGTGGCCTCCAGCGCCCCGGACGAGGCCTACCGCGCCGTCGGCGCCGAGATCGTCGACGCCGCCACGGCGCTGGGCGCCGACCTGGTGCTGAAGGTGCGCGGCCCCTCGGCCGACGAGCTGGCGCAGATGAAGGCCGGCGCCACGCTGGTCGGCATGCTCAACCCGTTCGACGCCGACGGCCTGCAGCGGCTGGCGGCCGCCGGCCTGACGGCGTTCGCGCTGGAGGCCGCGCCGCGCACCACGCGCGCGCAGAGCATGGACGTGCTGTCCAGCCAGGCCAACATCGCCGGCTACAAGGCCGTGATGCTGGCGGCGAACCACTACCAGCGGCTGTTTCCGATGCTGATGACGGCGGCCGGCACCATCAAGGCCGCGCGCGTCGTCGTGCTGGGCGTGGGCGTGGCGGGCCTGCAGGCGATTGCCACCGCCAAGCGGCTGGGGGCCGTGATCGAGGCCTCCGACGTGCGTCCGGCGGTCAAGGAGCAGGTCGAGTCGCTCGGCGCCAAGTTCATCGACGTGCCGTACGAGACCGACGAGGAGCGCGAGTGCGCGCAGGGCGTCGGCGGCTACGCGCGCCCGATGCCGCAGAGCTGGCTCGACCGCCAGAAGATCGAGGTCGCCAAGCGCGTCGCGCAGGCCGACGTCGTCATCTCCACCGCGCTGATCCCGGGCCGCCCGGCGCCCACCCTCGTCACCGAGGACATGGTGCGCAGCATGAAGCCCGGCTCGGTGATCGTCGATCTCGCGGCTGGCCGCGGCCCCGTCGGCCCGCACGGCCAGCCCGGCGGCAACTGCCCGCTGACCGTGCCGGACCAGGTCGTCACCGTGCATGGCGTGACGATCGTCGGCCACACCAACCTGCCGGCGCTGGTGGCGGCCGACGCCTCGGCGCTGTACGCGCGCAACGTGCTGGACTTTCTGAAGCTGGTCTTGCCCAAGGACGCCACCGCCGTGCAGGTGCCCCTGGACGACGACATCGTTGCCGCCTGCCTCATGGCGCAGGGTGGCGAGGTCAAACGCCGCGCCTGAGCGCCCCGTCTCCGATCCATCCGCGAGGTTCCCCCATGGAAGCCGTCTCCCCCCTGCTCGTCAATCTCATCATCTTCGTGCTCGCCATTTACGTGGGCTACCACGTCGTGTGGAACGTCACGCCCGCGCTGCACACCCCGCTCATGGCGGTCACCAACGCCATTTCCGCCATCGTCATCGTCGGTGCCATGCTCGCCGCCGCGCTGACCGAAACCGGCCTGGCCAAGACCATGGGCGTGCTGGCCGTCGCGTTGGCCGCCGTCAATGTGTTCGGCGGCTTTCTGGTGACGCGCCGCATGCTCGAAATGTTCAAGAAAAAGGAGCGCAAGGCCCCGGCGGCTGCGGGTTCCTCCCGTGAAGGAGCCGCCCAATGAGCATGAACGTCGTCGTCCTGCTGTATCTGGTGGCCAGCGTCTGCTTCATCCAGGCGCTCAAGGGCCTGAGCCACCCCACCACCTCCATCCGCGGCAACGTCTTTGGCATGGTGGGCATGGGCATCGCCATCGTCACCACCGTGGGCCTGATCACCACGTTGGCCGACCGCATGGCGCTCGACGAGGTCAGCGGCCTGGGCTGGGTGGCGCTCGGTCTGGCGGCCGGCGGCACCATCGGCGCGATCATGGCCAAGCGCGTGGAGATGACCAAGATGCCCGAGCTGGTTGCCTTCATGCACAGCATGATCGGTCTGGCCGCGGTGTGTATCGCCATCGCCGTGGTCACCGAGCCCTGGGCCTTCGACTTGGCGCCCAAGGGCGGGCAGATTCCGTTTGGCAACAAGATCGAGCTGTTCCTCGGCTCGGCCATTGGCGCCATCACCTTCAGCGGCTCGGTCATCGCCTTCGGCAAACTGTCGGGCAAGTACAAGTTCCGCCTGTTTCAGGGTGCGCCCGTCGTGTTTGCCGGCCAGCACTGGCTCAACCTGGTGCTGGGCGTGGCCGTGATCGCGCTGGGGCTGACCTTCGCCGCCACGGGCGACTGGGCGGCCTTTTACGCGCTGACGGCGCTGAGCTTCGTGCTCGGTGTGCTCATCATCATCCCGATTGGCGGGGCCGACATGCCGGTGGTGGTGTCCATGCTCAACAGCTATTCTGGCTGGGCGGCGGCGGGCATCGGTTTTTCGCTGAACAACCCGATGCTCATCATCGCCGGGTCGCTGGTCGGCTCGTCCGGCGCGATCCTGAGCTACATCATGTGCAAGGCGATGAACCGGTCGTTCATCAACGTCATCCTGGGCGGCTTTGGCGGCGACGCCGGCAGCGGCGCCCAGGCGGCTCAGCAGCAGCGCAGCGTCAAGAGTGGCAGCGCCGACGACGCCGCCTTCATCCTCAGCAACGCCGAGACCGTCATCATCGTGCCGGGCTACGGCCTGGCGGTGGCGCGCGCCCAGCACGCCGTCAAGGAGCTGGCCGAAAAGCTCACCCACAAAGGGGTGACGGTCAAGTACGCCATCCACCCGGTGGCGGGCCGCATGCCCGGCCACATGAACGTGTTGCTGGCCGAAGCCGAGGTGCCCTACGACCAGGTGTTCGAGATGGAGGACATCAACGGCGAGTTCGGCCAGGCCGACGTGGCCATCATCCTGGGCGCCAACGACGTGGTCAACCCGGCCGCGCTGCAAAAAGGCAGCCCGATCTACGGCATGCCCATCCTGGAGGCCTACAAGGCCCGCACCGTCATCGTCAACAAGCGCTCCATGGCTGCGGGTTACGCCGGTCTGGACAACGAGCTGTTCTACATGGACAAGACGATGATGGTGTTTGGCGACGCCAAGAAGGTCGTAGAGGACATGGTCAAGGCGATCGAGTGACCGGGGCCTCGGCCCCCGGACCCTCTTTTGCTCGGCACGCACCGCGCCAGCGTGCCGAACCTTGCGGCGGCGGTGGTCGTCATGGCCATCGCGGGGGCGCGGCGGGCCCCGCGCGTCCCTGCGGGTGCGCCGACTGTCGACAGGCCGTCAAATGGAGCGAACGACCGTTCGGAAAAACCCCTAAACCCCGCGTTGGCGAACAGGGTTTCGGGAATAATGTCAGCGTCGTCAGCCTGTTGTCAGGCAGACCGGGCGATTCCCCAAAACCCAGACAGGAGACTGCATGAGCACCGTCACCGCCGCCGACAAGCCATGGCTGAAGCACTATCCCGCGGGGGTGCCCGCCGAGATCGATCCCAGCCGTTACCGCTCGCTGGTCGCGCTGATGGAGGAGAGCTTTGGCAAGTACGCCGACCGCCCGGCGTACAGCTTTCTGGGCAAGGAGTGGACCTACCGCGCGGTGGACGAGGCCTCGCGCGCCGTGGCGGGCTATCTGCAGAGCCTGGGGTTGCAGCGCGGCGACCGCGTGGCGGTGATGATGCCCAATGTGCCGCAGTACCCGATCGCGGTTGCGGCCATCCTGCGCGCCGGCTATGTGCTGGTCAACGTCAATCCGCTCTACACCGCGCGCGAGCTGGAGCACCAGCTCAAGGACAGCGGGGCGAAGGCGATTTTCATCATCGAGAACTTTGCCCACACCCTGCAGCAGTGCCTGGCCGCCACGCCGGTCCAGCATGTGGTGCTGTGCGCCATGGGCGATTTGCTCGGGGCCAAGGGCCTGATCGTCAACCTGGTGGTGCGCCACGTCAAAAAGCTGGTGCCGCCGTTCCAACTGCCGGGGGCAGTGCGCTTCAACGATGCGCTGGCGCGCGGCCGCCGGACGGGTTTTCGGCCGGTGGAGATCGGCCCCGACGACGTGGCCGTGCTGCAGTACACCGGCGGCACCACGGGGGTCAGCAAAGGCGCGGTGCTGCTGCACCGCAACATCCTGGCCAACGTGTTGCAGTCCGAGGCCTGGAACGACCCGGTCATGAAAAAAATCCCCCCGGGCGAGCAGTCCGCGGCGGTCTGTGCACTGCCGCTCTATCACATCTTCGCCTTCACGGTGAACATGATGTTGAGCATGCGCACCGGGGGCAAGACGATCCTCATCCCCAACCCGCGTGACCTGCCCGCGGTGCTCAAGGAGTTGTCGCGCCACACCTTCCACAGCTTCCCGGCGGTCAACACGCTGTTCAATGCGCTGGTGCACCACCCGCAGTTCGACACCGTCAACTGGCGCAACCTGAAGGTGTCGGTCGGCGGGGGCATGGCGGTGCAGGCGGCGGTGGCCAAGAAGTGGCTGGAGCGCACCGGCTGCCCGATCTGCGAGGGCTACGGCCTGTCCGAAACCAGCCCGTCGGCGAGCTGCAACCCGGTCACCACCACCGAGTTCACGGGCACCATCGGTCTGCCGCTGCCCAGCACCGAGATGAAGTGCATCGACGAAGCCGGCAACGAGGTGCCGCAGGGCGCGCCCGGCGAGATCGCCATCCGGGGCCCGCAGGTCATGGCCGGCTACTGGCAGCGCCCGGACGAAACCGCCAAGGTCATGACGGCCGATGGGTGGTTCCGCACCGGCGATATAGGCGTCATGGACGAGCGCGGCTACTTCAAGATCGTGGACCGCAAGAAGGACATGATTCTGGTGTCCGGCTTCAACGTCTACCCCAACGAGGTGGAGGACGTGGTCGCGCAGTGCGACGGCGTGTTGGAGTGCGCGGCGGTGGGCATTCCGGACGAACACTCGGGCGAGGCGGTCAAGCTGGTGGTCGTCAAGAAGGATCCGGCACTGACCGAGGCGCACATCCGCGAATTCTGCGAAGCGCGGCTGACCGGCTACAAGCGGCCGAAGGTGATCGAGTTTCGCACCGAGCTGCCCAAAACGCCCGTGGGCAAAATTTTGCGGCGAGAATTGCGGGATAAGAAGTAACCTTTCCCGGAGAGCCCACCATGGCCCGCGTCGCCGTCATCAGTGCCGTTCACGAGGAATTGGCCGAGATCCTGCAGCTCATGCCCGACGAGCGCAAGGTCAGCGTCGCGGGGCGCGAGTTCTGGCAGGGTCATTTGCAGGGCCACGAGGTCGTGGCCGTGCTGTGTGGCATCGGCAAGGTGGCGGCGGCCACCACCGCCACCGTGCTGCACGAGCGGTTTGCGCCCCAGCACATCCTGTTCACGGGGGTGGCCGGTGGGCTGGCCTTCGGTGCCGAAGTCGGCGACGTCGTCGTGGGCACGCGCTATCTGCAGCACGACTTGAGTGCCGCGCCGCTCTTTCCGCGTTGGGAGGTGCCCGGCACCGGCAAGATGCATTTCGACGCCGACCTGGTGCTGGCCCAGGTGCTGGAGGAGGCGGCGCGCGACGCCGTCACCTGGCTGCCCAAGCTGGTCAGCGAGGAGACGCTGCGCGCCTTGGGCCTGCACCGGCCCACGGTGCATCGCGGGCTGATCGTCAGTGGCGACCGCTTCATCACCAGCGCGGCCGAGTCCCAGGCGCTGCGCGAGGCGCTGCCCGAGGCCCTGGCGGTGGACATGGAAAGCGCTGCCGTGGCCCAGGTGTGCTGGGACTACGGCACGCCGTTCGCCGCGGTGCGCACGCTGTCCGACCGCGCCGACGACGAGGCGCACGTGGACTTTCAGGCCTTCATGCGCGACGTGGCGCGCCACTACAGCGCGCGCATTGTGCGCAAGGCGCTCAATCTGCTCTGAGCCGGGGTGTACGGTGTGGCGTGGGCTTGCTAAGCTTGCGCCGATGAGAGCACGCACGACGATCGCCACCAAGCTGGTGTACGCCGGCTTGTGGTTGCTGCTGGCGGTGACGGCCTCCATCGGGGTTACGCTGTGGGTGACGTGGCAGCTCGAAGGCGGGGCAGCCGCCGTCAACGAGGCCGGCCGCCTGCGCATGCAGGTATGGCGTCTGGATGCGGCACGTACCCTGTCCGTGCCAGCCGAGCGTCGCCAAGCGCTGGTGCAGGAGCTGGTGGGCAGCCTGGAGCGTTTGCGTGCCGGGGATCCGCAGCGTCCCCTCTTCGTTCCCTGGACGCCGCTCATTCGTGAGCGCTTCGATGTGGTCGAAGCCACCTGGAACCGACAGCGCCACCTCTGGGATCCGCAAGCGCCGCCCGACCCCAGCGAGGCCGGCGT
Organism: Tepidimonas sp.; assembly: GCF_046292505.1. GTDB lineage: Bacteria > Pseudomonadota > Gammaproteobacteria > Burkholderiales > Burkholderiaceae_C > Tepidimonas. The sequence goes on along the minus strand of NZ_JBKBQX010000004.1, from coordinate 132,609 downwards.
GGCGTTTGCCACCGCCGAAATGCTCGTCGCGCAGGTGGACGAGCTGGTGCTGGCCATCGAGTCGGAGCTGTCCCGGCTGACCCGCATCCTGAATCTGCTGCAATTCGCCATGATTGCCTTTGCCGTGGCCGGCGCCGTATTCATGCTGTACACGGGGCAGCGCTATGTGATGCAGCCGCTGACCCGGCTGGCGCGCGCCATGACGGATTTGCAGCGCGGCATCTTTGCCACGCGCGTCGCGGCGCCCAGCGGGGACGAATTTGGCCAGCTGGCCAGCGGTTTCAACCAGATGGCAGCGACGCTGCAAGACCTGTATGGCCAGCTCGAAGCCAAGGTGGCTGAGAAGACGCGGGATCTGGAGGCCAAGCGGGCCAATTTGCAGGCCCTCTACGACATGAGCCTGTTTCTGAGCGACGCGGATTCGCTGCAGACGCTCACCAACGGGTTCGTACAGCGACTGCGCCAACGCGTCGGCGCGGATGCCGTGATTTTGCGCTGGGCCGATCCCGCATTGCACGGGTACATGCTCTTGGCCGAGCATCAAGCGCCGCGCGAGATCGTCGCGGCGGAGCAGGTGCTGCCTTGCGGACAGTGCGAGTGTGGCCGCGCCCACCTGGAGCAGCGCACCCGTGTGATCCCGATCGAGCGCGGCGACGCCTCGGATGCTGCGCACTGCGCCAACCAGGGTTTTCGTACCGTGGTCAGTGTTCCCGTGCGCCTGCAGCACCGCGTGCTGGGCGAGATCAATTTGTTCTATCGGCATGCGCTCGCTCTGCACGAGGGCGAGCGCGAACTGCTCGATGCTCTGGCGGGACAACTGGCCAATGCCGTCGAGGGGTTGCGCGCGCATGCCCTGGAGCGTGAAGCGGCCGTGGCGCAGGAGCGCAACTTTTTGGCGCGGGAGCTGCACGACTCGATCGCCCAGTCGCTGGCGTTTCTGAAGATTCAGGTTCAACTGCTGCAGGGCGCGTTGCGGCGTGGGGATTGCGAGGCGGCTGAGGACCACGTGGCCGAGTTGCAGGCTGGGTTGGACGAAAGTCTGGCCGATGTGCGCGAGCTGCTGATGCACTTTCGCACCCGCACGCACGAGGGCGACATCGTGACCGCCGTGCAAGAGACCGTGACCAAATTTCGGCACCAGACCGGCCTGACCGCGCATGTGGAGGTGCACGGTCAAGCCGTGGACCTGCCCCCCGATGTGCAATTGCAGGTTCTGCATGTGGTCCAAGAAGCGTTGTCCAACGTGCGCAAGCACGCCCATGCGCGCGCGGTGATCGTGCAGGTGCACAAAGGCTCGCCATGGCGCTTCGTCGTGCGCGATGACGGCGTGGGATTCGACCCCGTGCGTCACACACAGGAAACCCACATCGGACTGCGTATCATGCAGGAGCGCGCTGCCGCCATCGGCGCCCGGCTCGCGGTGCACTCGGCGCCGGGACAGGGAACCGCGGTGGAGCTGAGCGTGCCGGTGGATGCTGCCGTGCAGGAGCGGCCCCTGCCCCCGCTTGACCGGCAACCCCCCCGCGCGCCCGATACTGTTCCCTCCGTGTCATGAGACCGATCCGTTTGTTGCTGGTGGATGACCACCCCCTGTTTCGCCGGGGGTTGCGTGCGTTGCTCGGCCAGGCACCGCGTCTGCAAGTCTGCGGCGAGGCGGGGGACGCAGGTGAGGCCCTGCGCCATTTGCGCGAGGTTGATGTCGACGTGATCCTGCTCGACAACCATTTGCCGGGGGTGCGCGGGGTGGAGGCGATTGGCGCCCTGCGCGAGGCGGCGCCGAGGGCCTGTATTCTCATGCTCACGGTCAGCGAGGAGGCCGAAGACCTGGCCGCTGCGCTGCGTGCCGGGGCGGACGGTTATCTGCTCAAGACCACCGAGCTCGACCAGCTCTGCGAAGCCGTCGAGCGTGTCGTGGCGGGTGACTCGGTCATCAGCCCGCCGATGCTCAACAAGCTGGTGACGCTGATGCGCCAACCTGAGCGCGCGTCGGCGGAGCCATCGTGCGGCGACGGGGCGCGAACGGTGGCCACTGACGAGCCGGTGGCGGTGGATGCGCCATCACCACCACCGGCGCCCGCCCCCGCTCCGCCGTCCGCGCTGGAGGCGCTCTCTGAGCGCGAGCGTGAGATCCTGGCGTTGATTGCCCGCGGGCAGAGCAACAAGATGATCGCGCGTACGCTCGACATCGCCGAGACGACGGTCAAAATCCATGTGCAGCACATTCTGCGCAAGCTGCACGTGACCTCGCGCGTGCAGGCCGCGGTGGTGGCCGTCAACCACGGGTTGGGTTGAATGCGGCAAGATGGGCACTGCCCACCCGTGACGGTGGCGTCCAGGTGGCCAGCGCGTACGCGACGATGCCGTAATGCCTGCCGTAGCGGCCCAGCACGGTGTCCAGCACGCTGCGCGCCGTGGCTTCGTCGCACAGCACCTCGAAGCGCACATTGTTGGACAACAGCAGCCGATCGTCGCGCAGGCCCCGGTTGCCGCGCCCGCGCACTTCGCTGACCGTATAGCCTTTTGCCCCGGCCGCCAGGATGTCGTCGCACAGGACGGATTCCAGCTCCGCCTCGGCGATCACCACCACGACGACGCCGTGGTGTGGCGAGGGAACGCAGCCCGCGGTGTTCATGCCATCGTCCGGTAGAAGGTCTGTGTCATGGCCAAGTACAGCGGCACGCCTGCCACCACGTTGAATGGAAAGGTCACCCCCAGCGACGCGCCCATCGACAGCGCCGGGTTGGCTTCCGGGATGGCGATGCGCATGGCGGCCGGCGCGGCGATGTAGGAGGCGCTGGCGTACAGCACCGCGAGCAAGTGGGTGTTGCCCACCGGCAGGCCCAGAAGCCAGCCCACCAGCACGCCCCCCGCGGCCGATACGATGGGCATCAGGATACCAAAGCCGACCAGAAAGAGGCCCACCCGCCGAAGGTCGGCCAGGCGCGCTGCCGTCGTCACGCCCATGCCCAACAGAAACAGCGCCAGGAAACCCTTGAACAACCCCTCGAAAAACGGCACCAGTGCTGCCCCCCCGTCACGACCCCAGACCCAGCCGATCACCAGTGCCCCCAGCAACAGCACGATCGCTTTGCCGGTCAACACCTCGTGAGCCAGGCGCCGCCAGTTGGCATCGGCCTTCAGACCCTTGGCCAACAAGACCCCGACGATCAGGGCCGGAAATTCCAGAAACACCAGGAACACCGACATGTAGCCGTCATAGTCCAAGCCCTGACGGCCCAAGTACGAGGCGCCGACTGCAAATGTGACGACCGACACCGAGCCGTAGTGCGCCGAGATCGACGCTGCGTCGGCATGGGGCAGCCGCCCCAGTCGCAGCAACGCCTGGTAGGCCACCATGGGGGTGACGGCGCTCGCGACAACGATGACCAGCGTGGGCACGATCAACGCGCCCACGTCGCTGCTGGCCAACTCGAAGCCGCCCTTGAGGCCGATGGCGATCAGCAGGTAGATGGTGAGCGTGTCGTACAACCCGCCGGAGAGCTTCAGGTCCGAGCGCAGCGAGCCTGCGATCAGGCCCAGCACGAAGAAACCCACCACCGGGTCCACGACCGCCATGGTTCAAGCACTCCGGGGGGCGGGGTTGTGTTTCAGGACATCGTGCCGACGCACCTCGGTCAGGTACATCCAGATCAGCGAAACCCAGACCACGCCGTACATCAGCATGAAGGCACTGGAGCGGATGCCCGTCACATCGAGCAGCGCGCCGAACATGATCGGCAGAACGAAGCCACCCAAGCCACCGGCCAGCCCGACGATGCCAGAGATGGTGCCGATGTTCTTGGGGTACTCATCCGAGATGTACTTGAACACGCTGGCTTTGCCAAAGGCCCAGGCGATGCCCAGCACGAACATCAGCGCGGTGAAGACGTAGACGTTGAGCCCGATGTGGAAGGTCTTCGGGCCCTCCACCGTCTGGATGGTGAAATCGGTTTGGGGGTAGCTGAGCAGAAACAGGCAAATCCAGCTCACCCACATGACCCACCAGGTCACGGTGTGGGCCCCGTACTTGTCGGACAGCCAACCCCCGATGGCGCGCAGCACCCCGCCCGGCAGCGAGAAGCACGCCGCCAACAGCGCGGCGACGCGGATGTCCAATCCGTATTCACCGACGTAGTACTGCACCATCCACAGCGACAGCGCCACGTAGCCACCGAACACGATGCTGTAGTACTGACAGTACTTGAGGACAGTCGGGTCTTTCAGGGCCTTGAGCTGATCGACGAAGCGCGTGTGGCTCGGGACGAGGTGCGATGCGTCATGGTGGCTGAACAGCCAGAACAGGATGACCGTACCCAGCATGACGGCGGCGTACACCTGCGGCACCATGGTCCAACCGAAGGCCACCACCAGAGCCGGGGCGACGAATTTATTGACCGCCGCCCCCGAGTTGCCGGCACCGAAGATGCCCATGGCCATACCCTGGCGCTGCTTGGGGAACCAGCGCGCGACATAAGGGGTGCCCACCGAGAACGACCCACCGGCCAGACCGACGAATAGGCCAATCACCAGAAAGTGCCAGAACTCGGTCGCATAAGCCATCAGCCAGATGGCTGGCACCGTCACCGCCATCAACAGGGTGAAAACGATGCGCCCCCCATATTTGTCGGTCCAGATGCCCAGTGGCACCCGCACCAGCGAGCCGGTGAGCACCGGCGTTGCGGTCAGCAGCCCGAACTGGGTGGCGTTGAGTCCGAGCTCCTTCTTCAGCGGGATGCCGATGACGCCAAACATCATCCAGACCATGAAGCACACCGTAAAGGCCAGCGTGCTGACGATGAGTACCGACCAAGCCTGGCGACTGCGGGTGGCGGGTGAGGGGGTCATGACAAGCGTCCTCCATACCGTGTAGGGATGGCAGGCACTGTAGGCAGTCGAGGGCGGGCTGCCTATCCACCGGACGGGGAGGCGCGGACGGTCATCCGGAGGACGGGCTGGCCATCGCCATCCTCCGAACGGAGGATGCGTACCCGATGGACATCACCCATCGGAAGCGGGGGAGGGCGCCGATCGGTGGATAGGCAGGGCGGGCCGACGCAGGCACAGTGGGCGCTGTCCTGATACGACCCGAAAAGGAATGTCCATGACCACGACGACCGGTCCCACGACCCGGGATGGCACTTGGCTGGAGCGCTGGGAGCCCGAGAACGAGGCATTCTGGCGCAACGGCGCCTCCAGCTTGGCTTGGCGCACACTGACCGTCACCACGCTGTGTTTGACCCTGGCCTTCATGGCCTGGTTTCTGGTGTCGGCACTGGTCGTGCGCCTGCCGCAGATCGGCTTTCAGTTCACCTCCACACAGTTGTTCTGGCTGGCGGCCATGCCGGGGCTGGCGGGGGGCACCTTGCGCCTGGTGCACATGTTTTTGACGCCGATGGCAGGCACGCGCCACGTGGTGAGCCTGTCCACGCTCTCGCTGCTGATCCCGCTGGTGGGCTGGTTTTACGCCGTGCAAAACCCGAGTACGCCATATTGGGTGCTGATGTCGCTGGCGTTTCTGGCCGGGCTGGGCGGGGGCAATTTCTCCAGTTTCATGCCCTCGACCAGTCTGTTTTTCCCCAAACGGCTGCAAGGCACAGCCTTGGCCATCCAGGCGGGCATCGGCAACTTTGGGGTGTCGATAGTGCAGTTTCTCACACCGTGGGTGATCAGCTTCGCGCTGCTGGAAGGCGCGGCCTGGATGGGGGGAAGCCAGACCCTGGTCAAAGGTGGGGTGAGCAGCCAAGTCTGGTTGCAAAACGCGCCGGCCGTCATGATCCCCGTGGTCGCTGTTTTGGGCATCACAGCGTGGCTGCTGCTCAAGTCGGTGCCGGTCAAGGCCAACTTCGCCGAGCAATTCGACATCTTCCGCTCCCGCCACACCTGGTCGATGACGTCGCTCTACATCATGACGTTCGGATGTTTTTCAGGGTTGTCGGCGACGTTTCCCCTGCTCATCAAGCAGATCTATGGCCAGTTTCCCGGGGCGCCCGATCCGCTCGCCTGGGCGTTTTGGGGTCCGCTGGTGGGGTCGGCCTCGCGTGTGGTGGCCGGACCGCTGTCCGACAAGCTGGGCGGGGCCCGGGTGACGCACTGGGCCGGTCTGGGCATGCTGGGCGCGGCCCTGTGGGTGACCACCTTGACGCAGCCGACGGGGCTGGAGAGCTTCCCGATGTTCGTCGCCGGCATGTTGACCCTGTTCTTCTTTGCCGGGGTGGGTAACGCGTCGACTTTCAAGCAGATGCCGATGCTGTTTGCGCCTCGTCAGGCCGGAGGCGTGATCGGCTTCACCGCCGCCGCGGCGGCCTATGGCCCCTTCCTGTTCGGAATGCTGTTCGCTTGGGCCTTTGCCACCTACAAAACCGCCACGCCGGTGTTTTGGGGGCTGGCGGCCTTCTTTGCCTTCAACGTCGCGCTCAACTGGTGGATGTATGCCCGCCGTGGCGCCGCCAACCCCTGCTGAGCCCAGGACAACCAGGAGCACACCGATGAGTCATTTTCTCGACCGCCTGACGCATTTTGCGCTGCCGACCCAGTCCTTCGCCAATGGGCATGGCGTGACGACCGCCGAGAATCGCACCTGGGAGGCCGCCTATCGCGACCGCTGGGCGCACGACAAGGTCGTTCGCAGCACGCACGGGGTGAACTGCACCGGGTCGTGCTCGTGGAAGATCTATGTCAAGGGGGGCATCGTGACGTGGGAGACGCAGCAGACCGACTACCCCCGTACCCGGCCCGATCTGCCCAACCACGAGCCACGCGGCTGTGCGCGTGGGGCCAGCTACAGCTGGTACCTGTACAGCGCCAACCGCGTCAAGTACCCCATGGTGCGCGGCGCGCTGCTCAAACACTGGCGCGCGGCGCTCGCCGTGGCCAAAAGCCCCGTGGATGCCTGGGCCAGCGTGGTACAGAACCCCGATGCCCGCCGCGAGTGGCAGAGCCAGCGCGGCTTGGGCGGCTTCGTGCGCAGCACCTGGGAGGAGGTCAACCAGCTCATCGCCGCGGCCAACGTCTACACCATCAAGCGCTACGGTCCGGACCGGGTGGTGGGGTTCTCGCCCATTCCGGCCATGTCGATGATCAGTTATGCCGCCGGTACGCGCTATCTGTCGCTCATCGGCGGCGTGTGCATGAGCTTCTATGACTGGTACTGCGACCTGCCGCCGGCCAGTCCGATGATCTGGGGTGAGCAGACCGACGTGCCCGAGAGCGCGGACTGGTACAACTCGACATTTCTGATCGCCTGGGGATCCAACGTGCCGCAGACGCGCACGCCGGATGCCCACTTCTTCACCGAGGTGCGCTACAAGGGTGCCAAGACGGTGGCGATCACGCCCGACTACGCCGAGATCTCCAAGCTCTGCGATCTGTGGTTGCATCCCAAACAAGGCACGGACGCGGCGCTGGCCATGGCGATGGGCCACGTCATCCTGCGCGAATTCCACGTCGAGCGGCGCAGCGCCTACTTCGACGACTATGTGCGCCGCTATACCGACCTGCCGCTGCTGGTGCTGCTGGAAGAGCGCAGCCTGCCCGACGGACGCCGGGCCTTGGTGCCGGCGCGTTATTTGCGCGCCAGCGACTTCAACGGCAAGCTGGGGCAGGACAACAACCCCGAATGGAAGACGGTGGCCTTCGACGAGCAGGACAAGGTCGTGTTGCCCAACGGATCGGTGGGTTTCCGGTGGGGGCCCGAGGGGCGAAGCGATCTGGGCAAGTGGAACCTGGAGAACAAGGAGGCCCTCCACGGCCGGGAGGTGCGTCTCAAGCTCAGCGTGATGGAGGGCCAGGAGGCGCAGTACGACGTGGGGCAGGTGGCATTCCCGTACTTCGGCGGGGTGCACAACCCTCACTTTGCCGCCAATCCGCAGGACGGCGATGTGCTGCTGCGTACGGTGCCGTTGCGTCGCATCAAGCTGGGCAAAGCGGGGGAGGAGCGCTACGCGCTCGTCGCCACCGTGTTCGACCTGACGGCGGCGCATTACGGTGTGCCGCGCGGCTTGCCGGGCGACACGGGCGCCGCCTCGTACGACGACGACGTTCCCTACACCCCGGCGTGGCAGGAGCGCATCACGGGTGTGCCGCGCGAGCAGGCCATCGCCGTGGCCCGTCAGTTTGCCGACAACGCGGACAAGACGCACGGCAAATCGATGGTGATCATCGGCGCCGCCATGAATCACTGGTACCACAGTGACATGAACTACCGCGGCATCATCAACATGCTGATGCTGTGCGGCTGTATCGGGCAGAGCGGGGGCGGCTGGGCGCATTACGTCGGGCAGGAAAAGCTGCGCCCGCAGTCGGGCTGGATACCGCTGGCCTTTGCGCTGGACTGGGTGCGGCCCCCGCGCCATCAGAACAGCACCAGCTTCTTTTACGTGCACACCAATCAGTGGCGCTACGAGCGCCTAGGGGTGGACGAGATCCTGTCGCCGCTGGCGGACCGCGAGCAGTGGAAGGGTTCGTTCATCGACTACAACGTGCGCTCGGCCCGCATGGGCTGGCTGCCTGCCAATCCGCAATTGCAGACCAACCCGTTGCGGGTGGCCCGCGATGCGGCCGAGCAAGGAATGGACCCCAAGGACTACGTGGTCGAGGGGCTGCGCACCGGCAAGCTGCGCATGGCCTGGGAGGACCCCGATCACCCGGACAACTGGCCGCGCAACCTGTTCATCTGGCGCTCCAACCTGCTCGGCTCCAGCGGGAAGGGGCATGAGTACTTCCTGAAGCACCTGCTGGGCACCACGCATGGGGTGCAAGGGGGTGAGCTGTCGGATCCCGCTGCACGCCCGCAGGAGGTCGTCTGGCGCGAGCAAGCCCCGGAGGGCAAGCTGGATCTGTTGGTGACGCTGGACTTTCGCATGAGCACGACCTGTCTGTACTCGGACATCGTGCTGCCGACGGCGAGCTGGTACGAGAAGAACGACCTCAACACCAGCGACATGCACCCCTTCATCCATCCGTTGTCGGCGGCGGTCGATCCGGTTTGGGAGAGTCGCAGCGACTGGGAGATCTTCAAGGGCTTTGCCAAGGCGTTCAGCGAGGCAGCCCAGGGACACCTGGGGGTGGAGAAGGAGGTCGTCTTGCTGCCGCTGCTGCACGACACCCCGGCGGAGCTGGCGCAGCCTTTCGATGTGCGCGACTGGAAGCGCGGTGAATGTGAGCTGGTGCCGGGCAAGACGGCTCCCCAGATCCAAGTCGTCGAGCGCGATTACCCCAACACCTACGCGCGCTTCACGGCCTTGGGCCCGCTGATGGACAAACTGGGCAATGGCGGCAAAGGTCTGGCCTGGCCGACGCAGGAGGAGGTGCGCCAGCTTGCCGAACTCAACGGCGCCGTACGAGACGACGGTCCGACCCAGGGCCGCCCGCGCATCGACACCGACATCGACGCCTGCGAGGTGGTGCTGCAACTGGCGCCGGAAACCAACGGCCACGTGGCGGTGAAGGCGTGGGAGGCGCTGTCCAAGGTGACCGGGCGCGACCACACCCACCTGGCGCTGCACCGGGAGGACGAGAAGATTCGTTTCCGCGACATCCAGGCACAACCGCGCAAGATCATCAGTTCGCCGATCTGGTCCGGGCTGGAGAGTGAGAAGGTCTCGTACAACGCCGGCTACACCAACGTGCACGAGCTGATCCCATGGCGGACCCTTTCCGGCCGTCAGCAGTTCTACCTCGACCACCCATGGATGACGGCGTTTGGCGAAAACTTCAGCAGCTACCGTCCACCGGTGGACATGAAGGCGGTAAACGAGCTGATGGCGCGCAAATCCAACGGCCATCCGGAGATCTTGCTCAACTTCATCACGCCGCACCAAAAGTGGGGCATTCACAGCACCTACAGCGACAACCTGTTGATGCTCACCCTCAACCGCGGTGGGCCGGTCGTCTGGCTGTCCGAGGACGATGCCCGCCGTGCCGGCATTGCCGACAACGACTGGGTGGAGCTCTTCAACGTCAACGGGGCCATCGCCGCGCGCGCCGTCGTCAGTCAGCGCGTCATGCCGGGCATGGTGATGATGTACCACGCGCAGGAAAAGATCATCAACACCCCGGGCTCCGAGATCACCGGCACCCGCGGTGGCATCCACAACTCGGTCACGCGCGTGGTGCTCAAGCCCACGCACATGATCGGCGGCTACGCCCAGTTCAGCTACGGCTTCAACTACTACGGAACGATCGGCACCAACCGCGACGAGTTCGTCATCGTGCGCAAGATGCGCCGCATCGACTGGCTCGATGGCGAGCGCCGCGATACCGTGCAGGCTTGAAGCGCCATTCCCGCGCAACGAACCCAGGAGAGAATCACCATGAAAGTGCGCGCCCAGATCGCGATGGTGCTCAACCTCGACAAGTGCATCGGCTGCCACACCTGTTCGGTGACGTGCAAGAACGTGTGGACCAACCGCCCCGGGATGGAATATGCCTGGTTCAACAACGTCGAGAACAAGCCCGGCATCGGCTATCCCAAGGAATGGGAGAACCAGGATCGCTGGAACGGGGGCTGGAAGCGCCGCTCGGATGGCTCGCTCGTGCCGCGCCAGGGTGGCAAATGGTCGCTTTTGATGAAAATCTTCAGCAACCCCAACCTGCCGCAGATCGACGACTACTACGAGCCGTTCACCTTCGACTACGAGCACCTGCATCATGCGCCCTCGTCGAAGGCGGCACCTACCGCGCGCCCGCGCAGCCTGATCACTGGCCAGCGCATGGACAAGATCGAGTGGGGGCCGAACTGGGAGGAAATCCTCGGCGGCGAGTTTGCCAAGCGAAGCAAGGACGCCAACCTGAGCGGCTTCGATCAGGTGCAGAAGGACATGCTCGGCCAATTCGAGAACACGTTCCTGATGTACCTGCCGCGGCTGTGCGAGCACTGTCTCAACCCCGCTTGCGTGGCGTCGTGCCCCTCCGGCTCGATCTACAAGCGCGAGGAGGATGGCATCGTTCTGATCGATCAGGACAAATGTCGCGGCTGGCGGATGTGCGTCTCGGGCTGTCCGTACAAAAAGATCTACTACAACTGGCAAAGCGGCAAGGCGGAAAAATGCGTCTTTTGCTATCCCCGCATCGAGGCCGGGCAGCCCACCGTGTGTTCGGAGACGTGTGTTGGCCGCATCCGCTACCTGGGGGTGATGCTGTACGACGCCGATCGCATCGCGGAGGCTGCCAGCGTCGAGAATGAGCGCGATCTGTACCGGGCCCAGCTCGACATCTTTCTGGATCCGAACGACCCGAAGGTGATCGCGCAGGCGCGGGCCGATGGGGTACCCGAGGCCTGGCTGGAGGCGGCGCGCCGCAGCCCGGTCTACAAGATGGCGATCGATTGGAAGGTCGCCCTGCCCCTGCACCCCGAGTACCGCACACTGCCGATGGTGTGGTACGTGCCGCCGCTGTCACCGATCTCGGCCGCGGCTAATGCCGGGCATATCGGCACCCATGGCGAGCTGCCGGACGTCGAGCAGCTGCGCATCCCCGTGCAGTACCTGGCCAATTTGCTGACGGCAGGTGACACCCGCCCCGTGGTGCTGGCGCTGCGGCGCATGTTGGCCATGCGGGCCTATCAGCGGGCCAAGCACGTCGAGGGCGTGGAAAACCACCGCGTGCTGACCGAGGCGGACCTGACTCCCGTTCAGGTGGAGGAGATGTACCGCATCATGGCCATCGCCAACTACGAGGACCGCTTCGTCATCCCCACCACGCACCGCGAGTATGCCGAGGACGCCTTCGACCTGCGAGGCGGCTGTGGTTTTTCGTTTGGCAATGGCTGCTCCGAGGGGCAGACCGAGACCAGCCTGTTCGGTGGTCCGCGCAAACGCACCATCCCCATCAAGGTCGAGGCCTGAGCCCGCCCCCACGGAGTGAGACGACCATGAAAACCCCACGACTGACCTATACCCTGCGTGCGCTGGCGTTCTTGTTGCGCTACCCCGATCAGGAGACCCGTGCTCTTGCGCCCCAGGCGGTGCAGGCCCTCGCCGCCGAGGGTGCCGTGCCCCCCGAGCGTTTGCGACGCCTGCAGGCCTGGGTGGACGCATGGCTGCACCGGGAGGGCTACGAGGTCGAGGCGGAGTACGTCGAGACCTTCGACCGTGGGCGCAGCACGTCGCTGCACCTCTTCGAGCATGTGCATGGTGACTCGCGTGAGCGAGGGCCGGCCATGATCGATCTGTTGCAGACCTATGAGGCGGCCGGTCTGCGGCTGCACAGCCACGAGTTGCCGGACCATTTGCCCGTCTTTTTGGAGTTTGCGTCGACGCAACCAGCGGATGTCGCCCGCGGGCTGGTCGGCGAGGTGGCGCACATCGTCAATGCCCTGATCGGCGCCCTGCAACGCCGGCGCAGTGCCTATGCGGACGTGTTGATCGCGGTGCTGGAGGCGTGCGGTCAGCGGGTCGAGCCGGCCGAGCCGGATGACGAGCCGGCGTTGGATGCGAGTTGGTCCGAACCCCAGGCCTTTGGCGGTTGTCCCAGCTCGGCCGCGTCGGGCAGCGAGCGGCCGATTCGATTCGTTCGCCGTCGATCCGAGGCGACGGCCTCCGTCGTGTGATGTCTTTCAGCGGAGCAGACCATGAACGCGCTCAATGCCTTTTTCTTCAGCGTCTACCCCTACATCTGTCTGACCGTTTTCTTGCTCGGCAGCCTGCTGCGCTTCGATCGTGACCAGTACACCTGGAAGAGCGATTCCTCGCAGCTGTTGCGCGCCGGGCAATTGCGCTGGGGCAGCAACCTCTTCCATGCCGGCATCTTGTTTTTGTTCTTCGGGCACGCAGTGGGCATGCTGACCCCGCACTTCGTCTACGAGCCCTTCATGAGCGCGGGCGCGAAACAGGTGCTGGCCATGGTGTCGGGCGGGCTCTTCGGGGTGTTGGGTTTCGCGGGGGTATCGCTGCTGCTGCACCGCCGGTTGACCGATCCCCGTATCCGCGCCACCTCGCGCACCAGCGACATCGTGTTGTTGTGGCTGCTGTGGGCACAGTTTGCGCTCGGTCTGGCAACCATCCCCTTCTCGGCTCAGCATCTGGACGGCAGCGTGATGTTGGTGCTGGCCGAGTGGGCGCAGCGCATCGTGACCTTCCGTCCTGGCACGGCCGAGCTGATGGCCGACATCGGATGGGTGTTCAAGGTCCATATGGTGTTGGGCATGACGATCTTTCTGATCTTCCCGTTCACGCGGTTGGTGCATGTGTGGAGCGGGTTTGCCTCGGTGGCATACCTCTGGCGCCCCTATCAGATCGTGCGCAGCCGACGGCTGGGCACCCCCGGAGGGCGGTGAGATGCCGGTGGGCCTGATCCCTCCTTCTGTCACGGCCGGGGCCCGGTCCGACGGGGCCAGCATCAACGGCGTCGCGCTGCACGGGCCGCACGAAATCCTGTCGGCGGAAGAGCTGCGCGAGCGTGCTTGGGGCGAGTTGCTGCGGCAGCGTGCCGTCGCCGTCGGGTTGCTGCCGGCGCGCGCGGTCGCCGTTGCTCCGCCGCTGCAGGCGCAGGAGCATGCCGCCATCGACGCCCTGCTTGCCCGCGAGCTGCAGACGCCCCAACCCGACGAGGAGGCCTGCCGTCGCCATTACGAGGCCAACCGCCGCCGCTTCGTCGAGGGCCAGGCGCTGCATGTAGGCCACATTCTGTTCGCGGTCACCCCCAGGGTCGACGTGCATGCGCTCACCCGCCGTGCCGAGCAGGCCCTGCTCGAGCTCTTGCGTCCCGATGTGCCGCCCGGGCGTTTCGAGCAGATGGCGGCCGAGCTGTCCAACTGCCCCAGCGGTGCGCAGGGCGGCGATCTGGGCTGGATCGGACCTGCCGATTGTGCTCCCGAAATGGCCAACGAGCTGTTCTATCAGCAGGACTCCGCTCTGGCCCTGGGGGTGCATCCGCGTCTGGTGCGCACCCGCTTTGGCTTGCACATCGTCCGCGTCATGGGGCGCCGGCCGGGCAAGCGCATTCCGTTCGAGGAAGCGCGCCCGCGCATCGAACGCGATCTGTTGCTGCGCGCCCGCGCGGTGGCGCTGCGGCACTACCTGCACCGGTTGGCCGCGGAAGCCCGTGTCTGCGGGGTTGATCTGGGTGCCGGCGACGGGCCGTTGGTGCAGTGAAAAGGAGCGCCGCATGGATGCCCACGTCCTCCCTGCCCCGATACCCGCCGTGGCGACGGCGTCCGGCCCGATCGGGATGCCGCCGCAGAGCCGCCGCTGGCTGACCGACAGTGGTCTGCGGCCGCTGAACTTGGGCGGCCGCACCTTGCTGCCCATCGTGCAGGGGGGCATGGGCGTGGGGGTGTCGGCTGGAGGCTTGGCCGGCACCGTCGCTGCGGCCGGTGCCGTGGGAACCATTTCCTCCGTCGATCTGCGCCGACTGCACCCGGACCTGATGGCGCAAACCGACCAACTGGACCTCAAGGCCCCGGACGTGCGTGCCCGCATCGATGCCGCCAATTTGGAGGCGTTGGATCGCGAGATCCGCCGCGCCCGTCGCTTGGCCGGTGGGCATGGCTTGATCGCGGTCAACGTGATGCGTGCCTTGTCGGCCTACGCCGACTACGTCCGGCAAGCGCTGGCCAGCGGGGCCGATGCGATCGTGGTGGGGGCGGGGCTGCCATTGGACCTGCCCGAGTTGGCGCAGGATCACCCGCGGGTGGCGCTGATTCCCATTCTGTCCGATGCGCGCGGGGTGCAGGTGGTGGTGCGGCGCTGGATGAAACGCGGGCGCCTGCCCGACGCCATCGTCCTGGAGCATCCCCGGCTGGCTGGCGGACACCTTGGGGCGGCTCGGGTGGCCGATCTGGCCGATCGACGGTTCGATTTCGACGTCGTGTTGCCGGAGGTGCAGGCGTTCCTGGCGCGCGAAGGCATCGAGCGCGACATTCCGATCATCGCGGCGGGTGGCATCTCCACCCACGACGATGTCCGGCGCCTGCAAGGGCTGGGGGCGGCAGCCGTCCAACTCGGCACCGCTTTCGCGGTCACGGCCGAATCGGATGCGGCCGAAGCGTTCAAGCGGGTGCTGGCGCGTGCCCGGCCCGAGGACTTGGTCGAGTTCACCAGCGTGGCGGGACTGCCGGCACGTGCCGTGCGGACCTCCTGGCTGGAAAAGTACCTGCGCCTGGAGCCACGGATGCAGGCCATGGCCCACCCCAAACGCCGCTGCAACATGGGTTTCGATTGCCTGGCGCGTTGTGGGCTGCGCGACGGGGTACCCGAGATGGGCCAATTCTGCATCGACCAGCAGCTGGGCCATGCGCTGCAGGGCGACGTGGCGCGCGGGTTGTTCTTTCGTGGGGCCGGGCGGTTGCCGTTCGGCGAGGCGATTCGCCCCGTGAGCGATCTGTTGCGCTGGCTGCTCGGTCAGCCTGTGCCGGGTGCGGTGGCGGGCTGAGGAGGCACGGTGCCTGCCCGCTTCTCCCCGGTTCCACCGGCCATGCCGCGGCATGATCGTTGGCATTGGCGCACGCTGTTGCTGGCGCCGCACCGACTGGGGTTTGCGGCAGCGATGGCAGTCTTGCTCGCCGCGTCGCTGTGGTGGGGGTGGATGCTGCTGTTGCGCGTTTGGCCCTTGGGCGTACCGCCGTTGGGGCTCGCTCCCATTCTGGTGCATGGGGCGGTGATGACGCTGGGTTTCATCCCGCTGTTCGTGGCGGGTTTCCAATTTACCGCCGGACCCAAATGGCTGGCGGTGGCGGCGCCCCCTGCGCAGGCACTGCTGCTGCCGGTGACGCTGCAACTGACCGGCTGGACGGCATGGCTGTTCGGGGGGCACTGGGGTTTGGTCTGGGCGGTGCCTGGGTTGGCACTGGCCGCGGCCGGGCAGGCGTGGGTGGCGATGCGCTTCACGGTTTTGCTGCGACGCAGCCGGGCGGACGACCGCTGGCACGCCACCATCATTGCGGTGGCCGGATGGATGGGGGTGATCCATCTGGTCGCGTTGGCACTGGCCCTGATCGGCGAAGCGATTCCTCTGGCCTTGGTGGTGGTGCGCTCGGCGGTCTGGCTGTATGTGATCCCTGTGTTTGTCGCCGCCTTGCATCGATTGGTCCCGTTTTTTACCTCCAGCGCTTTGCCGATGGTCGAGGTCTGGCGGCCGTGGTGGGTGCTGATCGTGCTGTTGGCAGCCGCGGTGGCGGAGGCGGCGTTCGAGTGGGGCGGCTTGCTGCAGGAGCAGGGGCCCTCGCGGGGGTGGATGCTGAGCCGCGGCTTGTTCGAACTGGTGGTGGGCAGCATCGTGTTGTGGCTGGCCCTGGTGTGGGGGCTGGTTCAGGCGCTGAGCATTCGGTTGCTCGCCATGCTGCATCTGGGGGTGCTGTGGCTGGGGTTGGCGTATTGCCTGTTGGGCGCCGCCCAGTTGCTGGGCCTTCGGCAAGGGGTACCGCTGCTCGGCCTGGGGGCCTGGCATGCGCTGACGATGGGCTTTGTGGGGTCGATCCTGTATGCCATGGTCACGCGCGTATCATGCGGGCACGGGGGGCGCAAGCTGCTGGCCGACGATGCGACCTGGTGGGGCTTCTGGGCGTTGCAGGGGGCCGTCGTGTTGCGTATCAGCAGCGCCGCCTGGCCCCACGAACCCTGGGGTCTGCTGTTGGCCGCGTTGGCGTGGTTGGGCGCGCTCGGGCCGTGGGGCGTGCGGCTGCTGTCGTGGTATGGCCGACCGCGCCCCGATGGCCGTCCTGGCTGACACCCCGATGGAAACAGGAATGGGTGAGCCATGATGCCGTCGACACTCGAACACGGGGGTGCCCGCGGTTTGCCACTGTGGGTTCGGCCGGTCCAGGGCATCTTGGGCCGGCTGCGCCTGCGTGCCAAGCTGATGCTGATGGGCGCGATGCTGGTGCCACCGTTGATGGCGGCGCTGGGCTTGCAGGTTCAACAGCGCTGGCACGAGTGGAACGCTGCCGTGATGGCGGAGAGGGGGGCCGATGTGGCGCGCGCCATCGGTGACGTCATCATCGCCACGCAGACCCACCGGGGGTTGACGCACCGGTTGTTGGGGGGCGATGCCGCGGTGGCGTCCGAGCGCGATGCGGCGGCCCAGCGTTGGCAGGGCAGCGTGGCCGCACTCGATGCGGTGATGCGCTCCGAGCCCTCACTGGATCCGAACGGACGGTGGCCCGCCATCCGCGCGGCGATCCAGACCTTGGTGCAGTCGGCCGCCCAGGGTGAACGCGGCGCCGTGTTCGAGGCGCATTCGCAGATCGTCGAAGAGTTGTTTGCCCAGCTGCGGCTGGTGGGCGAACAGTCGGGTCTCTACCAGTTGCCGCAGGCCGATTTGTGGGCCTTGCAGGATATCGTCATCGATCGGGTGCTGCCCCTGAGCGAAGACATTGCGGTGGCGCGGGGCGCGGGCAGCGGTTTGCTGGTCAGCGGCGTGTCGGACGCGGCCGGCATCGGTCTGGTGCTGGGGCGGCTGGCGCGCGCCGAATCGGCCGTCGCCCTCATCGACCACCGCCTTGCCATGGCGCAGCGTCAGCAGGGGGCTTCCCCGCCGGGGTCATGGAACCGTTTCCGGCAGCGTCTGAAGGATTTTCGGGGCTTGGCGCAGCAGGCCTTTGGCGGGCGTGAGGCGGCCGTTGCCCCGGCCGCTTTCTTTGCCGCCGGCACCCAGGTCATCGAGGGTTTGATGGCGTTCAGGGCCGATGCGCAAGACGCGCTGTTGGCGGGGATGCGCCGCGCGTCGCAGCGGGCGATGTGGGGGCTGATCGTCGCGGTGGGGGTGACCACCGTGCTGCTGTTGGCCGTGATGTACCTCGGCGCGGCGTTCGTGGTCATGACTCGCCGCAGCGTGGCCGAAGCGCACTTGGCCACCAGCGCCATTGCCCAGGGCGATCTGACCGTCACCTTCGAGGTGCATGGGCGCGACGAGGTGGCCGATTTGCTGATGCAGATCCACCACATGCAGGAGCGGCTGCACCACGTGCTGGCGCGCATTCAGGATGCGGCCAACGCCGTGGCCGATGCCTCCCGGGAGATTGCCGATGCCAATCTGAATTTGAGTGCTCGCACCGAAGAGCAGGCAGCGGCCGTCGAACAGACCGCTGCCACCGCCCGCGGGGTGCAGCAAACCGTGCAAACCCACGTGCAGACGGCCCAAGATGTGCGCGGTATGAGTGCCGAGGCGGCCCGCAGCGCGCAGGTCGTGGGCGGGCTGGTGGCGGAGCTGGCGCGCGCCATCGGTGATCTCGATGGTTCGTCGAAGCGCATCGGTGAAATCGTCGCCGTCATCGATGGCATTGCGTTTCAAACCAACATCCTGGCCCTCAATGCCGCGGTGGAGGCGGCAAGGGCTGGGGAGGCCGGCCGAGGTTTTGCCGTCGTGGCCAGCGAGGTGCGTGCGCTGGCCCAGCGCAGTGCCCAGGCGGCGCGGGAGATCCGCGCCATCGTCGATGACAACATCCATCGAGTCGCGGCCGGGGCGCAACGCGCCCAGCAGGCGGACCAGGCCGTGGCCGACGCCGTGGAACGCATCCGGGCCGTCAGCGAGGCGATGAATGCCCTGGAGCAGCAGACCCGAGCGGAATCCGAAAGCCTCGACCAAGTCCACGAGGCCGTCGAGCAGCTCAACGATGTGACGCAGAGCAATGCCGCGCTGGTCGAAGAAAACGCGGCGGCGGTCAAGACGCTGGACGAGCAGGTGCAGGCGTTGCGTCGGCAGATCAACCGTTTCAAACTCCGGCATGTCCGGACTTGAGGGATGTCGAGGAGGCCAATGGACGACGCACCACTCATGGCACCCACCTCGGGCCCATGGCGGGAGGGGGCCGATTGGGCGCTGGAGTGGATCACCCGGCGCCAGACTGTGCTGCCCAAACGGTTGGTGGAACCGGGGCCGAGTGCCGCCGAGATCGAGCGGCTGCTGACCGCGGCGGCCGCCGCGCCCGACCATGGACAGCTGATGCCTTGGCGTTTCATCGACGTGCCAGTGGCCGCTCGCGACGCGCTGGGGGACGTGTTCGCCCAGGCGTTGCGCGAGCGTGACCCGACGGCGACCGTCGAGCAGCAGGCTCAGGCCCGCGAGAAGGCTCGCCGCGCTCCGCTGTTGTGGCTGCTGGTCGTCGATGCCCGCCCGCACGTCGAGGACGTGCCGGTGCGCGAGCGGCTCATCAGCGCGGGCTGCGCGGTGCAGAATGTCATGCTGATGGCCACGGCGATGGGCTACGGGTCGGCGCTCACCAGCGGCAAGGCGCTGGATTCGGCCGTATTGCGGCAGGCGTTTGCGCTGTCCGATGCCGACATGCCGGTGTGCTTTCTGAGCATCGGCACGGTGGGCCAGGCGCGTCCGGCACGCGTTCGCCCGGCGCCGATGCAGTTGTTGTCGGTCTGGGCACCGGGTTCACCGGTCGGAGGGATGGCATGACAGGGGCGATTCCGGTCGGTGGCAGGGCGGAGCCTCAAGCGGACCACGAGCATCCATTCGAGTGGTTGCGGGCCTGCCATGATCGCGTCGAACGCACGCTCGACCTGCTGCAGCGCTTGGTGGCCCATGTCGAGGTGCATGGGGTCGACACCCAGGCGGCACAGGCCGCTGCCCAGGTGCAGCGCTACTTCGATCAGGCTGCTCCGTTGCATCACGAGGATGAGGAGCTGCACGTCTTTTCGCGTGTGCTCGCGTTGGGCGATGCCCGCTTGGACGCCATGGTGAAACGCTTGCAGGCGGACCACGCCGCCATGGCCGACGACTGGGCACACTTGCGCTCGGTCTTGTCGCGCTTGCAGGCTGCCGTGGGCGACGCGGGCTGGCGCTGGTCGAGCGACGACCGGCAATGTCTGGCGCGCTTCGTGCAGCGCTACGAATCCCACATCGCCACCGAAGAGGGCGAGGTCTTCGTGGCGGCCGAGCATGCCATGGCTGCCGCCGATCGGGCGGCCATGGCCGAGGACATGAGGGTCCGTCGGGCCATCGCCTCCCCCACCACGGTGGGCGTGCCGCTCAAGTCGCCGCAGGTGCGGCGTTGATCTTGGGCGAGGCCGTCTGCCGAAGGTTCGCGATCAACCTGCTCCGCAAGCCTTGGTCGGGTGCGGCGCGTCGTCAACCACACGCGCCGATATGCCCGCAGGCGGTGCAGTGGTCGCAGCCATCGCGTCGGATGACGGCGCGCGCTCCGCACTCGGGGCATTTGCGCCCGGGCAAGGGCGCGGGCGTTGCGCCGATCGCGGCAGCCGCGCCAGGCGCATGCGGGAGAGTGGCCGGGCGCGCTTTGCGCTCGATGATCTGCTGGATCGCGTAGGCGATGGCGGCCACCTCGGAGTCGTGCCACAGGGGCACGCGCGCGCCGTCCTCGCGCACGCGCTCGCCCAGGCGCACCGGGCCGCGGTCCCACACCACCTTGCGCATGTCGGCCAGCGCCCGCTCCAGGAAGCCCCCGCGCGCCGCCAGCGACAGCAGCCGCATGCTGGCCGAGATCCATTGTTGCGACTCGCCGCTTTGGCCCACCGGCATGAAGAACTCAATCGCCCGGCTGCGCGGGGTGCCGTCGGCCTGTGTCACCGGCAGGAACGACACCACCAGATACAGCGTCTTGGGGCCCTCGGCGGTCCAGTATTCGATCTTTTCGGCCACGGCCTCCAGCGCGCCGCGTGGACGTTTCTCGATCACTGCGCGCATGGGGTCGGGCGCGGGGGCCGCCGGCGCCGTGGCGGGGGATTCGGCAGCGGTGCTCAGCACGGCGCCGACGATGGCATTGGGCCGGTAGGTCGTCAGCCCCTTCAGACCGGCGCGCCAGGCGTGCAGATAGAGGTCGCGAAACGCCTCGTAGGGGCAGTCGGCCGGGACGTTGACGGTCTTGGAAATGGCCGAGTCGATGTAGGGCTGCACCGCCTCCATCATCGCCACATGGTCGGTGGGCGCGATCTCCAAGGCGCTGACGAAAGCCTCGGTCAAGGGGGCCTGCGGTCCGTGCAGTGCCCGGTACAGGCGCCAGGCGTGGTCCTGCACCTCGTAGGTGCGCACACTGCCGTCGGCCTCGCGCTTGCGGCGCGTGTAGGTCCACGCGAAGGCCGGCTCGATGCCGTTGGAGGCGTTGTCGGCGAAGGCCAGGCTGACGGTGCCGGTGGGCGCGATCGACAGCAGGTGGCTGTTGCGCAGACCGTGGGCGCGGATGGCGGCCTTGAGATCGTCAGGCAGCCGGCTGGCGAAGGTGCCGTCGGCCAGCACGGCATCGGCGTCGAACAGGGGGTAGGCTCCTTTTTCGCGCGCCAGCGCCACCGAGGCGCGGTAGGCGGCGTCGCGCATCGTGCGCGCGATGCGGGCGGCCATCGCGCGGCCCTCGTCGCGGTCATAACGCAGCCCGAGCATGATCAGCGTATCGCCCAGCCCGGTGAAGCCGACGCCGATGCGGCGCTTGGCGCGCGCCTCGGCCTGTTGCGGCGGCAGCGGCCAGTGCGTCACGTCCAGCACGTTGTCCAGCAGCCGCACCTGCACCGCCACCGCTTGCGCGAAGGCCTCGAAGTCGAACCGCGCCGTCCCGCCATGCCCGAACGGATGGCGCACGAAGCGCGGCAGGATCAGCGGCCCCAGACAGCAGCAGCCATAGGCGGGCAGGGGCTGCTCGCCGCACGGGTTGGTCGCCTCGATGTGCTCGATCGCACGCAAGTTGTTGTCGCGCTGGATGGTGTCGAGGAACAGCACGCCCGGCTCGGCAAAGTCGTAGGCCGAGCGCATGACGGTGTCCCACAGCTCGCGCGCCGGCAGGCGGCGGTATACCCACAGGCCATCGGCCCTGCGCGCCGCCCCGGCGGCTTTGAGTTCGTCGGAGGGTTCGGCGCGGTGCACCAGCTCCCACGCGGCGTCGGACTGCACGGCCTCGATGAAGGCGTCCGGCACCGCGACCGAGACATTGAAGTTGTTCCACCGCCCCGGCGTGCGTTTGGCGGTGATGAAGTCGAGCACGTCGGGATGGTCGATGCGCAGCACCGCCATCTGCGCGCCGCGGCGGGCGCCGGCGCTTTCCACCGTCGCGCACGACTGGTCGAATACGTTGATGTAGCTGCACGGACCGCTGGCGGTGGAGGCGGTGCCGCGTACCCGCGCCCCGCGCGGGCGAATGCGCGAGAAGTCATAGCCGACACCGCCGCCGCGGCGCATGGTCTCGGCGGCCTCGCGCAGCGCCTCGTAAATGCCAGGGTAGCCGTCGTCGTCCATGCCCTGGATGCAGTCACCCACGGGCTGCACAAAGCAGTTGATGAGGGTGGCCTGGATGCCGGTGCCAGCTGCGCTCATGATGCGCCCGGCGCCAACCGCTCCCTGCGCCAGATGCTGACGAAAGCGCGCGGCCCACTGCGCCTGCTGTTCGGGAGGTTCGGGGGTGGCCAGGGCGTGCGCGACGCGGTCGAGCAGATCGTCCAGTCCCTGTTCGCCGGGTTTGAGGTATTTCTCCCGCAACACGTCCTGGCTGATGGGCTGAGGCGGCAGCGGCGGCGTGGGGTCGAGGGGCGGGCAGCGGTCCATGGCGATCGGGCGGGGCGCCGGTTGACGACAGGCTTTATTGGACACCTACTGGCGCGTTCTGGCCACGCCGGCGCATCCTTCCGATGGCCTAGTCCCAACGGTCGATGCCGGCGGGGCCCGGCCCGCTCACCCGCTCATTTGAGCCAGCCGCGCTTGCGGAAGTACAGCATCGGCCCCACGGCGCTGGCCACCATCAGCACCAGCGCGGCCGGGTAGCCCCAGGGCTGGTTCAGCTCGGGCATGTACTGGAAGTTCATGCCGTAGATGCTGGCGATCAGCGTTGGTGGCAGCAGCGCGACCGACGCCACCGAAAAGATCTTGATGATCTTGTTCTGGTTGATGTTGATGAAGCCGATCGTGGCATCCATCAGGAAGTTGATCTTCTCGAACAGGAAGGCGGTGTGGCTGTCCAGCGAGTCCAGGTCGCGCAGGATCTGGCGGGCGTCCTCGAACTGCTCGGCCGACAGCATGCGCGAGCGCATCATGAAGCTGACCGCGCGCCGCGTGTCCATCATGTTGCGGCGAATGCGGCCCGACATGTCCTCGTGGCGGGCGATGGCCGCCAGCACCTCGGTCGCGATGTCGTCCGTCACCTGTCCCGACAGCACTTTGGCGCTGATGCGCTCCAGGTCGTCGTAAATGTCCTCGAGCGTGTCCGCGCAGTACTCCGCGTCGGTGTCGTACAGGCTCAGCAGCACGTCCTTGGCGTCGTCGATCAGGCCCGGCATGCGCCGCGCCCGCAGCCGCAGCAGGCGAAAGACCGGCACATCCTCGTCGTGGATGGAGAACAGCACCCCGTGGCTTTTGAGGTCCGGATTGCGCTCGTTCAGAATGAAGGCCACCCGCACATGGCGCGGATCGTCCTCATCGTCGATGAGGAAGTCCGAGCGCACATGCAGCTCGCCGTTGTCCTCCTCGAAGAAGCGGGCCGACTCCTCGATGTCGTCGTCGATCGCGTCTTCGGGGATGGACAGGCCGAAGTGCTGCCGCACCCAGCGGCGCTCCTCCGAGGTGGGTGACTCCATGTCGACCCAAATGGGTTTGAAGCGCGCCAGATCCTCCAGGGAATCGATTTCTTCCTGGAACAGACGGCCGTTGACGAGCGTGAAGACGTTGAGCATGGGGCGCTTCCGGCTGGGGGGGTGGGCGACGGTGATCGGGGAGTGCTTTCGATCACCGGTCACCGGCCCTGGTGCGGGCGCCCGGGCCACAGAGGGCGGGGCGGCGCCTCAGGTCTGGCGTTCCGGCGTCGAAAGCACGCGACTAGGGCTGCTTTCCACGGCGGGGACTCCAACGAAAAAGATACGACGTGCATTATCGCACCGTGCGCGCGCGGTGGGGGCGCTGGCGGCGCGCTCGCAGGCCGGGAACCTCGCTTGTCACGCCCGCTTCAAACAGGCATAGTAGAGGCGAGGGGTCGGCCCGTCCGGCCCCGCCGTTCGGCCCTCGGCAGCCGAACCATCCCCCGGAGCGAAAGGAGGCTCTTCATGAACCTGACCATCAGCGGACACCACCTCGACGTCACTCCTGCACTGCGCAGCTACGTGGCGAGTAAACTGGAGCGCATCTCGCGCCATTTCGACCAGGTGGTGGACATCCGCGTCCTGCTCACCGTCGACAAGATCAAGGACAAGGATCACCGCCAGAAGGCCGAATGCAACATTCACGTCAAGGGCAAGGAGATCTACGCCGAAAGCACGCACGCCGACCTGTACGCGGCGGTCGATGAGCTGGCCGACAAGCTCGATCGCCAGGTGCTGCGCTACAAGGACAAGGCGCAGGAGCATCACCATCTGCCGCTGAAGCGCGAAGTCGTCTGAGTGTGTTCTGGGCAGCCGCGGCTGCCGCGCCGCAAACCGCTTGGCCACCGCCAAGCGGTTTGTCGTTTTCCGGCCACGGCAGCATGGCGGCGATGGGGGCATAATGGCCCCCTCGTTTCGAGGCATACCCCGATGAACCGACTCTCTGCGATCCTGCCGCCCGAACACGTGCTCGTGGCCGTCGAGGCCACGAGCAAGAAGCGCGCGTTCGAGGAGGCCGGTCTGCTGTTCGAATCCCTGCACGGCCTCAACCGTGCGCTCGTCACCGACAGCCTGTTTGCACGCGAGCGGCTAGGCTCCACCGGGCTGGGGCATGGCGTGGCCATCCCGCACGGGCGCATCAAGGGGTTGAAGCAGC
The DNA here is from genome assembly GCF_046292505.1 of Tepidimonas sp. Classification (GTDB taxonomy): domain Bacteria; phylum Pseudomonadota; class Gammaproteobacteria; order Burkholderiales; family Burkholderiaceae_C; genus Tepidimonas. Next base: position 108,003 of record NZ_JBKBQX010000004.1, on the reverse strand, counting down.
CCATGGCGGCGGTGTTCCAACTGGCCCAGCCAATCGGCTTCGACGCGCCGGACGAGCAGCCCGTCAACCTGTTGATTTTTTTGCTTGTGCCCGAGGCAGCCACCCAGAAGCATCTGGAAATCCTGTCGGAAATCGCCGAGCTGTTGAGCGACGCGGCCTTGCGCGAGAAGCTGCGCAGCGCCGACAATGCCGCCACCCTGCACGGCCTGATCGCGGGCTGGCAGTCCGCGCACGCGGCGGCCTGATCGCGCGCGGCGGCCGCGTGCCGCCGGTTTGCCCATCATGAAACCCAGCGCCGTCAGCGCCGACGTTCTGTTCGAGGACCACCGCGAAACCCTCAAATGGCAGTGGGTCGCGGGGCAAACGGCTTCCGAGCGGCGCTTTCACGACAAGGCGGTGTCCGAGGCCCGGTCGGGTGCCGATCTGGTCGGCCACCTCAACTACATCCACCCCTACCGCGCCCAGGTGCTGGGCGTGCGCGAGGTCGCCTACCTGCTCAATTCCACGGCGGAGGACTGCCGCCGCCGTGTCGCGCGCATCGTCACGCTGGAGCCGCCGCTGCTCGTCGTCGCCGACGACCAGACCCCGCCCGCCGAGCTGGTGGCGATGTGCGAGCGCGCGCACATCCCGTTGTTTGCCACCGCGGCTTCGGCGGCGTTCGTGATCGACGTGCTGCGCGCCTACCTGTCGCGCCACTTTGCCGAGCGGGCGACGATGCACGGCGTCTTCATGGACATTCTGGGGCTGGGCGTGCTGATCACCGGCGAATCCGGTCTGGGCAAGAGCGAGCTGGGCCTGGAGCTGATCTCGCGCGGCCACGGCCTGGTGGCCGACGACGCGGTCGATGTTTACCGCGTCAACCAGACCATCGTCGAAGGCCGCTGCCCCGACCTGCTGCAAAACCTGCTGGAAGTGCGCGGCATCGGGCTGCTGGACATCAAGGCCATCTTTGGCGAAACCGCGGTGCGCCGCAAGATGCGGCTGCGCCTCATCGTTCACCTGGTGCGCCAGGCGACGCTGGAGCGCGACTACGAGCGCCTGCCCAGCGAGCCCATCTACCAAGACGTGCTGGGCGTGGCCATTCGCAAGGCCGTCATTCCGGTGGTGGCGGGGCGCAACATCGCCGTGCTGGTCGAGGCCGCCGTGCGCAACGCCATTTTGCAGTTGCGCGGCATCGACACCTATCAGGAATTCGTGCAGCGCCAGCGCGCCGCCATGCTGCGCGACGATTGATCCACGGCAGGCCTGCCCGGCTGCCCCGTCAGCCCCGCCGCGGCCGGCTGCGGTGGGGGCAATCGGTCCGCTGGCAGTGCGCGTACAGCGACAGCGCGTGCTCTTGCAGGGCAAAACCGCGCTCTTGCGCGATCGCCTGCTGGCGCCGCTCGATCTCGGCGTCGTAGAACTCTTCCACCCGGCCGCAATCCAGGCACACCAAGTGGTCGTGGTGCTGGCCTTCGTTGAGCTCGTAGACGGCCTTGCCGGACTCGAAGTTGCTGCGCACCAGGATCCCAGCCTGCTCGAACTGCATCAACACCCGGTACACCGTGGCCAAGCCGATGTCGGACTGCTCGTCCAGCAGCACCTTGAAGACGTCCTCGGCCGTCATGTGGCGCTGGCGCCCCGACTGGAAGATCTCCAGGATCTTCAGTCGCGGCAACGTGGCTTTGAGCCCCGTGTTTTTGAGTTCTTCGATGCCGGTCATGCGTGCAGGGGGTGGTTGCGGGCGGCCCGGGGCGCGCGCCACTACAATGGGCCCGATGATATAACCTCGCGCCGAGTCCTGCGCGCCCGTGTGCCCATTCGTCCCACGCCATGAAACCTGCCGCCCCCCCGATGCGCTCGACCCCGCGGCGCCTGGTTCGCCGGGCCGTCTGGCTCGCCCCGCTGCTGGCCCTGACCGGCTGCAGCGCCCTGGACGAGGCCGCGTCGCGGCTGTCCACCGTCGGCGGCTTGGTCACCCCCTATCGCATGGACATCCTGCAGGGCAACGTGGTCGTGCGCGAGCAGGTGCAAGCCCTGCAGCCCGGCATGACGCGCGAGCAGGTGCAGGCCATCCTCGGTACGCCGCTGGTGGCCAGCGTCTTCCACGCCAACCGCTGGGATTACGTCTTTACCTTCCAGCGCCAGGGCCAGGCTCCGCAGCGGCGCGTGGTCAGCGTGTTCTTCCAGGGTGATCGGTTGGAACGGGTGCAGGCCGACGACCTGCCCACCGAGGAGGAATTCGTCTCTTCCCTGGACGTGCGCCGCAAGGCGGCACAACCTCCGGTGCTCGAGGCGACCGAGGAGCAGCTCAAAGCCTTCGAGGCCAAGACGCCCGCCCCCCGCGCCGCCAGCCCTGGGCCTGCAGCCTCCCAACCCGCCCCTGGCCCCGCTTCCGCCGCGGCGCCTAGCTATCCGCCGCTCGAGCCGCGCTGACCGCCTCGCTCCCGCCCGTTGCCATGACCGCTTCCACCCCCCACCGCGTTGCCATCGCCGGCGCCAGCGGCCGCATGGGCCGCATGCTGATCGAGGCCGTGCAAGCCGCCGACGACTGCGTGCTGTCCGCCGCGCTCGACCGTCCCGACAGCCCGGCCCTGGGGCAAGACGCCGCCGCTTTTTTGGGGCAGCCCGCGGGCGTGGCCATCGGGGCCGACGTGGACGCCGCCGTGGCCGCCAGCGATGTGTTGATCGACTTCACCCGTCCCGAGGGCACCCTGGCCCACCTGGCCGCATGCGTGCACCACGGCACGGCCATGGTCATCGGCACCACCGGGTTTACCGCGGCACAAAAGGCCGTCATCGCCGAGGCCGCGCAGCGCATTCCCATCGTGCTGGCGCCCAACATGAGTGTGGGCGTCAACGTTACGCTCAAGCTGTTGGAGATGGCGGCGCGCGCTCTGGCCACCGGCTACGACATCGAAATCGTCGAGGCCCACCACCGCCACAAGGTGGATGCCCCCAGCGGCACCGCGCTCCAGATGGGCGAAGTGATTGCCGCGGCGCTGGGCCGCGATCTGAAGGACTGCGCCGTCTACGAGCGCCATGGCCACACCGGTGAGCGTGACCCGTCCACCATCGGCTTTGCCACGGTGCGCGGCGGCGATGTCGTGGGCGACCACACGGTGATGTTCCTGGGCACGGGCGAGCGCATCGAAATCACCCACAAGTCCAGCAGCCGCGCCACCTATGCCCAGGGCAGCCTGCGCGCGGTGCGCTTCCTGGCCGGGCGGCGTCAGGGGCTGTTCGACATGGCGGACGTGCTGGGCTTGCGCTGAGCGGCGCGGGCGCCGACGGGGGCGCTCCACCTACAATGTCGCGCAACGTTGGGCCGCGCATCGGGCGCGGCTCGCCCGCTCGTTGTCGACTTTGCGCCATGCAAGACACCTACTCCCCCCGCGATGTCGAGGCTGCCGCCCAGGCCCACTGGGCTGCGCGCGACGCCTACCGCGTTGCCGAAGACGCGTCCAAGCCCAAGTTCTACGCCTGCTCCATGCTGCCCTACCCCAGCGGCAAGCTGCACATGGGGCACGTGCGCAACTACACCATCAACGACATGATGGCGCGCCAGCTGCGCATGCGGGGCTACAACGTCCTCATGCCGATGGGCTGGGACGCCTTCGGCCTGCCGGCCGAGAACGCCGCCATCAAGAACGGCGTGCCGCCGGCGCAGTGGACCTACGACAACATCGCCTACATGAAGCGGCAGATGCAGGCGATGGGGCTGGCCATCGACTGGAGCCGCGAGATCGCCACCTGCAGCCCTGAGTACTACAAGTGGAACCAGTGGCTGTTCCTGAAGATGCTGGAAAAGGGCATCGCCTACCGCAAGACGCAGGTGGTCAACTGGGACCCGGTCGATCAGACCGTGCTGGCCAACGAGCAGGTGATCGACGGGCGCGGCTGGCGCACCGGCGCACTGGTGGAAAAGCGCGAGATCCCCGGCTACTACCTGGCGATCACGAAGTACGCCGAGGAGCTGCTGTCGGCGGTGGCCGATCCGGACGACCCGAACTTCCTGGCGGGCTGGCCCGAGCGCGTGCGGCTGATGCAGGAAAACTGGATCGGCAGGAGCGAGGGCGTGCGCTTTGCCTTCCCGCACGACATCCGTGACGAGCGCGGCGAGCCGATCCAGGACGGGCGGCTGTGGGTGTTCACCACCCGCGCCGACACCATCATGGGCGTAACCTTCTGCGCGGTGGCGCCGGAGCACCCGCTGGCCGCGCACGCGGCGCGCGGCAACCCGGCGCTGGCGGCCTTCATCGAGCGCTGCAAGCTCGGCGGCACCACCGAGGCGGAGCTCGCGCTGAAAGAAAAGGAAGGCATGCCGACGGGCCTGTCGGTGACCCATCCGCTCACCGGCGAGGCGGTGCCGGTGTGGGTCGGCAACTACGTGCTGATGGGCTACGGCGACGGCGCGGTGATGGGCGTGCCGGCGCACGACGAGCGCGACTTCGCGTTCGCCAAGAAGTACGGCCTGCCGATCAAGCCGGTCATCGCGGTGGAAGGCGAGACGTTCTCGCCGCAGGCCTGGGCCGAGTGGTACGCCGACAAGCAGCGCGGCCGCTGCGTCAACTCCGGGCCGCTCGATGGCCTGCCGTATCAGGCCGCCGTGGACAAGGTGGCCGAGCTGCTGGCCGCCAAGGGCCTGGGCGAGAAGAAGGTGACGTGGCGCCTGCGCGACTGGGGCATCAGCCGCCAGCGCTACTGGGGCACGCCGATCCCCATCATCCACTGCGACGACTGCGGGCCGGTGCCGGTGCCGTACGAAGACCTGCCGGTGGTGCTGCCGGAGGATCTGATCCCGGACGGCAGCGGCAACCCGCTGGCCAAATGCGAGGCGTTCCTGAAGGTCGACTGCCCGAAGTGCGGCAAGCCCGCGCGGCGCGAGACCGACACCATGGACACCTTCGTCGATTCGTCCTGGTATTTCATGCGCTACTGCGACCCCACGGATGCGGATGCCATGGTGGCCGACGGGACGCGCTACTGGATGCCGATGGATCAGTACATCGGCGGCATCGAACACGCCATCCTGCACCTGCTGTATGCGCGCTTCTGGACCAAGGTGATGCGCGACCTCGGGCTGGTGCAGGTGGATGAGCCGTTCCAGCGCCTGCTCACGCAGGGCATGGTGCTCAACCACATCTACAGCCGCCGCACCGCCAAGGGGGCCAAGGAGTACTTCTGGCCGCACGACGTGGAACATGTGCTGGATGAGGGGGGCAAGATCGTCGGCGCGCGTCTCAAGCGCGATGTGCCCAGTGCCGATGGCGTGCTGCCGGCCGGCACGCCGATCGACTACGAGGGCGTCGGCACGATGTCCAAGTCGAAGAACAACGGCGTCGATCCGCAAGATCTGATCGAGCGCTACGGCGCCGACACCGCGCGGCTGTACACCATGTTCACCGCGCCGCCGGAAGCGACGCTGGAGTGGAACGACGCCGCGGTGGAGGGCAGCTACCGCTTCCTCAAGCGCGTCTGGGCGTTTGGTCAGCGGCTCGCGCAGGCCGATTGGGCCGGGGCGACGCAGGCCGCGCAGGGTGCGGCATCGCTGGCCGATGTGGCCTATGGCAAGCGCGCCAAGGCGCTGCGCCACGAGATCCACACCCTGCTCAAGCAAGTGGACTACGACTACCAGCGCATGCAGTACAACACCGTGGTGTCGGGCTGCATGAAGATGCTCAACGCGCTGGAGGCGTTCGACCCGGCGGACGAGGCCGGCGGCGGCGTGGCGCTGATCGAGGGTTTCGGCATCCTGCTGCGCTGCCTGTATCCGGCCACGCCGCACCTGACGCACGTCCTGTGGCAGTCCCTGGGCTACGCCGGCGCGCTGGGCGATTTGCTCGATGCGCCGTGGCCGCAGGCGGACGAGGCGGCGCTGCGCCGCGACGAGGTGGAGCTGGTGCTGCAGATCAACGGCAAGCTGCGCGGCAGCCTGACGGTCCCGGCCGATGCCGACCGCGCGGCCATCGAAGCGGCGGCGCTGGCCTCGCCGGAATTTGCCCGATTCAGCGACGGTCAGCCCGCCCGCAAGGTGGTGGTGGTGCCGGGGCGTCTGGTCAACGTGGTGGTCTGATGGTGGCGACGCGGCGCGCCTGGGTGCGTGGGCTGGCGGTCGGGGCCTTGGCGGCCGCGGCCCTGGCGGGCTGTGGCTTCCAGTTTCGGGGGACGGGCTTGCGCTTTGCGTTTCGCACGCTGCGGTTGCAGGCGGCCGCCGACTCCGACGTGCTCGACAGCCTGCGCGCCCAGCTCCAGGCGGCGGGGGTGGGGGTGCTCGATGCCTCGCGGCCATCCGCAGCCGGGGCACCAGGGCCTGAGCCGGCGCCTGCCGCGGATGTGGTGTTGCAGGTGCTGCAGGACCAGCGCGAGCGGGTCGTGGTCGGCACCACGGCGGCCGGCCAGGTGCGCGAGCTGGCGTTGCGGCGGCGTTTCCGGTTCGTCCTGCGCACACCGACCGGGCGCGAGCTGATCCAGCCCACCGAGCTGCTGCAGGAGCGCGAGCTGAGCTTCTCCGAAACCGTCGTGCTCGGCAAAGAGGCGGAAGAGGCTTTGCTGTTCGACGACATGCGCGCGGCGGTCGTGCGCCAGTTGCTGGTGCGGCTGGCGGCCGTGGCGTCGCCGAACTGAGGGTTGCGCGGATATCGGGCCAAGTCCGCCCGGAACGGGTCAGGCCGCAATGCCCTGGCGCGGCCCGGTGATGGCCAGCACCGGAAGGCCGCGCGCCAGCCGCAGCAGCGTAGAGTGGGCGTTGCGCGGGATCAAAGTTTTGCAAGTTTACGTTTGAAACGTGGATTTGCGCACCTGATGTTCGCGCATCAAGGTGCTTTTGCCAAACAGGCTCTCGATCAAATCCACCGCCAGCAACGCGGTGCGGTTACGCACATCCAGCGCGGGGTTCAGCTCCATCACGTCCAGGCTGGCCAGGCGGCCGGTGTCGGCGATCATCTCCATGCACAGCTGGGCTTCGCGGTAGGTGGGGCCGCCGGGCACCGTCGTGCCCACGCCAGGCGCGATGTCCGGGTCCAGAAAGTCGACGTCGAAGCTGACATGCAGGTGGGTGTCGGCGTCCAGGCCCGTCAGGGCTTGTTCCATCGTGTGGCGCATGCCCATTTCGTCGATGTAGCGCATGTCGTACACCTCCAGGCCCTGTTCGTGGACGAAGCGCTTCTCCCCCGCATCGACGCTGCGGATGCCAATCTGGCGCACCTGCTGCGGCCGCAGCGCCGGGCCTTCGCCGCCCAGGCACACCAGCGCCTGGGGACCAAAGCCGCACAGGCACGCCACCGGCATGCCGTGCAAATTGCCGCTGGGGGTGAGCGCCGAGGTGTTGAAATCCGCATGCGCGTCCAGCCAGAGCACGCGCAGCTTGCGACCCGTGGCACGACAGTGGCGCGCCACGGCGCTGATGGAGCCCATGGCCAAGCAATGATCGCCGCCCAGCAGGATCGGCAGGCGCCCATCTGTCAGTTCGGCGTACACGGCGTCGTGCACCGCGCGGTTCCATGCCACCACCTCGTCCAGGTGGCGGTAGCCATCCACGGCGGGGCGCCACGGGTTGGCCGGGCCGCTCAGGTTGCCGCGGTCTTCCACCTGCAGGCCGTGGGACTCCAGCGCCGCTTGCAGGCCGGCGACGCGCAGCGCCTCTGGGCCCATGGATGCGCCGCGCGCGCCGGCGCCGATGTCAGTGGGAGCGCCCACGAGGGCGACGGGAGGAAACGAAGTCGTGCTCATGGCGGACGGTGTCGATAGTGACGAAGCGGATAGTGTGGCATGCCACCTAGAATCCCCGCCATGCAGATCGGTGTCGCCCAATTGCCCGCCCAGCTCCAGCGTGCGCTGGCGCCCTTGTATGTGGTGCACGGCGACGAGGCCCTGCTGGTGCAGGAGGCGGCGGACGCCATCCGCGCGGCCGCGCGCGCGGCGGGGCATGTCGAGCGCAGCGTCTTCACAGTGGCGGGTGCGCACACCGATTGGAGCGGCATCCTGGCTGCCGGCGGCGCCCTGAGCCTGTTTGCCGACAAGCGCCTGATCGAGGTGCGCATTCCGTCGGGCAAGCCGGGCAAGGACGGGGCAGAGGCGTTGCAGCGCCTGGCCGAGTCCGCCGCCGCCTCGGCGGACACCGTCACCCTGGTGCTGCTGCCCCGGCTGGATGGCACCGCGCTCAAGAGCGCGTGGTGGACGGCGCTGGCGGCGCATGGCGCCGTGGTTCGCGTGGATCCCGTCGAGCGGGCGCAACTGCCCGATTGGATCGCGCAGCGCCTGCGCCAGCAGGGGCAGCATGTCGCCGCGGGCGAAGAGGGCCGGCGCACGCTGGCCTTCATGGCCGATCGGGTGGAGGGGAACCTGCTCGCGGCGCACCAGGAGGTCGCCAAGCTGGGCCTGCTGTACCCACCGGGCGAGCTGTCCTTCGAGCAGGTGCGCACGGCGGTGCTGGACGTGGCGCGCTACGACCCCTTCCGGCTGCCCGAGGCGGTGTTGGACGGGGCGCTGCCGCGCGTGCAGCGCATGTTGGACGGGCTGCGCGCCGAAGGGGTGGCCCCCGTGCCGGTGCACTGGGCGTTGGCCGAGGAGGTGCGCACCCTGCACCGGGCGCGGCAAGCGATGGACCGCGGGCAGCCGCTGCCGCTGGTGCTGCGCGAACAGCGTGTCTGGGGCCCGCGCGAGAAGCGCTACGAGCGCCTGCTGCCCCGGCTGCGGGTGGCGCAGACCGGGCGCTGGCTGGCCGACGCGCAGACGGTGGATGGCATCGTCAAGGGGTTGAGCGCCCCCGACTGGCCGGCCGATCCGTGGCTGGCGCTGCAACGCCTGGCCTTTGCCGTGGCAGCCGGGTGTGCCGCCGCACGCTGAACCGTGCGGTGTCCGGGGCCGGTTGCGGCTTCTGTTAGCATCTATGGTTATGCGTCGAATCGCCGCCCTACTCCTGTCTGCGCTGATGACCGTGGCCGCCCATGCCGCGCCAGTGGCGCCCGCGGCTCCTGAGGTCGGCGCGCCGGCCACAGAGGGCCTGCTCGGCCAGCTGCAATCGGTTGGCACCGAGACGGGCCTGATGGCCAGCCAGCTGATGAACACCGCGCTGGGCCTGATCGGGGTGCCCTACCGCATGGGGGGCAGCACCGCTGAGACCGGTTTCGACTGCAGCGGCTTCGTGCGCTATGTGTATGCCAACACGCTCGGGTTGGTGCTGCCACGGCGCGCCGCCGAGCAGGCACAGGCCACCACCCCCATCGCCAAGGACGAGCTGCGCCCTGGCGATCTGGTGTTTTTCAATACCATGCGCCGGGCGTTCAGCCATGTCGGCGTCTATCTGGGGGATGGCAAGTTCATCCACTCCCCCAGCAAGGGCGACAGCGTCAAGATCAGCGACATGAACGATCGCTACTGGGCGCGGCGCTTCAACGGCGCGCGCCGGGTGGATGCCGCGCAAACGCCGCTGCCGCTGGCGCGTTGATCCCGCTCAGGAACCGAGCAGCCGTTCGATGTCGCGTCGCAGCGAGCCGCTGTCCGGTGCCGTGAGGCTGTTGTAGGCCAGCACGGTGCGGCCGTCGCGGCTGATCAGGTACTTGTAGAAGTTCCACTTCGGTGTCGTGCCGGTGCGCTCGGCCAGCTGCCGGAACAGGGCGTTGGCCTGCGGGCCGCGCACGTGGCTCTTGGCAAACATCGGGAACTGCACGCCGAAGGTGTTCTCGCAGAACTCGGCGATCTGCTGGTTGCTGCCGGGCTCCTGCTGGCCGAAGTCGTTGGACGGAAAACCCAGCACCACCAGCCCGCGGTCGCGGTAGCGGCGATAAAGCTCTTCCAGTCCCTTGTATTGCTGCGTGAAGCCGCAATAGCTGGCGGTGTTGACCACCAGCACCACCTGGCCGGCGTACTGGCACAGATCCTGCGGTTTTTCGTCCTGCAGCCGCTCGAAGCGGTGTTGCAGGATGGCGGGGCAGGCGGAGGCGTTGGCGGGCGTGGCCGTGGCGGCGTGGCTGGGGGTGCTCATCGGTGCGAGGGCCGCGACGGCAAAAGCCGCGGCAGCCAGGGTGTGCAGACGGGGTCGGGTTTTCATGCGTGTCAGAGGCGTGGGTGGATCGGTGCGTTCCCTGATTTAGCCCAGCACCTGTGACCATAGCGCCAGCACGGCGTCGCGCTCGCCGGCCACGTCTGCGGGGTCGATCTGGGTGCCGGCCTCGTCCAGCCGCGCGCGGTGCTGCAGTTGCCGCAAGTGGCGGTAGGCGTCGGCGGCGGCATGGCCGAGGCCAGCGGGCAGCAGGCCGGCGTCCTCAGCGCGCTGCAGCAGCGCGATGTTGCCGGCGTTGGCGCGCAGCGGCGGGTGCGCCGCGCTGTGCGCCAGCACCAGGTACTGCACGGCGAACTCGACGTCGATCATGCCGCCGGGGCTGTGCTTGAGGTCGAAGCGGCCGGCGCGCACCGGGTGCGCGTCGTAGAGGCGCTGACGCATCGCGCGGATTTCGCCGGCCAGCGCCGCGGGGTCGCGCGGGGCGGTGATGACGGCCTCGCGCACGGCGTCGAAGCGCGCGCGCAGGTCGGGGCTGCCGACCACGAAGCGCGCGCGCGTCATGGCTTGGTGTTCCCAGGTCCAGGCGGTGTTGCTGCCGCGGTTTTGCTGGTAGTCGGCGTAGGCCTGGAAGGTGGTGACCAGCAACCCGGAGTTGCCGTTGGGTCGCAGCGCAGTGTCGATTTCGAACAGGTCGCCCTCACCGGTTTTGACCGTCAGCCAGTTGATCAGCTTGCGCACGAAAGCGGCGTAGGCTTCGGGGGCGCGCTCGTCGTCGTCGTCGTAAACGAACACGATGTCGAGGTCGCTGCCGTAGCCGAGCTCCTTGCCGCCGAGCTTGCCGTAGCCGATGATGGCGTGGCGCGGCTCGTCGCGGTGACGGCTCTTGAGGCGCTGCCAGCACCACTGGCCGGTGATCTGCAGCACGGCGTCGGCCAGGGCGCTCAGGTCGTCGGCGACCTGCTCCACCGTCAGCAGCCCCTCGACGTCGCGCGCCAGGGTGCGGAACACTTCGGCGTGGTGGGCGCGGCGCAGCAGGTCCAGCAGTGCCTCGTCGTCATCCTCGCCGGTCTTGTGCAGCGACCAGCGGCGCGCCTCCAGGTCGGCCGCGAACGCGGTGGCATCGAAGCGGCCCTCGTACAGCTCGCGGCTGGCCAGCTCGTCGATGACGCCGGGATGGCGCAGCAGATAGCGCGCTGGCCAGCGCGCCGCGCCCAGCACGCGCAGCAGCCGCTCGTGCACGGCGGGGCGTTCCTGCAGCAGCGCCAGATAGCTCTCGCGGCGCAGCAGCGGCTCGATCCAGTCGGCCAGCCGCACGGCGGCGGTTTCGCTCACGCGGCCTGCCTCGATCCATGCCCCGGTGCGCTCCACCAGCCGCGCCAGGCGCACCCGCGCGTCCTCGCGCAGCGCCAGCACGCGCGGATGGTCGCACCACGTCGCCACGCGCTCGGCAAACCCCGCCGGTAATTGCGGCAGCACGGCTTGCAAGTCTTCCGCCGCCGAGCGGGTCTGCCCGTTGCAGCCCTTGCCGTTGCAGCCCGTGCCGTGGCCGTCGCCGCCCAGCAGCGTGTCGAACTCCTGTGCCACCACCTCGCGGTGCGCGTCCAGCGCCCGCAGAAAGGCGGGCGCCCCGTCGAAGCCCAGCGTCGCGGCGATCCAGGCCAGGTCGTCGTCGCGCGTGGGCAGCACATGGGTCTGCTGGTCGTCCAAGTACTGGATGCGGTGCTCGACCCGGCGCAGAAAGACGTAGGCATCCGCGAGTTGCTGCGCCTTGTCGGCGGGCATCAGGCCGGCCTGGGCCACGCGCTGCAGCGCCTGCAGCGTCGGACGGGTGCGCAGCTCCGGAAACTGCCCGCCGCGCACCACCTGCAGCAGTTGCACGATGAACTCGATCTCGCGGATGCCGCCGCGCGAGAGCTTGACGTCGTTGGCGCGCTCCGGGTGGCCGGCGGCGCGCCGCGCCGCGTGCTCGCGGATCTGGCGGTGCAGCCGCCGCAGCGCCTCGAATACGCCGTAGTCCAGGTAGCGGCGGAAGACGAACGGCAGAACGATGGGCCGCAGCCACTGGCCGGTGCCATTGCGGCGGGCGCCCTCGGCCGGGGCGACCACGCGGCTTTTCAGCCAGGCAAACCGTTCCCACTCCCGGCCCTGAACCTGGAAGTAATCCTCCAGCGCGCCCAAAGAGACGGCAGGTGGGCCGGAATTGCCATTGGGCCGCAAGGCCAGGTCCACCCGGAACACCTGTCCGTGCTCCGTCACATCGCCCACCAGCGTGTGGATCCGTTTGACGACCTTGCCGAAATACTCGTGGTTGCTGATGCGGTTGCGTCCTTCGGTATTGCCGGCGGTCTCGCCCTCGCCCTCGTACACGTAGATCAGGTCGATGTCGCTGGAGACGTTGAGTTCGCGCGCGCCGAACTTGCCCATGCCGACGATCCACCACGCGCAGCGCCGCCCCTCGGGGGCCTCACCCCCTTCGCCCGGCGGCAAAGGCCCTGGGGGATCACCGGCCGGTGCCAGGGGCCGGCCGTGCAGCGCGTCCAACTCGGCGCAGGCGGCGCGGGCGGCTTCGTCCAGCGCCAGCTCGGCCAGCGCGGTGACGCCACGCGTGACCGCTTCCAGCGGGGCGGCTTGCTCGCAGTCCAGCACGGCCAGCCGCTCGAGCGTCAGGTGGCGCAGCACCCGCAGCGCGGCATCCAGCCCGTACCCGCGTTCGCGCAGGGCGCCCAGGGCCATGCGCAACGTGTCGGGGGTGGGGGGCCCCGGGGGCAGCAAGGCACGCTCGCCGTCATAGCGGCGGCGCACGCGTTGCACGAAGCGGCTGTGGTCGGCGCGGGCCGAACCAACGCTAACGCTCGACATCATAATTTCGTGTGACTCCAACCCCGACCCTCTCCCGCCCCCCGTGGCACCTGCGCACGCTGACGCTGGCGTCCCGTGTCGCGCTCGGGCTGGCGGTGGCGGTCTGGGCGTTGCTGATCGTGGCGTGGGGGGCTCTCCAGTTCTGGATTGTGCCGCGCGCCGAAGCCTGGCGGCCGACCCTCGAAGCGGTGGCCACACGCGCGCTGGGGGTGCGCGTGACCGTCGGGGCCATCGAGGCCGCGACCGCTGCCGGGGCCGCTACGCTGACCCTGCGCGATGTGCGCCTGCACGATGTGCGCGGCCACGAAGCGCTGCATCTGCCCCGGGTGTTGGCGGCGCTGTCGGTGACCTCGCTGTGGCGCCTGGGCTTCGACCAACTCGTGATCGACGGTCCGACGCTCGAGGTGCGCCGACTGGCCGACGGCCGTCTGCAGGTCGCGGGGCTGGAGCTGGCGAGCACGGGCGGCGACAGCCCCGCGGCCGATTGGTTTTTTGGTCAGCGCGAATTTGTCCTGCGGGCCGGGGTGCTGCGCTGGATCGACGAGCAACGCCCGAACGCCCCCCCGCTGGCGCTGACGGCGGTGGACCTGGTGGTGCGCAATCCCGGCCTGCGGCACGAGTTTCGGCTCGATGCCACGCCCCCGGCGGAGTGGGGCGACCGCTTCAGCGTGCGGGGCCGCTTTGCCCGGCCGTTTTGGCAGACCCACCCCGGGCGCTGGCGCGAGTGGTCGGGCGAGTTGTTCCTACTGGCGCCGCGCCTGGATGCGCAGCGCCTGGAGGCCTATGTGGACACCGCCTCCCTGTGGGGTGTGCGCGAGCTGCGCGCCACCGGCGCCTTGCGGCTGTGGGCCGACGTGCGCCGCGCGCAATGGCGCGCCGCCACCGCGGATGTGCAGTGGAGCGATGTCCATGTCGTGTGGGCGCCGAGCGCGCAGGCGCGGGTCGAGCCCCTGCGGGTAGCCCATTTGGGTGGGCGGTTGGGGCTGCAACGGGATGGCGACACCACCGTCTGGAGCACCCAGGGCTTGACCATCACCACGGGCGACGGCAGCGACTGGCCACGCGGGGATGTGCGCTTCGAGTATGCCCTGGCGCCGGACGGAGCGCTGCGGAGCTGGGCCTTGTCCTCCGACCGGCTGGACTTGGGCGTGGTCCAGCGGCTGGCGCGGGTGCTGCCCTTGGGCGAGGCCGTCAACCACTGGGCGGAGCAGACGCAGCCGGCCGGCGTGGCCGAGGGACTGGCGGTGCGCTGGAGCGCCCCACTCAAGCCTGGCGCGCCGGAGCACTGGGAGGCGCGCGGGCGCGTGCGCGGGCTGGGCCTGCGGGCCGGCGCCGTGCCGCGCGTCGCGCCGGGCGAGACGGCCTTTGGTCGACCGGGGCTGGAAGGTGTCGACGTCGAGTTTGCGCTGGACGAGCGGGGGGGCCGGGCGACGCTGGCGCTGCGCCACGGGGCGCTGGTGTTTCCCGGTGTGTTCGAAGACCCGCGCCTGACGTTCGACGAGCTGTCGGCCGAGGCCCGCTGGACCATCGAGGGCCCGGCGATCACGCTGGACGTCAGCCGCCTAAGTTTTGCCAATGCCGATGCCGCCGGCAGCGGCAGCGTGCGCTGGCGTACCGCCGACCCCGCCCACAGCGCGGCGCGGGACCGCTTCCCCGGGCGCATGGCGCTGGATGTGCGCTTGACGCGCGCCGACGGCGCGCGCGTGGCGCGTTACCTGCCCGTCACGGTGGGGGCCAGTGCGAGGCAGTATCTGCAAACCGCCATCCGAGCCGGGCGGGCAAGCAACGCCACCTTCCGCATCGACGGGGATTTGTGGGACTTTCCCTTTGCCGACGCGCAGCAGGGCACGTTCGAGGTGCGGGCCCAGCTGCACGACGTGGCCTTCGATTACGCCCCGCGGCACCTGCTGCCGGCGGGCAGCGCCCCCTGGCCGGCGCTGGAGCGCGTGGCGGGCGAACTGTTGATCGAGCGGCGACGCCTGCAGATCCTGCGCGCCGGGGGCAGCGTCGTGGGGCAGCCGGCGCTGCGGGCGTTGCAGGCCGAGGCCGTCATTCCCGACTACATGGCCGACGAGCCGCAGTTGCAGGTCAAGGGGCTGATCCGGGGGGCGGGTGACGAGGCGCTGCGCTTCGTGGCCGCATCGCCGCTGCGCGACTTCACCGGCGCGGTGCTCGACACCGCGCGGGCGACCGGTGCGCTGGACGTGGCGTTGGATTTGCGCATGCCCCTGAACCACACCGACCGCACCCAGGTACGCGGGCAGGTGCGCTTTGCCGGCAACGATGTGCAGATGCGTCCCGACGTGCCCCCCTTGCAGGGTGTGCGGGGGACGCTCGACTTCACCGAAAAGGGCTTCGAGGTGACACAGGCGAGTGCGCGTGTGCTGGGCGGCGAGCTGCGCTTCAGCGGCGGGATGGGCCGGCGCGACGGCGCCGCGGTGGTGCGCTTTCAGGGGCAGGGGACGGTGAGCGCTGCGGGGTTGGCGGCCAGCCGCGAATGGGACTGGGCCCGCTGGCTGGGCGCGCGCGCCCAGGGGGCCGCGCGGTATGCGCTGGGCCTGGCGTTTGGGCCGGACGGCATGGACCTGCAGTTCGACAGCGATTTGCGGGGCTTGGGTGTGGCGCTGCCGGCGCCGCTGGCCAAAGCGGCGGACGCCGCCTGGCGCGTCCAGGTGGCGGTGGAGTCCCGACCACGCCCCGATCCGGCGTCGCACGTCACCCGCGACCGCCTGCGCCTCACCGTCGAACCCTCGGGCGACGCCGTGCCGCTGCGTGCCGAATACGAGCGCGAACATGCCGGCCCGCACACCGCGGTACGCCGTGGACGGCTGGCTGTGGGGGCCGAGCTGCCGGACTGGCCCGCCTCCGGCGTGGCGGGCGTGGCGCGCTTGCGCACGCTGGACGCCGATGCGTGGCTGGCGCTGCTGGAGCCGGTCCCCGCGCCTGTGCCCCCGCGTGCCAGTGGCGCCAGCGGTGCCAGCGCGGCGGCGGGGCTGGACTGGCGCGGCAGCGACGCCTACTGGCCCAGCCGTCTGGGGGTCACGCTGGATCGTCTGGTGGTCGGTGGTCGATCGTTCGACGCGCTGACGGCCGGTGGCTCGCGCGAGGGGGAGCTGTGGCGGTTGACGGTGGCGGCCCGCCAGTTGGAGGGCTATCTGGAGTACCGGGGCGGTGCGCAGGAGCGGCTGCTGGCCCGGCTGGCCCGGCTGGAGCTGCCGCGCAGCGCCGCGGCCGATGTCGAGCGGCTGGCCAGCCAGCCCCGCTCGGTCCCCGCGCTGGATGTGGAGGTGGACGCCTTTGAGCTGGCCGGCCGTCCCCTGGGACGGCTGGAGGTCCAGGCGGTCAACCGCGACGCCGGTCAGGGGGGCGAGGTGCTGCGCGAATGGCGGCTGCAGTCGCTGCGCCTGACCGTGCCGGAGGCGCGCTTGAGCGCATCGGGCAACTGGGCCCCCACCGCGGCCGTGACCGGCCCCGGGCAAGCGGCCAGCGCCCGCCGCACCGCCTTGCAGGTGCGGCTGGACATCGACGACGCGGGTGCGCTGTTGGAGCGCTTTGGGTTTGCCGGCACGCTGCGCGGCGGGCGGGGGCGTCTGGAGGGTACGCTGGGCTGGCTGGGCTCGCCCTTGGGGTTGCACATGCCCAGCCTGTCGGGCGAACTGCTGCTGGATGTGCAGCGCGGGCAGTTCCTCAAGGCCGACCCGGGCATCGCCAAGCTGCTCGGGGTGCTGAGCCTGCAGTCCCTGCCGCGACGCCTGACGCTGGACTTTCGCGATGTTTTCAGCGAAGGGTTCGCGTTCGATTTCGTGCGCAGCAACGCCCGCATCGCGCGCGGCGTGGCCAGCACCAACAACCTGCAAATGAAGGGCGTCAGCGCGGCCGTGCTCATCGAAGGTCAGGCCGATTTGGTGCGCGAAACCCAGGACTTGACGGCCGTGGTGGTGCCCGAGCTGAATGCGGGCACCGCCTCGCTGGTGGCGACCATGATCAACCCCGTCACCGGGCTGGGCACCTTTCTGGCGCAATGGCTGCTGCGCGAGCCGCTGCAGGCGGCGGCCACGCAGACCTTTCGCATCACCGGCACATGGGCCGACCCCCAGGTCGAGCGCATCCGGCGTACGATACCTGCTTCCCAGCCTTCCGACGTCAACCCGGAGCGCACCCCATGAAAGTCGCCGCCATCCAGATGGTGTCGGGCACCAGCCTCGACCACAACCTTGCCCAGGCACACGCCCTGCTGGATCAGGCCCGCCTGGCCGGTGCCGAGCTGGCCGTGCTGCCGGAATATTTCTGCCTGATGGGCCAGCGCGATGCCGACAAGCTGCTGATCGCCGAGCAGCCGGGCCTGGGCACCGTGCAGGATTTTCTGGCCGACAGCGCGCGTGAGCTGGGCCTGTGGATCGTCGGCGGCACCGTGCCGCTGGCCACCGACGACCCGCAGCGCGCCGCCAACGCCTCGCTGGTCTACGACCCGCAGGGCCGCTGCGTGGCGCGCTACGACAAGATCCATCTGTTTCGCTTCCACGACGGCCAGCAGGGCTACGACGAGGCCGCGGTGCTCCAAGCCGGCGCGCAGCCGGTGGCCTTCTCGCTGACCGACCGCCGCGGCACCGCCTGGCGCGTGGGCCTGAGCGTGTGCTACGACCTGCGCTTTCCGGAGCTGTACCGCGCCTTGGCGGCCGACGTGCTGGTGGTGCCGGCAGCCTTCACCCACGTCACCGGGCAGGCGCACTGGGAGGTGCTGCTGCGCGCGCGCGCCATCGAGAACCAGGCCTATGTCATCGCCAGTGCGCAGGGCGGCGTGCACGAGAACGGCCGCCAGACCTGGGGCCAGAGCATGGTGGTCGACCCCTGGGGCGTGGTGCTGGCGCAGCAGGCCACTGGCGCTGGCGTGGTGGTGGCCGAGTTGGACCGCGCCCGGCTGGAGGAGGTGCGCCGGCGCCTGCCGGCGCTGCAGCACCGGCGGCTGTGACGCGGTGCGCGGGTGGTGCGCGGCAGGGACCGGGCTCAGCGCGGCGGCTCGTCCGAGCGGGGGGTGTCCGTGGCCGTGTCGGTGTGTGATGCGGGCGGATCCGCATCCGCCGGTTCGCCGCGCTTGCGGCCGGCGAACATCGTCCACCACACGATGAAGACGAACAGCAGCAGCGCGCCGAGCGCTTCGAGCAGCAACAGAGTCATGACGGCAACGACATCGACGGGGACGGGGTGGGGCGCGGGTCGGGTGGTCCGGCTACTGGCGTGGGGGATTCTAGGCACGCTGGCGGGTTGCGGCAGCGCGCCGCCAGCCGTTCCCACCGAGGCCAGTGCGCCCGGTGCACCTGTGGTCATGGAGGCGCCGGCACCCGCGCCGGTTCCCCCGACCCCGCCGTCGGGTTCGGTTGCCGCCCCGGTGCCCCTGGTCGACGGGCAGGCCCCGGCGGTGCTGACGCCCAGCGACGCTGATTGGCAGGCGGCCGATGCCGCGCCGTTGCCCGCGCCGCTGCGCCGAGGCGCAGCCTTGTGGCAACCGGTGCGCTGGAGCGAGCTGCCCGGCTGGGGTCGGGACGCCTTGCACGAGGCCTGGAACGCCTGGCTGCGCAGTTGCGAGCGGCCGGCGCCGCCCTGGGGCCCGGTGTGTGCCGAGGTGCGCCGGCTGGCCCTGGCCGACGCGCTGGAGCGCCACACCTGGATGATGCGGCGCCTGCAACCCTACCGGGTGCTGTCCCCCGACGGGGGCAACCGCCCGGGCCTGCTCACCGGTTATTACGAGCCGGAGCTGCAGGCCAGCCGCGTGCGCCAAGGGGCCTATCGCGTGCCGCTGTACGCTCCGCCAGCGGCCCTGGCGGCCGCGCCTGGCCGTCCCTGGTTCAGCCGCCAGCAGATCGACAGCGACCCCCAGGTCCAGCGCCATCTGGAGGGGCGCGTGCTGGCCTGGCTGGCCGATCCGCTGGACGCTTTGCTGCTGCAAATCCAGGGCTCGGGGCGGCTGCGCATCCTCGAGCCGGACGGGCGCATCACCCTGGCGCGGCTGGCCTATGCCGCGCACAACGGCCATCCGTACCAGAGCGTCGGGCGCTGGCTCCTGGAGCGGCGCGAGATCCGCGAGGGCACCTGGGAGGCGATCCGCGCCTGGGCGGCAGCCCATCCGCAGCGCATCGACGAGCTGCTGTGGACCAATCCGCGCGTGGTGTTTTTTCGGGAGGAGGCGCTGTCCGCCCTCGACATCCAGTTCGGCCCGCGGGGCGCGCAGGGGGTGGCGCTCACGCCGGCGCGCTCTGTTGCGGTGGACCGCGAGGCCATCCCCTACGGCACCCCGCTGTGGCTGGCCTCCAGCGGTCCGGTGGCGCAGTTGCAGCGGCTGGTGCTGGCGCAGGACACCGGCAACGCCATCGTCGGGGCGGTGCGGGCGGATTTTTTTGCGGGCTGGGGGGAGAGCGCCTATACCCTGGCCGCGGGCCTGAAGCAGCCGCTGCAGCTGTGGGCGTTGTGGCCGCGCGAGCAGCCCTGAACCGATGAGGGAATGCGAACCATGAGTCTGCGCATCGGCATCCTGACGGGCGGGGGCGATTGTCCCGGCCTCAACGCCGTCATCCGCGCTGTCGTCAAGTCGCTGCTGCGGCAGTGCGGGGCCGAGGTGATCGGCATCGAGGGCGGCTTTGGCGGCCTGATGGGCGAGGCGCCGCGCGTGCGCCCGCTGGATTGGGCGAGCGTGAGCGGCATCCTGATGCAGGGCGGAACGATTTTGGGCACCAGCAACCGGGCCAACCCCTTGCGCAGCGAGGCGGAGGCGGCGCGCGCCCTGGCCCATGCCCGGGCACTGGGGCTGCAAGCGCTGGTGGTGATCGGCGGCGACGGCAGCATGGCCATCGCGCATGGCCTCAGCCAGCGCGGCCTGCCCATCGTCGGGGTGCCCAAAACCATCGACAACGACATCCCCGGCTGCGAGCGCAGCTTTGGCTTCGATACCGCGGTGGCCACCGTCACCGAGGCGATCGAGCGCCTGCAGACCACCGCACAGAGCCATGGGCGGGTGATGATCGTCGAGACCATGGGTCGCTACGCCGGCTGGATTGCGCTGGAGGCCGGTCTGGCCGGGGCGGCGGACGTCATCCTGCTGCCCGAGATCGACTTCGACATCGAGGCCGTCGCCGCGGTCTGCCGCGAGCGCGAGCGGCGCCAGTGCTACACCATCGTCTGCATCGGGGAGGGGGCCAAGCCCATCGGCGGCGCGCTGACGGTGCAGCAGCGCATTGCCGACAGCCCCGACCCGATCCGGCTGGGCGGCGTCGCCCATGCGTTGGCGGCGGCGCTGCAGCCGCGGCTGGCCTCGGAGGTGCGGGCCACCGTGCTCGGCCATGTGCAGCGCGGCGGCTCACCCACGCCGTTCGACCGCGTGCTCGCCACGCAGTTTGGCAATGAGGCGGCCCAGCTCGTCATGCGGGGGGCGTTCGATCGCATGGTCACGCTGCAGGACGGGCGGCTGGGCAGCATTGCGCTGGCCGAGGCGGTGCACGGCAGCCGCCGCGTGCCGCTGGACCATCCCCTGCTGCGCGCCGCGCGCCAGATCGGCGTCTCGCTGGGCGAGGCGGACCGCGTCGGCGGGCCGGATGTCCGGGCAGGCATCGGGCCGGGTGTCGGCTGACCGACAGGTCCGTCGGCGGCTCGGCGCGCATCCCCCTGTCGGCGCCACGGTTGCGGGTAAACCCCGGCCGGTGGGCTGGCATGACTCGTGCATAGTTATGGCACGTTCCATTTTTTAGGTGTCAAGCATGAAACTCAAGCTTCTCGCGCTCGGCGCGGTGCTCGCCTTTGGTGTGTCGGTGGCCCAGGCCAAACCGTTCAAATGGGCCAGCGCCGGCGAAATCTCCACCTGGGACATCCACTCCCAGAACAACGCGCTGCAAAACGGCATCCATGCGGCGGTCTACGAGTCGCTGGTCTACTACAACAGCCGCACCTTCAAGATCGAACCGGTGCTGGCCACGGCCTGGCGCGAGGTCAGCCCGACGCAGCTGCGCATCACGCTGCGCGAAGGGGTCAAGTTCCACGACGGCACGCCGTTCACGGCCGACGACGCGGTCTACTCGATCCAGCGCGCGATGGCCAAGACCTCCAACTTCGCCATCTACACCCAGGGCATCGACCGCGTGGTCAAGGTCAACGCCAACACGATCGACATCTTCACCAAGGGACCCAACCCGGTGTTGCTCAATCAGCTCACCGAGCTGCGCATGATGAGCAAGGCCTGGGCAGAGAAGAACAAGTCGGTCGAGCCCAAGGACATCAAGGCGACCGAAGAAACGTTCGCCCACCGCAACGCCATGGGCACCGGCCCCTACATCCTCAAGGAATGGGTGCCGGACCAACGCATGGTGTTCGAGCGCAACCCCAACTACTGGGGCAAGATCGACAGCAACGTCACCCAGATCGTCTACACCCCGATCAAGGCCGACGCCACCCGCATGGCCGCGCTGCTGTCGGGCGAGGTGGACTTCGTGCTCGACCCCACGCCGCAGGACCTGCCGCGCCTGCGCAACAACCCCAACCTGAAGGTCATCGATGGGGTCGAAAACCGCACCATCTTCCTGGGCATGGACCAGCACCGCGACGAGCTGGTCGGCAGCAATATCAAGGGCAAAAACCCGCTGAAGGACGTGCGGGTGCGCAAAGCGCTGTACCAGGCGATCGACATCGACACCATCCACCGCGTCACCATGCGGGGGTTGAGCCAGCCCACCGGTGCGCTGGTGGCGCCGCAGGTCGCGGGCTGGAGCGAATCGGTGCACAAGCGCTACCCGTATGACGTCGAGGCCGCCAAGCGGCTGCTGGCCGAAGCCGGCTACAAGGACGGCTTCGAGGTGGACTTCGCCTGCCCGAACAACCGTTACATCAACGACGAGCAGATCTGCCAGGCGGTCGCTTCCATGTGGGCCAAGATCGGCGTCAAGGCCAAGCTGCGCACCCTGCCGCTGGTGACGTATTTCCCGATGATCCAGCGCTACGAGGCCAGCATCTACATGCTGGGCTGGGGCGTGCCGACGTTCGACGCGCTCTACACCCTGCAGTCGCTGGTGCGCACCGTCGGCCAAGGCGGTGACGGCAACTACAATCTCGGCCGCTACAGCAACCCCAAGATGGATGCGATCGTCGATCGCGCCAAGACCGAGACCGATCCCTTCATCCGTCCGCGGCTGCTGACCGAGGCGCTGCAGCTGCAGAACGATGATGTGGTGCACATCCCGCTGCACAACCAGATCATCCCCTGGGCGATGAAGAAGTCGATCGACGTGGTGCACCGCGCCGACAACCGCATCGACTGGCGTCTGGTCAAGGTCAACTGATCGTCTTTGGCCAGCGGCCCGAGGCCGCGCGCCGAGCGGTCGTGTCCGACGACAACCTGTGATGCGCGGGCGGCACGGCAGTGCCGCCCGCAGGAGTTTTTGCATGCTTGCCTTCATCTTGCGACGCCTGGCGCAGGCGGCGCTGGTCATGCTGGCCGTGGCCTTCGTCGCCTTCATGCTGTTCCAGTACGTGGGCGATCCGGTGCTGCAGATCCTGGGTCAGGACGCCACGCCCGAGCAGGTCGCCGCCGTGCGGGCCGAACTGGGGCTGGACCAGCCCTTTTTCGTGCAGTTCTGGCAGTTCGTGGTGCATGCCGTGCAGGGCAACTTCGGCATGAGCATCCACCAGGGCGTGCCGGTGGCGCGGCTGATCGCCGAGCGCTTCCCCGCCACGCTGGAGCTGGCCTTGGTGGCCGCGGCGCTGGCACTCGCGGTGGGCATCCCCATGGGGGTGTATGCCGCACTGCGCCGCGGGACGTGGCTGGCCCAGGTGTTCATGACGCTGTCGCTGCTGGGCGTGTCGCTGCCGACCTTTCTGATCGGCATCGCGCTGATCCTGGTGTTTGCGGTGCATCTGGGGTGGTTCCCCAGCTTCGGCCGGGGGGAGGTGACCCACCTGGGCGGCTGGACCACGGGCCTGCTGACCGCCAAGGGCTGGCACCATCTGGTGCTGCCGGCGGTGACGCTGGCCATCTTCCAGCTCACGTTGATCATGCGGCTGGTGCGGGCCGAGATGCTGGAGGTGCTGCGCACCGACTACATCAAGTTTGCGCGCGCCCGCGGTCTGAGCGACCGCGCGGTGCACTTCGGCCACGCGCTGAAGAACACGCTGGTGCCGGTGATGACGATCACCGGGCTGCAGCTCGGCGGTCTGATTGCGTTCGCCATCATCACCGAGACCGTGTTCCAGTGGCCCGGCATGGGGCTGTTGTTCATCCAGGCGGTGACGTTCGCGGACATTCCCGTGATGGCGGCCTACCTGTGCCTGATCGCGCTGATCTTCGTGGTCATCAACCTGATCGTCGATCTGCTGTATTTCGCCGTCGATCCGCGCCTGCGCCTCGACAAGGCCGGCGGCCACTGACGGCGAACCCGTTCCCCACAAAGGAAGGACACGTTCATGAAATCCTGGTGGATGCGCTGGTGGGACAGCGACATCGGCTACAGCTTTCGCGCGTCGCCCACGGCGATCGTCGCGGCGCTGATCGCGCTGGTGTGCGCGCTCGCCGCCCTGTTCGCGCCGTGGGTGGCGCCGCACAATCCGTTCGATTTGGCCAGCCTGGAGCTGGGCAATGCCCGGCTGCCACCGGCGTGGTACGACGAGGGCCGATGGGCCTTTCCCCTGGGCACCGACGACCAGGGGCGCGACATTCTGTCGGCCCTGATCTACGGGGCCCGCATTTCGCTGTTCGTCGGGCTGGCGTCGGTGGTGCTGTCGGTGCTGCTGGGCGTCACGCTTGGGCTGCTGGCGGGGTTTCTGGGGGGCTGGGTGGACGCCCTGCTGATGCGCCTGTGCGACGTGATGCTGTCGTTTCCGGCCATCCTGATCGCGCTGCTGATCGCGGGCGTGGGGCGGGCGCTGTTTCCGAACGCGCACGAGACGCTGGCCTTTGGCGTGCTGATTTTGTCCATCACGCTGACCGGCTGGGTGCAGTATGCGCGCACGGTGCGCGGCTCCACGCTGGTGGAGCGGCAAAAGGAGTATGTGCAGGCCGCGCGCGTGATTGGCGTGGCGCCGCTGCGCATCATGCGCCGGCATGTGCTGCCCAATGTGCTGGGGCCGGTGCTGGTGCTGGCCACCATCCAGGTGGCCACCGCCATCATCACCGAGGCGACGCTGAGTTTTCTGGGTGTGGGGGCGCCGCCCACCTCGCCCTCGCTGGGCACGCTGATTCGCATCGGCAACGACTACCTGTTCTCCGGCGAGTGGTGGATCACCATCTTTCCCGGGGTGATGCTGGTGCTGATTGCGTTGTCGGTCAATTTGTTGGGCGACTGGCTGCGCGACGCCCTCAACCCGCGCCTGCGCTGACCGAAAGGCCCACCCATGGACAAACTGCTCGAAGTCAAGGACCTGGTGGTGGAGTTTCCCACCCGCCGCGGCGTGCTGCGCGCGCTCGACGGTGTCTCGTTCGACATCGCGCCGGGTGAAATCCTCGGCGTGGTGGGCGAATCGGGGGCCGGCAAGTCGCTCACCGGCGCGGCCATCATCGGCCTGTTGGAGCCCCCGGGACGCATCGCCGGCGGCGAGATCCGCCTGCAGGGCGAGCGCATCGACCATCTGTCGCCGGCGCAGATGCGCCGCATCCGCGGCCGACGCATCGGCGCGATCTTCCAAGACCCGCTGACCTCGCTCAACCCGCTGTACTCGATCGGTCGCCAGTTGACCGAGACCATCCTGACGCACCTGGACGTCTCGCCGGCCGAGGCGCGGCAGCGCGCCATCCAGTTGCTCAAGGACACCGGCATTCCGGCCGCGGAAGAGCGCATCGACCACTATCCGCATCAGTTCTCGGGCGGCATGCGCCAGCGCGTCGTCATTGCCCTGGCGCTGGCGGCCGAGCCGCAACTGGTGGTGGCGGACGAGCCGACCACGGCGCTGGACGTCTCGATCCAGGCGCAGATCATCACGCTGCTCAAGCGCATCTGCCGTCAGCGCGGTGCGGCGGTGATGCTGGTCACGCACGATATGGGCGTGATCGCCGAGACCTGCGATCGCGTGGCCGTCATGTATGCGGGACGCGTGGCCGAAATCGGCCCGGTGCACGAGGTGATTCACCGCCCCGCGCACCCCTACACCGCAGGCCTGATGAGCTGCATCCCCGACATGGAGATGGAGCGCGAGCGGCTGCACCAGATCGACGGCGCCATGCCGCGCCTCAACGAGATTCCGCGCGGCTGTGCCTTCCACCCGCGCTGCGAGAAGGCCATGCTGCGCTGCCACGACCAGCGTCCCGAACTGATGCCCGCCGGCGCCACCCGCGCCGCCTGCTGGCTGCATGCCGAGGCCCCCTTTGCGCAGGTGCCGGCCACGGCGGAGGTTACTCGATGAATACCGCTGTCATCGACCCGGCGCCCACGGCGCCGTTCCACGCTGCGCCCCCGACCCCGGCCACTCCGCTGGTGGTCGTCGAGGACCTGGCCCGAACATTCGACGTGTCGGCACCGTGGCTCAACCGCGTGCTGGAGCGCAAGCCGCGCCAATGGTTGCACGCCGTGGACGGGGTGAGCTTCGACATCCCGCGTGGCCAGACGCTGGCCCTGGTGGGCGAATCGGGCTGCGGCAAAAGCACCGTCGCCCGCTTGCTGGTGGGGCTGTACCGCCCGACGCGCGGGCGCTTTCTCTTCGACGGGCAGGATGCGCACACCGCCTATGGCAGCGCGCAGGGGCGGCAGCTGCGCCGGCGCATCCAGATGATCTTCCAGGACCCCTACGCCAGCCTCAATCCGCGCTGGCGGGTGGAGGACATCATCGCCGAGCCGCTGCGCGAGCATGGCCTGCTGAGCGACGCCGCAGCCCTGCGCGAGCGCGTCGGCGAGTTGCTGCGCTCGGTGGGCCTGAGTCCCCACGACATGGTCAAGTACCCGCACCAGTTCTCCGGCGGGCAGCGCCAGCGCATCTCGATCGCGCGGGCGTTGGCCACGAGGCCCGATTTTCTCGTCTGCGACGAGCCGACCTCGGCGCTGGACGTGTCGGTGCAGGCGCAGGTGCTCAACATCATGAAGGACCTGCAGCGCCAGCAGGGGCTGACCTATCTGTTCATCAGCCACAACCTGGCGGTGGTGCGCCATGTCAGCGACCAGGTCGGCGTGATGTACCTGGGGCGTTTGGTGGAGCTGGCGGACAAGCGGGCGCTGTTCGCGCAGCCGCGCCACCCCTACACCCGCATGCTGCTGGAGGCGATTCCCAAGCTGCACGCCACCGGCCAAGCGCGCACGCCGGTGCAGGGCGAGGTGCCCAACCCGCTCAACCCGCCCAGCGGCTGCGCCTTCCACCCGCGTTGCCCGCACGCGGATGCGCGCTGCAAGGCCGAGCGGCCGGCGCTGCAGACGATCGGCGGCGTGCGCGTGGCTTGCCACGCGGTGCAGGAGGGGCGGATCTGATCCGCCGGCACGGGCCACGCCGTCTCCGGGCGTTGGCGGCTTCGCGGGGCGGCGGCGCGGCTCAGCCCGCTGCGCCTGCGGCGCTGGCCTCGGTCAAGGCCAGGGTGTCGGCGGCCAGACACAGGTCGACCCAGGCCTTGCCCTTGTCGGCCGGGTTGCGCAGCAGGTAGGCCGGGTGGTAGGACACCACCATCGGCAACGTGAGCGCCCCCAGGCGCGCCTGGAACACGCGCCCGCGCAGCCGGCCCAGGGGCGTGCGCAGCGCCTCCTCCGGCGACAGGCAGCCGCCTTCGGCGAGCAGCGTCTGCGCCGCAAAGCGCCCCAGCGCCAGCACGATGCGCGGCTGCAGCAGCGCGATCTGGCGCAGCAGAAAGGGCGCGCAGCGCGCGATCTCCTCCGGCTCCGGGTTGCGGTTGCGCGGCGGACGGCATTTGAGCACGTTGGCGATGTAGACACCGTGGCCGCGCTGCAGGTCGAGCGCCGCCAGCATCCGGTCCAGCAGCCGTCCGGCGCGGCCGACGAACGGCTCGCCCTGGCGGTCCTCCTCCTCGCCCGGGGCCTCACCGACGATCAGCCAGGTGGGCCGGCGGTCGCCGACGCCGGGGACGGCCTGCTGGCGGCAGGCGCCCAGCCCGCAGCGTCGGCAGGCGTGGATCGCGGCTTCCAGTTCGGGCCAGTCGAGCGCGGCGAGGTCGGTGTGGGCGGCGGGGTCGGACCGAGGCGTCGGGTCACGAGGGGTCGAGGCCCCCGGTTGCATGGCCTGCCCCGCGTGGGGACTCGGCGCGGCACGGACCGTCGTCCCGATGGGCGTCGCGGTGTCGCTTCCCCCCGGCGGGCGTGGCAGCAGCGCGCGCGGCCGCCACCACGGGGACACGCCCATCTCGGCCAGCAGGGCCGAGCGGCGCTCGTCGAGCCAGGGCAGGGCGCGCGGCAGGTTCATCGGATCGTCGCGGTGGTGTCGGGGGCGGGGCGCAGGTCGAGCCGCATCACGATGGCGTCCTCGCGCCGCTGCGCCGTATCGGGATAGTACCCCTTGCGCACGCCGGCTTCCGCCCACCCGCAGCGGGCGTAGAGCGCGCGCGCGGCGGCGTTGCTGCGCCGCACCTCCAGCCACAGCTGCGCAAAGCCCTGCGCGCGGCCCCAGTCGGCCAGCGCCCGCAGCATCCAGCGGCCCCAGCCGTGGCGCTGATGCGCCGGGGCGACGGTGATGTCGAGCAGATGCCCCTCGTCCACGCCCTCCATCGCCACCAGAAAGCCGAGCAGCCAGTCGCCCTCGGGCGTGCGCGGCGCGTGCACCCAGTGCGGCGGATCGACTGCCGCGTCCGGGCGCAGCGCCAGAACGCGCGCCCAGTGCCCGGCGGCCAGCGAGTCTTCGTAATGGCGCCGGCTCCATGGGTGCGCGTGGGCGGTCTTGGCCACCTCGGCCACCGCGTCCAGGTCGGCGGCGCTCATCGGCCGCCAGACCCGCCGCGCCTCGGCGCAGCAGGCGCCGGCCGAGGCCGTCGGGTGGCGGCCGTCCCCCATCGGGTCATTCACCGGTTCCATGACCTGTCCCGTCAACCGGCCGCCCGGCTGGCGCGCAGCGCGGCCTGCTCGTCCACCGTCAGCGCCACCTTGTCGCGCACGTACAGCGGCTGGGCCCCGTACGCGTCGACGCAGCGGCCGGCGGCCACGCCCGCAGCCGCCAGGCGCAACAGGGCGCGTGCGCACGGCTGCGTCGCACTGCCGGCCTCGGTGCGCCAGGCGGGCGGCAGCCGTTCGCCGTAGACACCGGCGACGTTGCCGGCGTGCAGCGCGCCGTCCTCGCACGGCAGATCTTGCGGGCGGCGCAGGTGCGGGCCTGCCCGCTCGCGCCAGCCGTGCGCGGCGTCCCAGGCGTAGCGGGCCACGTACACCTCGTCCATGCGCGCGTCCAGCGCCGCGTGCACGGTGAGCCGCGCGGACAGCGGCGCATGGCGCGCGCGTGCGGCTTCCGCCACCGCCAGCAGCGTGGGCAGCGGCAGCACCGGCACGCCGCCCGGCCGCGCCCCGGCGGCCAGCCCCTGCACCACCGCGCAGGCGGTGCGCAGCCCGGTGAACGAACCCGGTCCGTGGCCGAAGACGATGCCGTCCAGCTCCGCCAGCCGCCAGCCGGCGCGCCGTAGCAGCGCCATGACCGTCGGCAGCAGCGTCGCCGAGGCCTGCGCGCCGCCTTCGCCCTCGTGCCAGGCGAGCGGCTCGGCGGCGCCGGCCGCGCCGACGGCCACGCTGAGCATGGAAGCACTCGTGTCCAGCGCCAGCCAGCGCTGCAGGCCGGGGCGCAGGGGCGGGGTGGCGGCGTCGTCCATGGGGGCGATTATCCGCGGCGGGGCGGGTGGCGGTGGACGACGAGGTCTGGCCAACCGTCGAGGACGAACTGCCGGCCTTGCTAGACTTGGCCGCATGGCGGCGCCAGTCGGCCGAGCCCGCGCCGCCCCTTGCCCGAGGAGGAACCGTGTCCATCCCCTACGCCCCCCAACCGCACGCGCGGCCGACGCTGCGCGAGCGCTGGCCGATGATGACGCTGTACGAGCGCTTCGAGCAGGTCGTCGCGCTCGTGCTGTCCGCGGTGATCGCCGTCATCGTCGTCACGTCGCTGGTGCAGCTCATCCGCGAGGTGTTCATGCTTCTGGTGCTGGACGCCTTCAACCCGCTCGACCACAAGATGTTCCAGACCGTCTTCGGCATGATCATGACGGTCCTGATCGCGATGGAGTTCAAGCACTCCATCGTGCGCGTGGTGATGGGACAGGACAGCATCGTGCAAGTCAAGACGGTGGTGCTGATCGCGCTGATCGCGCTGTCGCGCAAGTTCGTGATCCTGGACCCCGAGACCTCGCCGGCCAAGGTCGCGGCGCTGTCGGGCGCGGCGCTGGCGCTGGGCATCGTGTACTGGTTGATGCGCGAGCGCGACCAGCGCGCGCTGGATGCCGAGCGGGCCGCGGCCGCCGCGCACGGGGAGTCTCGCCATGCGCCCTGATCCGTGGACCCCGCCTGCGCCCCGGCGCGGAGATGCTTTCGTGCGTCGGCTGCTGTGGCTGGCGCTGGTGGTGGCGGCGCTGCTGATGGTGCTGTGGCGTGCGCTGCCGGCGCTGGAGGCGCGCTGGCTGGCGCCGCACAGCACCCCGGCGGCCGAGCGCACCGTCACGCCGCGCGGCGACCTGGCCGCCGACGAGCGCGCCACCATCGAGCTGTTCGAGAAGGCGCGCGACTCGGTGGTCTTCATCTCCACCGCGCAAGTGGTGCGCGACGCCTGGACGCGCAACGTCTGGGAGGTGCCGCGCGGCAACGGCTCGGGCTTCATCTGGGATGACGCCGGCCACGTCGTCACCAACTACCACGTCATCGAGGGGGCGTCGTCGGCCACCGTCCGGCTGGCCGACGGGCGCGACTACCGCGCCGCGCTCATCGGCGCCTCGCCGGCGCACGACATCGCGGTGCTGCGCATCGGGGTGGGTTTCAAGCGCCCGCCGCCGGTGCCGATCGGCACCAGCCACGACCTCAAGGTCGGGCAGAAGGTGTTCGCGATCGGCAACCCGTTCGGGCTGGACTGGACGCTGACCACCGGCATCGTCTCGGCGCTGGACCGCACGCTGGACGGTGGCCCCGGCAAGCCGCCGATCGAGCACCTGATCCAGACCGACGCGGCGATCAACCCCGGCAACTCCGGCGGGCCGCTGCTCGATTCGGCCGGGCGGCTGATCGGCATCAACACCGCGATCTACAGCCCCTCGGGGGCCTCCGCTGGCATCGGCTTTGCGGTGCCGGTGGACACCGTGGCGCGCGTGGTGCCGCAGCTCATCCAGCATGGTCGTTACGTGCGCCCGGCGCTGGGCATCGAGGTGGACGAGACGCTCAACCAGCGGCTGGCCGCCGCCACCGGGGTGGAAGGGGTCTACGTGCTGCGCGTGCAGCCGCGCGGCGCGGCCGAGCAGGCCGGGCTGCAGGGCGTGCGCATGGCGCCCGAGGGGCTGGTGCCGGGCGACGTGATCGTCGCGGTGGACGGCAAGCCCGTCGACGGCCCCGGCCGCCTGCTGGCGCGGCTGGACGACTTCCGCGTCGGCGACACGGTGCGGCTGAGCGTGCGCCGCGGCGAGCAGACGCGCGAGGTGACGGTGGCCCTGCAGCCGGGGGTGTGATGGGCCTGCGCCGCTGGGGCCGGGTGTGGATCGCGGCGATGGGCGCCGTGGGCGCGCTCGCATCGGCGGCCGAGACCCTGCCGCCGGCGGTCCAACAGACTCTGGCCCGTGCCCGTGTGCCCGCCTCGGCGCTGGCCGTCGCGGTGGCCGACGCCGCGCCCGGTGGGCGGGTGCTGCTGGCGCACCGCGCCGATGTGCCGGTAAATCCCGCCTCGGTCATGAAGCTGGTCACCACCACGGCCGCCCTCGACCTGCTGGGGCCCGCCTACACCTGGCGCACGGCGGTCTATGCCGACGCTCCGGTGCGCGACGGCGTGCTGGCCGGCTCGCTCTATCTGCGCGGGGATGGGGACCCGAAGCTCGTCACCGAGCGCCTGTGGCTGCTGCTGCGGCGCGTGCAGGCGCTGGGCATTCGCCACATCGCGGGGGACATCGTGCTGGACCGCGGCGCCTTTGCCCTGCCGCCGCACGATCCGGCCGCCTTCGATGGCGAGCCGCTGCGCCCCTACAACGCGGCGCCCGATGCCCTGCTGGTCAACTTTCGCGCCCAGGTGCTGACCTTCGTGCCCGATCAGGGCGCCGGGGTGGCCCGGGTGGGGCTGGAGCCGCCGCTGGCCGAGGTGACCGTACCCGACTCGGTACCGCTGGGCGACGGTCCGTGCGACGACTGGCGTGCCGCCCTGCGGGCCGATTGGTCGGATCCCCGTCGGCCGCGCTTCGCGGGGCGCTATCCGCTGGCGTGTGGCGAGCGCGTGTGGCCGATCGCCCACCCCGAGCCGGACCGCCTGGCCGAGCGCGCGGTAGCCGGGATGTGGGCGCAGTTGGGTGGCGGGCTGAGCGGGCGGGTGCGCGACGGTACCGTGCCGCCTGGGCTGGCGCCGCGGCTGTCGTTCGACTCCGTCCCGCTGGCGGAGGTGGTGCGCGATGTCAACAAGTTCAGCAACAACGTGATGGCCCAGCACTTGCTGCTGACTTTGGCGCGCGCACCGGGGCTGGCTTCGCCGGGGGCGGAGACGGCCGTGCCGCCAGTGTCAGCAAGCTTCGAGGCGGCACGGGCCGTGGTGCGGGACTGGTGGGTGGCCCGACTGGGGCCCGACGTGCCGCTGCCCGAGGTCGACAACGGCGCGGGCCTTAGCCGCCAGGCACGGGTGACCGCCACCGCGCTGGTGCGCTTGCTGCAGTGGGTGTATGCCAGCCCCTGGATGCCGGAGCTGATGGCGTCGCTGCCGGTGTCGGGGGTCGATGGCACCCTGCGCCGCAGCGCCATGGGGCGCGGGCTGGCGCATCTGAAGACCGGCAGTCTGGCCGATGTGCAGGCGCTGGCGGGCTACGTGCACCTGCCCGATGGTCGGCGGCGGGTGTTGGTGGCGATCGTCAACCACCCGCAGGCGCGTGCCGCCCGTCCGGCGCTCGATGCCCTGGTGCAGTGGGCCGCCGAGCAGCCCTGAACGCCAGGGATGCCGTGGGGGCCGTGGACGGGCACGGCCCCGCTGGCGCAGTCTCAGGGTTCGATTTCGATGCGGCCGGGCCCGTTGGCGCCGGTGACCTCCAGCGCCCGCTGCGCGGCGATCACCATTTCGGCGGCCAGCTCGCGCAGATCCTGCCCGCCGCGCGGGGCGCGGCTGTGTAACCCGATGCTGACGGAGCGCGGCGCGTCGCCCGCACGCGCCGTCGGCCTGTCCGCGGCCGGGGCCGCGGCCAGCTGGCGCAGATCGCCCGCCAGCACCAGGGCGCTGGGCACGTCCGCATCGGGCAGCACGACCAGAAACTGCCCGGGCCCCCAGTGGGCCAAGACCTCGTGGGTGCGCAGGCGCGGCGCGAGCCGCCGCGCGATGTCGTACTCCGCCTCGGCCAGGGCCGTGCGCGAGTCGGGCGCATCGTCCAGGGCGATCACCAGTACCGTGACGCTCAACCCCCGCCGCTCGGCCAGGGACAGCGCGCGCGGCAAGTGGTCCAGCGCGGCGGCGCGGTTGGGCAGCCCCGTGCGCGCCTCGCGCAGCGGCAGATCGGCCGGGATCTGGCGGCGGGCCCAGCGGACGCCGAGCAAGGCCCCCACCGCCAGCGCGAGCACGGCGGTGGCGATCCAAACGATCACGGGGGGCCACATGCCCCGTATCGTAGCGGGTTGCCCCGGGCGTACCGGTACCGGGGTTGGCGCCGGGCGCGGCTGATCCGGCCCATCACTCGGCCCATCACCCAGCCGACGCAGCCGACTCCGCCGGGCCGATGGTCAGGTGCACGTCGCCCACGCCGGCGACGCGGCCATGCAGGCGGTCGCCCGGCGCCACCGGGCCGACGCCCTCGGGCGTGCCGGTGTAGATGACGTCGCCCGGTTGCAGGTGGTAGAACAGCGACAGATCGGCGATCAGTTCGCGCAGGTTCCAGATCAGCAGGCCCAGATCGGCGCGCTGGCGTACGGTGCCGTTGACCTCCAGCACGATCTCGCCCTGCTCCAGCACCGTCCCGGGCATGGGCAGCACCTCGCCGCAGACGGCCGAGCCCTCCACGTCCTTGCCCATGCACCACGGGTGCCCCTTGTCGCGCAGGCGCAGTTGCACGTCGCGGCGGGTCATGTCCAGTCCCGCCGCGTAGCCGTAGATCAGTTCGTGCGCGCGCTCGGCCGGCACGCGAAAACCGCCCCGCCCCAGCACGGCCACCCATTCCATCTCGTAGTGGAAGTTCTGGGTCTCCGGCGGATAGGGCAGCGTGGCGCCGGAGTCCACCAGGTGGACGGGGGATTTGGTGAAGTAAAACGGCCGCGCGGTGGCCTTGTCGACGCTGACGCCCATCTCGTGCGCATGGGCGTGGTAGTTGCGGCCGACGAAGAACAGGCGGTTGACGGGCAGGCGGGCATCGGTGCCGCGCACGGCCAGCGACGCGGGGGCGGGCGGGGTCCAGAGGTAAGCGGTCATGGGCAAAGCGTGGGATGGAAGGGGCCAGGGGCTCATTGTGCGCCGCGCGCGACGGCATCCAGCTCGGGGCGTGCGGCGTCGGGGCGCACCTCGTACAGCCCCAGCTTGCGGTGCAGCGGGCTTTCGTCGGCGATGAACAGAAAGGCCGGCTCGGTCGTCGAGCGGTTGGCCAGCGTCACCGGCGTGTAGCCGGGGATGGCGCAGGTGTCGGCCTCGTCCAGCGTGTAGGTCGTGGCCGCGTGGGCCGCCCCGGCCGGGGCGTCGATGTGCACGGTGCTGCCGCCGTCGATCTGGTGCAGCACCATCGCGGGCGAGCGCGCCGGCAGCGCCAGCGTCTGGCCGGGGCGCAGCATCAGCGCGTGAAAGCCCAGGATCTGCTCGGCGTCCGCGCCGGACTCGGGGTGGACGTAGGTGACTTGCACGGCCTCCAGCGCAGGCTGGCCGGCGGCCAGCGTCTGCAGGGCGGCGCGCGTTTCGGCCCAGGGGTAGCGCAGCAGCGGATAGCGGGCGTGGCGGCCGTGGGGCGCCGCAAACAGCGGGCGCGGGCTGATGCCGGCGCGCACATGCGCCTGCTCGCCGTGCCGGCCATGCACCGCTTGGCGGGTGCCGTTTTCGTGGTAGCTGGCCTCCAGAAAATACACCAGCGGCAGGTCCAGCACGTCCAGCCAGACCACAGGGTCGCTGCCGTCGTGGCCGTGCTCGTGCCACAGGCCGGTGGGGGTGAGGATCAGGTCGCCGCGCGCCATCGGGCACTGCTCGCCGTCCACCGTGGTCCAGGCGCCCGTGCCTTCGACCACCATGCGAACGGCGTTGGGCGTGTGGCGGTGGCTGGGGGCCCATTCGCCGGGCAGCAACAGTTGCATGCCCAGGTAGATGGCGGCGCTGGCCTGCATGGCGTCCAGCCCGTGGCCGGGGTTGGCCAGCACCAGCACGCGGCGCTCGGCCTTCTCGATGGGGGTGAGCTCGCCCGCGCGCAACAGCAGCGGGCGGACGTCGCGGTAAGCCCAGTGCGTGGGGCGGGTGCGCTGCGCCGGCCGGTGCGGTGGCAGCAGCGCGCGCAGGCTGGGCCACAGCGGCACCAGGTTGCGCGCGCTGAGCGCCTGCCGGTAGTCCGGCGGGAGTTCGTCCAGGGTTCCGAGGGCGTGCATGGTGCGGCTCCGATTCGTTGGGGCGGTTCAGTGGGGGGCGGCCAGGCAGGTCTCCACCGTCCAGCCGTACAGCCACTCCAGTGCATCGTAAAAGCGCTGCGGCGAGCGGCCGCGCCACAGGTCGTTGCGCACCAGCCGCTCCACCCCCTTGGCGTGGTAGATGCGCCCCATCTCGCGGCTGGACAGGACGATGCGCGCAGTGCGCGCCACGCGCGAGCGCTGGTACAGGTCCAGCGCGCGGTCCCAGTCGCCGCCGCGCACGCGCAGGGCCTCGCCCAGCGTCACGGCGTCTTCCATCGCCATGCAGGCACCCTGCGCCATGTACTGCGTGGTCGGGTGGGCGGCGTCGCCCAGCAGCGTGGCGCGGCCAAAGCTCCAGCGATCGATCGGCTCGCGGTCGGCGGTGGCCCAGCGCTTCCAGCTCTTGGGCAGATCGATGAGCTGGCGCGGCAGCGGATGGATGCCCTGGAAGTAGCTCTGCACCTCCTCTTTGCTGCCTTCGGTCACGCCCCATTCCTCCGCCTGGCGGCTGTGGAAGGTGACGACCACGTTGTACTGCTCGCCGCCGCGCAGCGGATAGTGCACCAGGTGGCAGTGCGGCCCGGCCCACAGACTGGCGGCGTTCCATTGCAGGTCGCGCGGGAAGTCCGCCTTGTCCACCACCGCCCGGTAGACGACATGGCCGGTCACCCGCGCCGGATCGCCCACGTACTGCGCGCGCACCACCGAGCGCACACCGTCGGCGCCGACCAGCGCCTGGCCGCGCCAGCGCTGGCCGCGCTGGTCCTCTACCGTCACGCCGTTGCCGTCCTGCTCCACGCGCACGATGCGCGTGTCGGTGTGGAAGCGCACGCGATCGCTGGCTTGCACCCCTTCCAGCAACGAGGTGTGCACATCCACCCGGTGGATGACCGCATAAGGATTGCCAAAGCGCTCGCGGAAGGCCTGCCCCGTGGGCACTCGCCCCACCAGCGACGCGTCCACCGCGTCGTGCATGACCAGCTCGTCGATGTAGACGGCGCGCCCCCGGGCGCGCTCGCCGACGCCCAGCGCATCCATCGCCGAAAACGCGTTCGGGCCGAGCTGGATGCCGGCGCCGATCTCGCCGATCTGCGCGGCCTGCTCGAACACGAGCACCTCGTAGCCCTGGTTGGCCAGGGCCAGCGCGGCCGCCAGCCCCCCGATGCCGCCGCCGGCCACCAGCACCGGCTCCCGGGTCGTCGCATGTGTCATAGGGTCACCTTTGTGGGGAGTGGAGAGCAAATAATAAGTACACTGACGATTAGTGTAGCCGTAAAATCGAGGGCAGCACTTCGGGTTTACCCGCAATCCCCGGCCGACCCTCGCCACCCATGTCCGCCCCACTACTCGATGTCAACGCCCAGCCAGGCCACGCCATCCGCCGCCTGCACCAAATCGCCGTCGGCATCTTTTTGCAGGAGACGGCGGCGCATGGCATCACGCCGGTGCAGTACGCGGCGCTGCAGACGGTGCACAACGAGCCGGGCATTGACCAGCGCACCCTGGCCAGCCGCATTGCGCAGGACACGTCCACCACCGCCGGGGTGGTGGAGCGGCTGCAGGCGCGCGGCTGGTTGCAGCGCGAGCCGGATCCGGCCGATCGCCGCGCGCGCCGGCTGACGCTCACGCCCGAGGGGCAGGCGCGGTTGGCCGCCGTCGTGCCGGACATGCGACGTGCGCAGGCACGCATCCTGGCCCCCCTGGACCCGCAGGAGCAGGCGCAGTTCATGGCGCTGCTGCAGCGGCTGGTCGATGCCAACAACGAGCTCAGCCGCGCCCCGGGGTCGGTGCGACAATCGGGCGCATGAACGCGACCTCCGTTCCCGAACTGATGCAGCGGCTGGGCCAGCAGGCCCGAACCGCCTCGGCGGCGATGGCCCAGGCCAGTGCCGCGCGCAAAAACACCGCCCTGCGCGGCCTGGCCGCGCTGCTGCGCGCCCACGTCCAGCCTTTGCAGGCCGCCAACGCGCTCGATGTGGAGCGGGCCCGCGCCGCGGGCCTGAGCGAGCCGATGGTGGACCGCTTGAAGCTCACGCCCCAGGTGATCGAGACCTGCGCGCAGGGCTGCGAGCAGCTCGCCGCCATGCCCGACCTCATCGGCGAGATCATCGGCCTGCAGCAGCAGCCCAGCGGCATCCGCGTCGGCCAGATGCGCGTGCCCATCGGCGTCTTCGGCATGATCTACGAGAGCCGCCCCAACGTCACCATCGAGGCGGCGAGCCTCTCGATCAAGAGCGGCAACGCCTGCCTCCTGCGCGGCGGCTCGGAGGCCATCGACAGCAACCGGGCGCTGGCCGCCCTGGTGCAGCAGGCGCTGGAGGAAGCCGGCCTGCCGCGCGAGGCGGTGCAGCTCGTGCCCACCACCGACCGCGAGGCGGTGGGCCGCCTGATCGCGATGCCGCAGTACGTGGACGTCATCATCCCGCGCGGCGGCAAGGGCCTCATCGAGCGCATCAGCCGCGAGGCCAAGGTGCCGGTCATCAAGCACCTGGACGGCAACTGCCACACCTACGTCGACGACCCGTGCGACCTCGAGATGGCCGTGCGCGTCACCGACAACGCCAAGACGCAGAAATACAGCCCCTGCAACGCCACCGAGAGCCTGCTGGTGGCGCGCGGGGTGGCGGCGGCGTTCCTGCCGCGCATCGGCGCGGTGTTCGCCGCCAAGGGGGTGGAGATGCGCTGCTGCCCCGAGGCCAAGGCGCTCCTGAGCCGCGTGCCCGGCGCGGTGCTGAAGGACGCCACCGAGCAGGACTGGTCCGAGGAGTACCTGGCGCCGATCATCAGCGTCAAGGTGGTGGCCGGGCTGGACGAGGCGATCGAGTGGATCAACCGCTACGGCAGCCACCACACCGACGCGATCCTCACCACCGACCACCGCCACGCGCAGCGCTTCCTGCGCGAGGTCGATTCCAGCAGCGTGATGGTCAACGCCAGCACGCGCTTTGCCGACGGCTTCGAGTACGGGCTGGGCGCGGAGATCGGCATCTCCACCGACAAGTTCCACGCCCGCGGCCCGGTCGGCGTGGCGGGGTTGACCTCGCTGAAGTACGTGGTGCTCGGTGAGGGCGAGGTGCGGGGCTGAGGGAGCCGCGGGCGCAGGTCAGGGCGCCGGGGCCGGGTCGGCGATCAGCGCCTCGGCCGGGATGCCCAGCCCGCGGTGCAGCCGCCGGATCATCGGCAGCGTCAGCGCGCGCTTGCGGTTGAGGATCTCGTAGACGCGGTGGCGCCGGCCGATCAGTGGCTCCAGGTCGCGCGCCGTCAGCCCGGCCTGCTCCATGCGGAACTTGATCGCCTCCACCGGGTCGGGCGGGTCGATCGGGTGGTGACGCGCCTCATAGGCCTGCACCAGCGTCACCCACGCGTCCAGCCGCGCGCCAGCCGGGCTGTCCGGCTCGGGATCGTCGGCCATCAGGGCGTCGATCGCGCGCAGGGCGGCGCGGTAGTCGGCCTCGGTGCGGATGGGATGGATTTCCATGGCGTCCTTCCGTGCGTCGGGTCGTTCAGTCCGGCTCGTGGGTCTCGGCGTCGATGGCGTCGTACTGCGCATGCGTGCCGATGAACTTGACGTACACGATGCGCATCCGGTAGGCCACGGCCACCACGAGCCGGTAGTCGTTGCCTTTGATGTTGAACACCACCCGGCGGTTCTTGAGGATGCTGGCGTGGCGGTAGTGGGCCTTGACGTCGGCCGGTTGCGCCCAGTCGGCCGCCTTGACCTCCTCGACCCACGCGCGCAGCGGCTGTTCGGCATCGGGATAGCGCTGCCAGAAATCGCGCAAGGCAGAGACGGCGACGATGCGCATGGTTCCAGTATAGTCCCAGAACGGGATCATCGGTGGGGCTTGGTCGCCCACGCCGCCGCGCGCGGATAATCCCGC
This sequence comes from Tepidimonas sp., assembly GCF_046292505.1. Taxonomy (GTDB): domain Bacteria; phylum Pseudomonadota; class Gammaproteobacteria; order Burkholderiales; family Burkholderiaceae_C; genus Tepidimonas. The sequence goes on along the minus strand of NZ_JBKBQX010000004.1, from coordinate 69,622 downwards.
CATGGCAAGCAAACATCGTGTCGTCGTGGGACTCTCGGGCGGGGTGGACTCCGCGGTCAGCGCCTGGCTGCTGAAGCAACAGGGGCACGAGGTCGTCGGCCTGTTCATGAAGAACTGGGAGGATGACGACGACAGCGAGTACTGCTCTAGCCGGCAGGACTGGCTGGATGCGGCCAGCGTCGCCGACGTGATCGGCATCGACGTCGAGCACGTCAACTTCGCCGCCGAGTACAAGGACCGGGTGTTTGCGGAGTTTCTGCGCGAGTACGAGGCCGGCCGCACGCCCAACCCCGACATCCTGTGCAACGCGGAGATCAAGTTCAAGGCCTTCCTGGACCACGCCATGCGGCTGGGGGCCGAGAAGATCGCCACCGGCCACTACGCGCGCGTGCGGACGGTGGAGGCCGCCAGCGGCCGCGTGCTGGACGGCGACGAGGCCGCTAGCCTGCCGGCCGAGGCGGTGCGCCACGAGCTGCTCAAGGGGGTGGACCCGGGCAAGGACCAGAGCTATTTCCTGCACCGGCTGACGCAGGCGCAGCTGGCGCGGGCGCTGTTTCCGGTCGGACACCTGCACAAGCGCGAGGTGCGCCGCCTGGCGGCCGAGATCGGCCTGCCCAACGCGCGCAAGAAGGATTCCACCGGCATCTGCTTCATCGGCGAGCGGCCGTTTCGCGAGTTCCTGCAGCGCTACCTGCACGGCACGCCGGGGCCGATTGTCGACGACCAGGGACGCGAGATCGGCCGGCATGTGGGCCTGAGCTTTTACACGCTGGGCCAGCGCCAGGGGCTGGGCATCGGCGGCGTGCGCGGGCGCGACGAGGCCGCGCCCGGCGTGCACGCGCCGTGGTTCGTGGCGCGCAAGGACACGCAGCGCAACGCGCTGTGGGCCGTGCAGGGGCATGATCACCCGTGGCTGCAGTCTCGCTGGCTGCGCGCCGACGAGGCGAGCTGGATCGCCGGCGCGCCGCCGGCACCGGGCCGCTACGCGGCCAAGACCCGCTACCGCCAGGCCGACGCGCCGTGCACGCTGGCGGTGACGGAAGGCGGTGCTGCCGCCTTCGAGCTGCGCTTCGACGAGGCACAGTGGGCCGTCACGCCGGGGCAGAGCGCCGTGCTGTACGACGGCGAGGTGTGCCTGGGCGGCGGCGTCATCCACGCCGCCGAGGCCACCGAGCGGCCGCTGCCGCCGCTGGCAACTCGGCCCTCGAGCCGAGTCCCCTCCCGTCGCGGGCATGCCGGGGCCCACCCAATCATGCCCGCCGCAGCTCGCCGCTGAGGTCCGTGCCCGGCGCCACCGTGTTGAACACCGTGCCGTACTTGCGCACGTTGTCGTGCAGCAGGGCCAGCCGCCGGTCCGGCTCATCCGTGTCGACAATGATTTCGTAACGGATGCTGGCCATGCGGGGCGGCACGTCCTGCCGTACGCCGTGCAGGCGCACCTCCACGCCGCGCAGCTCGAACTTCAGGATCGGCGCCACGCGCTCGATACCCTTGATCATGCAGCCGGCCAAGGCGGCCAGCAGCAGCTCGGCCGGGTTGAAGGCAGCCGGGTTCCCAGCCAGATCGGTGTCGATGGCCAGCTCTGCCTGCTTACAGCGCGCCTGGCTGGCGTGCGCATCGAGCCGCTGGGCACGGACCTGAAATGTGAGCGGCGTGGGGGCATCAGCCATGACTGCCTCCGGTGTGGATGCGGCTCAGGGACGTAACCACTGCTCGACCTTGTCGCGCGTGGGGATGCCCCCAGCGTGCACCACCCGGTCGTCGACCACGACCGCCGGCGTGCTCATGACACCGTAGGCCATGATAGCGCGCAGATCCTCTACCTTTTCGAGCTGGATGGGCGCTCCCAGCGCCTGCGCCACCTGCTCGATCAGCGCCACCGTGTTGCGGCAGTTGGCGCAGCCCGAGCCGAGTACCTTGATGTTCGTCATGATGTCACTCGTGTTCCATTTCCAAGTAGGTGCGGTTGGCCAGTTGCGGCAGCCAGACCTCCGCGTGCTTCAGATGCCGGAAGGAGGCGGTGTCGAACGTGCGCACGGCCGTGGCCAGGTCCACCCCGTCGGTTACCGCCCGGCCCATGTGCGCCCGTAGCGCGCGCAGCAGATCCCCCGTGTCGCGCTGCGCCTGCGCCAGTGTGGTGACGCGGCCGTGGCCCGGCACCACCACGCGCGGCTGCAGGGCCTCCAGCGCCTCGAAGGTGGTCAGCCACGGCCGGCTGCGGCTGACCGCGTGCATGCCCAGCACTCGGTCGACGTAGACCACGTCACCGGTGAAAACCACGCCCGCCTGGGGCAACCAGACCATACTGTCGCCCGGCGTGTGGCCGCCACCGCGGTGGATCACATGCACAGCCACCCCGCCCAGGTCCAGCCGGGTGTCCGGCTCGCTGAGCCAGCGAGTCGGCAGCACCGGCTCGGTGCCGTCCAGCTTGTCCTTCAGTACCGGGGCCAGGGCACGCAGGTGCTCATGGCCGCGCGCCAGCATGTCGGCGCGGGCGTTGGCGTGGGCCATGATTTCGGCGCCTTGGGCCCGGAAGTACCCGTTGCCCAGCCAGCGATGGTCCTGCCCGCCGGTGTTGATGACCCAGCGGATCGGTTGCGGCGTGACGCGCCGTGCGGCCTGCTCGATGCGTTGCGCCGTCTTGCGGGTGGCCCCGCTGTCGATCAGCAGCGCCCCCTGGGGCGTGACGACCAGACCGAGATTGGCATTGAGGGCCTCGTTGTCGTAGGTGCGGCCTTCGGTGTCACCGACGTAGGCGTACACGCCCGGGGCCACCGGCTCGAAGGCCATCTCCAGCGCCTGCGCAGCGCGCGCAGCGACGGCTAGCGTCAGGCCTAAGGCGACTGCAGCCGCGCGGGTTGCCCACGCGTGCAGACGGCGTGGGCTTTTGGGTAGGCATGCCAACGAAATCTCCAAGGGGACCGTTACAGCACGGCATTGAACACGTAGCCAACAAGCAGGATCCCGCTCGCCACGACGGCCGCGAAGGTGGCGATCAGACGCGGCTTGAGCACCTTGCGCAGGATCACCATCTCCGGTAGCGACAGGGCGATCACGCTCATCATGAACGCCAGCACGGTGCCGAGTGCCGCGCCTTTGGCCAGCAGCGCCTGCACGATCGGTAGCACCCCCGCAGCGTTGGCGTACATTGGCACACCGATCAACACGGCCAGCGGCACCGACCACCAAGCCTCCTTGCCCATGACGGCGGCCATCAGATCCTGCGGCACCCAGCCGTGGATGCCCGCGCCGACCGCGATGCCTGCCAACACATAAGGCCAGACCTTGCCGACGACGGTGCGCACGGCCTGGCCGCCGGCGCGCACGCGCTCGGCCAGCGGCAGGCCACCATCGTCTACGCGGGCCTGCACGGATGGCATTTCGCGTACCCAGTCTTCCAGTTGATGCTCCAGACGCAGCACGCCCAGCACCCAGCCGGCGACGATGGCCAGACCCAAGCCCAGCCCCAGATACAGCGCGGCAATCTTCCAGCCAAACAGGCCAAACAGCAACGCCAGCGCCACCTCGTTGACCATCGGGGCCGCGATCAGGAACGAGAACGTCACCCCCAGCGGCACACCGGCCTGCACGAAGCCGATAAACAGCGGCACCGCCGAGCAGGAACAGAACGGTGTGACGATGCCCAGCATGGCGGCAAGCACATTCGCCCAACCGCCTCGCCGTCCGGCCAGCAATGCGCGCGTGCGCTCGGGCGTGAACCAAGTGTTGATCACGCCCATCACGAACACCACCCCGGTCAGCAGCAGCAGGACCTTGGGGGCATCGTAGAAAAAGAACTGCAGCGCGCGGCCCAGGTGATCGTCTCGCGCCACCGGCAGCGCGGCCACCAGCGCCTCGGACAGCGGCACTAGGCTCTGGTAAAGACCCCACCACAGCAGCGCGGCCAGCACCAGAAACAGGCGTGGATGTCGCCGGGGCAAATTCACAGCAGGGGCGTTCATCATGGTCGGGCAGATCCTGACAACAGGGGCATCTGATGCAGAAGACGCGTTGCCCCGCCAAAGGATGCACCCTGACGCCACATCAATCGCGGGGGGTGGTCGCACAGCAGACACGGCCGTCCGCATCGCGCTGCACACCGCACTGCCGGGTCAGGGCTTCGGCCAGTCGCAGACGTGCACGTCGCAGGCGTGCCTTGGTCGCAGGCAAACTGAGGCTGTGCGCGGCAGCGTAATTGGACTGTACGACGCCCTCCAGATCGCAGCGCCGCAGGATGTCGGCATCCTGGGGTGAGAGGGTGGCCAACCCCGCTTCCAAGCAGTCGGCCAGTGCGTCCACCGGGCTGGCCTGGTCGTCCAGCCCAGGTGATGCGAGAAACCCAGCCTGGTCATCGTCTGGCAGAGGATCATGCGCCCGCTGCCGACGCGTCCAATCCACCATGGCGTTGCGTGCCACTTGAAACAACCACGCGCGCGGTTGACGCAGCGCACAAAAGTCCCGTCCAGCCTGCAGTGCGCGCACGAACACCTCTTGCACCAAGTCCTGTGCGACGACCTCATCGTGCAGGTGGTGAGCCAGAAAGCGCCGCAGCTCGCGTTCGTGCGCCTGCCAGGCGCGCACGACACAGAGGTAGGGAGCGGCGGATGCTCGCGCGCCCGAAACCTTGACCCCAGTGCCATGGCGCATGAGCGTCCTCAAAACGGAATGTCGTCATCCATGTCTTCGAAGCCGCTGGCGGCCGGCGCGGGGGTCGTTTGCGGCGCGGGGCGGCTGGCCGGGGCCGAAGCGCTGCGTGCCGGGGCGGGGGTGGCAGCGCGCGGCGCGTAGCCCCCGTCCTCCGACGGGGCGCCCATGCCCTCGCGGTTGCCCAGCAGTTGCAGTTCGGTGGCGATGATGTCCACCGTGTTGCGCTCGATGCCATCCTGGCCGGTGTACTTGCCGTACTTCAGCCGGCCTTCGACGTAGACTGGCCGGCCCTTTTTCAGGTATTCGCCGGCGATTTCGGCCAGCCGGTCGTAGAAGGTGACGCGGTGCCACTGGGTGTCTTCGACCATCTCGCCGGAGTTGCGGTCCTTGCGCCGGCTGGAGGTGGCGATGCTCACGCTGGCCACGGGTTGGCCGGACGGCAGGTAGCGGATTTCGGGGTCGCGGCCGCAGTTGCCGACCAGGATGACTTTGTTGACCGATGCCATGGGGGTGTCCTCGAGGATGGGGCGATTGCCCAGGATTCGACCGATTGTGCCGCAATCGTCCCGGTGGCCCCATCCCCTGGGCGGGGGAGGGGAGCGGTCAGGTCTGCGGCAGCGCCGAGGGGGCGGCCGCAGGTGGCCGCAGGCCCCAACTGAGTACCAGCCACAGCATGCACAGCGCGGCGCCCAGGGCGAAGACGCCGGCGGCCCCGCCGTGGCGCATCAGCCAGCCGCCCAGGGCGCCGCCTGCAAACAGCCCCAGCGACTGCAGTGTGTTGTACACCCCCAGTGCGGCGCCCCGGGCATGGGTCGGCGCCAGCCGCGAAACCAGGCTGGGTTGACTGGCTTCCAGCGTGTTGAAGCCCAAAAAGAACACCAGCAGCCACACCCCGGTGATGAGTACGCTGCCGGCCTCGTGGCTGGCGGCCCACGCCAGTCCCCCTTGGGCGAGCACCAGCAAGCCGATGGCGCCGCGCAGCACCGCACCCAGGTGGCCGCGCCGCTCCAGCCGGAACAGCAGGCCGCCCATGATCAGAAACGACGCCAGCAGCGCCGGCAGATAGATCTGCCAATGGTGCGCCTTGTCGATCCCGGCGCTGACCAGCAGGCCGGGCACGGCCATCCACATCGCCATCTGCACCGTGTGCAGGGTCAACACCCCCACGTCCAACCGCAACAGGTCGGGGTGGCGCAGCACCGCGCCCAGCCCGCCCCGCGCCGGTGCGATCGATCGGGGGGGCTCCGCTGGCACCACCCACACCACGACCGCCATGCCGGCCAGCGCCAGCGCGCCCGTGAGCCAGAACAGCCCCCCGAGCCCAATCGCCGCCGCCAGCGGCGGGGCGGCGACCAGCGACAGGGCAAAAACCAGCGCGATGCTCACGCCCACCAGGGCCATGGCCTTGGTGCGCACGGCATCGCGCGTCAGGTCGGCCAACAGCGCGGTGACGGCGGCCGATATCGCACCCGCGCCTTGCAGCGCGCGGGCAAGGGTCAGCATGTCCAGCGTCGAGGCGGTTGCCGCCAGCACACTGCCCAGGGCAAACAGCGCCAGCCCCGTCAGGATGACGCGTTTGCGGCCCCAGCGGTCCGATGCCAGCCCCAGCGGAATCTGCAGCAGCGCTTGCGCCAGGCCGTACATACCCATGGCCAGCCCGACGCGCGCCGGGTCGTCCCCGCCGGGCAGTCGAGCCGCCTCCAGCGCAAAAACGGGCAGCACCAGAAACAGGCCCAGCATACGCAACGCGAAAATGCCCGCGAGCGCCAGACTCGCACGGCGCTCGCTTGGCCTCATGCGATCGGGGGAGGGGGGGGAGGACATGGCATCCACGTTGGCGGGGCGGTCAGCGACGGACCAGGAAAACCTGGGATTTTGCCGCACCCCGCTGGTGGGGTGGTCGCCGACGGGGCTTTTCGGGGGAAATCGCCGGGGGCGTCAGTCGTCCAGCGCCGACGACGACGCGGGCCGCCCATCGGCCGCCTCGGCGCGCAGCGCGCTGCGGTAGGCACCGCAACCCAGAATCAGCCCGTTGTCCAGCGGCACGACGTAGGAGGACTTGGCGCGCACCTGGCCGGTGACCGGGTTGATGATGTTGTACTCGACCCAGCCGCCACCCTGCGCGACGCGGTGGCGCACGTCGGCAAGGAAGGCCTCGGCGTCGATGCCGGGGGCGTCGTGCACGCGCGTGCCGACCTTGGCGCGGTCCAGTCCCATGACGCGGTAGGTGCCCTCCGGGTCCAGCACGAAGAGGTAGAGGTCGCGGTCGACGAAGGGGCCGTTCTTGTCGTGGAAGTCCTCGGCGGCGCGCTCGTAGCCGACCGCACGCACGTGCGCCAGCGCCTTCTGCACCAGTTCGTAGGCCTCGTCGGCGGTGCCCTGGCGCAGCTTCATGTGGTGCACGGCTTCGTCCAGGTCGCGGGTGCGCTCCATCAGGCGGTTGGCGCGGTGCGTGGTGCGCTCCACCATCGCGGAGTTCTCGTAGGTGACCTTGTCCAGGTCGCCCACCGCGGCCACCACCTCCGCCAGCGCCGTGCTCTGCTGGCGGCTGGCGTCGGCCATTTCGCCGATGCGCGCAGCGATGTCGCGGATGCCGCGCACCAGCACGTCCATGGCCTCGTGGACGGAGCGGATCTCTTGCACCGTGCCCTGCACACGCTCGGCCGACTCGGCGATCAGCTGGCGCACTTCGTTGGCGGCCTCCTGGCTGCGCTGGGCCAGCCGGCGCACCTCGGCCGCCACGACCGCGAAGCCCCGGCCGGCCTCGCCGGCGCGCGCGGCCTCCACCGCGGCGTTGAGCGCCAGGATGTTGGTCTGGAACGCGATGCCGTCGATGGTGCCGATGATCTCGGTCATGCGCTGCGAGGTGGCCTGCAGCGAGCCCAGCCCGCCGACGGTGTGCTGCATCAGCTCGCCGGCGCGCTCGGTTTCGCGGTTGAGCTCGCCGGTCAGGCGCCGGATGTCCTGCGCGCTGTCGGCGTTGGTTTGCACCGTTTCGGCCACCGCGCGCACGTTGCTGGTGGCTTGCTCCAGACTGGCGGCCTGGGTCTGCGTGCGGTCGGCGAGTTCCTGGCTGTCCTGCACCAGCTGCAGCCCCACGTGGCCCAGCACCGCCGCGGCGCTGCGCACGTCGGCCACCAGCTCCGACAGCGCCTGCAGCATGTGGCGCAGGCGCTGGCTCATGTCGGCCATCTCGTCGCGGCCGGGCAGCACGGCGTCGCCGGTCAGGTCGCCCTCGGCGGCGCGGTCGATCGCGTCGTTCAGGTGGTGCAGCCCGCCCACCGTGGCGCGGTAAAACGCCACCATGATGTAGGCCAACAGCAGCAGCACCACCGTGCAGCCGGCCGCGACGATGACGCTTTCGCGTTGCAGTTTGGCGCTGCGCTGGGCCCATTCGGCTTCCACGGCGTCGGCCAATTCGCGCTCCAGCGTGACGAGCGCGTCGATGGCGCGGGTGGCCTGCGCGTAAAACTCTTTTTTGTCCACCGTCATCGCCGCGGTCTTGAGGTGGGCGGCGGTCGTGCGCACCAACTCATCCGTGGCACTGCGGAAGGGGCTCCAGCCCGCGGGCACCTTGGCTCCGCGACGCTGCAGGGCATCCGCCCGCTCTTGCAGGGCGGGCAGCAGGGCCTCGATCTGGTCCGCCGCTGCCGCCTGCCGCACCATGTTGGAGATGATGACGGCGTCGGTCATGGCGTCCGGGTGGGTCAGCATGGCCGTGGCGCGGCCGCGCAACTGGCTGGCCAGCTCGCGCACCGGCGGCAGTCCCTCGAAAGCCAAAGCGGCGCGGTGCGCCGTCAGGGCGTCGGTGTCGCGTTGTACGCCCGTGGCGTCGCCGATCCAGCCGCTCAGACGCTGCAGTCGGGTCAGGGCCTGCGTGGCATCGGCGTGGCGGACGGATGCGGCGCGCTGGTTGTCCTTGAGCAGCCCCTCCAACTGCTCGCGCAAGGGGTTCCACAGGCCACCGGTATTCCACTCCGGATGGGCTTGCAGCCGCTCATGGACCGCTCGCAATCCGTCGGCGGCCCGCTGCGCGGCTTGATCCTGGGTGCCTTTCAGCGTTGTCTCACCGGCCGATACGACGTCGGCGGCGTCGCGCCAGTCTTGGACGGCGTGGATGAGGGTCTACACCTCCCGCATGGCGGTGATGCCGTCGCGGGCTTCTTCGGTGGTTTGCAAGGCGCGCCAGTTGTCGGCCACCAGCAAAAAAGCCACGATCAACATCGGCACCGCGACGATCGCTGCCATCCCGATCATCTTGATCGGCATCGACAGCCGCTGCAGCAGTGCCACTGCGGGGGTGAAGACGTTGCTACGCATGGTGTCGAGTATCGGTCAGAACGGGATCATGCCCGCTGCGAGAAAACACCAAGGAAACGTGACATTTCACCGGCGTTGGACCAGACGCCTCAAGCCAGCGCGGCGCGCATCTGGTCGATGACGGCCTTATAGTCGGGCTTTCCGAAGATGGCGCTGCCGGCGACGAAGGTGTCCGCGCCCGCGTCGGCCACGCGGCGGATGTTGTCGGCCTTGATGCCGCCGTCCACCTCCAGCCGGATGTCCTTGCCGCAGGCGTCGATGCGGCGGCGCGCCTGCTCCACCTTGCGCAGCGCACCGTCGATGAACGACTGCCCGCCAAAGCCCGGGTTGACGCTCATGATCAGGATCAGATCCAGGTCGTCGATGACCCAGTCCAGCACATCCAGCGGCGTGGCGGGATTGAACACCAGCCCGACCTGGCAGCCGCGCGCCTTGATGGCCTGGATGCTGCGGTGCACATGCGTGCTGGCATCGGGGTGAAAGCTCACCAGATCCGCTCCCGCGTCGATGAAGGCACTGGCCAGCGCGTCCACCGGCTGGATCATCAGGTGCACGTCGATGGGCACGCGCTGCCCGTCGGCGGTGCGGGCGTGCGGCCGCAGGGCCTGGCACACCATCGGGCCAACGGTCAGGTTGGGCACATAGTGGTTGTCCATCACGTCGAAGTGAATCCAGTCCGCCCCGGCGTCGATGACGGCACGCACCTCCTCGCCCAGGCGGGCGAAGTCGGCGGACAGGATGGACGGGGCAATGCGGTAGCGGTTCATGGCTTGGGGCGTGCGTGCGGGCGGGCGGGCGGGTGGATGGGTGGGCCCTATTGTGGCGCGATTCCTGGCCTTGCCGCTACCATCCGGCTATCCCAAAAGAAAAGGTGTGATGCCCCGATGACCGTCGCCACCCCGCTGCCGCCCCCTGCCCTGTTGGCGCCCGATCCGCGTGCTGGCCGCGTTGCGCTGCGGGTGTGGTTGCGGGATTGGGTGCGCTGGCTGCGCGGACTGCAGGTCGAGGTGCGCGCCGTGTTGGCCCGGCTGGATGTCTGGCTGAGCGCGCTGGAGGCCGACCCGGTCGCGCGGGGCCGCTTGGCGCAGGCGTGGCAGGCCTGGTCGGCGCAGGGCTTGGACTGGGCGCCGTTGCTGGCCGACGAAGGCATTGCCCGCCGGCCCGAGTTTTGGGCAGAGTTCGGACACCGACTGCGGCGGCGGTTGCTGCCAGTGTCGCCCGAGACGACCGATGTGTCGGAGTGGTTCGGCTGGGTGTTCGATGACCCCTTGGACGCGCGCTGGTTGGCCGCGATCCCGGCGCGCCAGGTGCAGCGCCTGGCCCGGCTGCTCGCGCCCGCGGACGGACCGCCCCTCTCGGCGGCGACGGTGTGGTGGCCCGCCCTGCTCGATGCCTTGGGCATCTGTGTCGCCCAGGTGGCGGTGGCGGGGTTCGAGCCCGAGCTGCGGCACCGCATGTCGGCGTCGGCGCAGCGCGGCCGTGCTTTCCACGATCTGGGTCGCCGACTCGATGCGTTGCGGGATGCGCTGGCCGCGCATGGGCGGGATGCCCCCGCCACCCGGGCCGCTTTGCAGGCCCTGCGCGACGGGCTGGACGAATGCCGCAGCGCGGCTTACACGGCCTATGCCCACTTGGATGAGCACGGCATTTCCACCGCCGTCGTGTTCCGCCTGCGCCAGTTGCGCGAGCGCGTGCTGCGTGCCAAACGCTTGCTGGATGCGCTGGCCAGCCCCAATGAGGAGCGGGCCGCCGTGCACCTGCTGGCGCGGCTGGTGCGCGCCAGCCACGAGGCGCGCCGCATCGGCCCGCTCGTGGCGCGCACGTCGCAACAGTTGGCGCAGCGCGTGGCCGAGCGCAATGCCGAGACGGGCGAGCACTACATCAGCCGCAACCGCGCCGAGTACCGTGCCATGCTGCGGCGCGCGCTGGGCGGTGGCGCCGTGCTCGGCCTGACGACGTGGAGCAAGCTGGCGCTGACCTCGCTCGGCCTGACGGCGTTTTGGGGTGGGCTGGTGGCGGGCCTCAACTATGCCGCGTGGTTCGTGCTCATCATGCTGCTGCATTGGACGGTGGCGACCAAACAGCCCGCCATGACGGCACCGGCGCTGGCCGCGCGGCTGAAGCATCTGCACAGCCGCGAGGCGGTGCTGCGCTTCGTCGACGAGGTGGCGCACCTGCTGCGTTCGCAGGTGGCGGCCATTGCCGGCAACCTGCTGGCGGTCATTCCGGCAGTGCTGCTGCTGGATGCGGCGGCGCGGCTCTGGCGCGGCGCGCCCCTGATCGGTGTGGCCAAGGCCGAGCAGATCCTGGCCGCCCATCAGCTTTGGGGGCCGACCCTGCTGATGGCGGCGGGCACGGGAGTGCTGTTGTTCGCCAGCAGCCTGATCGCCGGCTGGGCGGAAAATGCCTTCGTGCTCTACCGGCTGGACAGCGCGCTGGCGCATCACCCGGCCTGGGTGCGTTGGTTGGGGCCAGCGCGCGCCCGTCGCTGGGCCGCCTGGCTGCGGGCCAATGTCTCGGGGCTGGCGGCGAATGTCTCGCTGGGCTTGCTGCTGGGGTTGGTGCCCGCGCTGCTGGGGTTTTTCGGCATCGGTTTCGAAGTGCGCCATGTCACGCTGGTCACCGGGCAGCTCACCGCGGCGGTGGCGGCGCTCGGGCCCGACGCGCTGTTGCGTGGCGACGTCGCCTCGGCCGTGCTGGCGACGCTGCTGGTCGGGCCCATCAATCTGGCGGTGAGTTTTTATCTGGCGTTCCGGCTGGCGCTCAAGGCGCAGGGCATCAATGCCGTCAACCGCCAGCGCATCCAGCAGGCGCTGGCACACCGCTGGCGCAAAGCGCCCGGCAGCTTTTTGTGGCCGCCGGCGGACGACGCGCCGCCGCGCGCCTGAGCGCCGCGGGCCGGAACACCCACAGAAGGCCGATGCCCGATGGGCGAGTTCGATCTGATCCGCACCCATTTCTGGCGTGCCGCGGCAGCGCGGCCCGATGGCAGTGGTGTGCGCCTGGGCAATGGGGACGATTGCGCACTGCTGGCGCCCGCACCGGGCATGACGCTGGCGGTATCCACCGACATGCTGGTGGTGGGGCGGCACTTTCTGCCGGACGTGGACCCCGAGGCGCTGGGCCACAAAGCGTTGGCGGTCAACCTGAGCGATCTGGCGGCCATGGGCGCGCGTCCGTTGGCCTTCACGCTGGCCCTGGCGCTGCCGCAGGCGGATTCGGCCTGGATTGCAGCGTTGGCGCGTGGTCTGTTCGCGCTGGCCGATGCGCACGGCTGCACGCTGATCGGGGGGGACACCACGGCCGGGCCCCTCAATCTGTGCCTGACCGTGGTGGGCGAGGTGCCGGCGCAGCAGGCCAGTCGGCGCGATGCCGCCCGCGTCGGGGACGACGTGTGGGTCAGCGGCACGCTGGGCGATGCGCGGCTGGGCCTGGCCGTGCTGCTCGGTGAGCGCCCCGCGCCGCCCGGTGCCGAGCATGCGCGTGCCCGGCTGGAGCGGCCCACGCCCCGGGTGGCGCTGGGGTTGGCCTTGCGCGGCATCATCCACGCCGCGGCGGACATCAGCGACGGTCTGCTGAGCGATCTCGGGCACATCCTGGCCGCTTCCGGCGTGGCCGCGCGGGTGGATGTGGAAACGCTGCTCGGCTCGGGCGCGGTGCATCCGGCGGTGCGCGCCTTGCCCCTTGCGGAGGCGCTGCGCTGCGTGCTGGCAGGGGGCGACGACTACGAGCTGGTCTTCACCGCCCCGCCCGAGCGGCGCGCGGCCGTGCAGCGCGCGGCCGAACAGGCTGCCACCCCGGTGACGCGCATCGGCCACATCGTGGCCGGACCGCCCGCCGGCCATGTGCTGGACTCCGGCGCGGCGCGTGTGCACCTGTGCGACGCCCAAGGGCGGCCGTATCCACTGCCGCCCGGCGTGGCGCTGGGGGGGTTCGACCATTTCGCTACCATGCCGGTATGAGCACCGCCGTCGCGCCCCCCCTTCCGCCCACCGCCGACGATGCCCCGCCGCGCGATGCGGCGTCCGTCGTCCTCATCCGTGACGGGGTGCCGGGCTTGCAGGTGCTGCTGCTGCGGCGGCACCCCAACTCCCGCGTGCTGGGCGGGCTGTATGTCTTTCCCGGTGGCAAAGTGGATGCGGACGATGCCGCGCCCGAATGGGCCGCGCTGTTGGACCAGCCGCCCGCCGGACTGCCGGCCCGGCTGGGCGAGCCCGCGCTCACACCGGCTGCCGCGCAGGCGCTGTTCGTGGCCGCCGCCCGCGAGCTGTGGGAGGAAGCCGGCGTGGCCTTGGTGGATGCCCCGCTGCCCCGCGCCGCGGACGAGCTCGCCGAGGCCGCCCGTCCCTGGCGCGCACGGCTGGCCCAGGCCGGTGCGCGCTTGACCACGGCGGCGCTGCGCCCGTGGTCGCGCTGGATCACGCCGCGCCATCCGCCCGTGGGCACACCGCGGTTCGACACGCGCTTCTTCCTCGCCTGTCTGCCCCGGGGGGCGCAAGTCCGGCACGACGCCTTCGAGGCCAGCGACAGCGCCTGGATGACGCCGCGCGAGGCCCTGACCCGCTACTGGGCGCGCGAGATCGAGCTGATCCCGCCCCAACTCATGGGGCTGGCGCAGCTGGCCCGGCATACCGATGTCGCGTCGGCCTGGGCCGAGGCGGCCGACCGCCCGCCCCCGTGCATTCAGCCTGAGCAGTTTCGCGACGGGGAGCACCGCGCCATGTGCTACCCCGGCGACGAGCGCCACCCAGTGCGCGCCCGGGCGTTGCCCGGGCCGACCCGGCTGCGGCTGGTCGAGGGCCGGTTCGAGCCTTTCGATGGGTTCGAGGGGTGGTTCCGGTGAGCGCGTTCCCCGATGCCGCCGCGGCCCCGCCTGCCGTGCCGTCCGCCCGTTTCATGTTCGCGCGGCTGTCGCACCTGATCGCGCTGGGTTTCGGCGCCGGTCTGTCGCGGCTGGCGCCGGGCACCGTTGGCACCCTGTGGGCATGGGCGGCGTTTCTGGTCATCGATGCGTTGGCCGCCCCCGGGGACCGGGGGTGGGCGCTGCTCATCGGCGCGGCCTTGCTGCTGGGGTGGTGGGCCAGCACCGCCACCGCACGGCGCGCGGGCGTGGCCGATCCCAGCTTCGTCGTCATCGACGAGGTGGTGGCCTTCTGGCTCGTGCTGTGGATGGCGGCGCCGCATGGACTGTGGGGCCAGCTCGTGTGTTTTGCGCTGTTCCGCTTTTTCGACGCGGCCAAGCCGGGGCCGGTCGCCTGGGCCGACCGCGTCTGCAAGGGCACCGGTTGGCGCGGGGGCTGGGGCATCATGTTCGACGATCTGGTGGCGGCCTTTTGCACCCTGCTCGTCATCGCGTTGTGGCGCTTCGGCTTCGGGGGGTAAGGCAGTGAGTGCGCCCGCGGTTGCCGCCTCGCCGCTGCTGTGGCTGCCCCCCACGGTCTGGCCGCTGCTCGCCGAGTTGTCGGTCGCGCTGCTGGCGCGTCGCTGGCGCCTGGCCACGGCGGAAAGCTGCACGGGCGGGCTGGTGGCCGCGTGCTGCACGTCGCTGGCCGGCTCCAGCGATTGGTTCGAGCGCGGCTTCGTCACCTACTCCAACGCCGCCAAGGTGGCCGATCTGGGCGTGGACGACGGCCTGATCGCCGCCCACGGCGCGGTCAGCGAGCCGGTCGCGCAGGCCATGGCGCGCGGCGCTGCGGCTGCGGCGCAGGTGCAGGCGGCGCTGGCCATCACCGGCATTGCGGGGCCCAGTGGGGGCAGCGCCGCCAAGCCGGTCGGGACGGTCTGGTTTGGTTGGTGTGTGGACGGGCAAGTCCAGACGCAGTGCCAGCGTTTCGACGGCGACCGCGCCGCGGTGCGGGCGGCGGCCGTCGGGCATGCGCTGGCGGGCTTGCACAGCCGGGTCGTGGGGGCGGGCTGACGCCTCAACGCCCCCGCCGGCGGCTCAATTCGCCCCGCAGCAGCGCTTGTATTTTTTGCCGCTGCCGCAAGGGCAGGGGTCGTTGCGGCCGGGTTCGGCCGCCTTGCGTACCGTCTCGATCGGCGGGCCCAGCGAGCGCGCGATGTCGTGCAGGTCATACACCGCCCAGATGGCGTCGCCAAAGCGCTCGATCCGATCCGCGCTGACGGTGGGCGGTCCATCGTCGCGCACGGGGTTGACCGCAGGCTCGTCCTCGTCGGCCTCGAGCAAGGCCGCGATGGCCATCAGCGCGTCCTCCCAGTCGCGCCCCAGTTCCCGATCGCGCGGCGTGCGCCAGTCGTCGGGCCAAGCCTGCACCACATCCCAAAAGCCCACCGCCCAGTACTGCGCAAACGACGGCAGTGGCTCGTCGCCAAAAGACGCTTGAAACCGCTCCTGCTCCTCGGGCGGCAGTTCGGCCAGCACCGTGCGCACGTCTGTCAGATAGGGTTGCAGCGTGCGCTCGTCGTCCAGCGTCTCCACGGGGGCCTGCAGTGCGGCGGCGATTTCGTTCCAGCGGCGCATCCACAGCGACAAAAAGTCGCGCAGTTGCGCTTCGTCCCGGAAGGACGCCTTGCCAAAACCCGCGGCGTCCCCCGGTGCGCCGCCAAAGAGCACGGGGAAATACTCGCTGGGCGCGAGCGGACGGCGCCCGCAAATCAGCGCGGTCAGAAAGCCGTCGCAGTACTCCCACGAGGAGGGAATGCCGTCGCTGCGCTCGGCCAAGTCGTCCAGAATGCTCTCCAGCCGCTCGAAGTCGTCGTCCGACAGTGGCTGCGCCAAAGCGGGATCGGGGGTGTCCGGGGTGTTCATCCCCCAAGTGTAGGGCGCGGCGCCGTCGGTTAGACGGCCAGATCGATCTGTTGCAGTGTGCGCGCCGTGCCGGCTTCGGTCAGGTACAGCCCGCTGCTGCGCAGGCGCCCCGCGTCACCCAGCGCAAACGGCGTGGCGATGCGGCCCAGATACAGCGCGCCGACGCCAGCTTGCGCCAGCGTCTGCAGGCGGTCGCCCCCGTCGGCGCCGTCCCGTGTCCACACCCGCAGTTGCCCAAAGGCGGGGTCCGCCGCATCGATCCAGCCATTGCCGTCGCTGTCCAGGGCGGCCAGGTCGGCAAACCCGTCACCGCTCGTGGCACCGAACAACTCCCGACCGTCGTCGATGGCACCGTTGCCGTTGCGGTCCAGCGCCAGAAAGCCGCTGCCCGACGCGACGAAAGCCATCGATTCGGCCGTGCCGTCCGCGTCCAGGTCGAAGACGAAGCGCGTGTCGGTCAAGGACGGCGCTGCGCCGTCCAGCGAGAGCACCAGCGGGTCCTTCAGGCGCAGCGCGGCATCGCCCGCGCGCAGCGACAGCGTGCGCACGTCCACCGAGCTGCTTTGCAACTGCAACCCCAACCGAAAGTCGATCGTGCGGCCGTCGGTCAGCACCACCCGCCCGCTGGCCTGGAAGGCCAGGGACTGGGACTCGACGCGAATCTCGACCCGGTCGTAAGCCAGCCCCCACCCCACGGATGCGGGCGCTTCCCCCGCCGCGCCGTTCGGGCTGGCGGCAGACGGTACCCCACTCGGGACCTGGGCCACTGCCTCGGCGGATGCCGCGTCGGGCCAGTTTTCGGCCTGGAACACCCGCACGCGCAGGCCGGTCAGCGCCTCGATCATGTGCACCAGCGTGCGCAGGCGCGGATCCAGCGAGGCGTGTTCCGCCGCGTCCTCCGCGGCGCTCGGCGCATCGGGGACGTCGGGCGTTTTGGAGGGCTTGGCCTGCCGGGCGGCTAGGGCCTGGGGCGACAGTTCGACCTGTGCCGACGGTCGCGAGCCCGCCGCCGTGGAGGCCGGGACCCGGGTCGGTGGCGCGCCCCCGGCATCGCCCGGGCGTGGGCCGCGCCACGCCTGCAGCCGCTCGTGCAAGACGGTGGCCCGGGTTTGCTGCATCTGGCTGTGCAGGTGGATGGCGCTGTGAGCGATTTCCATGGCTGGGATATCGGCCCTGTCGCGCCCGCGCTGCAGTCGCCGCCGACGAACGGCGCTAGACTGGCCGCATGGACCACCCTGCTACCGTCGCCGCAAATGCCGGCGCCCCGTCCGGCGGTGCGCAGCGGCTGCCGGCCGACGCGCTGCGTCTGCGCATCGACCCGGCCACCCTGGGCTTCGAGGACACGGCGGAGCTGGCGCACGAGCCGCTGCCCTGGATCGGGCAGGAGCGGGCGCAAACCGCCGCCCGCTTCGGCCTGGCGATCGACCAGCCGCACTATCACCTGTTCGTGCTCGGCGAGGTGGGGACTGGGCGCTCCACCCTGCTGCAGCAGGAGATGCGCGCCGCCGCGGCCACCCGCCCCGTGCCGCCCGACCTGTGCTACCTGCACAACTTCGCCACCCCCGAGCGGCCGCGTGCGCTGCGCTTGCCTGCAGGCCAGGGGCGTGCGCTGCGCCAGCGCATGATCGAGTTTTGTCGCGTCCTGCAGGCCGAGATCCCCAAGCGCCTCAACGAGCCCAGCTTCAAAGCCGCGCTGTCCGCCTTGGAGAAGACCTACAGCGACCGCGAGGCCGAAGCCTATGCCGCCCTGTCCGCGTTCGCGCGGGCGCGGCACTTCGCGCTGCGGCGCGACAGCGGGCAGCTCATCTTCACCCTCATCGACGAGCGGGGCGAGCCGTTGACCGCCGACGCCATGGCCGCGCTCGATCCCGCGCGCCGGGTTGCCTACGACGAGGGCGAGCGCGAGCTGCGCGCCGAAATCCTGCGGTTTCTGGAGGTGACCGGCCCGCTGGAGCGCGCGTTGCGCGACGGCGTGGAGTCGCTGCGCCGGCAGGCCGTGCGTCCGGTGCTGGACCGCGAGCTCGACGCCATCCGCCAGGGCCTGCGCAAGCAGTTCAAGGACACGCGCAAGCTCGGCCAATGGCTGGACGCGGTCGAGCAGGATGTGCTCGACCACCTGGAGCTGTTCGAGCCCGCCGACCCCGAGGACGAAGACGACCGCCGCGACGCGCTGGAGCGCCGGCTGCAGCGCTACCGCGTCAACCTCGTGGTGGACAACGCCGAGACGGTCGGCGCGCCGGTCATCATCGAGAACAACCCCCTGTACCGGCCGCTGTTCGGCAGCATCGAATACCAGACCGACAACGACGTGCTGGTCACCGACTTCAGCCGCATCCGCGCCGGCAGCCTGCTGCGCGCGCACGGCGGCTTTCTGATGCTGCACCTGCGCGACCTGTTCGCCGACGACCTGGTGTGGGAGAAGCTGCGCCGCTTTCTGCGCAGCGGCCGGCTGCAGATCGAAGAGCCGGGCACGATGTTTTCGGCGCTGGCCACCACCTCACTCGAGCCCGAGTCGGTGGACGTGGACGTCAAGCTGGTGCTGATCGGCTCCAACGAGCAGTTCTACGCCCTGCAGGAAGGTGACCCCGAGTTTGCGCGGCACTTCCGCATCAAGGTGGACTTTGCCGAGACCTTCGGCGCCAACGACGCCACGCGGCGCGCCACCGGCGTCTTCGTCGCGCACACCGGCGCGCGCCTGGGGCTGCCGCCCTTTAGCGCGGCGGCCGTGGCGCGCCTGATCGAGGACAGCCACCGCGAAGCTGAAGACCGCGCGCGCCAGAGCGCCACCTTTGCGCGCACCGAGGCCCTGGCGGTCGAGGCCGCCGAAGTCGCGCGCCGCCGCGGCGCCCGCCGGGTGGAGGGCGAGGACGTTTGCGCCGCCATCGCCGCGCGCAACCGCCGCCACGACTACCCGGACGAGCGCCTGCGCGAAGCCGTGGCCGATGGCGACCGCCTGGTCCACCTGCACGGCGCGCGCATCGGGCAGCTCAACGGCCTGTCGGTCATCGACCTGGGCGACTACCGCTTCGGCCTGCCCATTCGGGTGGCTGCCCGCACCCTGCCAGGGACCGAGGGGCTGCTCAACATCGAGCGCGAGGTGGCCCTCTCCGGCCCCATCCACGACAAGGCCGTGCTGGTGCTGCACAGCTACCTGTCGGCCCTGTTCGCCCCCCTGGCCCCGCTGGCGCTGACCGCCTCCATCATGTTCGAGCAGGAGTACGCGGGCATCGAAGGCGACTCCGCCTCGTGCGCCGAGTTCTACGCCCTGCTGTCCTCGCTGTCCGGGCTGCCGCTGCGGCAAGGCATCGCCGTCACGGGCGCCATCAACGCCTTCGGCGAGGTGCTGCCCATCGGCGGCGTCAACGAAAAAATCGAAGGCTTCTTTCGCGTCTGCGCCACGGCCGGGCTGGACGGCAGCCAGGGCGTCCTCATCCCCGCGCGCAATCGCCGCCACCTGATGCTCGCCGACGAGGTCTGCGAGGCCGTCGCTGCGGGGCGCTTCCACGTCTGGGCGGTGGACCACGTCGCCGACGGCATGGCCCTGCTGACCGGCGTGCCCTTCGGCGCCGAAGGGGCCCGGGCCGTGGGCGGCGGCGTCGCCCCGCCGGACGACGCCTTCCCGCCCGACAGCGTGCTCGGCCGCGCCGCGGCCACGCTGGTCGCCTACCGCCGCGCCTGCCTGCGGGCGGGCAACCCGCGCGCGTGGCGGCGCAGGGGGTGAGGGTCTGCGGGCGGTTATACCCGCCCGGCGTCTGTTACATCCACCCCCGCGCGCGCAGCGTGTCGTTGACCAGGTTGCCCATCAGCGCGTTGGTGCGGGGCGTGCCGTGGAAGTTGTCCGAGAACACATAGCTGTTCCACCAACCCGCGCCCGCGCCGGCCGGCGCGGCAGCGGTCAGCGACGCCTCGGTGCAGGTTTGGATGCTGTACGTCGGCAAACCCCGGGCATCGGTCCCCGTGGCAGGGCATGCGGGTGAGGTCGTGTTGGTCAGGCCATAGGTTGCCGGTGAGGCCAGCCACTGGTTCAGGGCGCCGAAGAAGTCGACCACCGCCACCCGCGATTCGGTCGCAAAGCGCTGGGCCAGCCGGCTGTTGTAGGCGCTCACCCAGGCGCGGGCCGTCGTGGCGATCTGCTCGGCCATGGCCGCCCCCGTCGCGCCCCCGCCGCTGGATTGGGCGACGGCTGCCAGCAGCGCCAGGAAGCGCGGGGTGCGCGTCACGTCCGGCGCGTTGAGCACGACCACCCGTTTGGCCCCCTTGGCCAAGGCCTGTGCCTGCAGGGTATCGGCCAACTGATCGGCCAGCGCGGCCATATAGAGTCCGCCCGCCTGCGCGAGCCCGGCATTGCCCCCGGCCGCAGCCTGGGCGACTTGCGCGGGGCTGAGCAGCTCGCCCAACAGCGCCACATATGCCGCCCCACCGTCCGCCGAGGCGCCCAGATAGGCTCCGATCAGGTCGGCGGCGTCATTGCCACCTCCCACGACGAGCAGCACGTCCCGATCGCCGTAGGCGGTCGCCCCCAGATCGCGCAGTTGCTGCTGGATGGACAGCGGGGTGCTGTCCCCGGCCGTACCCGCGACATTGATGCGCGCACCCCCGACGGCGTGGCTGGTGCAGTGGGCCGCCGCCGGGTTGGCCGCGACGGCATTCGGCCCGGTGGCCGTGTAGCGCGGGCACAGTGGGCTCACGTCCACGGCGTCCGCCACGTGATCGACCCAGATCCGCGTCTGGGCCAGTGTCGCACCCTGCACCGTGAACTTGAACCCGAATGTCCCGGCATCGGCGAGGCTGTCGCCGGCCACCTTGAGCGCCGTCACATCGGAGCCACTGCCGCAAGCGGTCAACACGGCGGCCACGGCAACGGCGGTCAGGCGATGCATCCAGCGCGTGGGTGGCTCCTCCAAGGTAAATCCGAATACTGCATTGTAGAAATCCGTGCGCATGTCTGGATATTCGGGTTCTCCCTTGCAGTTTGTCGGGCGGGCGACATTGGGGCGTCGTTGCGGATGAAGTACCCGGTACATGTTGCCGCTTGGATGATCGCCCCCAATTTCCCGAAGGGTTGGTTCGTGCGGAGGTGTCGCGGGCATGCAACACGTGGGCGGGGCGGGCTCGAGCGATCAACCAATTGAATACACTTGACCCGGTGTCGCCAGTCTTTGCGGCACGCATCATCAACGACATGCAAGAAGGGAGGGGCATGTGAGTAAGCATGGCACAGGTATGCTGAAGGGTACCGGCGTCGTGAAGCCGCGCGCGGCGCGCTTGGCCTGCTGCAGCACCCATCTCGGCCGGGTGACGCAGCCGGTGAAACCGGATGAAGGCGCGGCACCAGTACACATAGGCCTCTTCGGTGCGCAGGCTGTAGTGCAGGGCGCGGATGCGCTCCCGCAGTTGATCGAGCAGCCGCGTCGATTTCAAAGACGGCAGTGCCTCACCGCGCCGTGGCGGCCTGCCCGCGGGCGGATGGGGGTCATGCATCTTGTTCTCTCCCTTGGGGCCCCCTTTCGGGGGGGATTGCCCACGCCCGCGCGCACAGGCAAAGTGCGTGGTACGAACGTTGCGCCAATTTGCATGAAATTTAGTACTGTACAAACATCCAGTCAATGCCTGGAAGCGCAGGCTGGGCAAGGCTTTGCGCCCGATCGAGCCGCCGGTGTTAGGGAGACAGCCGTCGGTGTTATGCAGCAGTTTTGCTCCCTATAACACGTTAGCTG
>NZ_JBKBQX010000004.1:0-48074 GCF_046292505.1 Tepidimonas sp. | reverse complement strand
CACGTTATGCACATAAACACATGAGCAAGCTTTTCATCCTTTTTCTCGCCCTTCTATGGTCATTGTCAGCAGCCGCTGAAGACCAAGTTCTTGCTGGGCTCTTTTCGCAGCAAAGATTAGATGGAACGATTGTGATTTCGTCCCTACATAACGGAAATAACTTCATTCATAACGATCTTCGCGCAAATCAAAGATTTCCGATCGCATCAACATTCAAAATAATGAATACTCTGATTGCGGTTGAAGAAAATGCCATTTCCGGAAAAGACGAAGTGCTGAAATGGGATGGAAACATATACGACTTTCCTGATTGGAATCATGACCAGACGTTAGAAAGCGCGTTCAAAGTTTCATGTGTTTGGTGCTTTCAGGAGTTTGCGCGCCGAGTCGGCGCAGAAAAATATCGAGGTTATTTGCGCAAGACCGCTTACGGGGAATTACGTGAACCTTTCGATGAAACAACATTTTGGCTTGACGGCTCACTTCAAATTAGCGCAATTGAACAGATAAATTTTCTCAAGAAAGTATATCTGCGGACACTCCCATTTAGCGCGCACTCCTACGAAACGCTTCGACAAGTCATGCTCGTGGAGCAAACTCCGTCGTATACGATGTGGGCCAAAACAGGCTGGGCAACGAGAGTAAAACCACAAGTTGGCTGGTATGTGGGCTATATCGAAACACCACAGGATGTTTGGTTCTTTGCCACTAACATTGAGGTTCGAGACAAGCAGGATTTGCCTTTGCGCCAGCAGTTGACGCGAGATGCATTGAAAGCAAAGGGAGTCATCAAATAATGCATAACAACGCCATCAACTCGGACGCGCAAATGCTACGCTGCGCTCCGCATTTGCGCGCCGGTTATGGCGAACGTTAGGGAACCGCTGAACAAATCACCTCATGCACCGCGCACTCGCTCGCGCTCGCTGTGAGGTCAGCGCAAATCACCCCAAGGCAGCCTCTGAGGCGCCCAAAGTGCCCTCGCGGCGGTGCAAAACCCGCCCGGTGGCGCGCCTCGGGGGCGTTTTTTCATGCAGCAGACGCACTTCGGGTATCGTTGTTCAACATCCACTTGCGCGCCAGCCACACATTGGCCAAGGCAAACAGCGTCATGAGCTGCGCGGTGTTCTTGGCCAGCCCGCGATAGCGCGTCTTACGGTAACCAAAGAGGTTCTTGACGATGTGAAAGGGGTGCTCGGCCTTGGCACGAATGCTCGCCTTGATGCGCTCGAGCTCGGCCAGCACCGCGCCCATCGGGCTCTTGGTATCCAGCGCACGGCGCTTGCCAGGGCGCATGGCCACGTGCCATTTGACGTCTTTGCCCTGGACCTCTTTGCGCTTGTCCACGCCCTGGTAGCCCGCATCGGCAAAGACGTCGCGTTCCTCACCGTGCAGCAGTTGGCTCGCTTGCGTCACATCGCTGACGTTGGCAGAGGTGCCTACCACCGTGTGCACCAGGCCCGAGTCGGCATCCACCCCGATGTGGGCCTTCATGCCAAAGTACCACTGGTTGCCCTTTCTGGTTTGGTGCATTTCGGGGTCGCGGCTGCGTGTGCGGTTCTTGGTCGAGCTCGGCGCGGCAATGAGCGTGGCGTCGACCACCGTGCCTTGCCTGAGCATCAAGCCCTTGGCAGCAAGGTGCGCGTTGATGGTGGCAAAGATGGCTTCGGTCAGGTGCCGCTCTTGGAGCACGCGGCGAAATTTCAACAGCGTGGTGGCGTCCGGTGCGGCCTCGCGCCCAAGGTCGATGCCCACAAAGCGCCGTATCGCCTGGCTGTCGTAGATGGCGTCTTCCATGGCTTCGTCGGACAGCCCAAAGCAGTTTTGCGCGATGTACATGCGCAGCATGCGCTCCAGCCCTATCGGTGGGCGGCCTCTGCCGCCGCCTTTTGGATAGTGTGGCTCGATGGCGGCGAGCAGCTCCTGCCACGGCAGGATCGCCTCGATTTGCGCCAGCAGACGCTCGCGTCGGGTTTGGCGCTTCTTGTTGGCATACTCGTAGTCGGAAAAGCTGGTCTGCATCATCGCTGCTACTGCCCCCAAGCCGTACCAGGGATTGTTCCACATCCTGCGGCGCTCAGGCTTCCCGCGCAGGGGGCGGGAGGGGAATAAATCAGTGTTTCCCTAAAGCAAGCGTTGCCCCCTGATCAGCAATTGAAGGCGATGGAGCAGCAACGCGCGCTCATGCAAAAAGCTGGGACACCGATGCCACCGGGCATGGCGATGCACATGGCATTGCTGCACCAGCGGTTGGGTCAATATGAGCAGGCCCGGCAGTACCTGGAGCTCGAGGCCGAGCGGTATCCGTCGCTCAGGGGGTTCGTCACCTGGCTGCAAAAACAAAACAAGGAGGGCAAGGCGGATGAGAAGTCGTGATCGTTGGCTGGGAGGGGTCGTGCTGTCGGCGGCGTTGAGCCTGCTCGCGACTGCGGGGGTTCAAGCGCAGGGCATCGAGGCGAGCCACGGGCATCCCAACCGTTTGGTGTCGGCGACGCCCGAGTTTGCCGTCGAGAAACCTCGTTCGGTGGTGGTGCTGCCGCCGGTCAACCACGCCAAGGACCTGCGGGCGAGTGAGAGCGTCTACCCCCATGTCTATGTCGCCATGGCGTCCAAGGGTTATGAGGTCCCCGCGCCGACCTTGGTCCAGGCGGTGTTGCGGGACAACGGCGTGGCCGATTGGGGCTTGGTGCAGGAGATTCCGGTCGAGAAACTGGCCGAGGTGTTCGGCACGGACGCGGCGCTCTTTGTGGACATCCACGAATACGGGACCCACTACCAACTGGTGCGAACGGTGGCCCGGGTGGAGCTGCAAGGGCGGCTGGTCTCGCTCAAGACGGGACGCGTGCTCTGGGAGGGGCGCGCCAAATGGGAGGACGTGGACCAAGACACCAGCAGCGTAGCGGCGTTGCTCATCAATGCGCTGGTGTCGCAGGTCGTGCGTGATAGCAGCAACTTTGCCTACCGCGTTGCGGGGTCAGCGGCGGCGCACTTGATCTGGAGTCAAAAACTACCGGCTGGGGCATTGTGCCCGGATGTCGGCAAGGACGGGACGGACTGCTACCGTCCCCTTCAGTGACCCGGTAGCTGGGCCCCGGGGCGTCTGTTGATGCTTCGGGGCTTCACCTCACCCCCGCATCAACGCCTCGATCGCGTCGGGCGCCACCGGTACGTCGCGGGTGATCAGTTCGCAGCCGTCGTCGGTGACCACGGCGTCGTCCTCGATGCGGATGCCCAGGTTCCAGAAGTGTTCGGGTACGCCCGCAGCGGGGCTGACGTACAGGCCCGGCTCGATGGTCAGCACCATGCCCGGGCGCAGGATGCGGCTGGGGCGGTCGCGGATGATCTCGCCGCTGAGCGGGTCGCGCCGTTCGCTCACCTGGCCTACCTCGGCCGGCTCGATGTAGCTGCCGACGTCGTGCACGTCCAGCCCCAGCCAGTGGCCGGTGCGGTGCATGTAGAAGCGGAAGTAGTGCCGCTTCTCGATCACGTCATCCAGGTGGCCGACGTCGTTCTTGTCCAGCAGGCCCAGGTCCAGCATGCCCTGCGCCAGCACCTTGACCGTTGCATCGTGCGCATCGACGAAGCGCGCCCCGGGACGGGTCGCGTCGATGGCGGCCTGCTGCGATGCGAGCACCAGTTCGTACAGGTCGCGCTGCGGCCCGCTGAAGCGGCCGTTGGCGGGGAAGGTGCGCGTGATGTCGGACGCGTAGCCGTCCAGCTCGCAGCCGGCGTCGATCAGCACCAGATCGCCGTTGCGCACCGGGGCGGCGTCGGCGCGGTAGTGCAGCACGCAGGCGTTGGCGCCCGCGGCGACGATGCTGCCGTAGGCCGGTGACTGCGAGCCGCTGCGGCGAAACTCGTGCAGCAGCTCCGCGTCCAGGTGGTATTCGCGCACATCCTCACCCGCGCGGATCATGGCCGCGCAGCGGCGCATGGCCCGGATATGGGCGCGCGCGCTGATCTGTGCCGCGCGCCGCATCACGTCGAGCTCGTGCGTGTCCTTCACCAGGCGCATTTCGTCGAGCAGCGCGCACACGTCGCGTTGGGCATCGGGGCACAGCACGCCGTACCGCACCCGGGCGCGCACCTTGTGCAGCCAGCCGTCGATGCGCGCCTCCAGCCCGGCGTGCGTGGCAAACGGGTACCAGACGGCGCGGCGGTTTTCCAGCAGCTTGGGCAGGCGCGTATCCAGTTCGTCGACCGAGTGGGCCTCGTCCACCCCCAACGCGCCGGGCGCGGCCGCTGGGCCCAAGCGGTACCCGTCCCAGATTTCGCGCTCCAAGTCCTTGGGCTGGCAGAACAGCGTCGTGTGTCCCTCGGCCGTCAGCACCAGCCAGGCGCGGGGCTCGGTAAAGCCGGTCAGGTAATAAAAGTAGCTGTCGAAGCGAAACGGGTATTCGCTGTCGCGGTTGCGCACCCGCTCGGGCGCCGTGGGGATGATGGCGATGCCGCCGTCGCCGAGCTGGGCCGCCAGCCGGGCGCGCCGTTGTGCGTAGCGGGCTTGGTGGGGTATGGGGGGCGTCATGGCGGGATGATACGGGGGGTGCGATCTCCACAGCGGGGGCGGGCCATGGCCGATCCGTGGCCGCACGGTCACCCGCGGTCAAGCGCCGGGGCCCCTGCCGTGGCCGGCGTCTCGGGTTCGGCGTTCAGTGCAGCCCAGCGTTGCGGGGTGCCCACGTCGGTCCAGGGGCCGCTCCAGACCTCTGCGGTGACGCGGCCGGCGGCCATGGCCCGGCGCAGCAGCGGGGCCAGCGGTGCGGCCACGCCCTCGGGATTGCCGGGGGGGATTTCGCACCACGGCGGCTCGAACAGTGTGCGGCGCAGCAGCGCCACCGTGGAGTAGGTCCAGCGCGGGCGCGGATCGCCGGCCGGAAGGTCGAGCGCGAGGCCCTGCGCATCCAGCCCGAAATCGCCGCGCGGGTGGTGCGGCGGATTGGGCACCAGCCACAGGTGGGCCAGCGCGGGGCCGCGGGCAAAGCGCACCCGCGCGTCCGGGTCGAAGCCAAAGTCCGGCATGAAGACATCCCCCGCCGCCAGCCAGAACACCTCCGCCAGCCGCGGCAGGGCGCGGGCGATGCCCCCGGCCGTTTCCAAGGCGCGACCAAAGTCCTGGCCCTCCATCGAATAGCTCAGCGCCAGCGGGCCGTGCGGGCCGTCGTGTGCGTTGCCCAAAGCCGCCGGGATCTGTTCGCCCAGCCACGCGGTGTTGATGAGCGCGCGCCGTACCCCCGCGCGGGACAGCGCGTCCAGGTGCCAGACCAGCAGCGGCCGTCCGCGCACGGGCAGCAGGGGCTTTGGGCACGAGTCGGTCAGTGGGCGCATGCGCTCGCCGCGGCCGGCGGCCAGCAGCAGGGCTTCGGCAGGCGGTTCGAGCGCTTGGGGGGTGGCCATCGGGGGGATGGGTGTCGCGATTGGCGAGTGAGCGTGCATGCGGGCATTTTGTCTACAATCCCACGGCGGCGGTTGCTGCCGCCGCGTCCCGACAACCCTGGAGATCCCGCATGGCACACGTTCCCTCGACCGAGCACAGCGCCGCCGCGGCCGACCCGGCCGAGGCCATCGTCCCTGTGATCCCCTGGCTGATTCCGGTGGCCGGGGCCATTCTGATGTTCCTGCTGGCATTCATCGCCGTCTTCATGGCCTGACCGGGCGTCGCGCGGGGGCTGATCCGTCGCTGCGCGGCTTGTCTCGAGCACCCCGCCGGGTTGTGGCTTGGCGGGGTTTTCTTTATTGGCGCGTGAGTGGGGGCGCCAAGTGCCGCAGGCGTCATCGGGGCGTCATGATTTCATGCATATTTTGCATGGGGTTTTCGACGGGCGCGCCCCGGTCCGCGGGGGCGCTACATACAATGCCCGCTCGACCCTGCCGGACCGGCACGGGCCCGGGCCATCCCGCGGGCCTCGTGTCGTTGCCGCCACCGCGATCCGTGTGACGATCGGCCGTGGGGTCCCCGACGGCCGGTGCGCGGCACCGGCTCGATGCCATTGAGTCGCCGGAGTGTGTTGGCCAGCATCCGCTGGGGCAGGCTCGGGCGCACCGCGATCCAGGGTTTCACCGCCATGAATGCTCCCGTGATGCAGGGTCTCCAGCTCAACACCCCCGCGTACGTCAAACACTCCCGCCTGATCGCCTGGGTGGCCGACATGGCCGCCCTGTGCAAGCCCGACCGTATCGAATGGTGCGACGGCAGCCAGGCCGAATACGACCGCTTGTGCGAGCAGATGGTCGCGGCCGGCACGCTCAAGCGGCTCGATCCGGTCAAGCGCCCCAACTCGTATCTGGCGTGGACCGATCCGTCCGACGTTGCCCGCGTCGAGGACCGCACCTTCATTTGCAGCGAACGCGCGGAGGACGCCGGCCCCACCAACAACTGGATCGCCCCGGCCGAGATGCGGGCCATTCTGCAGCACGGGCGCGATGGCCAGCCGGGCCTGTTCGACGGGTGCATGCGCGGGCGCACCCTGTATGTCATCCCGTTCAGCATGGGCCCGCTGGGCTCGCCCATCGCGCAGATCGGTGTGCAGTTGACCGACAGCCCCTATGTGGTCGTGAACATGAAGCTCATGACCCGCATGGGCCGCGCCGTCTACGACGTGCTGGGCAGCGACGGGCATTTCGTGCCCTGTGTGCACACCGTGGGCGCGCCGTTGCAGCCGGGGCAGGCCGATGTCGCGTGGCCATGCAATCCCTCCACCAAGTACATCGTCCACTACCCCGAGACGCGCGAGATCTGGTCCTACGGCTCCGGCTACGGCGGCAACGCGCTGCTGGGCAAGAAGTGCCTGGCGCTGCGCATCGCCTCGGTCATGGGGCGCGACGAAGGGTGGCTGGCCGAGCACATGCTCATCCTGGGCGTTACCAGCCCCGAGGGCAAGAAGTACCACGTCGCCGCGGCCTTCCCCAGCGCCTGCGGCAAGACCAACTTCGCGATGCTGATCCCGCCCCAGGGCTTCGACGGCTGGAAGGTCACCACCATCGGCGACGACATCGCCTGGATCAAGCCGCATGCGGACGGCCGGCTCTACGCCATCAACCCCGAGGCCGGCTACTTTGGCGTCGCCCCCGGCACCAACGACGCCACCAACCCCAACTGCATGGCCAGCCTGCGGCGCGACGTCATCTTTACCAACGTGGCGCTGACCGACGACGGTGACGTCTGGTGGGAGGGCATGGGCCCCGCGCCCGCGCACTGCCTGGACTGGCAGGGCAAGGACTGGACGCCCGCTGACGGTGCTGCCGGGCGCAAGGCCGCGCACCCCAACGCCCGCTTCACCGTCGCGGCCACCAACAACCCGGCGCTGGACGCCCAGTGGGACGATCCGGCCGGCGTGCTGATCGACGCCTTCATCTTTGGCGGGCGCCGCTCCAACACCGTGCCGCTGGTGACCGAGGCGCGTACCTGGATGGAGGGTGTCTACATGGCTGCCACCATGGGGTCCGAGACCACGGCCGCGGCGTTTGGCGCGCAGGGCGTGGTGCGCCGCGACCCGTTCGCCATGCTGCCGTTCTGCGGCTACCACATGAGCGACTACTTCCAGCACTGGCTGGACATGGGGCACCGGCTGGAGGAGTCGGGGCACACCCTGCCGCGCATCTTCTGCGTCAACTGGTTCCGCAAGGATGCCGAAGGCCGCTTCATCTGGCCGGGCTACGGCGAGAACATGCGCGTGCTGCGCTGGATGATCGACCGCCTGGAAGGCCGCGTGTCGGGCGAGGACCACGCCTTCGGCATCAGCCCCACTTACGACGAGATCCACTGGGACGGGTTGGACTTCGGCCCCGAGCGCTTTGCCGCCGTCACCGACATGAACTCCGCGGACTGGGCGCGCGAGCTGGAACTGCACCAGGAGCTGTTCGACAAGCTGGCGCACCACCTGCCGGCAGAACTGGTGGAGACCAAGGCGCGCATGGTGCAGCGCATCCTGGGCTGAGCGGGGGCCGCGCCCCAAAACAAAGGCCTCGCCGTGCGGGGCCTTTTCACGGGTGGATAGGGCGGCGGGGGAGCCGTCGCGCGCCGGTCAGACGTAGAAGAGGCTGTAGCGCCGGCCGTTGGGCCAGGTCATCTGCTCGGACTGGCTGAGCGTCCATTCGCGCACCGCGTGGGCAGTGCCAGTCGGCTCGGGCCCCAGCGGGCTGAGGGCGTACGCCCAAGCCGCGTCGGGGACCTCCATGCGCTGGCGCAGGGCGTTCAGCTCGGCCTGCAGGCGGGCGTCACGGCGCGCCAGCGCGGCGGTGCGGGCCTCGGCGCGGGCGACGGCGCGGCGCAGCGCCCAGCCATTCAGGCCGGCCATGACGCGCTGCGCGGCGTGGCGGGCGGGCGAGGCCAGCAGCAGACTGCCCAGAAAGACGACCGCCCACATCAACACCCAGGCGGCCAGCAGGTGGCCGTCGGCCCAGGTGTCGATGAGGCGATCCGTCACCACCGCCAGCGCGGCCACACCCGCTGCCAGCAGCAAGGTGGCCAGCGCGCGCGGCGCGACGGCGCGGCGCGCGGCTTCGACGTGAGAGGCGCCTGCGCCGGTCCCCACGGCGGGGGCCGGGGTCGGGGAGTGGATCAGCGTGGTGCTCATGGCGTGACTCCAAGATGCTGCAACGCAGCAATGCGATGGTTCGCATATTAGGGTTTGCCCTGATGGGTTGCAACTTAATTTTTGGAATGTCATATATTCATCAGAGTGATAAATCGACTCAACTTTCGCACCCTCGACCTGAACCTGCTGCGCGTCTTCGACGAGGTGATGGCCGAGCGCAACCTCACCCGCGCCGCGCACAACCTCGCCCTGTCGCAGCCGGCGGTCAGCAACGCCCTGCGGCGGCTGCGCGAGCTGCTGGGCGATGACCTGGTGCGTCGCTCCGGCTATGGCGTGGAGCCCACGCCGCTGGCCCTGCAGATCTGGCCGGCGGTGCGCGAGGCGCTGCAACGTCTGCGCGAGTCGTTGGCGCCGGGGACGTTCGACCCTACGCAGGCGCAGGATGCGTTCGTGCTCGCCATGGCCGACGCCACCGCCTCCAAGATCGTGCCCGGGTTGGTGGCGATCCTGGACCGGGAGGCGCCGGGGGTGACGCTGCGCGTGCTGCCCCTGACCACGCGCGACCCCCGCCCGCTGCTGGAGGATGGCGGGGTGGATCTGGCCATCGGCTACTTCCCCGGCGTGCTGGCCGAGTTGGGGGCCACCCACCTGCAGGAGCAGGTGCCGCGCTTTCTGTCGCGTCGCCTGTACGAGGGGCATTACGTCGTCGTGATGCGCCGCGGGCATCCGCTGGCCCAGGGCCCGCTGACGCTGGACGACTACTGCGCTGCGCGGCACCTGCTGGTGAGCTTTTCCGGGCGGCCGTTCGGCTTCGTGGACGAGGCGCTGGCCGCTCTGTCCCGTCGGCGCCGCATCGTGTTGACGGTCAACCAGTTTTTTACGGCCGGGCAGGTGGTGGCCACGTCCGACCTGTTGACGGTGCTGCCGCACCACTTCCTGAGCAGCACGGGCCGCGCGGCCGAGCTGGCCGTGCAGCCGTTGCCCATCGATGTGCCCAGGGTGCATGTGGACATGCTGTGGCACCGGCAAACCGAGCTGGGCAGCGCCCAGCGCTGGCTGCGCGAGACGGTGGTGCGTGCCGTCGCCAGCGCCCCGGCACCCGATGAGGCGTACTGATGCGTGTGCAACTGTTGTCGGACTTGCATCTGGAGGCCAACCCCGGCTTCGTCCCCACGCCGGCGGCGGATGCCGACCTGCTGGTCCTGGCCGGGGACGTGGGGTCGTACCAGCGGCGGGGCGACGGGGGGCGGCTGGCGCTGCCCGACTGGGGCTTGCAGGCCTTCTCGCCCTTGCCGCAATACGGCGGCTGGCCCAAGCCGGTGCTCTACGTGCCGGGCAACCACGAGTATGACGGCCTGGACTGGGACGAGGCCCATGCGGGCTTGCGCGCGGCGTGCGAGCGGTTGGGCATTGTCTGGCTGGAGCGCCAGGCGGTCGTCATCGACGGGGTGCGCTTCGTGGGCACGACGCTGTGGAGCGACTTCGACGCGCTGGCTACGGTGCCGCTGCAGCGCCGCGGTCGGCCGCGGCCCATTGCCGATCCGGACGCGCACCGGCTGCACCAGCGACAGCGGGCCTTTCGGGCCGCCAATTTCCATTTGACCCAGATGGCCACGCAGCGCGCCGGTCGGCTGTTCGACGCGGCGGCCATGCGCGACGAGGCGCTGCGCTGCCAGGCGTGGCTGCGCACGGCGTTGTCGGCGGCTTTCGACGGTCCCACCGTCGTCGTGACCCACTTTGCGCCGACGCTGCGCAGCGCCGATCCGCGCTACGGCGTGCAGCCCGGAACGGCCGGCTTTTGCAATGCGCTGGACGACCTGCTGCCGCTGGCCGACGTGTGGCTGCATGGTCACCTGCACTGCCCGCACGACTATCGCGTCGGCCGCTGCCGCGTGGTGGCCAATCCGCTCGGCTACGCGGACAAGGGCGAGCAAGGCGCTTTTGCCCCGGCGGCGGTGGTGGAGGTACCGTCGAGTGTGTTGCGCGTACCCCCGTGGGATGCCCGGCGGGATAATGGAGGGCAGGACACACACCCATGCTGAAGCGCATCCACGTCGAAGACGTCCGGTTGGGCATGTTCATCCACGGCTTTGCCGGGTCGTGGCTGGATCATCCGTTCTGGCGCAACCGCTTTTTGCTGGAAGACCCGGAGGACCTGGCGCGCATCCGCGCCAGCGCCGTGCGCGAGGTCTGGATCGACGTCAGCCAAGGCGCCGACGTGCCGGCCGAGGCACCGGTGGCCGAGGCGGTGGAGACCCCCGACGATGCCGAGCCGCTGCGCGCCTACGACGAGCGCGTGCAGCGGCTGCTGCAGCCGGTGAGCCAGTCCGAGGAACTGCAGCGCGCCGCGCGGCTGCTGGCCAGCGCGCGCGGCGCGGTCAAGGACATGTTCCAGGACGCGCGCATGGGCCGCGCCATCGACCGGCAGGTGATGCGCGCGGTGGCCGAGGACATCGCCGACAGCGTCACGCGCAACGCCGGCGCGCTGATCAGCCTGGCGCGCGTCAAGACCGCCGACGACTACACCTACATGCACTCGGTGGCGGTGTGCGCGCTGATGGTGGCGCTGGCGCGCCAGCTCGGCCTGCCGGACGAGGAGGTGCGTGCGGCGGGCTTTGCCGGGCTGCTGCACGATGTGGGCAAGGCCGACATCCCGCTGGAGATCCTCAACAAACCCGACCGGCTGACCGAGGAGGAGTTTGCCATCGTGCGCGAGCACCCGCGCAAGGGCTGGCAGCGCCTGCGCGCCGCCGGCATCGAGGACGAGGCGGCGCTGGACGTGTGCCTGCACCACCATGAGCGCGTGGATGGCGGCGGCTACCCCGATGGCCTTCAAGGCGAGGCGCTGACGCTGCTGGCGCGCATGGGCGCGGTGTGCGACGTCTACGACGCCATCACCTCCAACCGCCCGTACAAGGCCGGCTGGGATCCGGCCGAGTCGCTCAAGCGTATGGCCAGCTGGAAGGGGCATTTCGACGAGCGCATCTTCCAGGCCTTCGTGCGCAGCCTCGGCATCTACCCGGTGGGCTCGCTGGTGCGCCTGTCCAACCAGCGGCTGGCCGTGGTGGTGGAGCAGAATCCCGGCAACCTGCTCAAGCCCGTGGTCAAGACGGTGTTTTCCACCCGCAGCGGCGAGCGGGTCGTGCCCGAGCGCATCGATCTGTCGGCACCGGGCTGCGCGGTGCAGGTGGTGCAGCGCGAGGATCCGGCGCAGTGGAAAATCCCGGACCTCGATGAGATTTGGTCGGGCATCCCGGGGCTGGGGCGCGGCTGAATCCGGCGGCGGCGGCCGTGGCTCAGGCCATGGGTTCGAGCCAGGTCGCTGCGGCGTCGCGCAGGGCGTGGGTCAGGCGCGTGAGCACGTCGGAGTCCAGGTTCCAGCAGTGCCAATACAGCGGCACGGCGTAGGCGCTGCCCGGCGCCACATCCACCAGCGTGCCGGCCTGCAGGGCCGGCCCCGCGACCAGGCGCGGCACCACGGTCACGCCCCAGCCGGCCAGTGCTGCGCGCACCTGCCCCTCCGATGAGGGGACGTAGCACTGCTGCAGCACCACCTGGGGCAGTCCGAAGGTCTGGCAGACGAAGTCGCGCTGCAGGTCGTCCTTGCGGTTGAAGGCAACGAAGGGCACGCGGTGGAAGTTGTGGCGCGTCAGCCGCCCCTCCAGCGCCGCGGCGGCGAAGGCGGGGCAGGCCACCGCGACATAGGCCATGCGGCCCAGCGGTTCCAACCGGCAGCCGCGCAATGGCTGCGCCAGCGAGGTCACGCAGCCCATCACCTGGCCTTCGCGCAGCCATTCGTGGGTGAAGTCCTGGTCGTCGTGGATGATTTCCAGTGGCACGCCGTCGCGCACCAGCGGCGTGACCGCCGGCAGCGCCCAGCTCGCGATGCTGTCGGCGTTGATCGCCACCGAAATGCGCCCCTCGTCGCGCGGCCGGCGCGCCAGCGTGGGCGCCAGATCGCGCAGGTCGTGCTCCAGATCGGCGCGCAGCAGACGCATCATCTTGGCGTGCTTGATGAGCAACTGCCCCGCCGGCGTTGGCTTGATCGGGCGGCTGCGCACCAGCAGCACGGTGCCCACCTGCGCTTCCAGCGCGCGCAGCCGCTGCGACACCGCCGACTGCGTGACGGACAGCCGCTGGGCCGCGCGTTCAAAACCGCCCTCTTCAACGATGGCGGCCAGACATTCGAGGGCGTCGGGGTCGAAGGTGGCGGTCATGGCAGGCGTGCATTAGTTTTTCTGATGTTACCGCCGTTTGGTGAATCTCGCTTCATCTTTATCGCGCCATCGCGCACACTCCCGCCCGACAGGCGGTTGGCGATCCGCGCGCGGGCGCGGCGGGGCTGCCCAAGGAGACGGACATGCGAGTGGTGGTTCTGGGCGCAGGCATCATCGGCACCTCGACGGCGTGGCACCTGCTGCAGCGCGGGCACGAGGTGGTGCTGGTGGATCGCCAGCCCGATGCGGCGCTGGAGACCAGCTTTGCCAATGCGGCGCAGATTTCGGTGAGCTACTGCGAACCCTGGGCCAATCCCCAGGCGCCACTGAAGGCGCTCAAGTGGATGTTCGACAAGCAGGCCCCCCTGCTGTGGCGCCCGCAGTGGGATGCGGCGCAATGGCGCTGGCTGTTGCAGTTTTTGGGCCAGTGCACCGACCGCGCCTTCGAGCGCAACGTGGCGCAACTGGTGTCGCTGGGTGCCTTCAGCCATGCCACGCTCAAGCAGATGGTGGCGGAGACGGGGATCGAGTACCCGCGCAGCGAGCGCGGCATCGCGCACGTCTACACCGATGCCCGGGCCTTTGCCGAGGCGGGTGAGGCCGCCGAGCTGATGCGCCGCCACGGGGTGCAGCGGCGCGTCGTTTCGCGCGAGGAGCTGTTGCGCATCGAGCCGGCCCTGCAGCCCTTTGCCGAGCGCATCGCCGGGGGCACCTACACCCCCACCGACGAGCATGGCGATGCGCGCGTGTTCACCCAGGCGCTGGCCCGACGCTGCGCGGCGCAGGGGGCGGAGCTGCTGTTCGGCCACGACATCGAGCGGCTGGAGGTGGTGGGCGGCGCCGTGCAGCGCGTGCACCTGCGCTGCCGCGCCACCGGCCAGGCGCGACACCTGCAGGCCGACGCCTTCGTGGTGGCCTGCGGTTCGTACACCACGCCGCTGCTGGCCACGGTGGGCATTCGCGTGCCCATCTACCCGGGCAAGGGCTACAGCGCCACGCTGGCCCTGCGCGATCCGGCGCGGGCGCCGCAGGTCAGTCTGCTCGACGATGGCCGCAAGATCGCCATCTCGCGCCTGGGCGACCGCCTGCGCGTGGCGGGTACGATCGAACTCGGCGGCTTCGACCTGCGGCTGGACACGCCCGTGGCGCGGGCGCGCTGCCACATGCTGCTGGAGCGCATCGAGCAGCTCTTCCCCGGCGTGGCCGACACGCGCACGCCGGAGCAGGGCGGCGAGCCGCAATTCTGGTGCGGCCTGCGCCCGGCCACGCCCACCAACATCCCGTTGATCGGCCGGCTGCCGCTGGGGCGGCTGTGGATCAACGCTGGCCACGGCACCCTGGGCTGGACGCACGGTGCGGGCTCGGGCCGGGCCTTGGCCGAGCTGATCTGCGGCGAGCGCCCGGCGATCGCAATGGACTTCGTCGGGATGGCAGGGGCGCGCGACCGCGCCGCCCGGCCCGCCGCGGCGTCCGCCACGGCCTGAACCCGGCCCAGGGCGTCCCACTCCCAAGCGCTCAAGCCCTGCGCGGGACAGGGCATCGCGCCGCCCGGCCACGCGTCGGGCGGCGGCAAGGCACAATCGCGCCCCATGTTCGAACCGTCGCCTGAGCGGTTTCGGGCCGCCCTTGGGCGCTTTGCCACCGGCGTGACCATCGTCACCGCGCGCGCGGCGGATGGCGCACCGATCGGCCTGACCGTCAATTCGTTCAACTCCGTCTCGCTGGAGCCGCCGCTGGTGCTCTGGAGCCTGGCGCTGCGTTCGCGCGCGCTGCCCGTCTTCGAGTCGGCGGCGCATTACGCCATCCATGTGTTGGGGGTGGAGCAGCAGGCATTGGCGCAACGGTTTGCCAGCCGGCAGGCGGACCGCTGGGCTGGCGTGGCGTGGACGCCCAACGCCGACGGCGTGCCACTGCTGCCGGACTGCGCGGCCGTCTTCGAGTGCTGCAGCCGCAGCCGGTATGTGGAGGGGGACCATGTGATTCTGGTCGCCGAGGTGCTGCGCTGCCGCCACGACGGCGCGGCGTCGCCCCTTCTGTACCATGGCGGGCGGTTCTACACCGAGCATCCGCTGTGACGACCTCCACCACCCTGCCCCACCGCAAGGACCACCTCGACACGCTGGCCGTGTCGCTGCTGGTGGTGTGCTGCGCGTTCTGGGGGTTTCAGCAGATTCTGATCAAGTTTGCCGGGCGAGAGATCCCGCCGCTGTGGCAGGCCTCGCTGCGCATGTGGGGCGCTACGGCGCTGCTGTGGCTGTGGTGCCGCGGGCGCGGTGTGCCGCTGTTCCAGCGCGACGGCTCGCTGCCGGGGGGATTGCTGGTCGGGCTGCTGTTCGCGGCGGAGTTCGTCTTCATCTATCTGGGGCTGCAGCACACCAGCGCCTCGCGGTTGACGGTCTTTCTCTACACCAGCCCGTTCTGGGTGGCGTTGCTGCTGCCGCGCTTCGCGCCGGCGGAGCGGCTGCGCCCCATCCAGTGGGCCGGTTTGTGCCTGGCATTCGGGGCGGTGGCCGTGGCCTTCAGCGAGGCGTTTTTGCACGGCTCGATGCCCGGGCAGTGGAAGGGCGACGCCATGGGACTGGCGGCCGGCCTGTTCTGGGGCCTGACCACCGTGGCCATCCGCACCACCCGCATCGCCACGGTCGCCGCGGAAAAGTCGCTGTTCTACCAGTTGGGGGTGACCGCGGTCGTGACGCCGTTGCTGTCCCTGGCCCTGGGCGAGCGCTGGGCGCTGGACTACTCGGCGCTGGCGTGGGGATCGGTGTTTTTGCAGACCGCGGTGGGGGCGTTCGCCAGCTATCTGGCCTGGATGTGGATGCTGCGCCACTATCCGGCGACCCGCATGGCGACGTTCACGTTTTTGACGCCGCTGTTCGCGCTGGTGTTTGGCGTGCTGCTGCTGGGCGAGCCGCTGACGCTGCAATTGCTGCTGGCGCTGGCCGGGGTGGCGGCGGGCATCGTGCTAGTCAGCCGGCGCTGAGCGCGGGCGCCGTGCCATCGGCCGAGTGCCGTGCGCCGCTCGACCGCGCCCCGTCAGGGGGCCTGCACCGCCTCGAACGCCGGGTGCAGCTCGTCGATCCAGTGCTCCACCTCGGCCTCGCCGATTTGCAGGTGGGCCAGCGCCGCTTGGCCGTGCCGCGCCCAGTCGGGTGACTGGGGCACCCCTTCGTGCTGCTGCACCAGATGGTCGGCGATCAGGCCCATGGCGACCAGGTGCCGTACCGTGTCCGAATAGCGGGCGTCACCCAGGCAGGTGAAGTCGTGGTGCAGCCGGATCGCCACCGCCACGGCGGGGGGAAGAAGCCAGGTGCGCGCAACGATGGCGCCCACCACCGCGTGGTCGGTGCGGTGGTTGGCGTTTTCGGTTTGGGTGAAGGTGCGGTCCTTGCGGGCCAGCGCCTCGGTGATGGTGGCGGCATAGCCGCGCACGCCGCGCAGCAGCACCGGCATGCCGACGTGGCAAAACAGGCCAAAGCTGTACGCCAGCCCCGGGTCCATGTCGTAGAGCTGACGACCGATGTGCTCGCAGGCAATGGCGCGGCGGGTGGAGCTTTCCCAGAAGTGGGCCAATACCGGCGAATGCACCTGCAGCGCGTTGCGCGTCACAAAGCCCATGAGCAACTGCACCGCGGGCCGCACACCCAGCACCGTGAGGGCCTGGCCCACGGTGGCCACGGGCTGGCTCAGGCCATAGAGCGGGCTGTTGGCCTGCCGGATCAGGGCGGCGGCCATGGCCACATCGCTGCTGGCAATGGGGTCCAGTACCGCCGGGTCGGGCTCACCATGCGCGGTGACGTCTTGCAGTTGGCGCAGCAATTCGGGGCACGGCGGGATGACGATGTCGCGCACCGGACCGCGGGCCCGGGCGCGGTCCAGTTCGTCTTCAACGGAGCGGTCGGTCATGCGTCGATTGTGCCGCGAAGCCGCGGCGGGCCGGCCGGTTTGGGGTCATGCTCCCGCGGGGGCTGGCGGGGTCTCACCGGGGGCATGGGCTTGGCGGGCCTGGGCATAGGCCACGTACCAAGCCAGGCAGTCCGGGTTGGCCATCGCGTCGCGGTTGACCACGCGCTCCAGTGGCTGGCCCAACAGCAGTTTCTTGATCGGCAGCTCCTGCTTCTTGCCGCTGAGCGTGCGCGGGATATCCGGCACCTGCTCGATGGCGTCGGGGACGAAGCGCGGCGACAGCGCGCGCCGGATGGCGTCACGCAGCCGCTCGCGCAGGGGCTCATCCAGCGTCAGTCCCGGGCGCAGCACCACGAACAGCGGCATGAAGCTCTCGCGGCCCAGGTACTCCAGATCGACCACCAGGCTGTCCAGCACTTCGGGCAGCGCTTCGACGGCGGCGTAGATCTCGCTCGTGCCCATGCGCAGGCCATGGCGGTTGATGGTCGCGTCGGAGCGGCCGTAGATGACGCAGCCGCCGTCGGCGCGCACCTCCAGCCAGTCGCCGTGGCGCCAGACGCCGGGGTAGGTGTCGAAGTAGCTCGACAGGTAGCGCGCATCGCCCTCGTCGTTCCAGAAGTACAGAGGCATGGAGGGGATGGGCCGCACGCAGACCAACTCGCCCACCTGGCCAACGACGGGATGGCCGTCGTCGTCCCAGGCCTCCACCGCGCAGCCCAGTTGCCGGCATTGCATCTGCCCCGGCACCTGCGGCAGCTCGCGCTGGCCGCCGATGAAGGCGCCGCAAAAATCCGTGCCGCCCGAGATGTTGCACCACCACAGCGGCCCGTCGGGGCCGCCGGGCAGGGCGGCCGGATCGGCGGCGCGGCCGGCGAGCGCGTAGACGCGCGCAAACTGCGCGCTGCCCCAGCGCTGCACCTCCTCGGGCAGGGGTGAGCCGGTCGATCCGAGCGCGCGGATGGTGGACAGGTCGTGCCCGCCCGCCTGCAGGGCGGCCAGATCGACCCCCGCCTTCATGACGTTGCCATAGAAGGCGGCCCCCGCGCCGAAGAACGTGACGCGGTGCCGTGCTGCAAAACGCCACAGCACGGTCCAGTCCGGCTCGTCCTTGCGCCCGCCCGGGCTGCCGTCATAGAGCACGATGGTGGTCCCGCCGGTCAGCCCGGCGATCTGGGCGTTCCACATCACCCAGCCGGTGGAGCTGTACCAGTGGAAGCGCTCGCCCAGGCTGTTGGGGTCGTAGCTCGGGCCAATGTCGTTGTGCAGGACTTTGAGCGCCAGCGTGGTCAGCAGGATGCCGCCGTGCCCGTGCACGATCGGCTTGGGCAGGCCCGTGGTGCCGCTGGAGTACACGATCCACAGCGGATGGTCGAACGGCAGCCACTCGGGCGCGAAGTCGCGCACGGCCGCGTCGTCGCGGTCGACCAACGCGGCAAAGTCGTGCGTGTCGGTCAGGCGTTCCGCCGCGTACGGCGTGCGCAGCGTGACCACATGGGACAGCGTCGGCAGGCCGGCGCGCAGCTCGCGCACGGTGGCGCTGCGGTCCAACGGTCGGCCTGCGTAGTGCACCCCGTCTGCGGCGATCAGCACGGTCGGCTCGATCTGGCGGAAGCGGTCCAGCACGGCCGCCGTGCCCATGTCCGGCGCGCACACGCTCCAGATCGCGCCCAGGCTGACGCAGGCCAGAAAGGCCACCACCGTCTCGGCCCGGTTGGGCAGATAGGCGGCCACGCGGTCACCGCGTCGCACCCCCAGCGCGCGCAGGCCCACCGCCAACGCCGCCACCTCGCGCTGCAGCTCGCGCCAGCCCACCGTGCGCACGCGGCCCAGCTCGTCCTCGGCGATGATGGCCGGCTGGCCCGCGGCCTCGGCCGGCTCCACATGGCGCCACACCTGGTGCGCGTAGTTCACCTGCGCACCGGGGAACCAGCGCACATGCGGCATGGTCACGCCTTCCAGCACGGCGTGGTGCGGCGTGGGCGATTGCAGGGCAAAGTAGTCCCACACGCTTTGCCAGAACGCCCCCAGATCGGTGGTGGACCAGCGCCACAGCGCGTCGTAGTCGTCAAAGCCCAGGCCATGGCGCTGCCGCAGCCAGTCCTGGTAGCGGCGAATCTGGGGGGTGTAAGGGGCGGGCATCCGGTCTCCTTGGGCGATGGGCCGCGCACGCGGGCGCTTGGGCCAAATTATCGAGAGCGGTGCCCCGTGGCGCGTCGCGTCGGCGTCATCCGCCCCGGCCCGAATCTGGCTCGCCCCGGCGCACCGACCTGACACGAGGCTTGCAGGGGCATGGCGCGCGCGGGCAGAATCCCACCCCGTTACCCAAAAACCACGCGAGGAGCGAGAACGATCATGTTTCAATGGACGGAAAAATCCGACGCCGCCCTGCAGGCCGGCGGTGTCATCGGGCCGGACGAGCGGCTGCCTTGGCCGCAGACCGCGATGCTGGGGGTGCAGCACCTGATCGCCATGTTTGGCGCGACGGTGCTGGCGCCGATCCTGATGGGGTTCGATCCCAACGTCGCCATTCTGATGAGCGGCATCGGCACGCTGTTGTTCTTCGTGGCCACGGGCGGCAAGGTGCCCAGCTACCTGGGGTCGAGCTTTGCCTTCATCGGTGTGGTGATCGCGGCCACGGGCTATGCCGGGCAGGGGCCCAACGGCAATATCGGCGTGGCGCTGGGCGGCATCATCGCGTGCGGGGCGCTGTACTTCGTCATCGGGGCCATCGTGCAGGCCGTGGGCACCGGCTGGATCGAGCGCCTGATGCCGCCCGTGGTCACGGGGGCGGTGGTGGCCGTGATCGGCCTGAACCTGGCGCACATTCCGGTCAAGAACA
The DNA here is from genome assembly GCF_046292505.1 of Tepidimonas sp. Classification (GTDB taxonomy): domain Bacteria; phylum Pseudomonadota; class Gammaproteobacteria; order Burkholderiales; family Burkholderiaceae_C; genus Tepidimonas. The sequence continues at coordinate 28,581 of NZ_JBKBQX010000004.1, read as the reverse complement.
TGGCGCCGACGCCGTTCGATGCCTGGATGCAGGCGGTGACCTTCGTCTGCGTGGGGCTGGTGGCGGTGTTTACGCGCGGCATGGTGCAGCGGCTGTTGATCTTGATGGGCCTGATCGTGGCCAGCGTCGTCTATGCCGTGCTGGCCAATGGGCTGGGGTTGGGCAAGCCGCTCGACCTGTCGGGGGTGGCCCATGCCGCGTGGCTGGGCATGCCCAATTTCAGCGCGCCCGTGTTCAGCGGCCACGCGATGCTGCTGATCGCGCCGGTGGCCGTGATTCTGGTGGCCGAAAACCTCGGCCACATCAAGGCCGTGACGGCGATGACGGGCAAGAACCTGGACGTGTACATGGGCCGCGCCTTCATGGGCGACGGCGTGGCGACCATGGTCGCCGGCAGCGCGGGCGGCACGGGCGTGACCACCTACGCCGAGAACATCGGCGTGATGGCGGCGACCAAGATCTACTCGACGGCGATCTTCGTCGTGGCGGGCCTGATGGCCATTCTGCTGGGTTTCAGCCCCAAGTTCGGCGCGCTGATCCAGGCCATTCCGCTGGCGGTGATGGGTGGGGTCTCGATCGTGGTGTTTGGCCTGATCGCGGTAGCGGGCGCCAAGATCTGGGTGGACAACCAGGTGGACTTTTCCGACAACAAGAACCTGCTGGTGGCGGCGATCACGCTGGTGCTGGGCACGGGCGACTTCACGCTGAAGTTTGGCGACTTTGCCCTGGGCGGCATCGGCACGGCGACCTTTGGCGCCATCGGCCTGTACGCGCTGCTCAATCGGCGTTCGGCGGACTGACGCCCGCGCTCGGGGCGGGGCCGTTCGTCGCCGCGTCGGCACGAATCCTCGCCCCGGTCGTACACTGGGTGGCATGGACGGCAGGATCAGCAGCACGGCGTTGTCCGGGATGCGCGCGGCGCAGACCCGGCTGGGCAGCGCGGCCAACAACATCGCCAACGCACAAACCGACGGCTACCGCCGCGAGCAGGTGCGCAGCGAGGCCGAACCCGCGCCCGGTGCAGGCGTGCGCACCCGCATCGACAAGCGGCCCGAGCCGGGGGCCGATCTGGCCGCCGACATGGTGGAGCAGAAGATGGCGGCCACCAGTTTTGCGGCCAATTTGCAGGTGTTCAAAGCGGCCGATCAGGCGGTGGGGCGCTTGCTCGATACCCGAGCCTGAGGCGGCGTATGCCGCGCACGTGGCGGACGCTGCACGCGGGGCAACAAAAAACACCGGGAGCGGAGCTGCCGGTGTCGTTGCAAGCCACCCATGGCGGTGGCGTTTGAATCATCTCTGTCGCGGTTGACGATCAAGCCAGCGGTCGACTGCGGGCCGTACCATCGATTTGTCTCCTCGGTCCTCTCAGAGCTGACCGGCTGCGCCGCAGGCGCCGCACCGGTGTCCGAGTGCGCACATTCTAGGCGGCGCTGTCCCCGTTGCGGCTCCGGACAAACCCGCAGCGCGGTCATGCCCCGGCCAGGATCCAGCGTGCGGCCTTCTCGGCGATCATCAGGGTAGGGCTGTTGGTGTTGCCGCTGGTGATGGTGGGCATGATGCCGGCATCGACCACACGCAGTCCACCGATGCGCCCACCGCGCCCGTCGCGCACCCGCAGATGGGGGTCGGTGACCGCCATCGGGTCGCCGTCGCGCCCCATCGCCGTGGTGCCCACGGGGTGGAAGATGGTGGTGGCGATGTCGCCGGCCAGCCGGGCGAGTTCCTCGTCGGTCTGGTATTGCGGGCCGGGTCGATACTCCTCGGGCTGGTAGCGGGCGAGCGCCGGCTGGGCGACGATGCGCCGCGTCAGACGCAGGCTGTCGGCGGCGACCTGGCGGTCCTGCGCCGTGGATAGGTAGTGGGGCGCGATGGCTGGCGCATCCTCGAAGCGCGGGCTGCGCAGGTGCACCGTGCCGCGGCTGGTGGGGTTGAGGTTGCACACGCTGGCCGTGAAGGCCGCAAAGGGGTGCAACGGCTCGCCGAAGGCGTCCAGGCTGAGCGGCTGCACGTGGTATTCCACATTGGGCCAGTCGAAGCCGGGCCCGCTGCGCGTGAAGGCGCCCAACTGGCTGGGTGCCATACTCATGGGGCCGCTGCGCGTCAGCAGGTACTGCAGCCCGATGCGGGCTTTGCCCCACCAATGGCGGGCCAGGGTGTTGAGCGTCTCGGCCCCCTGCACCTTGAAGACGGCGCGGATTTGCAGATGGTCCTGCAGGTTGGCGCCCACGCCCGGCAGGTCGGCCAGCACCTCGATCCCCAAGGGCCGCAGCACGGCCGCCGGCCCGATGCCGGAGAGCTGCAGGATCTGCGGACTGCCGATGGCGCCGGCGCTGAGCACCACCTCGCGCGCCGCATGGGCGGTGACGCTGGCTTGGCCGGTCCAGACCTCGACACCCCGGCAGTGCAGGGCGCCGTCTGCGCCGCGCTCGATCCGCAGCCGCTTGACCTGTGCGCCGGTCCACAGGGTGAAGTTGGGTCGCCGCTCGCAGGTCGGGCGCAAAAAGGCCTTGGCCGTGTTCCAGCGCCAGCCGCTTTTCTGGTTGACCTCGAAGTAGCCCACCCCTTCGTTGGTGCCGCGGTTGAAGTCGTCCGTGGCCGGGATGCCGGCCTGCTGCGCCGCCTGTGCGAAGGCGTCCAGAATGTCCCAGCGCAGGCGCTGCTTTTCCACGCGCCACTCGCCCGTGCTGCCGGTGCGCCGGTGGCCGTGCAGGGCGGCGAATGCGGGGTCGGTGTCCGCGTCCAGGCGGTAGTGGTCCTCGTGCGCCTTGAAGTCAGGCAGGCAGCGCTCCCACGTCCACTCGTCGTCGCCGGTGATCTGCGCCCACTGGTCGTAGTCGCGCGCCTGGCCGCGCATGTAGATCATGCCGTTGATGCTGGAGCAGCCGCCCAGCACCCTGCCCCGCGGGTAGCGCAGTTGCCGGCCGTTGAGGCCCGCGTCCGGTTCGGTCTTGTACAGCCAATCGGTGCGCGGGTTGCCGATGCAGTACAGGTAGCCCACGGGGATGTGCACCCAGTGGTAGTCGTCCTTCTGCCCGGCCTCGATGAGCAGCACGCGGTGGCGCGGGTTGGCCGACAGGCGGTTGGCCAGCAGGCTGCCGGCGGTTCCGCCGCCGACCACGATGTAGTCGAAGGTGTTCACTGGGACGTCGGCATCACGAACTCGGCGCCCTTGGGCGTGCTCTCGGGCCAGCGCTGCATGACGCTTTTTTGCGCGGTATAGAAGCGCACACCCTCCTCGCCGTAGGCGTGCATGTCGCCGAACAGGCTCTTTTTCCAGCCGCCAAAGCCGTGCCAAGCCATCGGCACCGGGATCGGCACGTTGATGCCCACCATGCCGACCTGGACGCGGCGCGCAAACTCCCGCGCCACATGCCCGTCGCGCGTGAAGCAGGCCGTGCCGTTGCCGTAGGCGTGCTCGTTGATCAGCCGCTCCGCGGTGGCAAAGTCCGGTACCCGCACGCACGACAGCACGGGGCCGAAGATCTCGTCGCGGTAGATCGACATCTCGGGGGTGACATGGTCGAACAGTGTGCCCCCCAGCCAGAAGCCGTGATCGCAGCCCGGGCCGGCGTTGCGGCCGTCGAAGCCCCGGCCGTCCACCAGCAGCTGCGCCCCTTCGCGCACGCCGGCCTCGATGTAGCCGGTGATGCGCTGGCGTGCGGTGTCGGTGACGATGGGGCCCATCTCGGCCTGCCGGTTCATCCCGTCCAGCACCTTCAGTGCCCGCGTGCGTTCAACCAGTCGGGGCATGATCCGGTCGGCCACGTCGCCCACCAGCACGCCGACCGAGATGGCCATGCAGCGCTCGCCGGCCGAGCCAAAGGCTGCGCCGATCAGCGCGTCGACCGCTTGGTCCAGATCCGCATCGGGCATGACGACCATGTGATTCTTGGCCCCGCCCAGGGCCTGCACCCGCTTGCCGTGGCGCGCGCCGGTCTCGTAAATGTAGTTGGCGATCGGCGTCGATCCGACGAAGCTGACCGCCCGCACATCGGGATGATCCAGCAGCGCGTCCACCGCCGCCTTGTCGCCCTGCACCACGTTGAACACCCCATCGGGCAGGCCGGCTTGCTGCAGCAGCTCGGCGATTCGCAGCGACGGCGACGGATCGATGGGACTGGGCTTGAGTACGAAGGTGTTGCCGCAGGCCAGCGCGACTGGGAACATCCACATCGGCACCATGACGGGGAAGTTGAACGGCGTGATGCCGGCGACCACGCCCAGCGGCTGGCGCATGGTCCAGTTGTCGATGCCGCTGGAGACCTGCTCGGTGTAGTCGCCCTTGAGCAGCTGCGGAATGCCGCAGGCGAACTCGACGATTTCGATGCCGCGGGTGACTTCGCCCTGCGCGTCGGTGAAGACCTTGCCGTGCTCGGCGGTGAGCATGGCGGCCAGCTCGTCGCGGTGCTGGTTGAGCAGCTCCAGAAACCGAAACAGGATGCGCGCGCGGCGCAGCGGGGGCAGCTCGGCCCAGGCGGGAAAAGCCGCGCGTGCGGCCGCGACGGCCGTCTGCACCTCGGCCGCATCGGCCAGCGCGACGCGGCCGGTGACGGCGCCCGTCGCGGGGTTGAAGACATCCTGCTGGCGGCCCGACTGGCCGACGACGGGGCGGCCGCCGATGTGGTGGCCGATGGCGGTGGGGGTCAGGATCATGGTCTTAAATCCGGCTCATGCGAAAACTCCGACTGTAGAAGCGTGCGGTTCGCCTGACCAGCGAGTTTTTCAAAAGTGGGACATAAGATGATCTAATATCCGGATGGACCACACCGCCATGCGCGCCTTTGCGACCGTCGCCCGCGAAGGCAGCCTGTCGCGGGCGGCGCAACGCCTGCACCTGACGCAGCCGGCCTTGAGTCTGCAACTCAAGGCCTTGCAGGCGCGGCTGGGGGTGCGGCTGTTCGAACGCACCCCGCGCGGCATGCGTCTGACGCCGGACGGCGCGGCCCTGTTGCCCCTGGCCGACCGGGTGTTGGCGGCGCAGCGCGAGTTCGACGGTGCCGCCCAGCGCCTGCGGCAGCAGGTGCGCGGCGAGCTGGCCATCGGCACCATCCTGGACCCGGAGTTCACTCGACTGGGTGCCTTTTTGCGCGAGCTGGTGGAGACGGCGCCCTTCCTGCAGACGGCGTTGCGCCAGGGCATGAGCGGCGAGGTGCTGCAGCGCTTGGACGCGGGCGAACACGACGTGGGTTTCTACCTCGGCGATCCCGACGAGGACCGCGGAACGGCGGGACGCTACCGCGTGCGCACGCTCACCCCGTTCACCTACCGCGTGCTGGCGCCGGCCGGGTGGGGGCCGCAGGTGCAGGGGCGCGGCTGGGCCGAACTCGCGGCCTTGCCGTGGATCGAGACCCCGCCCGAATCGGCCCACCACCGCCTGCTGCGCCGCACCTTGCAGCCGCTGGGGTTGCAGGTGCGGCGTGTGGCCCTGGTGGATCAGGAGGCGTCGATGCTGGATCTGGTGCGCTCGGGCGTGGGCCTGAGCCTGGTGCGCGACGCGGTGGCCATCCGGGAGGTCCAGGCACGCGGACTGGTGGTGGCCGACCGGGTGGCGCTGGGGTGCGTGCTGAGTTTCGTCAGCTTGGCCGAGAGGCAGGGAGAGCCGGCCATCGAAGCCGCCTGGAGCGCGCTGGGGCGCGTTTGGGGCGGTGCCGAGGGCGGCGTCTAAAGTGGAGATGACAGCGGTGGACCGTCCGGGGACGACGCCGGTGTCACCAGTGTTTGGGCAGCGGGATCGGGTGGTATCCGTTGACCGGCTTGCCAGCGCCGGCGGTGAACTGCGGGTCGCGGTGCGGCACTTGGTCGCGCAGACGGGCAAATTCGTCCAGCCGCACCATCAGGTCGTGCTTGATCTCCATCAGCGCCGCGGCGGTCGTGAAATCGAAGCCGCGCCGCGTGCCGCCCCGCGTGTCCAGGAACAAGTGGTTCACGTATTCCAACATGCCCGGCCAGTCGTCCTGCAGTTGCAGCAGGTGGTCCCGGATGTGGGGGTACGCGATTTGTTCGAGCCGTCCGCTCAGGACGTCGGGCATACGGTCCATGGCAGAAACACGGTGATGGATAAACGCAGCGATCGTAGCGCAGCGACGAGCATTTGTGGAGGACTGTGGGCGACGGGTACCCGGCACGGCATCGGGCGCCTTCTGCACCTCCCGGCCGTTCAGCCGCGCCAAAAAAAGACCGCGCTCATGACGACCCCGGTGCCGATGACCACCGCCCGCACGGCAGAAGCGGGCAGCCGCCGCGCACCGTGTGCGCCGGCGTAGCCTCCGGCGGTGGCGGCCGCCATCATCAGCACGGCCGGGCCCCAGGCGATGGCGCCGGCGAGCGCGAACGTCGCCACCGACAGCAGCGACAGCACCAGCGAGTTGAGGTTTTTGAGCGCGTTGGCGGTGTGGATGCGCGACTCTCCCGTCACCGCATACAGCGCCATGAGCAGGATGCCCAGCCCCCCGTTGAAATAGCCCCCGTACACGGACACGGCCAGCAGCCCCCAGGCCCGCGCGCCCCGGCCTGGGGTGCTGCCGCGGTGCTCCGCCAACCAGCGCACGCACCGCGGCCCGCCCATGAAGACGACCGTGGCAAACAGCAGCAGCCACGGCACGATCGCGCGAAACGCGCTGGCCGGGGTGATCAGCAACAGCAGGGCCCCCGCCACCCCGCCGGCCGCGGCGATCCCGGCCTCCATGCGCAGGCGGTGCGGCGGCACCTGGGCCAGTTCGTCGCGCATGCCCAGCGTGCTCCCAAGATAGCCTGGGCTGACGGCCACGGCGCTGGTGGCGTTGGCGACGACGGGGTTGACGCCCGTGAACACGAGTGCGGGGAACGTCAAAAAACTGCCGCCGCCCGCGATGGCGTTGAGCACGCCCGCGGCAAAAGCGGCACTGGCCAGCAGCAGTCCGTCGGTCAGCGTCATGTCACGGCGCCGCCACCACCGGCGCCACCGGCTCCGGCGCCAGCAGCGTGCCTTGGCGCAAGCCCTTGATCGTGGCCAGCGCGAGCGCCGCGATGACCACCGAGGCCAGCGCCAGCAGCGCGAGCGCCGCCCCCTGAAGCGTCGGCAGCGCCAGCGCGGCGGCCAGCTTGAAGCTCAGGCTGGTGAACGCCGCCAGCGGAAACGACACCGCCCAGAACGGCAGTCCAAAGGGCTGGGCGAAGAAGCGCCGCGCCTGCGTGCCGACCCACAGCAGCATGAACAGGCCCACGCCCCACACCGCCGCCGCCACGCCCGGCGGCCAGCCGAAGCGCAGCGCGCCCAGCCCCGCCACCGCCGCCGGCGCCAGCGAGATGAACCAGGTCGGGTGCAGCCGCGGCGGGATCGGTCCGTGCGCCAGCCGCCGCGCCACCAGCAGCGTGAACACCACCGGCCAGAAGAACACCCCGATGCCGAAGTGCACCGCCGACCACATGGCGTGCTCGAAGCCGACGCCGGCCAGCGGCGCCACGACGTTGCCGACCACCGGGATGTAGAGCACCGGCGTGACGCCGTTCCACAGCGACTGCGCATCCGGCGCGTGCGCCACGGTGGGCGCGAGCCACCGCCCCAGCGCCCAGACGGTGACGCTGAGCTGGCCGATCGAGCCGAGCCACCACAGCGCGTGCGCCAGCGGCAGCGCCAGCCCCACGGCCTGCAGCCAGGTGGCCAGCAGCAGCAGGCCCACCGGGGCGGCGGCGACGAAGGCGTGCCGCACCGGGTGGCGCAGGTCCTCGGCGACGGCCTCGGGGTGCCGCCGCCAGCGCAGCAGCGAGCCGACCAGCACGGCGACGAACACCGCCGCGGCCAGCGCGCCGATGACGAGCGCCGCCCCCTCGGCCCAGGGGCCCAGCACCGGACTGGCCGCGTGCCAAGCCAGCGCCAGGCCGCTCAAGCCCATCACCGGCGTGAACCAGCCCGGGTGCAGGAATTTCAGCGGGGTGGGATGGGCACTGTTCATCGCGCGCTCCGCCTCGGGCCTCAGCAGGCCTTGCACGGGATGGCGGCCTCGGGCACGCCCAGCTTCTTCAGGATGATGGCCAGCGGGCAGAAGTTGGTGAAGCCGAACTGGAACAGGTTCAGCCCGACGAAGGCGGTGAAGGCCAGGAACCACTCGCTGACGAACAGCGGGCTGGCCGGCGCGCCCAGCGCCACCGACAGGAACACGAACAGGCCCGCGATCACACGGATCCAGCGCTCGACGGTCATGATGCTCTCCTCAGATGAAAGGGTTGGGACAGGGTGGGGGGAAATGATAATTTCAGCAAAACGACAGTTTCAGCAAAACGGGACTCAGGCGGGGCGCGGCGCGCCCGGTGCCTCGTGGCGGCGCCGGTACACGGCGTAGTACAGCACCGGGATCACCACCAGCGTCAGCAAGGTGGAGACGGCAATCCCGAAGATCAAGGACACCGCCAGGCCGTTGAAGATCGGGTCGTCCAGGATGAAGAACGCCCCCAGCATCGCCGCCAGGGCCGTCAGCGCGATCGGTTGCGCGCGCACCGCGGCGGACTGGATCACGGCCTCCTTGAACGGCATGCCCTTGGCGGTCTCCAGCTCGATGAAGTCCACCAGCAGGATCGAGTTGCGCACGATGATGCCGGCCAGCGCGATCATGCCGATCATGCTGGTGGCGGTGAACTGCGCGCCCAGCAGCGCATGGCCCGGCATGATGCCGATCATCGTCAGCGGAATCGGCGCCATGATGATCAGCGGCGTCAGGTAGCTGCGGAACTGCGCCACCACCAGCAGGTAGATCAGCACCAGCCCGACCGCGTAGGCCGCGCCCATGTCGCGGAAGGTCTCGTACGTCACCTGCCATTCGCCGTCCCACTTGATCGCGTACTCGCGCCACGGGTCGGCCGGCTGGCGGATCCAGTACTCACCCAGGCCGCCGGTGTCGGGCAGCGCGGCCTCGGCCAGCCGGCTGCGGATGGCAAACATCCCGTACAGCGGCGAGTCGGTCTTGCCGGCCATGTCGCCGAGCACGTAGACCACCGGCAGCAGGTCCTTGGTGAAACGGGGCGGGTCGATGACGCCGCGCTCGACGCGCACCAGTTCCGACAGCGGCACCATGCGGCCGTCGGCGGCCTTGAGCGGCAGCGCCAGCAGCGCCTCCAGCCCGACCTGGCGCTCGCGCGGCAGCTGCAGCCGCACCGGCACCGCGAACTTGGCGTGGCCGTCGTGCAGGTAGGCGGCGTCGCTGCCGGACAGCGCCGTGTAGACCGTCTGCGCGATCACCTGCGCCGGGATGCCCAGGCTCTCGGCGCGCGCGCGCTCGAGGCGCAGGAACACGCGCGGCGCCTCCTCCTTCAGCGTGGTGTCGATGCCGACGATGTCGGGCGTGTCGGCAAACGCCTGGGCCACGCGGCGGGCGAGTTCGGCGCGGCCGGCCTCGTCCGGGCCATAGACCTCGGCGACGATCGGCGACAGCACCGGCGGCCCCGGCGGCACTTCCACCACCTTGATGCGGCCGCCGTGCGAACGCGCGATCGCTTCCAGCCCCGGGCGCAGGCGCTGCGCGATGGCATGGCTCTTCTCGTGGCGGTGCTTGGCGTCGGCCAGATTGACCTGCAGGTCGCCCTGCTCGGCGTCGGCGCGCAGGTAATACTGCCGCACCAGCCCGTTGAAGGTGATGGGGCTGGCGGTGCCGGCGTAGCCCTGCACGTGCGTGACCTCCGGCTGCTGCGCCAGGAACGCCGTCATGTCCTGCAGCGCGGCGGCGGTGTCTTCCAGCGCCGTGCCGGCGGGCATTTCCAGCACCACTTGGAACTCGCTCTTGTTGTCGAACGGCAGCATCTTCAGGATCACCGCCTGCACCACCGCCAGCCCGACCGACAGGAACAGGCCCGCCGCCACGCCCAGCGCCAGCAGCCAGCGGTGGCGCGCGCTCTCCAGGAACGGCGTCAGCACGCGCGTGAACAAGGTCTGCAGCCCGCGCGTGAGCTTGGACGGCCCGTGCGCCGCGTGGCCGGCGCCGTGCGTGCCCATCAGCCTCCACGCCAGCCACGGCGTGATGGTGAAGGCCACCGCCAGCGAGATCGCCATGCCCATGCTGGCGTTGATCGGGATCGGGCTCATGTACGGGCCCATCAGGCCGGTGACGAAGGCCATCGGCAGCAGCGCGGCGATCACCGTCAGCGTCGCCAGGATGGTCGGCCCGCCGACCTCATCGACCGCGCGCGGGATGATCTCCAGCAGCGTGGCCTGCGGCGTGAGCTGGCGGTGGCGGTGGATGTTTTCCACCACGACGATGGCGTCGTCGACCAGGATGCCGATCGAGAAGATCAGCGCGAACAGCGACACGCGGTTGAGCGTGAAGCCCCACGCCCACGAGGCAAACAGCGTCGCCGTCAGCGTCAGGATCACCGCCACGCCGACGATGGCGGCCTCGCGCCGGCCCAGCGCCAGCCCGACCAGCACGATCACGCTGCCGGTGGCGAAGATCAGCTTGCTGATCAGCTTGTTGGCCTTGTCGGCGGCGGTGGCGCCGTAGTCGCGGCTGATCGTGATCTCGACGCCGTCCGGGATCAGCGTGTTGTGCAGGCGCTCCAGCTGCTGCGTGGCGGCGCGCGCGACGTCCACCGCGTTTTCCCCCGGCTTTTTGGTCACGATCACCGTCACGGCGGGGTAAGCCTGGCCGGGCTGCGCGCCTTCGGGGAGCGTGGCCGCCGGCCCCGGCGTGTGCCAGACATAGCGGCGCGGCAGCTGCGCGCCTTCCTCGATGCGCGCCACCTCGCGCAGATACACCGGGCGGCCCTGGTGCACGCCGACCACGATGTCGCCGACGTCCTGCACGCTCTTCAGGAACTCGCCGGTCTCCACTGTCAGCAGGCCCGGCTCGCCGGGCTGCTGGCGCGGCTGCGCCACGGTGCCGGACGGCATGGCCTGGTTGGCGGCGGCGATGGCCTGGTGGATGGCCTGCAGCGGCACGCCGCGCGCGCGCAGCCGTTCGGGCTCGATCCAGACGTGGATGGCGCGCCCCGGGCCGCCGATGGTCTGCACCTCGCGCGTGCCGGGCACGCGCTTGAGCTCGGTCTCGATGGCGTGCGCGACGCGCTCGATCTCCCACGCGCTCTTGCCGGCGGGGCTCCACAGCGTGGCGGCCAGCACCGGCACGTCGTCGATGCCCTTGGGCTTGACGATCGGCGGCAGCACGCCCAGGCCCTGCGGCAGCCAGTCCTGGTTGGCGTTGAGCACGTCATAGAGGCGCACCAGCGCCTCGGTGCGCGGCACGCCGACCTTGAACTGCACCGTCAGCACCGCCACGCCGGGGCGCGAGACGCTGTAGGTGTGCTCGATGCCGTGGATCTGCGACAGCACGTGCTCGGCGGGCTGCGCCACCATTTTCTCCACGTCCGCGGCGGAGGCGCCGGGAAACGGGATCAGCACGTTGGCCATCGTGACGTTGATCTGCGGCTCCTCCTCGCGCGGGGTGACCAGCACCGCAAAGAGGCCCAGCAGCAGCGCCACCAGCGCCAGCAGCGGCGTGATGGCGTTGGCCTGGAAGGCGCGCGCGATCACGCCGGAAATGCCCAGCCGTTCGGTCTGGGTACCGGTGGGGGTAGTTTGGGGTTCGGCGTTCATCGGCCGTTCTCCTGCATGCGGGGAAGGGGACGATGGCCGATCACTGCGCCGGCTGCGCACCGCGCAGCCCGGCGCGCACCGGATCGAGCGCGACGCGCTCGCCCGGCTGCAGGCCCGACAGGATCTCGATGCCGGCCTCGCCGTGGTCGGCGCCGGTGCGCACCGCGCGCAGCACGAAGCCCGCTGGCGCCCCGGCCGGCGCCGCCACATAGGCCGCGGTCAGCTCGCCGCGGCGCAGCAGGGCGCTGGCCGGCACCACCAGCCGCTCGTCGCTGCCAGCGGCAAAGCGCACCTTGACCGCCTGGCCGGGCAGCACGCCCTGCGCATCGGCGGCTGCGAGCGGCAGACGCCACTCCACCGTCTGCGCCACCGGATCCGCCGCCGGCAGGCGACTGCGGCCGCTGGGTGGCACCCAGCGGCCGTCCGGCAGCCGCACTTCGACGCGCTGCGCGCGCTCCGCCAGCGCCGACTGCGACGCCGGCACATGCACGGTGGCGCGCAACGGCTGCGGCGCGTACACCGTCAGCACCGGGCGGCCCGGCGCGGCCAGATCGCCGGCCTCGGCGTGCGTGGCCAGCACGAAGCCGTCGAACGGCGCCGTCAGGCGCGTGAAGCCCTGCGCCAGCGCGGCTTGCGACTGCGCGGCCTTGGCCTGTTGCAGCGCGGCGCGCGCGGCGGCGGCCTGCGCCTCGGCGGTGTCCAGCGCCGCCTGCGACACGAAGCCCTGCGCGCGCAGCTCGCGCGTGCGCTTGGCGTGCGCCTCGGCGTTGCGCAGCTCGGCTTCGACCTGCGCCACCGCGCCGCCGGCGCGCTGCACACCGGCGCTGGTCTCGCGGTCGTCGATCACCGCCAGCACCTGGCCGGCGCGCACGCGGTCACCGGCCTTGACGTGCAGCTGCACGATGCGGCCACTGGCCTGGGCCGCCAGCGTCGCCTGCTGCTGCGCTTCGATCGTGGCATCCAGCAGCAGTGCCTGGCCGACCGGACGGCGGGCGACCTCGGCCACCGGCACGCGCGGGCCGCCGGTATCGCCCTGCGCCCAGACGGGTGCCAGGCATGCGCCGCCGAGCAGGGCAGTGGCAACGGCCGCGCCGAGCCAGCGCCGGCGGGCCAGCGGGGGGATGGGCGTTGTGCGTCGATCCATGGCTTGATCCTCCATTGGGCTCGAGTATAGCGTCATACCCCCGGGAGTACAAGGGCTAGGGGATGTCGCTGCCGTCGACGGCGAACGGCACACGCGCCGCCACCGCGCACAGCAGCTCGTAGGCGATGGTGCCGGCGGCCTGCGCCACCTCGTCCACCGGCAGCACCGCGCCGCTTGCGCTGCGCCCCCACAGCACCACCTCGTCGCCGACGTGGCACGGGCCGCTGGCGGCCTCCACCGGGGTCAGGTCTACCGCCAGCATGTCCATGCTGACGCGGCCCACCAGCCGCGTGCGCACGCCGCGCACCAGCACCGGGGCGCCGTGATCCTGCGACAGGCTGGCGTGGCGCGGGTAGCCGTCGGCGTAACCGCAGGCGACGATGCCGATGCGCAGCGCGCGCGGGGCGGTGTAGATCGAGCCGTAGCCGACCGTTTCGCCCGCGGCCACCGGCTGGATGGCGATCAGTCGGCTGGCCAGCGTCATCGTCGGCTGCAGGTCCCACTCGGCGGCGGTGTGCGCCGGATGGTCGGGCGCGCTGCCGTAGAGCGCGATGCCGGCGCGCACCCAGTCCGCCGCCAACGCTGCGCCGTCCGCGCCCAGACGCAGCCGCAGCGCGTGGCGCAGCGTGGCGGCGCTGTTGCACAGGCTGCGCTCGCCGGGCAGGTCGCGCGTGGCGCGCACGAACGCGTCCACCTGGTGCAGCACGCCCTCGCGTCCGTGGCGCAGCCCGTCGGCGTCGGAAAAGTGCGTCATCAGCCCGATCTCGCCGACCTGCGGCAGCGCCTGCAGCCGCGCCCAGGCGGCGCGGTAGGCCTCGGGGCGAAAGCCCAGCCGGTTCATGCCGGAGTTCATCTTCAGAAAGACGTGGTGCGGCTGGTGCGTCTTGTGCGCCGCCAGCCAGTCGATCTGCTCCTCGGTGTGCACGACGTGCCACAGATCCAGGCGCGAGCAGGTCTCGAGGTCGCGCGGCTCGAAGCAGCCCTCCAGCAGCAGGATCGGCCCACGCCAGCCCAGCGCGCGCAGCCGCTCGGCCTCGGCCAGGTCCAGCAGCGCGAAGCCGTCGGCGCCGCGCAGCGCCGGCCAGACGCGCTCGATTCCGTGGCCGTAGGCGTTGGCCTTGACGACCGCCCACACGCGCGCGTCGCCGGCGGCGGCACGGCAGCGCTGCAGGTTGTGGCGCAGGGCATCCAGGTGCACGGTGGCGAGGATCGGGCGGGGCATGGCAAGCAAAGGGAAAACGGGAATTGGCGGATGGGGGACGGCGCAGGCGCATGCTATAAACCGCGCACCCTGCGCCAGACGCGACTTTCGCACAGGCGGGCGGTGCGCGCACCCCCGATTCGAGGCTTTTTCGGATATTTCGTCCCCATGAAGCGCGGCTTCTACACCATCATGACGGCGCAGTTCTGCAGCTCGCTGGCCGACAACGCGCTGTTCGTGGTGGCGGTGGAGCTGCTGCGCAGCCGCGGCGCGCCGGAGTGGCAGGCCGCCGCGCTGGTGCCGATGTTCGCGCTGTTCTATGTGTTGCTGGCACCGTGGGTCGGGGCGTTCGCGGACTCGCGGCCCAAGGGGCAGGTCATGTTCCTCAGCAACGCCATCAAGGTGGTGGGCTGCGTGCTGATGCTGACCCCCGTGCACCCGCTGCTGGCCTACAGCCTGGTGGGGCTGGGCGCGGCGGCGTATTCGCCGGCCAAGTACGGCATCCTCACCGAGCTGCTGCCGCCGTCGCAGCTGGTCAAGGCCAACGGCTGGATCGAGGGGCTGACGATCGCCTCCATCATCCTCGGCGTCGTGCTGGGCGGGCAGCTCGTCTCGCCCACGGTGGTGGCGTGGCTGGCGGCGCACGAGGCGGCGTGGCTGCGCGCCTGGTTGCCCTCGGCGGCGGAATTCGCCATCGTCGGCCTGGTGGCGGTGTACGGGCTGGCGGCGGCGTTCAACCTGCGCATCCCGCGCACCACCGCGCCGCTGCGCCACCTGCCGTCCAATCCGCTGGCGCTGCTGCCGGATTTCTGGCGCTGCAACCTGCGCCTGTGGCGCGACCATCTGGGCCAGATCTCGCTGGCCACCACCACGCTGTTCTGGGGCGTCAGCGGCAACCTGCGCTACATCGTGCTGGCCTGGGCGGCCGCGGCGCTGGGCTACAACACCACGCAGGCCTCCAGCCTCGTCGGCGTGGTGGCGGTCGGCACGGCGGTGGGAGCGGTGGTGGCTTCGGTGCGCATGCGCATCGACCAGGCCCCGCGCGTGATGCCGTTGGGCGTGGCGATGGGGCTTCTGGTGGTGCTGATGGTGCTCATCCGCGACGTCTGGGTGGCCGCGCCGTTTCTGGTGCTGCTGGGGGCCTTGGGGGGCTTTCTCGTGGTGCCGATGAACGCGCTGCTGCAGCACCGCGGTCACAACCTGATGGGCGCCGGCCGCTCGATCGCGGTGCAGAACTTCAACGAGCAGACCTGCATCCTGGGGCTCGGGTTCCTGTACAGCGCCGCCACCGGCGCGGGGCTGTCGGCGTTCGGCGCCATCACCGCGTTCGGCCTGCTGGTGGCCGGGGTGATGGTGCTGATCATGCGCTGGCACCGGCACAATTTGCGCCACCATTCGCACGAGTTGACCCGCCTGTTCGAAATCGCCCGCCGCGACGACCTGCATGGGTGAGCAGCTCCGCGGACGGTCGTCGACGCCACCCCAGCATCCGAGGAGACTCCGCCATGGTTCCACCCCGTTCACCTTCCCATCCGTCGGTATCGTTGTCCCGCCGCGCCTGGCTGCACACGGCGGCGCTGGGGGTGGCCGCGCTCGCCGCGCCGGCCGCGGGCTACGCCCAAACCGGCGCCTGGCCGTCGCGGCCGCTGCGCCTGCTGGTGGGGTTCCCGCCCGGCTCGTCGCCCGATCTGACCGCACGCACCCTGGCCGAGCCGCTGGCCCAGGTGCTCGGCCAGCCCGTGGTGGTGGAAAACCGCCCGGGCGCGGGTGGCAACATCGCCGCGGAGCAGGTGGCGCGCGCCCACGATGGCCACACCATGGGCCTGATGATCAATGGCAATCTGACCATCGCCAAGATCCTCAACCCTGCTACGCCGTACGATCCGCTGACCGACCTGGCGCCGGTGTCGCTGGTCGGCACCGCGCCACTGGTGCTGACCGCCTCGACTCGGCTGCCGGCCGAGCCCGTGGCGGTCCTGGCCGCGGGGCGTGAGGCGGGGGACCGCTGGAACTACGGCACCCCGGGGGCGGGCACGGTCGCCCACATCGGGATGGAGATGCTCAAGGCCGCCGCGGGCTGGCGCGCCGTGCATGTGCCGTATCCCGGCAATCCGCAGGTGGTCACGGCCATGATCCAGGGCGATGTGCAGGTGGCCCTGTTGCCGCCCGGCGTGGCGCTGCCGCAGGTGCAGGCGGGCCGGCTGCGGGCGGTGGGGGTGACCTCCCCGGGACGCAGCACGCTGGCCCCGCAGGTGCCCAGCCTGGCGGAGCTGGGCCTGCGCGGGTTCGATCTGGAAATCTGGAACGCCGTGGCCGCGCCGGTGACCTGGCCCGCGGCCCAAATCCAGCGCGTGGCCGCGGCGCTGGCCGAGATCGTGCGGCGGCCCGAGGTGCGCCAAAAGCTGTTTGCCCAGGGCTGGCAGGTGGCCGGCACGGCGCCGGAGGGACTGGTCCAGCGCGTGCGCACGGACACCGCGCGCATGAAGGCGATCATCGAGCGCAACGGCATCCGCGCGCAGTGAGCGCATCGGGGCGCGCCGCAGAGTCTGGACCCCCCGCTTCAGCGGGCCAGCAGCGCCAGCAGGCCCTGCATCAGCCAGGGCAAGGCCAGGGCGTTGAACAGGGCCGCCAGTCCCATGGCCAGTCCGGCGAAAGCGCCCATCGTCGGGCTGACCTGAAAGGCCCGCGCGGTGCCGATGCCGTGGGCCGTGACGCCCAGGGCAAAGCCGCGCACCATCGGGTCGGCGATGCCCAGCCGATCGAACAGCCAGCGCGCCGTTGCCGCGCCCCAGATGCCGGTGACCACGACCAGCACCGCGGTCAAGGACGGCAGCCCCCCCAGGCGTTCGGCGATGCCCATGGCCACCGGCGTGGTCACCGACTTGGGGGCCAGCGAAGCCAGGGTCTGCGGGCTGGCCCCCAGCAGCCAGCCCAGGGCCACGGCGCTGACCGCCGCGGCCAGCGCCCCGGCCACCAGTCCCGCGACCAGCGGCGCCCAGGTGCGCCGCAGCAGCGGCCACTGCGTGTGCAGGGCGACGGCGAGCGCCACCGTCGCCGGACCGAGCAGAAAGTGCACGAACTGCGCCCCTTCGAAATAGGTGGCGTAGGGGGTGCCGGTCAAGGTCAACAGCCCCCCGATCAGCGCGACGGCGATGGCCACCGGGTTGGCCAGCGGGTGCGCGCCGCAGGCCAGGAACAGGCGGTGCGCCACGCCGTAGGCCAGCAAGGTGATCGTCAGCCCCAGCAGCGGGGAGGCGGACAGGTAGACCCAGATCTCGCCCAGGCGGGTGCCGTCGAGGGCGGCCGCGGCGGCGTTCACCGGGGGCCTCCGGGCGTTGGTGTCGCGGGTGGCGCGGGCGGCTTCCCCTCGCGCGGGAGCAGGGCGCGCACCGTCCAGGCGGTCACCGCCAGTCCAATCCAGGTGCCGGCCGCCAGCGCGACGGCGATGGCCACGGCCTCGTCCCCCAGCCGCTGCAGGTGTTGCACCACCCCCACCCCGGCCGGCACGAACAGCAGCGACAGATGCTGCAGCAGGCCCTGGGTGGTGGGCTGCAGGGCGTCGCGCCAGGCCGGGCGCGCCATCAGCAGCGCCAGCAACAGCGCCATGCCCAGCACCGGGCCCGGGATGGGCAAGCCCAGCATCCGCACCAGCACCTCCCCGGCCAGTTGCAAGGTCAACAGGGCGGTCAGGGCGGGCAGCATGGCGGGCGGTGCGCTAGGCCGGGGTCCGTGCAGGGCTGGCGGCCAGGGCCTCGTCCACCACCTCCACCCAGTGGCGCACCGGGGTGGAGGTGCCGCTTTGCAGGTGGGTGATGCAGCCGATGTTGGCCGACACGATCGTCTGGGGGGCGGTCGCTTCCAGGTGCCCCAGCTTGCGGTCGCGCAACTGGCGGCTCAGCGTCGGTTGCAGCACGCTGTAGGTGCCGGCCGATCCGCAGCACAGGTGCGACTCCTGCCGCGCCAGCGTGACCTCGAAGCCCAGCTCGCCCAGGTGCCGCTCCACGCCGCCGCGCAGCTTCTGGCCGTGCTGCAGCGTGCAGGGGGGGTGAAACACCAGCCGCCGGGGCGCCGATGCGGGCAAGCCGTCGCCCAGCCGCTGCCGCCAGGCGGGTACCAGATCGGGCAGCAGCTCGCTCAGGTCGCGTGTGAGGTCGCTGACCCGGCGTGCCTTGTCGGCATAGGCCGGGTCGTGCCGCAGTGCGTGCGCGTAGTCCTTCACCATCACGCCGCACCCCGAGGCGTTCATGACGATCGCCTCGACGCCGGGGCTGCCATCGGTGGGTTCGATCCAGGGCCACCAGGCGTCGATGTTGGCGCGCATGTCGTCCAGCGCTCCCACCTGGTCGTCCAGGTGGAATCGGATGGCACCACAGCAGCCGGCCTTGGGCGCCACCACGGTCTGGATCCCCGCGGCGTCCAGCACGCGCGCCGTCGCGGCGTTGATGGTGGGCATCATCGCCGGCTGCACACAGCCGGCCAGCATCAGCACGCGGCGCGGCCGGGGTGTCTGCGGCCACGCGCCGGCGTCGCGTCGGGCCGGCACCTTGGCCTGCAGCGGGGCGGGCAGCAGATCGCGCACGGCCTGTCCCAGCCGCATCGCCGGACCGAACAGCGGCGAGGTCAGCCCTTCGCGCAGCAGCCAGCGCACCGCCCGCTCGCCCGCCGGCCGCTGCACGCGCGCTTCGACCACCTTGCGCCCGATGTCCAGCAGATGGCCATACTCCACCCCGCTCGGGCAGGTGCTTTCGCAGTTGCGGCAGGTCAGGCAGCGGTCCAGGTGCCGCTGCGTCGCCCGGGTGGGCTCGGCACCCTCGAGTACCTGCTTGATCAGATAGATGCGCCCCCGCGGTCCGTCCAGCTCATCGCCCAGCAGTTGATAGGTCGGGCAGGTGGCGGTGCAAAAGCCGCAGTGCACGCAGCGCCGCAGAATGGCGTCGGCCGTCTGACCGTCGGGTGTGCTCAAAAACTCGGCAGCGAGTCGGGTTTGCATGGATCAAAATCCCCAGACGCCCGGCTGAAAGACGCCGTGCGGATCGAACGCGGTTCGCACGCGCTGTTGCAGCGTGCGCAAGGGGCCCTCGGGCGGCGTGAAGCGGCCGCGCGCCTGTGGCGTCGCGGCCGGGGCCCGAAACAGCGTCGCATGCCCGCCCGCCTGACTGGCCATGGCGCGCAGGGTATCCGCAGCATCCAGCGGTGCCCACACCCAGCGCTGTGCGCCAAACCACTCGACCAGCGTCGGCCCGGGCAGCGCCAGCACGGGGGCAGTGGGCGCCACCGACAGCCGCCACAGTCCATGGGCGGGCGACGGTGGAGTGGCGAAGAAGGGCAACGTCTGCTCGCGGGTGGCCGCCCATTCGCGTTGGGCGGTGGCGGGATCGAGCCGCTCCCCCCCCACCTCGGCCAACAGCCGATGGCAGGCCGTCTCGACCGCTGCGGCCGCGCCGCGCAGCCGCAGCAGCAGGGTGCCGCCCGCGTCGTCCTGCCACCGGCTGGCGTTGAGCGGCAGCGGCTGGGCGCGCCAGCGCGCCAGATGCTGCAGGGCCGCGTCGGCGCGCAGGGGCAGCTGCAGGGTGGCTTCCCCAGCCGGGCGGGGAAGGACCTTGAGCGAGACCTCCGTGATCAGTCCCAGTGTGCCGAGGCTGCCGGCCAGCGCCCGGCTGACGTCGTAGCCGGCGACGTTTTTCATCACCTGGCCGCCAAAGACCAAGTCCTCGCCCCGGCCGTTGAGCAGCCGCGCCCCCAGCACATAGTCGCGCACGCCCCCCACGGCGGCGCGCGCCGGGCCGGCCAGGCCGGCCGCCACCATGCCCCCGACGGTCGCCCCCGCGCCCAAGTGCGGCGGCTCGAAGGGCAGATACTGGGCGTGGCGGGCGAGGGCGGCCTCCAGTTCGCTCAGCGGGGTGCCGCAGCGGGCCGTGATCACCAGCTCGGTCGGCTCGTGGCTCAGGATGCCGGCGTATGCGCGCGTGTCCACGACCTCGGCCTCGGGGGCGATGGGTTCGCCGTAGAACGCCTTGGTGCCGCCGCCGCGCAGACGCAAGGGGCGGCGATCGGCCACCGCGGCGCGGATGCGCGCGGCCCAAGCGCGCAGCACATCATCCGCTGCGCCGTCGCTGGGGGGCAAAGAGGGGGTATCGTCGGCCATGGGCGGCAATGGTAGCCCGCACGGGCGCCGCCGGCGTGAACTTTTTGAACGGCAAGCTTGAGCCGGTCTGTGCCGGCCCCGTCCGTCCCATCAGTCCCAATACGTGGCCGGGGGCAGACCGGGGGTATCCACCCGGCGCGCAAACACGGCGCCGCTGTGGGGGGAGTGCGCCAGCTCGGCGGCCGATCGGCGCTGCCGGGCCGTGGTGACGAACACAGTGCGCAGGTCCGGCCCGCCAAAGCACACCGCGGTCGGGCACTGCGCCGGCACGGGCCAGTCGGCCAGAATCTGCCCGTTGGGGCTCAGGCACAGCACCCGCGCCCCTTCGAACATCGCCACCCAGTAGTTGCCCGCGCTGTCGATGGCCGCGCCATCCGGACGGCCCCCGTATCCCTGACCTTGGGCTTGCTCGAAGCACCAGCCCACCGGGCGTGCATCGAACCGTTTGAGCAGCAACCGCATTCCCAGCACCGGCGGCCATTGGCCGGGCGAGACCATCGGCAGCGTGTACACCGCGTGGCCGTGGGAATCGGCCCAGTACAGGAGCTTGCCGTCGGGCGCCCAGGCCAGCCCGTTGGAGGTGTAAACGCCGGGCTGGATCAGCGCGAGCTCCGGCCGCTGCCGGTCGCGCGCGCGCAGGCAGTACAGCGCAGCGTCGGGCCGGTCGCGGGCATCGACGCTGCTGCCCACCCAAAAGCGCCCCCAGGGATCGCACTTGCCGTCGTGGAAGCACACCCGGCGCGTGTCGTGGGGCGCGTCGGCGATGCGCTCCAGCGGCAGGTTCCAGTCCGACAGGTGGTAGATGCCGTCGCGCAGCGCGATCAGCCAGCCCCCGCGGCGGCAGGGCACCAGGGCCCCGGGCGTCTGGGGCAGCTCCCGGAACTCGCTGCGGCCGCTGGGCACGTGCAGCCGCCACAGCCGCTGCAAGCCGGCGTCGATCCAGTACAGCCGATCCTCCAGCCCGCGCCAGACGGGCGATTCGCCATGGGCGCAGACCGGCGGCGTCAGGCAGGTCCAGCCGCCCATCCCGGCGGCATCGCCGTCGGCATCAGGGGGAGGGGTCGTAGCCATGCGCCGATCTTATGCCATGCGCTGCGGGCGGCGCAGCCTCTGGCATACACTGCGGGCCATGTTGTGGGTCAAAACCTTTCACATCGTCTTCATCGCCAGTTGGTTTGCCGGGCTGTTCTACCTGCCGCGCATCTTCGTCAACCTGGCGATGGTGCCGGCCGACAGCCCGGCCGAGCGTGAGCGGCTGCTGCTGATGGCGCGCAAGCTGTTGCGCTTCATGACGCTGCTGGCGGTGCCCGCGCTGGCGCTGGGCTTGTGGCTGTGGCTGGGCTACGGCATCGGTCTGGGGCCGGGCAACGGCTGGATGCACGCCAAGTTGGCGATCGTGGTGCTGCTCATTGGCTACCACCACGCCTGCGCGCGGCTGTTGCGCCGCTTCGAGACCGGCACCAACCGCCATGGTCACCGGTGGTACCGCTGGTTCAACGAGGTACCGGTGCTGCTGATGCTGGGGGCGGTGGCGCTGGTGGTCGTCAAGCCCTTCTGAGCCCGGTGGCGGTGAGGCCGACCTCCGCGCCCCACCCCGGTGCGCGCAGCTTGTCGCTGGCCTGGCCCTTGCTGGGCTGCTACACGGTGCTGGTCGTCTATGCCAGCCTGTTTCCGTTCGAGGGCTGGCGGGTGCAGGGGGTGGCGCCGTGGGCCTTTCTGTCCGCGCCCTGGCCGCGGTACTGGACCCGCTTCGACGTCATCGCCAACCTGTTGGGCTACATGCCGCTCGGGGCGCTGCTCACCGTAGCCCTGGCCCGCGCTGGGTGGCCGCGGGGCGCGCCGGTGCTGGGCGTCGTCGGGCCGGCGCTGCTGTCGCTGGTCATGGAGGCCACCCAGACCTACCTGCCGCAGCGCGTGCCGTCGCAGGCGGATGCCCTGCTCAATGCCCTGGGGGCGCTGCTCGGCGCGGTCGGGGCCACGGCGATGTTGCGCTGGCGGGTGCTCGGGTCGTGGGCGCAGTTTCGCGCCCGCTGGCAGCAGCCGGGGGGGCAGTGGGCATGGGCGGTGTTGCTCCTGTGGCCCTTGGCCGTGCTGTACCCCACGCCCGTGCCGTTTGGCACCGGCCAGTTCTGGCCGCGGCTGGAGGCGGCGCTCTGGCGGGCTGCGGAGGGCTCGCCGTTGCAGGCGTGGCTGCCGCAAAGCCCGCCGCTGGCCGCGCCCAGTCCCCTGACCGAAGCGCTGCTGGTCGCCCTGAGTCTCTGGTTGCCGGTGCTGCTGGGCTATGCCAGCGTACGCCATATCGGGCAGCGCAGCCTCTTTGCCCTGCTGTTCGGCGCGGTGGCCTGGGGCAGCGGGGCCCTGTCGGCCGTGTTGACCTTCGGCCCGCCGCACGCCTGGGCGTGGCTCACGCCGCCCACGCAGTTGGGGTTGGCGGCGGCCGCGGCGATGTCGCTGTTTGCTCTGCCGCTCGGCTCGCGCGCCGCGGCGCTGTTGGCCGTGCTCGCCGGGGGGCTGATGCTCGGGTTGCTCAACCGCGTGCCCGACCCCGCCTACCTGGGGGAATGGTTGCAGACGTGGGAGCAGGGGCGCTTCAGTCGCTTTCACGGGCTGTCGCAGTGGCTGGGTTGGCTCTGGCCCTGGGCTGCCCTGGCCGCGGCCGCCCGGCTGGCCCTGCGCCGCAGCGAAGGGGCGCCCTACAATCGCCGCCCATGACCGATGCCACGCACGACGCGGCCACGCCGCCGCCTTACTACCGCCGCCACATTTTCTTCTGCCTGAATGACCGGGCCAACGGCGAGGCCTGTTGCGCCCGCCACGGCGCGCAGCAGGCGTTCGATCATTGCAAGGCGCAGGTGCGCGCCCTCGGGCTCGCCGGTCCGGGGCAGGTGCGGGTCAACAAGGCGGGCTGCTTGGACCGTTGTGCCGGCGGGCCGGTGGCGGTCGTGTACCCGGAAGGGGTCTGGTACACCTATGTGGACCTTGCCGACATCGACGAGATCGTCACCTCGCACCTGCGCGACGGGGTTGCCGTCGAGCGGTTGCGCCTGCCTCCCGACGTGGGGCGCTGACGCCGCAGTGCAGCCCCGCCGATGAACGCCCACACCGAGTCGTCCTCCATTCCCGGGCCGGTCGGCCCGCTGGAGCTGGCGATCGACCGCCCCGCCGTGCCCCGCCCGGGGGGCGGTGTCGCAGTGATTGCCCATCCGCACCCCTTGTTTGGCGGCACCCTGCACAACAAGGTGGTGCAAACGCTCGCCCGCGCCTTCGTGCAGCAGGGCTGGGTGGCGGTGCGCTTCCACTTCCGTGGTGTGGGGGGCAGTGCGGGCGCGCACGACCACGGCGTGGGCGAGGTCGACGACCTGCTGGCGGTGGTGGGGGCGTGCGCGGACGATGCCGTCCCGCTCGCGCTGGCCGGGTTCTCGTTCGGCGGCTACGTGGCCGCTGCCGCGGCCGCTCGCCTGGGTGCGCAGCGGCCCGTGCACACCTTGGCGCTGGTGGCCCCGGCCGCCAGCCGCTTCACCCTCCCCGCGCTGGATGCGGAACTCCATGCGCGTACCCTGGTCGTTCATGGGGAGGTCGACGACACCGTGCCGCTGGCCGCGGTGCTCGACTGGGCGCGTCCGCAGGGGCTGCCCATCACCGTCGTGCCCGGGGGGGAACACTTCTTCCACGGGCGTCTGCCGTTGCTCAAGTCCTTGGTCGTGCGCCATCTGCGCGCGCTGTGATCCGCCGCCCCCGCCGCGGGTGGCCTGGAGGGTTTTCCGTCGTGTCCGTCGTTGCGTTGTGTTTGCCGTTCACTGCCATCCGTGCCGGTCTGCACCGGCTGCGTCGTCTGGGCGGGGGCGTCCTCGTTGCGCTGTGCGCCTGGGCGCTGGGCGTGGGGCTGGCGCATGCCCAGGCGCCCCAGCCGCCGGAGGTGGCTGCGCGGGCGTGGCTGCTGCTGGACGCCACCAGCGGCCAGGTGCTCGCCGCCAAGGACCCGGACGAAGCGGTCGAGCCGGCCTCGCTGACCAAGCTGATGACGGCGTATCTGGTGTTCGATGCGCTCAAGTCGCGCAAGCTGGCCCTGGACCAAAAGCTCGTCGTCAGCGAGCGGGCGTGGCGCATGCCCGGCTCGCGCATGTTCATCACCCCCAATGCCCAGATTCCGGTGGAGGATCTGCTCAAGGGCATGATCGTGCAGTCGGGCAACGATGCCACGGTGGTCCTGGCCGAAGGCGTTGGGGGCACCGTGGAGCATTTCGTCGAGCTGATGAACCGACAGGCCAAGGCCCTGGGGCTGACGCGCACCCAGTTCCAGAATCCGGAGGGGCTCACCGCCCCGGGGCACACCACGACCGCGCGCGATCTGGCCACCCTGGCCATGCGGCTGATGCGCGACTTCCCCGAGTACGTGGGGTACTACGCCATCCAGCGCTACCGCTACCCCGGCACGCCTGCGGCCAACGACACCAACCGCAACCTGCTGCTGTTTCGCGATCCCACCGTGGATGGGCTCAAGACCGGGCACACCGCCGCGGCGGGTTACTGCCTCGTGGCCACGGCGCGCCGGTCCGTGCCGGGCTTGGGCGAGGGGGCGGCGGGGCAGCGCCGCCTGATCAGCGTCGTGCTCGGGGCGGCCAGCGAAAACGCCCGCGCCGCCGAAAGCCAGAAACTGCTCAACTGGGGCTATACCGCGTTCGACGCCGTGCGGCTGTCGGCGCCGGGCCAGCCCATCGCCACCCCCGCGGTCTGGAAGGGCCGCGCCAGCGAGGTCAAGCTCGGCCGCCCGGAGGGCGTGGTGGTCACCGTGCCCGCCGGCATGGCCAAGGGTCTGCGCACCGAGGTGGTCCGCCCCGACCCGCTGGTCGCGCCGCTGCAAAAAGGCCAGCCGCTGGGCACGCTGCGCGTGCTCTCCGCGGGGGGCGAGCCCGTCGCCGAAGTGCCGCTGGTCGTGTTGGAGACCGTCGACGAGGCCGGGCTGCTGGGGCGGCTGTGGGGCGCGCTGCGCCTCTGGATCCGCTGAGCGCGCCGTCCAGCCATTGCGCCCAGCCCCAGCGCGTGTTACAGTAGCGGGCTTTTCGGATTCGTCCGAAGGGTGAATCGTTTTCTTTGACGTTTAGGGACGTTATGCCAACCATCAACCAACTCGTGCGTCACGGGCGGACGGTCGAGAAGACCAAGTCCAAGAGCCCGGCGATGGAGAACTGCCCCCAGCGGCGGGGCGTGTGCACCCGCGTCTACACCACGACGCCCAAAAAGCCGAACTCGGCGCTGCGTAAGGTCGCCAAGGTGCGCCTGACCAACGGCTTCGAGGTCATCTCGTACATCGGCGGTGAAGGCCACAACCTGCAAGAGCACTCGGTGGTGCTCGTGCGCGGCGGCCGTGTGAAGGACTTGCCCGGCGTGCGCTACCACATCGTGCGCGGCTCGCTGGACCTGCAGGGCGTCAAGGACCGCAAGCAAGCCCGCTCCAAGTACGGCGCCAAGCGGCCCAAGAAGGCCTGATCGGTGCATGTCGCGCGTGCGCGGCCGTCATGCGGCTGTCACGCCTCGGTGTCGGAATGCCTGGCTGGCGGGCCTCCGGCAGTGTGACCGCAGCAGCCGTAGGGGTGCCGGTGGTCGAGTAAGTGAGGGTCCCGATGGCCCTCGGGGCACCTGGGTGCCAACTGAAGCAAAAAGGAACAAACCATGCCACGTCGTCGCGAAGTCCCTAAACGCGAAATCCTGCCGGATCCCAAGTTCGGCAATGTCGAGCTCTCCAAGTTCATGAACGTCGTCATGGAGAGCGGCAAGAAGGCGGTCGCCGAGCGCATCGTCTATGGCGCGCTCGAGCACATCGAGAAGAAGACCGGCAAAGACCCGCTGGAGGTCTTCTCGACCGCGCTCAACAATGTCAAGCCCCTCGTCGAGGTCAAGTCCCGTCGCGTCGGTGGCGCCAACTACCAGGTGCCGGTCGAAGTGCGCCCGGTGCGCCGCCAGGCCCTGGCCATGCGCTGGGTCAAGCAGGCCGCGCGCAAGCGCAGCGAAAAGTCGATGGCCCTGCGTCTGGCCAACGAACTGATCGAGGCCACC
Source organism: Tepidimonas sp. (assembly GCF_046292505.1). GTDB lineage: Bacteria > Pseudomonadota > Gammaproteobacteria > Burkholderiales > Burkholderiaceae_C > Tepidimonas. The sequence continues at coordinate 2,480 of NZ_JBKBQX010000004.1, read as the reverse complement.
GAAGGCCGTGGCGGCGCCATGAAGAAGCGCGACGAGGTCCACCGCATGGCCGAGGCCAACAAGGCGTTCAGCCACTTCCGCTTCTGACGCCGTCCGAGCGCCAGGCCGCGACCTCAACCCCAAGCCCGCCACCGCACTGCACGAGGTCGGCGGGCTTCGCCCATCCAAAATCGGAGTTTTCTCATGGCACGTACCACGCCCATCGAGCGTTACCGCAACATCGGCATTTCGGCGCACATCGATGCCGGCAAGACCACCACGACCGAGCGCATTCTGTTCTACACCGGCGTGAACCACAAGCTCGGTGAGGTGCACGACGGCGCTGCCACCATGGACTGGATGGAGCAGGAGCAAGAGCGCGGCATCACCATCACGTCCGCCGCGACCACCTGCTATTGGCGCGGCATGGACCTCAACTACCCCGAGCACCGCTTCAACATCATCGACACCCCGGGCCACGTGGACTTCACCATCGAGGTGGAGCGCTCCATGCGCGTGCTCGACGGCGCCTGCATGGTGTACTGCGCGGTCGGTGGCGTGCAGCCCCAGTCCGAGACCGTCTGGCGCCAGGCCAACAAATACAAGGTGCCCCGTCTGGCCTTCGTCAACAAGATGGACCGCACCGGCGCCAACTTCTTCAAGGTCTATGAGCAGATGAAGCTGCGCCTGAAGGCCAACCCGGTGCCCATCGTCATCCCCATCGGCGCCGAGGACAACTTCCAGGGTGTGGTGGACCTCATCAAGATGAAGGCCATCATCTGGGACGAGGCCTCCCAGGGCATGAAGTTCGAGTACCGCGAGATCCCGGCCGAGCTGGTCGACCAGGCCAACGAATGGCGCGAAAAGATGGTCGAGGCCGCGGCCGAGGCCAGCGAAGAGCTGATGAACAAGTACCTCGAGACCGGTGAGCTGACCGAGGACGAGATCATCGCCGGCCTGCGCCAGCGCACCATCGCGGTGGAAATCCAGCCCATGCTGTGCGGCACCGCCTTCAAGAACAAGGGCGTGCAGCGCATGCTGGATGCGGTCATCCAGTTCCTGCCCTCGCCGGTGGACATTCCGCCGGTGGCCGGCACCGACGACAACGAGCAGCCCGCCTCCCGTCAGGCCAGCGACGAAGAAAAGCTCTCTGCCCTGGCGTTCAAGCTGATGAGCGACCCGTTCGTGGGCCAGCTCACCTTCGTGCGCGTGTACTCGGGCGTGCTGCGCAAGGGCGATACGGTGCTCAACTCGGTCAAGGGCAAGAAGGAACGCATCGGCCGCATCGTGCAGATGCACGCCAACAACCGCCAGGAGATCGAAGAAATCCGCGCCGGCGACATCGCCGCCTGCGTGGGCCTCAAGGAAGTCACCACCGGTGAAACCCTGTGCGACCCGGCCGCCCCGATCGTGCTGGAGCGCATGGTGTTCCCCGAGCCGGTGATCCGGCAGGCGGTCGAGCCCAAGGCCAAGGCCGACCAGGAGAAGATGGGCATCGCGCTGTCGCGCCTGGCCGCCGAAGACCCGTCGCTGCGCGTCTACACCGACGAAGAATCCGGCCAGACCATCATCGCCGGCATGGGCGAGCTGCACCTGGAGATCATCGTCGACCGCATGAAGCGCGAGTTCGGCGTCGAGGCCAACGTCGGCAAGCCCCAGGTCGCCTACCGCGAAACCATCCGTGGTTCGGTGGACGAGGCCGAAGGCAAGTTCGTGCGCCAGTCGGGCGGTAAGGGCCAGTACGGTCACGTCGTCTTCAAGATCGAACCGAACGAGCCGGGCAAGGGCTTCGAGTTCATCGACGCCATCAAGGGCGGCGTGGTGCCGCGCGAGTACATCCCGGCGGTGCAAAAGGGTGTCGAAGAGGCGCTGCAGACCGGCGTGCTGGCCGGGTACCCGGTCGTCGACGTCAAGGTCACGCTGCACTTCGGTTCGTACCACGAGGTGGACTCGTCCGAACAGGCGTTCAAGATGGCCGCCATCTTCGGCTTCAAGGAAGGCTGCAAGAAGGCCCAGCCCGTCATCCTCGAGCCGATGATGGCCGTGGAAGTCGAGACGCCGGAGGAATACGCCGGCAACGTGATGGGCGACCTGTCGTCCCGCCGCGGCATGGTGCAGGGCATGGACGACCTGCCCGGCGGTGGCAAGGTCATCAAGGCCGAGGTGCCGCTGTCCGAGATGTTCGGCTACTCCACCACGCTGCGCTCCATGTCGCAGGGCCGCGCGACCTACACGATGGAATTCAAGCACTACAGCGAAGCCCCGCGCAACGTGCAGGAAGCCATTATCGCCGCGCGCGCGAAGTAAGCCACCCCTTTGGTCTTGGGCACCCCGCTCCAGGGGGAGGTCCCGCTGCCCGTGGCGGGACCGTGCCCCAGACGTTAAACCCGCACGGGCGCTGTTCTTTGATGCAAGGAAACTGCAATGGCAAAGGAAAAATTCGAGCGGACCAAGCCGCACGTCAACGTGGGCACGATTGGTCACGTGGACCATGGCAAGAC